>CAYQUN010000004.1:95063-122968 GCA_964420715.1 uncultured Prevotella sp. | reverse complement strand
ATTGCAAGGTCGGGAAGTGTTAAATTTCCCTGTAATTTACGGACAAAAATTTATGACTATGCTTTCTTGGATTCCAAAGTAGAAAGGCCGCCTTGCAAATGAGGCCATGTCGTGACTAAGTCGACATGGCCTCATCTGATACATTATGAATTTTGTGGGACAAAAGTCTCCCACGTCTGATCATCGTAAAAGACTCTTATCTCTTTTATTTTTCGTTGCTTTTTGTCAACTTCCTTGATGATTATTTTAGGTGGAATATTGGGTGTGCGATTTACATCATCCATTCTTGAAGGCCTGGACGGGGGTGCTGTTGACGCTTCTGGCCCCCCCTCAAAGTCGATAGCGGTCTCTACAGGGCCCGACGGAGTAGGAGAGGAAGTCAACGCGTCTGACCCATCGGTCGAGTGATGGGAAGTTGGAAACATCTCCCCGCTTCCAAACATCAACCAATCGAGGTTCAGGGTGGGGAACTTCTTCTTGATGGCCTCTATGGTCTTCAGGGTTGGGTTTTGCTTTCCGGCAATGACATTGCTCAGGGTGGCCGGTGAGATTCCCGTATACTGCGAGAAGGTCTGCTGGTTCATATGCTGGCTATCCATGAGCTGCTTAATTCTCTCTTTCATATCCTTGGAGTTTTGTCCGAAAGGCCTTTAAGGGCCGTTTGGCTTTCATTTTACAAAGGTAAAACATAAATTTGAATTCTCCAACTTAATTCCAAGGTTTTTATAAGATTGAATTTAGATTTTAACTTTCAAAGTTTTAAATCATAAATACAACGATTTTAAGTTCTTAAAGTTTACTTTCTAACCTTTAAATTCAACTCTTTAAATCTATAAAATGAAATTGTTCGGTATTTCTGCATAAAATACTGGTTATGTGGGGGTTAATATCCTATATAATCTCAAAAATCGCCTAAAAACGCTTCTATAGAGTGGATTCCATCTCGTTTATTTTCGAAAAGATTCCTGTAATTTTATCATAAAACACTGATTCTCAATCAATTTTGGCAAAACCGCATCTTGTGCATGATTATTCATTTATATTTATGCTTCTAAAGTTCTATTTCTTTAATCTCATGTTTTATATTTAAAAGTTTTCTTCTTCATCCTTTTAGATTTCTTATTTTAAACTTGAGATGTAAATTCGATTTATGTTTTTAAATCTTTGATTTTGTTTTTAAAAACTTAAATAAAGTAAATACTAAATTTCGGAGGGCTTCGAAAACCCTTTTTCTCCATTTTTTAGGAATTCCGAACCGGCCATCAGTTTTCTCATTTTGAGGCCCTGAAAAAAGCCTTTTTTTTGAGCTAAACCTCCCATTTTGAGTACTTTAAGGCGATAAAATTGGGATTAGGAAATTTAATCTTCTAGAAAAAGAAACCATCAAATTGCAAACTCGGAGATTGCAATTTGATGGTTTTAGCCCGTTTCTAAGGTGATAAGACACGTAAAGATGGCCTTGCAAAATCCTCAAAAAAGGTTCGATTTAATTTTTCCCGGTTTGTTTCAACCTGATTTTCCACCAGAGAGCAGAAGCGCAGAGTGCTTTCTTGGTGGGTATTCCGCCTTACCAGAAGATGCGTGTTTTCCCACTTTCCAGGAAAAGGGAATTCCCCTGGAAGATTCTGATCGGGGCGTTTTCCATCCTCAAAATACTCCCGAAGAGGGGAAAGGCCACACCTATTATATAGAGAGGGCTTCTTCCCTTGATAGGAAAAAGCCCTCTCTTATATATATAAAGGTGTTACCCTTTCAGTGCAAGATGAAGTAGATCAAGTCGCGCATCAGCTCACCAGCGTTGGTATTAGAGTCGAGTCCCTTGCTGCTGGCATCCACCTCGCGCATCTTGTTTATGATTTGCATCACCTTGACACCCGAGTAATTCTTCATTCCCGTGATGTAGCCTTTCACAGCCCATTCGCTTCTCAAATTGAGGAAGTTCGCCAAGGCATGCGGATTGTTCCGTTGTGGACAATAGTAGGCAATCATCAAATTTTGGAAGAAAGAGAACAGCAAAGGGAGTGAAGCGTAAAGCGATCCCGCCTTAGGGTTGCTGTTAAAATATTTCACGATTTGGTTTGCTTTAAAAACATCCTTGTTGATGATGGCCTCCTGAAGTTCAAAATTATTGAACTCCTTACTCACGCCAATCTCTTTCTCCACAATCTCCGGTGTGATGTGACGATGATTGTCGGGCATGGAAATTAAGAGCTTGTCGAGTTCGGAAAAAAGCCGACTCAAGTCGGACCCCACGTGATCGGCAATCATCAGGTTGGCCTTCGGGTCGATAGTGGCCTGCTTCTCTTTCAGATAGCCCGAGATGAATCCCGTGAGTTGATAGTCTTTGATCTTGTTGCTTTCAAACACCACCCCCACGGACCTGGTCAGGCTCACCACTTTCTTTCTTCCGTCGATGCTTCCGTTCTTATAACAAATCACGAGAACGGTACTTTTCACCGGCCGTTGCAAGTATTTTTCGATGGGGTCCCATCCGCGAAGGTTTTGCGCCTCCTTCACAATGACCACCCTCCGCGACGCCATCATCGGATAGCCTTTGCAAAGGTCGGCCACTTGGGCGCTGGTCACATCAAGTCCATATAAGATGTTTTGGTTGAAATCACGCTCCTCGGGCTGCAACGCATGCTCGGCAATGTAGTCCGCAATCTTATCGATGTAATACGACTCGTTGCCCATCAGCAAATATACGGGCTCATATTTGCCCGCTTTCAAGTCGCCGAGGATAGAAGTGTAAGATGGTCCGCTTTTTTTTTCAGCCATTGGATTTTTTTTATTATCTTTGTGCCGTAATGCACATTTGCAAAGGTAGTGTAATCCTAAGACAAAACAAAAGGATTTGATTCCTTTTTGCTCTTCGGCCCCACTTCTTTTGCCAAGAAGAGAAAAAATGGAACGATTGAATCTGCCGGACTATCCCGTGCGCCTCTCAGGCACAAGCCGTCGCCCCAACATCTTCGACGTACTTAGGCGACGCTACGTGGCGCTGACTCCCGAGGAGTGGGTGAGGCAGCACTTCGTGCACCTCCTCATCGACCACAAGCACTACCCCCAGGCCCTGTTGGCCAACGAGGTCCAGCTCCGTGTGGGCGACAAGACGCTGCGTGCCGACACGGTGCTCTATTCGTCCCAGCTGCAACCCAAGATGATTGTGGAATACAAGGCCCCCTCCATCGCCATCACGCAAAAGGTGTTCGACCAAGTCTCGGCCTACAACCTTCTGCTTCGCGTAGACTATCTGGTGGTGTCCAACGGACTACAACACTATATTTGCAAGATGGATTACGAACAACAAAAATATAGATTTCTGGAGGACATTCCAGACTATCAGAATCTTTAACAACAACAGATTATGGCAATAGGAAAATGGATTGGCGGCTTTCTCGGCTTCATCACTACGGGCAGCGTGCTAGGCGCATTGGCCGGATATGCCCTGGGCACGCTCTTCGACAAGGCTACCGATGACCCGGCCAAGGATTCCACCTCAACGGGAACTCAAGCCCATGACTACACTTCGCAACAACGACAGAACGAGGGACAACGCAACGCGTTCTTCTTTTCGCTGCTCGTTCTATCGTCGTATATCATCAAAGCCGACGGCAAGGTGATGCATTCCGAGATGGAGTTCGTAAGGCGTTTCTTGCGCAACAGCTTCGGCCAATCAGCCGTAGAACAGGGCAATGACATCATGCTGAAACTCTTCCAGCAGCAAGACATGGTGGGCGAGGCCCAATACCGCACGGTGATTCAAGACAGTTGCCGGCAAATCTCGGCCGGAATGACCTACGAGGAACGCCTCCAGCTGCTCAACTACCTGGTGCTTATCGCCCAAGCCGACGGCAACGTGTCGCCCAAGGAAGTGCAAGCCCTGCGCGAAATTACGACCAATCTGGGACTGCAAATGGCCGAGTTGGAATCGATGCTCAACCTGAAACAGGGCGAAAGCGACCTGGAGGCAGCCTACAAGGTGCTTGGCGTTGCGCC
Source organism: uncultured Prevotella sp. (assembly GCA_964420715.1). Classification (GTDB taxonomy): domain Bacteria; phylum Bacteroidota; class Bacteroidia; order Bacteroidales; family Bacteroidaceae; genus Prevotella. The sequence goes on along the minus strand of CAYQUN010000004.1, from coordinate 118,969 downwards.
CGATGCCAGTAACGAAGAGGTGAAGCAGGCCTATCGCAAACTTGCGCTGAAGAACCATCCCGACCGCGTTGCGGCGCTTGGCGAGGACGTGCGCAAGGCGGCCGAGAAGAAGTTTCAGGAAATCAACGCGGCCAAGGATACCATCTATAAGGCTCGCGGCCTGTAGGCCCGAGCCGCACGGCCACATGGCCAGATTCTCGTCAGGCGACGCGTCAGGTTTCACATCTGCCCACACACCCGGCGGGTGCGCCCGATGTCAATACATTCCCGTGTTCTGCCTCACCTGTTTCGGGTCATGACGTGGAGAGGCAGCAGGACCACAAACAGCAGGACCAAGCCCACGTCAAAAGTGTTCTCATAGGTATTCGGGTATAGTATAGATTTCTACAAAGAAAGTTTATTTCCTACATAAAGCCGACAAATTTTGTTTCTTTTTGTTATCTTTGCACAAATTTATACACATGATCATCGTCATAACCATCCTACTCTATTTTGCGGCCCTCCTCTTGCTGAGCCGGCTCACGGCCCGCCGTTCCGACAACGACACCTTCTATCGTGGCAACCGGCGCTCGCCCTGGTACATGGTGGCTTTCGGCATGGTGGGCGCCAGCATCTCGGGCATCACCTTTGTGAGCGTTCCCGGCATGGTGCTCACGTCCGACATGACCTATCTGCAAATGTGCATAGGCTTCATCTTCGGCTATTTCGTCATCGCCTTCGTGCTGCTTCCCGTCTACTACCGGCTCAACCTGACCACCATCTACACCTATCTGCTCAGACGGCTGGGACGCCGCTCCTATAAGACCGGAGCATCGTTCTTCCTCCTCTCCAAGATGACCGGCGCCGCCGTCCGCTTTTATGTGGTGTGCATCATTTTGCAGCACTTCGTGCTCGATGCCGTCGGCGTACCCTTCCCCGTGACGGTGGTGGGGCTCGTCCTGCTCATCTGGCTCTACACGCGGCGGGGCGGCATCAAGACCCTGGTATGGACCGACACCTTTCAAACCCTCTGCATGTTTACCGCCCTGACGCTCATCATCGCGCACGTGGTGTCGGCCCTCCACATGGACCTGGGCGAGGCCGCCGGCGCCATCCTGTCCGACGCCCGCAGCCGCGTGTTCGTCTTCGACGACTGGGTGACACGCCAAAACTTCTGGAAGCAATTCCTCAGCGGCATTTTCGTGGCCGTTGTCATGACGGGACTCGACCAGGACATGATGCAAAAGAACCTGACCTGCAAGAGCCTGCGCGACGCCCAGAAAGACATGTGCACCTATGGTTTCGCCTTTGTTCCGGCCAATCTGCTCTTTCTCTCACTGGGCATCCTGCTCGCCCAGCTCGCCGCCCGCACCGGCACGCCCCTCCCCGTCCACGGCGACGACCTTCTGCCCATGTTTGCCGCCACGGGGCGGTTGGGCACACTGGTGGTGGTGCTCTTCACCATCGGCGTGGTGGCCGCGGCCTTCTCGTCGGCCGACTCCGCCCTCACGGCCCTCACCACCAGCTTCTGCGTCGACATCATGGGGCGGCAGCACGACGAGCGCCTGCGCCGATGGGTCCACGTGGGCGTAGCCGTAATCTTCGTCGGATTCATCCTGGCCTTCAAGGCTCTGAACAGCACGAGCGTCATCGACGCCATCTATATACTCTGCTCCTACACCTACGGCCCCCTGCTCGGCCTGTTCGCCTTCGGCCTACTCACCCACCGCCCCGTGGCCGACCGGCTGGTACCCCTCATCTGCATAGCCTCGCCCCTACTCTGCCTAGCCCTCGACCTGGGCGCCCAGTCCCTTTGGGATTACCACTTCGGCTACGAGCTGCTCATGCTCAACGGCGCCCTCACCTTTGGCGGCCTATGGGCGACAAAGCCCCTTCGTGTAATAGAAAAAGGCAACGCATCGTAACGTAATAGAATATTTTTTTGTATTTTTGCAATCAGAATGAGGAATCAAGAAGACAATTATCAATTTCTCACCACGGCTCCCGTGCATCGTGTCATCGGCACCATGGCCGTGCCCACCATCATCACCATGCTGGTGACGAGCATATATAACATGGTGGACACCTTCTTCGTGGGACAAATCGACACCCAGTCGACCGCCGCCGTGGGCATTGTCTTCTCGGTCATGTTCTTCATGCAGGCCTTCGGGTTCTATTTCGGCCACGGTTCGGGCAACTACATCTCGCGCGAGCTGGGTGCCAAACGCCACGGCAACGCCCGCCGCATGGCCTCCACGGGCTTTTTCTTCTCGCTCTTCTTCGGCGTGGTCTTCCTCATCATCGGCGAACTGCTGTGCCACCAGTTGTCGATATGGCTGGGCAGCACGCCCACCATCCTGCCCTACACCGAGTCGTATATGAGCATCATCCTGCTCGGCGCCCCCTTCCTCACGGCATCGCTTACGCTGAACAACCAAATGCGCCTGCAAGGCAACGCCTCGCTCGCCATGTATGGCATCGTGGCTGGTGCCGTGCTCAACTGCGTGCTCGATCCCCTCTTCATCTTCGTCTTCCACATGGGCGTGTCCGGTGCCGCCATCGCCACCGTCGTGGGCCAGGCCGTTTCGTTCGCCATCCTGGTCCGCCTCTCCCACCGCCCGCAAAACATCGGCATACGCTGGCGCGACTTCTCACCCTCGTGGCGCATCTTCCGCGAGATCTTTTACGGCGGGAGCCCCTCGCTCAGCCGCCAGGGACTGGGCTGCGTGGCCACCATCGCACTCAACCTCTCGGCCGGAGCCTATGGCGACGCCGCCATCGCCGCCATGTCCATCGTCAACCGCATCACCATGCTCGTCATGGCCGCCGTGGTGGGCCTGGGCCAAGGGTTCCAGCCCCTTTGCGGCTTCTGCTACGGCGCCCACCTCTTCGGCAGACTCAAGTCGGCCTATTGGTTCACGGTGAAGGTGGGCACGGTCTTCCTCATGGCCTGCGCCATGGTGGGCATTCCCTTCAGCCATGAGGTGATTGCCGTGTTCCGCAACGATCCCGACGTCATTGCCGTGGGCAGCGTGGCCCTGGTGTGGCAACTCGCCTCCTATCCGCTCAACGCCCTGGTGATGACAAGCAACATGATGACACAGACCTGCCGGAAGCCCTGGAGGGCCAACCTGCTGGCCGCCGCGCGGCGCGGACTATACTTCATTCCGCTCATCATCGTGCTGCCCCACTTCTTCGGCTTACAGGGCGTGGAAATGTGCCAGACGGTGAGCGACGTGCTCGCCTTCGTCACCACCGTGCCCGTCATGATCTATACCTTCAAACAACTTGAAAAAGAATAGCAAACCCAACAACCATGGAAACACTCTACATTAAAAACATGGTGTGCGACCGATGCAAAATGGCCGTAGACCAAACCTTGCGCGACATGGGGATACGCCCCTTGAGCGTGGAGCTGGGCGAGGTGCGCATCGCCGACGACTTGCCCGCCGAGGAACGCGCCCAGCTGCGCCTGGCCCTGGCCCGTCTGGGCTTCGAACTGCTCGACGACCGCCGCCAACGCACCATCGAGCAAATGCGGCAAGCCATTATCCGGCTCGTACACTACCGCGACAACAATTCCACACTCAACCTGAGCGGCTATCTTTCGAGCCAGCTCCATCAGGACTATTCCGCCCTGAGCAAGCTCTTCAGCGAGGTGGAGGGCAAGACCGTGGAACGATACTATATGGAGCAACGCATTGAACGCGTGAAGGAACTCATCAAATACGACGAGCTCAGCCTCACCCAAATCGCCCTGCAGATGAACTATTCCAGCGTGGCCTACCTGAGCAGCCAGTTCAAAAGCGTCACGGGGATGACGCCTACACAATTCAAAGCACTGAAGCGCAACCTGCGCAAATCGCTTGACAAGGTGTGAGTGAGAACGCCTTAACAATGTAAAGAACATTCAGTAAGGCCCAAGCGGAAATCCCGCTTGGGCCTTGTTGCAATGTGTAAGCGGCCTTCAGAGCCGCCAAGAACGGCCTTCACAAGACTTCATTAGGCCTTTCAAGCCTCCTTTCAAGGCCGCAATGAGAAGCCTTTCCCGTTTTTCATTTATCTTCACAAAACGGTAAGGAGGAAGCACCCTTTCCCTATCACTTTGACCGCATGGCAGCTTTTTTGATGTCAAATTGAAAAGCGGGACCTTTATGAACAAGTCCATAAAAGTCCCGCTTGATGTAAAATTATCCGACCTCGCTCCACCTATCCCTGCCCAACAAGGATTTGCAAGATACGCTCGGCGGTGCGTCCATCCCACCGGTCGGGAATGGCCGACTTCTTCCATTCGCAATGCACCATGTCGTTGACGGCTGAAGCCAGCACGGCCGGATCCTCGCCCACGAGCACGTTGGTGCCCACCTTCACCGTCTCAATGTGCTCGGTGTAGCTGTTGAGCGTGATACACGGCACCTGGTTGAACGTGGCCTCCTCGGCCACATTGCCCGAATCGGTGATGATGCCCGTAGCCTCGGCGGTGAGCCGTCCAAACTGCAAGTAGCCCATCGGGCTGACGATGTGCAGGCTGTGCAAGTCTAATCCACGGTGCAGGCCCAGCGACACCACCGCCTCGACGGCCTTGTCGCGCAGAGGCGCAATGACGGGCATGTCGCCCACCACGGCCATCATCTGGCTCAGCATCCGATAGAGGTTGTCGCGGTTGGCGATAAGGGCTTTCCGGTTGAGCGTGAACACCAGGTAGGGCACGGTGGCGCCGTCCTTCCCCGCAGGTCTGACAATGCGTTCCACATCATCGGGCAAGACGGCAGTCACGATGCGGTCGTGGTCATAGCGCAGGTTGTCCATCAAGATGTTGCCCACCATGTACACCTTGCTGAGTTCGGCCCCCTCGCGGTTGGCGATGGAGTTGTTGCTCAGTCCGGCGGTGAAAAGCATGTCGCTCAGCCCATCGATGACAAGCCTGTTGATTTCCTTGGGCATGGAAATGTCAAAGCTACGCGTGCCCGCCGCGATATGGGCCAGCAACACCCCCTGCTTTTTGGTGACGATGCTGACCGCCATGGTGCTGGCCAAATCGTCGACCACGATGACGGCGTCGGTGGGATTCTCGTGCAGATAGCATTCAAACTTCGACATCACCTGTCCGGTGAGCTCGTTCAAGTTGTCGCAATCCACCCCCAGGAACACGTCGGGGGGGGCGATGCCCAGCTCATCGAAGAGCGACGGCTCCAGCGTGGGGTCGTCGGCCCTGCCGGCATAAACGAGGCGGCAGTCCACCGGCTTGGCCAGCAGTTGGCGTGCAGAATCATTGCGCACGGCCCTGATGATAGGAGCCACCTTGATGAAGTTGGGCCTGGCCCCGCAAACAATGGCAATGTTCATCTACTCCCCCTTGAAAAGTTCCTTGATGCCGCCGATGCTTCCCATCAGGTTAGAGGCCTCGTAGGGCAGGAAGACGGTCTTCGTCTTGTCGCCGCTGGCCACGTCTTCAAGCATCTGGATATAGTTCTTGGCCAGCAGATAGTTGGCCGGATTCGTACTCTTGCCCACCGCCTCGGTAATCTTCTCGATGGCCCTGGCCTCGGCCTCGGCCTTGCGGATACGCGCGGTAGCCTCACCTTCGGCCAGCAAGATGGCCTGCTGCTTCTCGGCCTCGGCCCTATTGATTTTGGCTGCCTTCTCGCCCTCCGACTGCAAGATCTGGGCCTGCTTCTCACCTTCGCTGGTGAGGATGGTTGCCCGCTTGTCGCGTTCGGCCTGCATCTGCTTCTCCATGGCCTGGAGCACGCTCGACGGCGGAGTGATGTCTTGCAGCTCCACGCGGTTCACCTTGATACCCCATTTGTTGGTGGCGTCATCGAGCACGCCGCGCAGCTTGGTGTTGATAGTGTCGCGCGAGGTGAGAGTCTGGTCGAGCTCCATCTCGCCAATGATGTTTCTCAACGTGGTCTGCGTGAGCTTTTCAATGGCATTGGGCAGATTGTTGATTTCGTAGACCGCCTTAAACGGATCCACGATTTGGAAGTAGAGCAGGGCGTTGATCTGCATCTGGATGTTGTCCTTGGTAATCACGTTCTGGCGGTCGAAGTCGTAGACCTGCTCGCGCAAGTCGATGACGTTGCTGTATACATAGCGTCCGTTCCTGAGCGTCACAATCACCTTGGCCCTGTCTATAAAGGGAATGATGAGGTTTATGCCCGGCGAGAGGGTCGCATAATATTTTCCGAGCCTCTCAATGATTTTGGTTTCACTTTGCGGAATAATGACGATAGCCTTCTTGATGAATATGAGCACCAAGACGACGATGGCAATAAGTACGATGGTAACAATAGACATAATAATGGTTGTTGGTTAAAGATTAAGCGTTGTAAATGAAAAGAGACGTCCGTTTCCGGCCTATTTGTCGACCTTTTCCACGGTGACGATGATAGAATCGCGTGCCACGATTCTCACCCACTCGCCCTTGCCGACGGAAGCGGAGTCGCGTGTCCGGGCCCTCCACTCGTCGCCGTCGACCTTCACGTAGCCATAACCTTCGGGCGCGATGGGTTCCACCACGCACCCTACTCGGCCGATAAGAGCGTCGGCATTGCTCTTGCGTTCGTGGGCGCCGCGGTGCAGCAACTTGAGCAGGCGGGGACGGATGAGCCAGATGGAAAGCAGCGAGGACGCCGCCCACACCAGCACTTGAAGCCAGAACGGCACAGGAATCGCCGACGCCAGGATGGCGACGAACGCGCCTATGGCAAAGCAAGTGACATAGAAGTCGCCCGAGGTGAGTTCCATAATGAGGCATACGAAGGTGACAATGGTCCAGAAGAGCCAAAGGTTTTGGATGAAATAGTCAATCATGTGATGCGGATTTAAGGGTGAAAGATTCCTCCCGGAGTTTCCAGGAGGAATGAGAAGACATGCTGAAGGCACTCGCGCCGCCATCAGCGCTTGCGCGAGGTTCCCTTCTTCTTGGTGCTCGTTTGCTTACCGCTGTACGACGTCTTGCTGGCCGTCATCGACTTCTTCGTGCTTGTCGCGGTCGTGGTGGCCTTCTGGCTGGCATTGTAGTATCTCAGAGCCTCGGGCATCTCCTTCTTGATGGCGGCAATGCGCTTGGCGTCGCTGGGGTGGTCGCTCAGGAAGTCGCTCGTGTTCTGGCTTCCGCTGCTCATGCGCTGCCAGAAGCCAACGGCCTGCTGCGGATCGTATCCGGCCATGGCGGCAAAGACCAACCCCATGTGGTCGGCCTCCAATTCATCGTCGCGGCTATACTTCAGGTTGGCAAACTGGAATCCCGTGCTGGCAATCTGCGAGGCCACATCGCCCACGCCGTTGCCCACGGCCGAGTTCAGCACCGTGCCCAAGATGCTGGTGCCCAGCTTCTGGTTGTACTGCTTGCTCATCTGCTCGGCACTGTGCTTGGCCACAGCATGGGCTATCTCGTGCCCCAGGACGATGGCCAGGCAAGTCTCATTCTGCGTATAGGGCAGCAGGCCCTCGTAGACCACGATTTTCCCTCCGGGCATGCAGAAGGCATTGGCCTGATTGTCTTGAACGAGATTGAACTCCCACTTGAAGTTCTTCAACTGGCTTGCGTAGCCGTTGTTCTTCAGGTAAGACTCCACGGCATTGGCCAGACGCGTGCCCACACGCTGCACCATGGCGGTGTTGGCGGCGTTGGTCGACTTCTTGGCCGTAGCCATATATTTGTTGTATTCCTGCGTGGAAAGACTCAACACCTGTTCGTCACTCACCGAAAGCGTGTGTGTCCGACCTGTCAACGGCACCGTCTCCTTCGTTCCACAAGCCGCAAGGAGCATCGAGAGAACGGCGAAGACAATAATCTTCATTTTCTTCATTTCTTTCTTTTTTCTTTTGTCTGTGATGCAAAGATAGAACAAATCACCGACAACACAAAGGAAAAAAGAATGATTTTCATGGAAACATGGCTTTTTTTGAAAGCGCGCCAACCATTCACGGGGCGAGCCTTCCTCGAGACTGGCAAAACACGGAAATGTGGCCGATAATTTTGTTTTGTCTCCTTTTTCTATTATCTTTGCAGATGAAAATCGCATAGCAACCGACATATCATCTCATGAGAGAAAAAATAGATATTTTCCTGCCAAACCTTGGCGAGGAAGACTTGAAACAAATCTTTGGCGTACTCGACAACGACAAGACTGTCCACCACGCCATCGTGCTGCCCCAGGGAACGGAATCCTTCAGCGGCCGTGGCCTCATCTCGGCAGCGGCCCTGCGCGCCATCATCGAACAGGCCGACACGGGGTACGCCTTGCTCTGCACCGGCCACACGCCGTTCACGCTCGGACAGAACGCACTCCACCGCCTGCTCTATGTGGCCGAAGACACCCAGGCCGCCATGGTCTACGCCGACCGCTACACATGCGCGGGTGGCACTGTCGAGCCCCATCCCGTAATCGACTATCAGGAGGGTGCACTTCGCGACGACTTTGACTTCGGCCCGCTCCTGCTCGTCAGAACCGACCTGGCAAGGCAATGGGTGCCAACGGCCGACTATCAATATGCCGGACTATACGACCTGAGACTCTTCCTCAGCCGCAAGGGCACGATACTCCATCTGAACGAGTTCCTCTACACCGAGCGCGAAGACGACCTCCGACAAAGTGGGGAAAAACAATTCGACTATGTGAACCCCAGAAACCGCGATGTGCAGATAGAGATGGAACAGGCCGTGACGGCCCACTTGCGCGAAATCGGGGCGCTGGTGGACACCAGCGAATACCTGACGCCCGACTTCGAGGAACAGCAGTTCGATTGCGAGGCAAGCGTCATCATCCCCGTCTTCAACCGTGAGAAGACTATCGCCGACGCCGTGAAGTCGGCCCTGTCACAGCAAACCACATTTAAATATAACGTCATCGTCGTCGACAACCATTCCACCGATGGCACTCACGCCATTCTCGAGGAACTGCAGGCTACGGACGCACGACTGCGCATCGTCGTGCCCGAACGCACCGACCTGGGCATTGGCGGATGCTGGAACATGGCCGTCAACAGCGACGATTGTGGCCGGTTCGCCGTCCAACTCGACAGCGACGACCTCTATTCGTCGACATCAACGCTGCAGACCATCGTCAACGCCTTCCACAAGCAGAAGGCCGCCATGATTGTCGGCGCATATCGCATGTGCGACTTCGGTCTGAACACACTGCCCCCGGGACTCATCGACCACAAGGAATGGACGGACGAGAACGGGCCGAACAACGCCTTGCGCATCAACGGGCTCGGAGCGCCACGGGCTTTCTTCACACCGCTGGTGCGGCAATTACAGTTTCCCAACACCAGCTATGGCGAAGACTACGCCATGGGACTGGCCTTCAGCCGACATTACCGCATCGGAAGAATCTATGACGAACTCTATCTTTGCAGAAGGTGGGGAGGCAACAGCGACGCCAATCTGAGTCAGGAACGCATCAACCGGAACAACCTCTACAAAGACCAGCTGCGCACCATCGAACTCCGGGCCCGACGCCAGGTGGGACAAGGGTTGGGCCTGGCCAAGGCTGACGACGCCCTGCTGAGATTCTTCAACCGGCAACTGGAGAAATGGAGCGATGCGCGCGAGCGGTTCAGGCAATTGCGCGACGTGAAGGTGAAACGGCTCGAAATCAACAATCCCGCCACACTCACGCTCAAGGCGCAATTCAATCCGGCACGCATCGTCAGCACCGGCGCCAAAATGGACAAGGCCTCACTGGACAAGCGCCCCTGCTTCCTGTGCGAGAAAAACCGGCCCAAGGAGCAAATGGTCAAGCCCATTGACGAGAAATTCCAACTACTCGTCAACCCCTACCCCATCCTTCCTGAACATTTCACCATCCCGGCACACAACCACCAACGCCAGGCCATCCTTGGCAACTATGGCGAGATGCACCGCCTGCTCACGGCCTATCCGTCGCTCACGGTGTTCTATAACGGCCCCAAATGCGGCGCGTCGGCTCCCGACCACATGCACTTCCAGGCCGGACAGGGCGAGGTGTTGCCCATCAGGGCCGAGTGGGCACGCCTGAGCCGCAACCTGGCCGACGTGGCCGTAATCGACGACGACAACAAAATCAGCATCGTGACCGACTATCCGTGTCACGCCTTCGTCATCAAAAGCCGGAACGTGGACAACGACGTCCACCTCTTCAAGCGCCTCTACAGAGCCCTCGACGGCGTGCAGGCTCTGGAAAGGAACGAGAAGGGTACCACCATCGGGGAACTCGACTACGAGCCGATGATAAACATCGTGGCCTGGCGCGATGGCGAAGACTACCTGTCGGTGGTCTTCCCACGACGCAAGCACCGGCCCGACTGCTATTTTGCACACGACGACTCGCACATGCTCATTTCGCCCGGAGCACTCGACATGGCCGGACTTTGCATCACGCCGCGCCGTGAAGACTTTCTCCGAATCACGCCCGAAATCTTCTGCAACATTCTCAAGGAAATGGCCATTGGCGACGAAACCATGACACGCGTGGTGGAGGCTCTTAAAAGCGACGCCGACCGTACCGACATGCTGCAAGTGGTGAAGAACGGACGCCAGCCCGACGTGTCTGTGGGCATCGTGTCGGCGGCCAAGATTCACTTCATCCTGAACAAGCCCTACACGGCCAAGGGCGAGACCGTCGTGGGCCCGCAAACGGTGGAATTTGCAGGCGGGGCCATCCTGTGGAACGGCAACGAATATGCACAAATAGGATTCCATCCACAGGCGCCCGATGCTTCTTTCTCCATCGACGACGTCACCATCGGCGTCAACTTCCACTGGGAACGTAAGGAGACACAGACTTTCCTCGGAACGTTGAACCTGGTGGTGGAGGAGGACAAAATTTGCGCCATCAACCAGCTACCCGTGGAAAAATATCTGGAAAGCGTCATCTCGAGCGAGATGAGCGCATCTTCGGGTATCGAACTGCTCAAGGCTCACGCCGTCATCTCGCGCTCGTGGCTGCTCGCACAAATGGAGAAACGGCAAAAGGTGGCCGGGGGAGACAACAACTTCTTCTCGTTCGTGAAAAAGGACGACGAACTCATCAGGTGGTACGACCGCGAAGACCATACCATCTTCGATGTTTGCGCCGACGATCATTGCCAGCGCTATCAGGGCATTACCAAGGAGACCTCCAAGCATGTGGCCGAAGCCGTGCGCCAAACCAAAGGACTGATCCTGGTGGACGGGGGCGAAATATGCGACGCCCGATTCTCGAAATGCTGCGGAGGAATGACCGAAGAATTCCAATATTGCTGGGAAAATATCCGTAAACCCTATCTCGCGGCCACACGTGACGTGGCTGGCGGAAGCACGCCGGGGAACGACCTCACACAGGAAGACAATGCCGAGAGGTGGATCCGCTCGGCACCCGAAGCCTTCTGCAACACTTCTGACAAGAAGATTCTCGCACAAGTGCTCAACGACTACGATCTGGAAACACCTGATTTCTACCGATGGACCGTCGACTACACCCAACAGGAACTGCACGACCTGGTGACGGAGAACTTGAAAATGGAGCTGGGCGACATTATCGACCTTAAGCCCTTGGAACGAGGCAAGAGCGGACGCATCAGCCGATTGAAGATTGTGGGCACACAGCGCTCTTTCATCATTGGCAAGGAGTTGGAAATCCGTCGCGTGCTCAGCCACACCCACCTCTATAGCTCTGCCTTCGTCGTCGACCGGCCAGAGGGCGACAACCAAGGGGTTCCGCAACGATTCCACCTCATCGGAGCCGGATGGGGACACGGCGTGGGACTATGCCAGATAGGCGCGGCCGTGATGGGAGAGAAAGGATACAAGTTTAACGAGATTCTGCTACATTATTATCAAGGCGCAGAAATCAAAAAGATTTATAAGTAAATGATGGGAAAGAGAAATCCCTGGGCCTGGGTGCCTACGCTCTATTTTGCCGAGGGGCTGCCCTATGTGGCCGTCACTCTGCTGAGCATTGAAATCTACATGCAGATGGGACTCAGTGACGGGCAAATCACTTTTTACACCTCCTGGCTCTATCTGCCATGGGTCATCAAACCGTTTTGGAGTCCCTTTCTCGACTTGCTGAAGACCAAGCGATGGTGGATCGTAGCCATGCAGCTCCTGCTCGGGGCCGCCTATGCGGGCGTAGCCTTTACCATTCAGACTTCCTGGTGGCTTCAAGGCACGATTTGCTTCTTCTGGCTGATGGCCTTTTCAAGCGCCACCCATGACGTCGCTGCCGACGGATTCTACATGATGGGCCTCAACCAGCACGAGCAAGCCTTCTTTGTGGGCATCCGGTCCACTTTCTACAGGCTTTCGATGATTGTGGGCAAGGGAGTGCTCATCATGCTCGCCGGCGTGCTCCAGGTGAAATTCCGATATCAAATCCGATTCTCGTGGAGCCTCATCTTCTATGGACTCACGGGGTTGTTTATCGCCTTCTACCTTTACCATCACTACATTCTTCCCCGACCCAAGGAAGATGTTGACCATAAATCTCACCAAACAGCACACGACATCCTGCAAGGTTTCCTTGAAACCTTCGCTTCATTCTTCAGGAAAAAACAAATCCTCATCGCCATCGCCTTCATGCTTTTGTTCCGCTTGCCAGAAGCCTTGCTCACACCCGTATCGCAACTTTTCTTGCAAGCACAGCGCAGCAGGGGCGGGCTGGGACTATCACCCCAAGAGTTTGGATTTGTCAACGGCACCATCGGTGTGATAGGCTTGCTTGCGGGAGGAATCATTGGCGGCATGCTTGCCAGCCGGGACGGACTGAAAAAATGGCTTTGGCCGATGACCACCGCCATCACCTTGCCCAACGCCGCCTACGTTTATCTGGCCTACGTCATGCCGCACAGCCTTACCGCCATCAATGCGGCCGTGTTCATCGAGAACTTCGGCTATGGTTTTGGATTCACGGCATATATGCTCTTCTTGATTTACTTCAGCCAAGGCGAGCACAAGACGTCACATTATGCGTTGTGCACAGGCTTCATGGCCTTGAGCATGATGTTGCCCGGACTCTTTGCCGGCACACTGGCACAATGGGTGGGCTACCGCATGTTCTTCATCATCGTCATGCTGAGTTGCCTGCTTCCGTTCGTCGTGGCCAGCCTGCTAAAGATTGATCCGAAGTTCGGACGCAAGGCCGAAAACGCAGAGACGGTGCATTCTGAGACTACTCCCCGTAAAGAGGAATAATTTCCACGCCCCCTTATCGGGGCGCGTGGAAATCCCATTATAGCCCCAAAAGAGAAAAGGCCAAGCGCATATGCAACTACGCTTGGCCTTTTCTCCTTTTTTAATATATCCTTTTCTGATTAGTATGGTCTCTTTGCTTTGAGATTGTCCCCAGACTCTTCAATCCGGTTTCCATCCCGGTCTACCAAAAATAAAAAAGGTATATACGATTTCGGACTTTTACTTCTTCAGCTTTCCGTAACGGTTCATGAAGCGATCGACACGTCCTGCCGTATCGACGAGCTTGCTCTTGCCGGTGTAGAACGGATGCGAAGTGCTCGAAATTTCAACCTTTACCACGGGGTAAGTTTCACCTTCAAATTCTACTGTATCTGTAGTCTTGCATGTAGAACGTGTAAGGAACATATCGCCGTTGGACATATCCTTGAATACGACGGGGCGATAGTTTTCTGGATGAATACCTTTTTTCATTTTCTTATTTTTAAACTAATGAGTTGTTTTCTTGCATATATTCATGCTCTTGCAGGCCATTAAGCCATCGGGGGCACAAATCGGATGCAAAATTACTCATTTTTAGTTGAAGGACAAAACATTTAAGGTTATTTTTCTTCCCTTCTGCATTTATTTCACGATTTTGTCGCTCTTTTGAAAGAAAAAACCGATATTTGCAATATTGTTGGAACCATATCAACATGAAAATGCGACACACTACCAACCTTTCGGCCGTTTCTTCCGGCCCAATAGAGACCCATCCCTTCACGCCGTGGTTGCCCGCCGGCGCGCGGCTGCTCATGCTCGGTACGTTCCCTCCATCACCCAAACGTTGGTGCATGGACTGGTACTATCCGAACTTTCAAAACGACATGTGGCGCATCATGGGACTGATTTTCTTCAATGACCGTAACCACTTTGTTGACAACGAGCACAAGACTTACCGTCTTGAAGCCCTGAAAGCCTTCCTCTACGAAAAAGGTATTGCCATCTTTGACACCGCGCTACGCATTCGCCGCACCAAAGGGACGGCCAGCGACAAGGACCTGGAAATTGTTGAGACCGCCGACCTCGATGCCATGCTTCGTGCCTTGCCATTGTGCCGTGGCGTTGTGACAGCCGGCCAGTTGGCCACCAGTGTCTTCACCCGACACTACGGCATCAGCGTGAAAGGGCTGAAGATGGGCCAACATGCCGATTTCAACTTCGAGAGACGGCGCCTGAGCCTCTACCGCATGCCCAGTTCGAGCAGGGCGTATCCGATGCCGGCCGAACAAAAAGCAATCTATTATAAACATATGTTCGACGAAATCCTATGACTAAAGACAACGAAATCACAATCATCGGCATTGCCGGTGGCACCGGAAGTGGAAAGACAACCGTGGTTAAGAAAATCGTGGCCGCCCTGCCGCCGCACTATGTGGCCGTGGTTCCACTTGACAGTTATTACAACGACACCACCAACATGACCGAAGAGGAACGACATGCCATCAACTTCGACCATCCAGACGCCTTCGACTGGAAACTGCTCATCAAGCAGGTGAACGAGCTCCGCAACGGCCATGCCATCGAGCAACCCACATACAGCTACCTGCTCTGTAACCGCCTACCCGAAACTATCCACGTGGAACCCAAGCCCGTTATCATCATCGAAGGCATTATGACGCTTCTGAACAAGCGACTACGCGACATGATGGACTTAAAGATCTTCGTCGATTGTGATAGCGACGAACGGCTCATCCGCAATATCCAACGCGACACCATCGACCGGGGACGCACGGTATCAATGGTGGTAGACCGATATTTGAAGGTGCTCAAGCCGATGCACGAACAGTTCATCGAGCCCACAAAACGATATGCAGACCTGATCATCCCACAAGGCGGCGAGAACGTCAAGGGCATCGGCATTCTCTGCAAATATATCGAAGGCCTCGTACATCAAAGCAAGTAACTAGGGGGAACTCCTGCCCCGCTCTTTTATGGCTCATCACGCCGGGCCCAATGGGCTGGCGTGAGAAACTGGCATAATCAACGCCGGTGACGCTTACTGGTTATTTCACAAACTTCAGACGTAGGCTGTTCAAGATGACCGACAGCGAAGAGAAAGCCATCAACGCACTTGCCCACGTGGGCGTGATTTGGAATTTGATGCCGAAGATGAAAAGCGCCCCGGCTGCCAAAGGAATGCACACAAGGTTGTAAATGAAGGCCCAAAAGAGATTCTCCCATATCATCTTCACTGTCTTGCGACTCAACCTGATAGCTTCGGGAATGGCCATAAGGTCATTGCCCATGAGCGTCACTTGGGCCACATCCATGGCCACGTCGGTACCCTTGCCCATGGCGATGCTCACATCGGCCAATGCCAACGCTTGGGTATCATTGATGCCATCGCCCACCATAGCCACCGTTTTGCCTTCGGCCTTGAGCTTACGCACCATGTCTTCCTTGTCCTGGGGCAACACGCGACTCTTATAGTGAGCGATGCCAGCCTTTTGCGCCCAATAACGGGCGGCCTCATCGTTGTCTCCACTCATCATATATACATCGATTCCCTCACGCTGCAACGCAAGCATAGCCTCACGGGCATGAGGCTTGAGCGTCTCTCGTTCCTCAAGTGGCAATCCATCGCTTTTGGTGAAGTCTACATTCAAATTAGGTATGGTGAGCGTTCCGGTCTTGTCGGTCACGAGCGCATTCACCTTGCGTAAATTCTCCAATGCCGTAGCGTCCTTGATGAGCACCTGCTTTTGGGCCGCCTTTCCTATACCCACCATCAAGGCCGTAGGCGTGGCCAACCCCATAGCACACGGACAGGCAATGACGAGTACGGCCACGGCCGAGATGATGGCTTGAGGCAGAAACGACGCCCCTCCGGCAAGAAGCCAGGCCAGGAAGGTGACCACGGCCAAAAAGGCGACCACGGGAACAAACACGAGTGCGGCCTTGTCGACAATGCGCTGCACCGGAGCCTTCGACCCCTCGGCCTCCTGCACCATACGGATGATATGAGACAATGCCGTCTCATCACCTATCTGACGAGCCCTCATGCGGAATTTGCCCTGGCTGGGGATGGTGCCGGCAAGTACCCTTGACCCCTTCTTCTTCTCAGAAGGAGTGGGTTCGCCCGTAATCATACTCTCGTCCACATAGGCCGCATCAGGGGTCATAAAACTTTCGGCCGAAATCACTTCGCCGTCAACGGGGACCTTCTCGCCAGGACGCACCTCAATCACGTCGCCCACGCTGATGGTGCTGATGGGCACTTCTTCCACCTTGTCACCATCAACGACACGTGCCATCTTGGGCGCCATACCCATAAGTTGCCGAATACTCGACGCCGTACCATCCTTGGCTTTCTCTTCCAGAAGGCGTCCCGTGAGCACGAAGGTGATAATCATCACGCTGGAATCAAAGTAAGTATGCCACTCCACACCACGTGATGTCCACACGGCATCGCCCCAAAAAGTATTGAACGCACTGAAGAGAAAACTTATGGCTGTAGAGAGAGCCACAAGCGTATCCATATTGGCAGTGAGGTGGCGAAGCTGCCGGCAGGCCGACACATAGAACTGACGGCCACAATATACGATGTTCAACAGGGCCAAGATCAAGGTCACCTGATTGTTCATATCGCGCGAGCCCAAACTAATCCACCCCATAGAGATTGCCATCACGGCTACTGCAAACAGCCACGAAAGCAATGTTTTACGCTTGAGGACAGCATATTCGCGTTTCTGTATTTCCTGAGCCGAACGTCCCTCCTCAACCACGAGATCATAGCCGATGTCATTTATAGCATGCTTCATCTCTGCCAACGTTATCTTGTCGGGATCATAGTCGACGAGCGCACTCCTTCCCGCAAGACTCACCGATGCGCTTCGAATGCCCTCAAGCGAATTGAGCTTGCGTTCCACATTGGCCGAGCACGAAGCACAGGCCATGCCCACCACGGGTATTGTTTTTTTCATCTTCTTGTCAATCCTTTCTCCTTAATGTTTCTATCTCTAAAAACTTAGGCATGACCCCTGTGTCATCATCTCCAACACAAAGAGAGAATCTGTCTCTTCCTAGGTATGGAAGGCACACGCCAAGTCAACAACGACTGTCAGGCATCACCGTGTTATCAGAGCAAGAGCTCGTAACGGCCCATATCGTTCACAGCCTTCTGAATGTCTTGCTCGCCTAATTGGGCCTCATCAAAATCCACCGTTACCTGCTTATTCTCCACACTGGCCTCAGCGCTACTCACCCCTGGCAATGCCTTGATAGCCGCTTCGACATGAGCCTTGCAATGCGGGCACCGCATCCCATTTACTTGAAATGTCTTTTTCATCATCTTATGCTTAATTTGAATTCTGGTCGACGGGGCCAGCACCGCTCTTTCGTTTCCAATGCAAAGTTAGCCATTTTCACGGAATGAGATGTTATGAAATTATGGAAAAAATTATGGAAAATCGGAACGAAGACACACCATTAAGCTTTGGAAATCAGATACAAGCAAAGGCCGGGCTACAAGCCATGACAACGCACGCTCACCTTGGAGACGGGGTCACTTCTCCGTCTGCCGCTGACGAGGCTCAAGTTTAATGAAGAGAAGGCCAATAGCCACCCATATAAGTTCGCGCAAGCGTACAATGAGTGCCACGAAGATGCCGGCATTCGAGGTCAATCCGAGGCCATCAGCCGACAGCACAAAGCCACCCTCGCGCCCTCCGAGCTGCAAAGGCATAAAGAACAAGAGATTGGCCAGCAGACTGGTAAAGGCGAGGATGAGGATGCAATCGGGATAACCCACCGATGGCATAAGTACACGAAGGATGAAATAGATTTCGAGTGCCGATGCCACACGGCAAGCCAGCTCCAGTCCCACCGCCCCGGCAAACGTCCAGGGACGCTGGCGGTGAAGGGCCGCTATCTGCTCGTCCACCTTGGCCAAAGCCTTTTCATGCGTGGCCACAAAGCGCGTTGCCCATGCCCTGACCAAGGGGACCCGGGTTACCACGCGCATCACGCTCATGGCCAACCCATGCCGATACCCCTTAAGAAAAAACCAAATGCCAAGAGCACAGAAAGCGACAACGGCCATGAGCAGACAAGCCATGAACACACTCACAGGGTGAAGAATGGCAAAAAGAAAGGCCGAAAGCAACCAAAACCAAAAATGGCTGAAGATGTGAGTCATGGCATAAAGCACCACCGATGATGTAGCTCGCTCGGCACCCACATAGGGTGTGATGGCCAAGATGCGATAAGGCTCGCCTCCCATAAGTCCGCCCGGAGTGGCATAGTTGAGGGCGAAGCCGCTCACCGTGAGCCGATAAAGATGTAAGAAGCCGAGTTTGGGCCGGGCCACGGCACCGTCAACGCCGCCCTGCCCGACTTCGCCCGAGTCCTCGTCACCATCCTTCGGTTTCTTTCCGTTTTGCAGGATGAGCCACCATGCAGCCGTATTAAGCACATACAGGACAGCCCACAACGCCAGCACGGCCAAGAACCAATAGCCCGCATGGGCCAGCCCCTGCCCCACTACATGGAAATCAAGCTGGCTCACCATGAAGGCTAACACGGCCAAACCGAAGACGAAGAATATGTTCTGATACCGCTTGCTCACGGGCATGATGTTATATCATGGCGACGCGCTCGTCCCCCATCAATTCTGAACAGAATCCGCCTTCGCCTTGCCTGTTTCCGTCCCCTCAGGTGCCTTACCCTTCCCCGTATCGCCCGAAGCCGTCTGTGTATCCGCCTTGGGAGCATCCTTGGCCTCCACCTTGCGCCGCTTGGGGAAAGGCACGTCGGCGTGTTTCTTCGGCACGGAAAAACGCACCTTGTCGCTCTCGTCACGTTTCTCACGGTAGAGCTTCTTCAATGGGTCGCTTGCAGCCTCATCGAAGTCTTGGCGATGACGGAACACATCGATGGCAAGATAAAGCGCATGACGGAAGGCCGACTCATCAGCCACATTCTTTCCCGCATGCTCATAATCAGGCGTTTGGTCACTGGCGGTGCGCACCAAAGGCAAGCCAGCCGTATAAATCACTCCCGGTTCGGAACTCAAAGCCTTGAACGGCGCCATGCCTTGGTCGTGGTACATGGCCAACACGGCGTCGAAAGCCGTGAAATAACCCAAGCCAAAGAAATCGTCGGCAGCATAGGGGCCGAAAGTCTCCACCCCCTTGTCGACGAGTTCGTCAATGGCAGGTATAATAATTTCTTTCTCCTCGGCACCCAGTTGATTGTCCTCATTGGTACCGGGATTAAGGGCCAACACGGCAATGCGCGGATTAGAGATGCGGAAATCGCGCACGAGCGTGTCACGGAGCAGCGTACACTGCTTCTCGATTGCCTCCTTCGTGATAGCCTCGGCCACATGCTTGAGTGCCACATCACCCGTCATAAAGGCCAGGCGCACCTGCTCGTTGAGCAAGATGGGCAAAGCCTTCTTTCCTTCTCCCACGCAGGTCTCGATATAGCGGGTATGTCCAGGAAAAGGATACCCCTCTGGCTTGATATTTCCCCGGTCGAGCGGAGCCGTAACAAGCACGTCGTAAAGCCCGTTTCGATAGTCGCTCATGGCCCGGTCGAGTGCCATGAGGGCCGCCATGCCCGACTCCTCCGTGGGTTGGCCGAGATCGACCTTCACCTCCTCGTCAAATGTGCTGAGCAAGTTTACACGGCCCGGCTTGGCCTCAGCCGCGTCCTGGATGATAGAAAACTGGGCATTGATGTCGAGTGCCTTACGGTGATAAGCCGCCAACTTGGGCGACCCATAGACGATGGGGGTACACAACTCAAGCATCTCAGGATCAGCGAAAGTCTTAAAAATCAACTCATATCCAATACCGTTGGTATCGCCTTGCGTGATGGCAACACGCACTTTCTTATTTTCGTCCATTGCTTTTATTTTTTAATCGTATATAAAACGGCTTCCAATTGCCGCATCAAGTTTCGTTTCTTTCCCTCGGGAGCGTAGACAAAAGCCACGCACGTGAGGCTGTCGGGGCCCACTCCTCCTACATGCCGGCACCGGTAGGGCCCACCCATGGCATCGCCTTCCATCTCCCAAAGTCCGCCAGGCATCAAGCGGACATACATGCTGTCGGAAGCCCCTTTGAGATGGAGGCGCAATTGCGTGGCCACATCCCCCCTCACCACCACGAGGTTCTGCATACCTTCGGCCCGGTTGGTCGACATCCATAAGAAGCCGTCGGCCCGCTTGACCGCCTTCATGTCATCAGGAATCCTCATGGAGAAGCCAAACGTACGCCTCACTTCTGATTCAAACTCCCTGTTGGCATGGTTTTTCAATTCATAGGCTCGCTGGCGCAATTCAAAGTCGTTCAAGGCTTTCACCACGGAGTTCATATGCTTTCCGTTGCAGGTGACGATGATTTGCGGCCGCGCATAGCGGTCGCGGGCCACGCGCGGCGTGTCGGCGGTAGAACTGTAAACCACAATGGCACGGGCATAGCGCTGGCTTCCTTCCAGACGCCCCACGGCCCTGGTGTCGAACATTGGTTCCGGTTGGGGCAGTCCCCCTACGGGTGCTTCCAGCGCCCGAACGATGCCGCTGTCACGGTCGGCCACCACGACAACTTCGTATGGCCGCACCGACGAGCGCGGCCTTATCCGGCTCCGCGTACAGGACGAAAGCGCGATGGCAGTCAAAGCCATCAGCACCCACATGCCATAACGAATCCTCGAGCCGGAAAATGTACTCATGCCTTGCCTCTCCTGATTTCGTTGATTTGTTTCGATGTACTCAACAAGCCGCAAGCCGCATAGATGTCTTGCCCCCTACTGGCACGTATGGTCGTAAACACGCCGTGAGTGGTGAGATAATCGCGCAAGCGCTCCATCGTGGCCTCCCCGGCTCCATGCAACGGAACATCGGGGATGGGATGGAACCGGATAAGGTTAACGCGGCAGTCGAGCCCACGCAGCAAGTGCACGATGCCCCGTGCGTGACGCTCGGAATCGTTCAATCCTCCAAAGACAATATACTCAAACGAGAGGCGGCGCTGGTGGGCGAAATCATAGTTGCGCAACAACTCGACCACCTCATTGATTCCCATTCCGCGCTGTGCGGGCATCAGTTCGGCCCGCTCATCGGCAAAGGGGGAATGCAGACTGATGGCCACATGGCAATCGCTTTCGTCGAGGAACCGCTGAAGCTTCTTCCTCACTCCCACCGACGACACCGTGATGCGCTTCGGACTCCAGGCCCACCCATAAGGTGCGGTGAGCAGATTCGTGGCCCGGAGCACTTCGTCAAGATTGTCCATGGGCTCGCCCTGTCCCATGAAGACGATATTGGTGAGCGTATCGGCCTCGGGCAGCGAATACACCTGGTTGAGGATGTCGGCAGCCGAAAGGTTTCCCTCAAACCCCTGCTTGCCGGTTTGACAGAACAGGCAATTCATCTTGCATCCCACTTGTGACGAGACACAGAGCGTGGCCCGCCCGTTGTCTTCGGGTATATAGACCGTCTCCACGTACTTGGTAGCGGGCTCGCGCCCACCAGCGGCAATGGTGACGGGGAAGAGATACTTCACCGTGCCGTCCTTGGAGTGTTGCGCATCGCTGGGCGGCACGCACCCTATGGTATAGGCTTCAGCCAGTTTTTCACGGTTCTGCTTCGAGAGATTGGTCATCTCCTCTATGCTCTTCACGTGCTTTTCGTATATCCATTTCGCCATTTGCCCACCGGCAAAGGCGGGCATACCGAGGCTCTTGGCCACCAGGCGTAGTTCGTCGAGAGTAAGTCCCAGCAGGCGTTTCTTTTCTTGATTCATAATGCAAAGTTAACATAAATAGGTGGAATTGCAAACGAAAAAGCTTCCTTTTTCACAAAACTGGGGCGAAACCGTCCATGTCGGTGCCCGAACGGGGCCGCCAGACAGGTCGCTTCCCATCCCCTAGGCGGCAGCCGGGAAAAGCGGGCACATATACAAAAGGCCCACTTCACAGTGAACCTTTTACATATTATACAAAAACATTATGAATTTTATTTAGCGAACAAGATCTAAAAAGTTTATCTTTTTCCTTCCATTATATTTGATTCACAGACAGTTTTTCATCGGTTGCTTACGGAGAGCAACCGCGCGCACTCGTGACTTTTGCGCTCGCAATAACGCTCGCACTGCGCGCAGATGTCATAGCCCAGCATGGCCCCGAGGATGAAGTCCTCCTCGGGAGAAAGCTGGTTGAGCGGTCGATTCACCATCAAGCGAATGGCGTCAAGGCACTCCTTCTTTCCAAAGAAAAGGTTCAGACGGTTGTTTCCGACAGGTTGTATGATGTAGTCGATATGCTGACGCTCCAACCGCTTAAGGGCAAAGTCCTCATACTTCTTGTTGAAAGTATAGAGCACCATTTGGCGCACGCCCTTCTTGTATTCATAGATATGATTGGACAACACCTTCATATCCACGGGCGACATATCAACTTGTTGCATACACACCTCCATGCTTGCGGATTCACACTATATCGTCAACGTATTCCGGGCGTCCAACTTAGAGTTGCGGCTTGATAGTCTCCAGCCAGGCGTCGACGCGTTCCTCGGTCTTATCGTCCTCGTTCACATCGTCGAGGGCCAGTCCCACAAACTTTCCGTCATCCACGGCTTCGCTGTCATCAAAAGTATATCCGTCGGTGGAGACGCCGGGCAGCACTTTGGCACCCGCCTCCACGGCAGCGTCATAAAGTTCCTTCATGCCACCGCAGAAGGTACCGGAATAGCCCTCGCTGTCGCCACAACCGAAGATGGCCACGGTCTTCCCGTCCAAGCCGGCACTCTTGAGCGTCTTCACGCCATCATACCAGTCATCCTGCATCTCGCCGTCACCCCACGTCGAAGTGCCCAGAATGAGATTGTCGTTATTCTTAATGGTGTCTTCACTTATGCTGGCCACGTCGACAGCCTCGACTCCCAGCTTGCTGGCTATGCTTTCTGCAATGGACTGGCACGTTCCTGTTGAGGAACCATAAATAACTACTGTTGATTTCATTTTCGTTCTTTTTTATGCTTTCGGTAATCTGTTTTTTTGTTTACGGTGCAAAGTTAGGCGAAAAATCCCGGCGCATCAATACCTAAAAATTATGGTTTTAAGAAAATACCTACTTATGGGTATCGTCACTTTCCCTGGTTGTTCACAAATTGAAGCACATTCGTTTTGTTTTGTCTCCGGTTTGTCTTACCTTTGCATTCGAAATCAAAAAGACAAAGCAAAACAATGGCCAATCAATTCATCTCGGCTTCCTATAAGCTCTACGATGTCAGCAACGGAACCCCAACGCTCGTCGAGGAGACCCAGGAGGGCCACCCCATCACATTCGTTAGCGGTTTGGGCATCGTTACCCCCGCCTTGGAAAACCTCTTGGAAAAAGTGCCTGAGGGCGAAAGCTTCGACTTCACGCTGGAGCCCGCCGAAGGTTTTGGCGAGTACGTTCCCGAATTCCGCATCAAGCTAGACAAGAGCCTGCTTTCCGTCGACGGACATTTCGATGCCGAGCACATCAAGCCCGGCGCCGTGGTGCCCCTGGTGGACCCCAAGGGACGGCAATATCCCGGGCGGGTGATCAAAATAGAAGAGGACAAGGTGGACATCGACATGAACCACCCGCTGGCGGGTTGCCGCCTGCGCTTTGTCGGCAAGGTGGAGGCTAGCCATGAGGCCAGTGCCGACGAGATGGACCAGTGGCGGAAGGCCACGCACAAGTGCCATTCCGGAGGACACTGCCATCACCACGACGGCGAGGGATGCCA
>CAYQUN010000004.1:0-94963 GCA_964420715.1 uncultured Prevotella sp. | reverse complement strand
CGCACAAGTGCCATTCCGGAGGACACTGCCATCACCACGACGGCGAGGGATGCCAATGCGGCGAGGGCGGATGCCACCACGACGGCGAGGGATGCCAGTGCGGCGACCACGCCCATGACGGGGAATGCCAGTGCGGCCACTGCGCCAACGCTGAAGGATAAGGAGAAAAACAATATGCGCAACACTTTCGGACACCTATTCACACTTACCAGCTTCGGAGAGAGCCATGGCCCCGCCATCGGAGGCATCGTTGACGGAATGCCCGCTGGCATCAATATCGACGAGGACTTCGTGCAACGAGAACTCAACCGACGGCGCCCCGGACAAAGCAAGATTACCACCAGTCGTAACGAACCCGACCGGGTGGAATTCCTAAGTGGCATTTTCGAAGGGAAATCCACCGGGGCACCCATCGCCTTCGAGGTGAGGAATACCAACCAGCACTCGCAGGACTACGAGAACATGCGCTGCCTCTTCCGCCCATCGCACGCCGACTACACCTACTATGAAAAGTATGGCGTGCGCGACCATCGTGGTGGCGGACGCTCGTCGGCACGCATCACCATTGCGCGGTGCGTGGGCGGCGCGCTGGCCAAGCTGGCCCTCCGGCCCATGGGCATCAGCGTGCAGGCCTACACCTCGCAAGTGGGCGACATCGCCCTGCAGCGCGACTACCGCCTCTACGACCTGTCGAAGACGGAGGAAAACGCCGTGAGGTGTCCCGACGCCGAAACGGCCCTGCGCATGGAGCGGCTCATCAGCCAGGTGAAGGCCGACGGCGACACCATCGGAGGGGTCGTCACCTGCGTCATCAAGGGATGCCCGGCCGGATTGGGCGAGCCCGAATTCGACAAGCTACATGCCCAGTTGGGAGCCGCCATGCTGGGTATTAACGCCGCCAAGGCATTCGAATATGGCGAAGGCTTTGCTGGCGTAACGGCCCGCGGAAGCGAGCAGAACGACGTCTTCGCGCCCGTGGAGGGGCAGCCCGGACGCATCACCACACGCACCAACCACAGCGGGGGCATCCAGGGGGGCATCAGCAACGGACAAGACATCTACTTCCGCGTAGCCTTCAAGCCCGTGGCCACCCTTTTGAAGGAGCAAGCCACCGTGGACCTTGAGGGACAGCCCACCACGCTCCGGGCCCGCGGACGCCACGACCCATGCGTGTTGCCGCGCGCCGTGCCTGTGGTAGAGGCCATGGCGGCCATGGTGATTCTCGACAATGTGTTGCTTGACCGGACGGTGAGATAAGGTCTCACCCTCCGGCAAAAAGGGAAACCTAAAACTTCTTTCCGCTCACAATCGATACGAAGGTGCGCCAAAGAATCTTCGCGTCGAATCCGAGCGAATGGTGGTCCAGATAAAATAAATCAAGCTGCAAGCGGCGTAGCATCTTCTCCATCGTGTCCGTGTAACCGTTGTAGAGCGTGGCAAACGAGGTCACACCGGGCCGAATCTGATAAAGTTGCTCGTAGCGAGGGTCTACGGCCATAATCTTGTCGATGTAGAACTTGCGTTCCGGCCGGTAGCCGATGAACGACATGTCGCCCTTGAGCACATTCCACAACTGGGGCAGCTCGTCGAGATGATGGTCGCGCAGGAACTTCCCCACGTGGGTCAGCCGCGGGTCACCCTGCACATCAAGAAGCTTGGGAACGCCATGCTCCTCGGCGTCAATCCGCATCGAACGGAACTTGTAAATGAAGAAAGGACGGCCGTGGAGCCCTATACGCTCCTGCTTATAGATGACGGGCAACCCGTCTTCCCGATGGATGGCAATGGCGCAGGCTAGAAACAACGGGGAAAACAAGACTAGGCAAAAAGCCGAGACCACAACGTCGAATCCACGTTTCACGCCGTCATAGAGCGATGCCGTTTTTACATAAGTAGGTGCGTAAGTTATCATGCGAATTATGTTCTGATATTAAGATAACCCCGCAAAAAGGTTTTTATTGCATGAAAAACGAAAAAATGCTAAACCTGCTTAAAATATTTTTCCGAAAGCAATATTGATGAAGGTTTTCACCAGAATCTTGGTGTCGAACCACCACGACCGGTGTTCCAAATAATACAAGTCGAGGTCGAGGCGCCGCAACATCTTTTCCATGGTGTCGGTATAGCCATTGTAGAGCGTGGCATACGAGGTCACGCCGGGCCGGATCTGATAGAGGAACTCATAGCGGGGGTCGCGCTTCATAATCTTGTCGATGTAGTACTTGCGCTCCGGCCGCGGGCCGATGAACGCCATGTCGCCCTTCACCACGTTCCACAACTGGGGCAACTCGTCGAGGTGATGGTCGCGCAAGAACCTGCCGATGTGCGTCATGCGCTCGTCCTTCTCGTGACCAAAGAGCATTGGACCGTCTTTCTCGGCATCCATGCGCATAGAGCGGAACTTGTAAATGGTGAACGGGCGCCCAAAGCGGCCGATGCGTTCCTGCTTGAAGATGGCCGGACCGCCATCCTCGCGCTTCACGAGAATATAGCATACCAGCATCAACGGCGAGAATACCACCAGGCACACGCACGCCGTGAGAAGGTCGGCCAGGCGCTTGATGTTCCGCTCCAACTCGTTCATTCCATCGGGAATGAACCGCGGGTTGTGGACGTCGTCGTTCCACTTGATGTATGATGGTATCTTCTTTTCTGCCAAGTCTTAGGTCCGTTTCTTATTACGATGTGCAAAGGTACAAAGAATATTTGAAAACAAAGAGACAGAAGGACATAAAAGTTGCACTATCCCCCATGGCTTGTATCTATTTGGCACGAGGAACGAATGCTTCAATGCCGGAAAAAGAAATAATGTAAAAAAAAACAAGTTCGGATAGGAACGCGATGGAACATTATTTCTTCGTCTTTTCTGACTGGCCTTGCCAAACGCTTTTTTCAAAGTGTAAGCAATACAAATCATACGAAGACAAAACGATGCAAACAGGGCGTCTTTGGCTTACGCTTTTGTAAAGACTATCGAAAAAGCGATTGCGTGGCCTCTCAACGGCCTTCAAGGACGCTAAAAGAGCCCCTCAGAGGTGCCAAGAAGGGCTTTCTTACAACCTGTGGAAGGCTCTTTCACAATGTAAGTCGGGCCTTCTTGGATGTTTTTCCCCTTCCCTGACAACCGTCTCCTTACGACTGCGTCGTCATCACTAAGAATCCGTCAACTATTTTTAACTTGGCAACATAACAAGACACCTCACCGGAAGGGCTTAAGTCACCGGCGTGAAACAAGCGTAAGGGAGAGACTGATACAAGCAGAGCCGGCTTGAATGTCAAGCCGGCTCCGTTATCGGGCGTCACCCGCATGATACACACGAGCTATGCCTCAAAAGTACTCTCGTTCTCAGATTCTGCTCTTCAAATAGCCACGGACAGCATAGTGGAAATAATAATAAAGCGACTTGAGGGGGGAAAGATGCTCTAACTGACGATAGACTTGCCATTGCCAAAGCAACAACGACATCTTGTGAGATGACACCGAACTATTGCGGATGCGATACAGCCCCTCGACGGTGTTCGTGTTCACGGCCCGCCCACCTTTCTTCAGGATGGCAAGCCACATGGCATAGTCTTCATGATGTATCTCTGGAATGCCCACGGTACCCACCTTCGCACGGTCGTAGATTCCCGTAAGATTGCCTATATAGTTGCTTTTCAGCATCTTGACATAATCCACCGACTTGGGGGCCCTCACCACCCTGTGCCGCCGCGTGCCCTCCTCGTCGATTTTCTCATAGTCGGAATAGACCACAGATACGTCGGCATCAGAAAACAACGGAAGCTGATGTTGTAATTTCTGAGGCAGCCAACAATCGTCGCTGTCAAGGAAGGCTATGTATTGTCCCTGGGCATGGCGTAGGCCATAGTTGCGCGGGCCGGAGGGCATTTGGTTGTGATAATCGTTGAAGAGCACACGGATACGGGCGTCGCTCTTTTCAAACGATCGGGCAATCTCCACGGACCGGTCGGTGGAGCCGTCGTCGACAATCAGAAGTTCCCACGTGGCATACGTCTGTGCCAACACCGAACGGACAGCCTCGGCAACAAAGCGCTCGGCATTATACATGGGCATGATAATGGAAACCAAATGATTCTGCATGAGTGGGAATTTATAGAAATTATCTTCTTTGGTCCAAACGATAGTAGAGTCCGGGGGATAGCACGTTGAGCGTACGCGCCAGAATGACCAGGAAGAACTTGGCCTTATCGTAACGCCACATGAAACTAAGTATGTCTTTGGTGGAGTGTACGGGCGAGGAGAAATACCTTATCCTCCCACCTATCGACATGTGCTTTAGCTTCTCCCTGACTTGGAACTGCGTGTCGTGGTCGTTGTCGCAATAGCCGCACACTCCCCCCGTGACAAGCACGGGGAAGCCCGCCCGGCCAGCCTCGATGCCATAGGCCCAGTCAGCGCAGCTGTGCCGATAGCAACCGGGGAGGATTCCCACACGGTTCACCACCTCGCGGGACACAAGCAAGAGGTTGGCATTCGTAAGATGGCAAGGCTGGGGATGGCCCGTGGGCTGGAGGCTCACCGACTTGCCTATCAGGCGCGAAGTGTAGACCTTGCCTCCATAAGTGATTGACTTGCGGTCGAAACTGCTGATGATGCCCGCATAGACGCCACCCTTGCCATAGGTCTTGAGAGCCTCGGCGTGAGCAGACAGGAGTTCGGCGATAGCGCTAGTTTCAAAAACGGTGTCATCATTGATGAGCAGGAAGAAATCCCACGATGACGAATCGGCTAATGCCGCAGTCCAGGCCAGGCGCATTCCACCAGCCCAATAGAGCTGGCCGTCGCCCGGAATGATGTCGAGATTGCGTCCGGCAAACCGCTCTCTGACGGCATCTGCCGTGTGGTCAGTACAACCATCGTCAACAAGGAATAGCTTTCCCGTAACGTGTGTCGAGGCTCCCGAACGGTTAAAGGCATCAAAAGCATCGGCCAGCGAGCGCAGACTTGAAAGCGTCTTTTCCTTTCGATTATGGCAGGTCACCAATATAGCGACGGAATAGGTCGGCATGGGGGGGACGGTCTTGCGTGGGTTGGAATCCATCATTGTTCAAAAAGTCGATCGAGTTTGCCCAAGGTGTTCTCTTCAGAAAAGGCTGACCGGCAATACTGGAAGGCCGACCGGGCATAACGCTCGCGGACCTGGGAATCGGCGAGCCGGTGGAGGCCTTCGACAATGGCGTCAGAATCGGCAGGAGGAATCACAACGCCGGAGACGCCATCCTCTATGGTCTCGGTGTTGCCTCCCACGGCCGTGACCAGCGCCGCACAATGCATGGCCACCGCCTCAAGCAACGCCATGGAATGGTTTTCGTTAAGGGTGGCAAAGAGAAAGATGTCTACGTCTCGCAACAAGGCGACAACATCGTTACGATTGCCCAACAGGAACAAACGCCTTTGGGCGATTTCCTCTGCACAACGCTCGCGATAATGTTGCAGATAGTCGCCATCGCCAATGATGACGAACACATACCGGCTGTCCTTGCACTTCTTGAGGGCCTCGATAATGTAGGCATGCCCCTTACGTTCGGTGACCCGTCCAACAACGGCCACAACCGTCTTCCCCTCTGTACTCCCGATGACCGACTCCAACGCTCCTGGAGCCACCTTGGTGTAGTCTATACTGGGGAAGGTGTTGTAAATCGTGCCGCAATTGCAGCCCCGGCGAGCGAATTTCAAGGCCTTCACCTTTTCCTGTTCGGCACGGCAGACCGTAAAGATCTTGTCGGCCATACGCACCTCAAGAGGCTCGATGATGTATTTCAACACCTTCCGACGTAACGTCTTGTCCTCAACGTCCCAATCCGAGCCATGAACAGAGACAATAACCTCGCCGACATTAGACAATTTGGCCGCCAACGTCATGAGGAATCCCACGTACTGGAGGCCACAAATATAGATGGCATCACCATGAGCCCGGTTGATGGCCTTCCGGTAATGCAACACGAAACGCAAAGCCTTTAAAGGATTGAGGCCGCAACCTCCCTTCTGACAAATACGCTCAAACGTGTATTTCCGGCTCAGGCGAGAGTGTTCAATGGCGTTAAGCACGGTGTTGGGACCGCCAATGTCAAACTGGATATCGTGAAGTAATATCTTGCGCATAATTAGAATTCCGCTGGTTTTCAACCGGTCATACCTTGCCAAGAGCAAGTCGGTCAAACTTCGTTCCAAGTCATCGGGACCCTTCTTCCGGGGCTTCCCCGCCTCCATACTTATCTATATCCACGGCATGGTTGGCATAATACGTTTCACTATGCGCCGCCACGAGCATGAAGAAGGAGATGAGCCACAGGGCATTATAATAGACGAAGAACATTCCGTCGAGAAGGTAAATGACTCCGAACGTGAAAAAGACGAAGTACATCTTGTCTGACTGCTCACGATAACGCTTCCATTGACGCCATGAAAACACCACGAGCAGAGCTACATAAAGTGCCAACCCGGGCAAGCCCATATTGACGAATGCCTCTAAATAAGAATTATGGGAGATTTGCCTCGTAATGGACACTGACTGGAAATTGCCGGCTCCCAAGCCAAATGGGAAGTTGGCGATGCCTTCCTGAATGGCATTTTGGGCCAAGACGGCACGAGGATCGTCGCCCACACTGACTTCGGCACGCTTGCTCAAATAGCTGTCGTTGTAGCTGCTGATGATTTGTCCTGACAGGGCTACAAGGCACAACAAGCCAACAAAGACAAAGGCCAGCTTGTGTTTCAACGAGACACTCTTGATATAGCGAATATAGATGAGCATGACATAGAGGGGAATCTGCACAATCAGTATTTGGCGCGAAGCCGTGAGCATGGACACTCCAAACGACACGGGAAGCATAAGCCAAAACACGAAGGTCCACAGACGGCGAACCCATGGGCGATGGGTGATTTCGCTCAACACGAATACCAAGAAGGAAACATAAAAGGTGTAGTAGGCCAGGGTATTGGCATTCAATTTCTCATCATTCAGACGATCGGTGGAATCTGTCATGAACACAAGGATGTGATGGACAGCATAGTTCCACGCACTGAGGTAGAGTAAGATAAATGCAAAGTAAAGATAGGGTATCTTCTTCTCGTTCCTCCCAAGGACTGAGACTACATAGGTGAGCAGGAAAGCTCCTAACAGCATGTGCAATTCAAACGAGGCCATCTCCTTGTCGTCGGCCCACAGATAAGAGATGCAGTCCCAAATATAAAGACCATACAGTATCTTCTCGTAGATATTGAAACGGAAGCCCCTGTTGATAAGTGTCGTGAAGACAAAGGCCAAGGGCATCGCAACATAGAGGCCAATCTTGTTGGCACTATCGGAATAAAGGCTGCCCAGTGCCGCCACCCATATCATCAGTATGCTAATATTGGCGTAAAGCTGGCCGCGTATGAATTTTAACCGCTTCATATGCAATGGGTGAGATGGAGGAAGTTGGTGATTCGAGGATAAATGCGCAACAGGATAAGAAGGCTTCTGATTCGTTCTTTTCTGTCATTGGTGCTATCGGTTAACACCCGAAACTCCACCCCGGGACAAGTGTCACGCCACACCTTGCGGTATTCACGCTCGCCGATAAGGGGGAGCAGAAGGCTTTTCGTATAAAAGAAAAGGAAATCGAGCCCTCCCTTTAGAAGTTTGTCGCCGTTCTCGGGCTTGTCCTGATAGAACCGGGCCACAAGTCGGCTATTGGCCATAGCCTCACAAAACTTGCGATAACGAGCCTCTGGCGACTTGTTATTCACCATCGAGGCCACATTGTTATAATAATAATAAAGTGGTCGTTCGACATAGGCTATGCGCTTGCAATAATAGGCTAACTGCAACACCATGGCGCAATCTTCGCCCATGGAGCAATCGGGATACGTGATGGCCTGATGATACAGGCCCGACCGGAAGAGTTTGTTCCAAAGCGTCCATGGAGACCGCATATGCAACATATCAAGGGTCCACTGCTTCGGATCAACCGGATGGGTAGCAGGATAGACCTCACGATGAAGGCCGTCTGTGGTGTAACAGTCGCATATCACGACATCGGCCTTGCTGAGGCGAGCCTTCTCGTACATCAACGCATAAGTTTCCACGTCGATCCAGTCATCAGAGTCGCATTGGATGATATACTCGCCGTGGCAATGCTCTATGCCGGTGTGACGGGCCTTGGCCGAGCCTTTATTGTGCGAATGATTGACAATCTGGACATCAGATGCGCGTTGAGGATATCTGGACAGGACTCGCTTGAGAATATCCACGGACCGGTCAGGAGTGCAATCATTGACGAACACGAACTCCAATTCCTTTAAGCTCTGCTCAAAAAGGCTACGAGCACAACGCTCTATCGTCTTCTCGGCACCATAAATAGGAACAACAACCGACACCTTGTAAGCCATGGCCCTATGAATGCTTGAACAGTTTTTTCGTTAACAGACCGGCAACGAACATTCGTTCACGCCTGTTGAGGAGCAAGCCGTAGACGACCGGCATTGCTATAACCACATCGGCAACACACACACATCCCAACCTGAGAAAGGAGGAGGACATAAGGCTCTTGACAACCCAAGGTACAACGGGTAGCAACATCGTTAGAAGCATACAGGGTAATATCACAACCCGAAAGTAACGCAAGCCGTTAAACTGGAACACACGATGCGTGAGCAAGCAACAGACAAGCTGATTGATGAGCGAGAATATGATGGTGATTACAAATGAGCTTACGGCAGAATAACCCATGCGTAAGAATAAATAGCAACAGGGAATAAGGCAAAGATTGACTATGCTACTCGCCATCTGATAATGGCGAATCCTCCCCGTAGCCATAGTCACTTGGGTGCAAGGTGTATTCAAAGTGCACAACAAAGCATCAGCCAGCATCAGAATGGAAAAAATATTGGATTGGGGGACACTACGCCCCAACCACAGCGACAACACGTAATCTATCTCCAGACAGAGAGGCACGGCCAGAACCAATAGAAGTGCATAGCAAATCTTTGATTCTGTAAACATCAAATTCTCAGCACGAGCCTGGTCTTCCGTAGCTATGGCATTGACGATTTGTGGCGAGAAGGCCACCGTAATGCTGGACGAGAAATTTTGCACGGCATTGCTCACTTGCATGGCTATGCCACGAGCTGCATTAACAACAGGACCGAAAAAGTTGTTGAGCAAAAGGCTCACGCCTTGGCCGCGAAGCATAAAGGCGAAAGTGCCAACCAAATTCCAGCCCGCAAAAGAGAGGAGCGATTTCATCATGGCCCGATTGACACGGCGCGAGAAATGAAGAAAACGCCAATGCACCTTGGAATAAACCGCATAAAGCAACAGGTCGATTATGGAAATGCCAAGCAAAAGCAGAGCGTATGTGGACAAGGAGTCGGTGGGAAGGTACTTCAGCGAGAGCGTGACACCCAGTTTCAAGAGTATATCAATGATGCTTACCAAGGAATAATAACCCATATGCTCTTGCGAAAGCACAAGACCGGAGAAAGGCATTTGCAGGATGAGAAGCACCAATGAGGCCACCGAAGCATGGAAAACCACAAGGGCCGCCGCAAAACGGGCAGAAGGAATGACCAATGCGTGATAAAAATACCACACCCCAAACGATTCCAGGACGGCAAAGGTTACAACGGCAACAAGCAAATGGATAAGACATCCTGTGGAAAAGACCTCTTGAAGACCTGCTTCACTATATTGCGTGCCGGCATAATTGTAGTAACGCTGCATCGTTGAGGACAGCGTGGTATTGAAGAAGCCAAATAATGTAACAAAGCCCGCTACAACTACATAAGTGCCATAGTCGGTAACGTTGAGCGTGCCAAGCAATACACGCGACATATAGAGATTGACCAAGAGCACAAAAAGCATCCTGATGTAGAGATACAGGGTGTTCTTGGCAATACGCTTGTTATTGGGCTGGGAATTGAGCACAACTAGAAAATGAGGTCGCGCGAGAAATAGACAATGGACACGAAAAAGGCTATGATCGTGAAGCCTACGACAAACATCATGCGCTTGGGACCGGCTGGACGAATGGGCACACTGGCCGATTTGAGCACGGTAAAGGCCGGTGTACGCTCTTGCAACTTGGCCACCGCCGCCTGCAACTGGTTGTTCAAGCCGCTATAGGTGTTGAACCTGAGCTGCATCTCGTTTTCCAAATCTTCTTGCTTCGACTTGAAACTTTCCAAGACAATGTCCATGTTCGCATCGGAATAACTTCCATACACACGACGCGAGCGCTCATAGGCCTCTTTGGCCTGCAGGGTGAGCTTCTTGTAATAGTTCACATCGTTACGGGCCTTGCTGGTACGATAACGGGTGATGAAGTCTTGCAGTTGCTGCATAGCGGCCTTTGACATCGTTGCTGCAATCAGGGGGTCTTGATCAGTGACAATAATCGTAATGACATTGGTCTTCTTGTCAACGGAGCACTTGATATTCCCCTTCACCATGTTGAAGATATCGTCTTCGTCCTTCGAAAGATGGAAAGGATCCATTTTCTGTCCTGAATTGGCAACTTTTGGGGTCTTCTCCTTAAAAATTCCGGCAATTCCACCTATGATTTTCGTCCAAGGACTCGACTTCTGATATTTGCACAAATAGTCATAATAAGTCGTATTTACCTTGCCGTCACTACTCTTTACCTTGCAATCCATGAGATTAATAACAAAGTCGTTGGACTTCATCAACTCTGGATAAAGCTCGGGCGAGATGGCATCGACTACTATACCACTATTCAGATTGAATCCCATTGACGAGGCTATATCGGCCAAACTACCGCCACTTCCTGTTGGAAGGCCTAGCTCGGGAGCCAATTCCACATTACAAGTGTAATAACGAGGCACGGGGAGTATGATGATGATAGAGACAAGCATGGCTATGGCTGACACAATGAGAATACGCCACTTGTACTTCAACATCCGGACCAAAATTGCCTTTAGGTCGATTTCCTGTGATTTTTTGTCGGTTGTCATCTATTATAATTGAATATTGTCAGTTTCCAGAAGTATTATCCTTACACGGTTCTCTGTCCTTTCGCCTCATCCTCAGGCCTACACCTATGAGCAGACAGCATCGTGTCCACGCCACTTTGAGGCTCAGTCACGCTCAAAGAGGTCGCGGGTATAGACCTTGGGACGAACATCATCAAGCGAATGATCGTAGCGGTTGGCTATGATGGCATGACTCTGCTCCTTGAATTTGTCCAAGTTGTTGACCACACGACTTCCAAAGAATGTGGAACCATCGGCCAAAGTGGGTTCATAAATAATGACCTGGGCCCCCTTGGCCTTGATCCGCTTCATCACTCCCTGGATACTCGACTGGCGGAAGTTGTCGCTATTCGACTTCATCGTGAGACGATAGACTCCGATGATGCAAGGCGACTCGTCCTGCGGATTGAACTCTCCATGGCTTCCATAATCATAATAACCAGCCTTACGAAGCACCTGGTCGGCAATGAAATCCTTGCGCGTGCGGTTGCTTTCCACAATAGCCTGGATGAGGTTCTCGGGCACGTCCTTGTAATTGGCCAACAACTGCTTGGTGTCCTTGGGCAGACAATAGCCTCCGTAGCCAAAGCTGGGATTGTTGTAGAAATCGCCAATACGAGGATCAAGGCTCACGCCCTTGATGATTTGCGACGTCTTGAGCCCTTTCACCTCTGCGTAAGTATCAAGTTCGTTGAAGAAACTTACACGCAAGGCCAGATAGGTGTTGGCGAAGAGCTTCACAGCCTCAGCCTCGGTAGTGCCCATGAAGAGCGTCGGTATGTCCTTCTTGACAGCTCCTTCCTGAAGCAAGGCAGCAAAGGTGCGTGCGGCCTCGTCTAGACGGGCGTCACCTTCGGGCCGGCTCACGATGATTCGGCTTGGATAGAGATTGTCATAGAGGGCCTTGCTCTCCCGCAAGAACTCCGGAGCAAAAATGATGTTATCACAATGATACTTGCGCCGAACCGACTCGGTGTAGCCCACAGGTATTGTGGACTTGATGACCATGATGGCCTGCGGATTGACCTCCATGACGAGTTCGATGACCTCCTCTACGTGCGACGTATCGAAATAGTTCTTCACCGAATCATAGTTCGTCGGCGTAGCAATCACGACGAAGTCGGCGTCCCGATAGGCATTGGCCCCATCGGTAGTCGCAGTGAGCCGTAACGGCTTCTCGGCAAGATACTTTTCGATGTAGTCGTCCTTGATAGGGGACTGCCGCCGATTGATGAGGTCCACCTTGGAATCCACCACATCAACGGCCACCACATCGTGGTGTTGACTTAGCAACGTGGCAATGCTCAGGCCCACATAGCCTGTTCCGGCCACAGCAATTTTCACATTTTTAATGTCCATAGTCTATGTAATATCATGTTGGTGGTTCTTTCTGACGAGACACCCTCCCCTCCCCTCGCCTCCATAGCCGAGGGTTCCTGCCCCTAGGGGCAGGTCGGGAGAGGGGGTTAATCCGCATCAAGCATAGGCCCGAGAAGGCACCTCGCCGCAGAACCACCGCTACTCCTTAGTTTCCTTTACTTGCTCAAATTGGCAATGGTTGCAATCATGGCCGCGATCGACGAGAGGCTGGTGCCCATCGTGGCGATTTCAGCCGGGCTGGTGCGCCGCATGATCTTCGAGGGCACAACGATTTCGCACCCAGGTTTCACCTTGGCTCCGTTGCTGAGCTTGCTCACCATACCATTCATATAAATAATGTAGACATTCCCCTTGCGGGCGTTTTGAGCGAACCCACCCGCAGCATCGATATAGTATTTCGCACTCTTTCCACGCTCGTAAGCAACGGTATTGGGATACATCACCGCGCCGTTGATCTTCACGGTGGAATTATATTTCGGCACCACCAACCGGTCACCCTCACGCAAAGTGAGGTTGGCGTCACTTTCCGGATTGGCCAAAGCCTTGTCAAGTTCAATGCCTACGGGGTAAGTATCGGGCAC
The DNA here is from genome assembly GCA_964420715.1 of uncultured Prevotella sp. GTDB lineage: Bacteria > Bacteroidota > Bacteroidia > Bacteroidales > Bacteroidaceae > Prevotella. The sequence goes on along the minus strand of CAYQUN010000004.1, from coordinate 82,006 downwards.
TTGGAACTTGGCCATCTGCGCATCCTGCGTCTTTTCGGCTATGCTTGACAAGCTGCTCGAACTATTGCTGGCAGCCAGCTGGAGCAAGTCTTGTTGTTGCTGCTCCTGCGCCATACGGTAAGCGGCCTCCATACGGTCACGCTCCACCTCGTTGGTACGCCGTTCCAGACGGGCTCCCTTGATATAGGCCTGGTCGGTCACACCGCCACACGCCTTGAGCAAGTCGGTGAGCTTGGCGTTTCGCTTCTCAAGCGTGTAAGTACCGCCGAACATCACTTCGCCCTCGATGTAGACGTTTTGCTGCTCAGTGTAGCCCGGACTCTTATGGACATAAACCTGGTCGAAAGGCATGAGCAAGAATCCAGGGGTCCCGTCGACGACGAACCCGTCCTTCAACTTCAACGTATAGTTCTTGGCAATGATGCTATCGGGTTCGAGCGCCTTCGGATTTTCAACGCGCCGGCTCACATCCACGCGCACCGTCGAGGCCTGGTCAGTGAGTCCACCAGCCTGGAGCACGAAGTCCTCCAAGGTTTCGTTGTCGGCATAAGTATAGATACCGGGGAACTGCACTTCGCCCCGTATGGTGACGGTACGCTCACGGATACGCGAAGTCTTGGTCGGAATAAACAGCACGTCGTTTTCCCGCAAGGGAATGTCAGCCGTCTTCCCGCTCATGATGCCCGCCACGTCAACGCTGAGCACTTCCAGCGTGCGATCAGGCTTCATGCGGTGCATCACGGCGTGGTCGGTGAAGGCGTCCTCGGTAGTTCCTTCGGCCCGCTCGATGAGTGTGCGCACGCTGTTCACTTCGTTTCCAATGTTATAAAGTCCCGGACGGAACACGGCCCCCTTCACCTCGACGGTATTGTCATACCGGTTCAAGATGCTATCGACGGTGATAGAGTCGCCATCGGCGATACGGAAACTGGAGAAGTCGAACTCACCCACATTGAAGACGGCATACTCCCTTCCTGTCTTGCGGTTCACCCTGACATTCTTGGTATAGGCGTCGCCCGTGAATCCTCCGGCATATTTGAGCACGGTGTTCACACTTTCGCTTTTCTTCATCTCGTAAATCATAGGGCGCTTCACCTTGCCGTCAATCGTGACGAGGCAATCATAAGGCCCGACAACAATCACGTCATTGTCGGCCAAGCGTACATTTCCTGTAAGCTTTCCGTTCAAGATATAGTCGTAGATGTCGACCACGGTGACGAGTTTGTTATGCCGATACACCTTGATGTTACGGAGCGTTCCCAAGTCGTTGGTTCCGCCAGCCATATAGAGTGCATGGAAGACCGTGGCGAATGCCGAGAGCGTATACGTGCCTGGCGTCTTCACCTCTCCCATCACATTCACCATAATCGTCTTGGTCTGCCCCACGGTGAGCCGCACCCGGCTACTGCGGTAACGGCTTCCGAGCGTGGAGCGCAGGCGGGCATTGGCTTGAGCCACGGTGAGTCCGCCCACGGCCACCGGCCCATAGCCCTCAACAACGACGTCACCATCAGGCGACACGGTGGCCTCGATGCTTTTTTGCGAAGCCCCATAAATATCGATGATGACCGCATCGCCCGGCCCGAGGCGATAGTTGCTTGGAGTGGCGATGTTCATATTGGGCTCAAAGGAGAGCAACTTGTTATTGAAGATGTCGCGTCCGAACACCTTTTTCTTTTCTTCCTTCTCCTTTTTAAGCATCTGCCGGAGCATGGTCATCGAGTCCATGGGTACGATGCCCTCGAGCGACTCTTGCATCTGCATGAATTCGGGGTCGTCTTCATCATAGGTGTGGCGATAAGCGTCATTGCTCTGGTCCACAACCCGATAGTTGGAGAAGTTTTGTGTTTCCTTGTCGTATTCCTCACGTGTCTTGCCATTATTCTTACGCATCCGCGAGGCCTCCTTTAGGTCGGAACTTCCCGTATTGACCAAGGAACTTTGTCCCTGGAGCGACTGGAACTGTTTCTGCACACGGCGTATTTGCGCGATATCAACACCACTCTGCATGAGTTTGGTCACAATTTGAGCTCTCGAAGAGCCCGCATTGTATTCTTTCACCACCATGCGCATCACTTGGTCATCGGTCATGCTGGATTGCGCCCATAATCCCAAAGCGTTAATCCACAAGAGGAAGACCACGAATATTTTCTTTTTCATTTTGCTTGTTAGGTACCGTTATAATAAGATAACACAGAAAAGGCAGAAATGTTGTACAAAGAACCTAGAAAAATATATTTCCGCCTACCATGCATTAAAGTTTTTGCGTGCTTCGACATGTTGCTCCACATCATCGGGCAAGGAGGCGAAGAAGTCGATGCCCGTGGCTTCTTCCACTTCGTCAACCGTCATGGCATGTGCCGACATCTTGTGATGCACGTCGTCGTTATTGTAAATGAATCCGATGGCCTTGGGTTCACCCTTCATACAGAGTACCACTTTGAAAAACCTTTCGGGCACGACCACCTTGTGCTGGCCTATACGGCGCGGAGTACCGGAAACGGGTACGGGTCCGCAAACGATGTATATGCTTCCGTAGTGGCGCGCCCAGTCGCGGCACTTCATCTCAAGCGAGTTCCAGTCACCGGCATTGAGCGTATGGGTCTGCGGACACATATTCGTCATCAAGAAACACTCCCTCTGGGCCTGCTCGCTCCACTTGTTGTCGCCAGAGGGGCACATGTGGCCACGGTCGTAACCACTCCGGGCATAGTCAAAAGTGTTAACAGTAGGTCCTTCGGCCTCTTCGTCAGCCTGAAAACTGACGCCCTTGCGCGAATAGGCTCCCTTGGTTTCACGCCGGGTGAGCTGCCAGGCCACCCAGTTGGGCAAGCGGAGGTCCTTGTTCCACGATACGGTGTAGGCCATGCGGTGCAAGATTTGCTCCGGCCGGTCTGTAAGCGGGGCTGGAATCTCAAGTTTTGACTCGTCATCGGAGATTTCCGAAGCCTCACCCCCATGGGGTGTCTTCGCCGGCTTCCGGGCCTCGGAAAGGTCCGGCGCAACTGATTTGGAGCCTTCCTCCGTCATCGTCTGGCCCACAGGCTCGTCAACTGGCAAAGCATGCCCAGACCTAGCGTCGCCACAAGCTTTCAACCCGGAGAGGGAAGCCAAAACTATAATAATCGTGAGAATTTTTTCCATTTGACTGCAAAGGTACTGATTTTTTTGCTATATTTGCAGAAAGAATTCACATTTTATCCCATCAACCACCATGAATATCACCTTGCAAAGCGACTTTGTGCTTCCGGCCGAATGGTCGGAGCAAAGCGGCGTCATGATTACTTGGCCGCACGAAAACACCGACTGGAAGCCTTACCTGAAGGAAATCACGGACACACACATAGCGCTGGCCCGGGAAATCACCAAACACGAGGGCCTGCTCGTGGTGACGCCTGAAGCCGACAAGGTGGAACAAATCCTGCGTCAGGAACTCACGCCCAAGCAGATGAAGCGTGTAAGGATTGTGGAGGCTGACTCTAATGACACGTGGGCACGCGACCACGGACCGATTACCCTGGTATCGCAAGCCAAGGCCAACGGATTCTTCGTGCCCTGCCACATGCTCGACTTCTGCTTCAATGGCTGGGGAGAGAAGTTCGCCTATGAGAAGGACAACGCCATCAACTTGAAACTCTACTATGCCGGAGCCTTCAATGCGGCTTTGGAAAACCACACCGACTTCGTCTTGGAGGGCGGGGCCATCGAAAGCGACGGCAAGGGGACCATCTTCACCACAACAAACTGCATGACGGCACCGCACCGCAACCAACCACTCACCAAACGTGACATAGACGCCCGACTGAAGATTCTCTTCCACGCTCCACGGGTGGTCTGGATTGAGCACGGGCACTTGATCGGCGACGACACGGACGGACACATCGACACCATCGTACGCGTGGCTCCCAATGACACCTTATTATATGTGGGATGCGACGATGAGGACGATGAACAATACGAAGACTTCAAGGCGCTGGAACAACAACTGAAAACGCTTCGCACGGCCGAAGGCAGACCCTACCGGCTCGTAAAGCTGCCCATGCCCGACGCCATCTTCGACGGGGCGGACCGCCTCCCGGCCACTTATGCCAACTTCCTGATTATCAACGATGCCGTAATCGTGCCCACCTACAACCAGCCTGAAAAGGACGAGATGGCCATGAAGGCCATTGAAAGTGCATTCCTCGGACGCGACATCGTGGGCGTAGACGCACGCACGGCTATCCGGCAGCACGGAAGCCTGCACTGCCTGACCATGCAGCTGCCCAAGGGTGCCATGGCGGCGGACGACCAATTCTTCTTGTAAAACGCAGCCTTCCCCCCCGCTTTTGGCGATCCCCCCCGAGGGGATAAACTCACCTAATGATTTCTTGACAACATGAAAAATTTGAAAATCGGAATCCTACAGCAACACAACATTGCCGACTGCAATGACAACAAGGCACGACTGGCTTCACACATTGGCCTTCTGGCACGACAGGGAGCGCAGCTCATCGTGCTGCAAGAACTCCACAACTCGCTCTACTTCTGCCAGGAAGAACTGGTAGGCAACTTTGATCTGGCCGAACCTATTCCGGGGCCGTCCACCGAGACCTATGGCGAACTGGCCAAGCGTTATGGAGTGGTCATTGTGGCCTCGCTTTTCGAAAAGCGCGCACAGGGCCTCTACCACAACACGGCGGTGGTGTTCGACACCGACGGAACCATCGCCGGGAAATACAGGAAGATGCACATTCCCGACGATCCTGGCTATTATGAAAAATTCTATTTCACCCCGGGCGACTTGGGATTTCACCCCATCGACACGTCGGTGGGACGGCTGGGAGTGCTCGTTTGCTGGGACCAATGGTATCCCGAGGCCGCACGGCTCATGGCTCTCCAAGGAGCCGAAATGCTCATCTACCCCACGGCCATCGGCTATGATACGGCCGACACGCCTGACGAACAACAACGGCAACGCGAGGCCTGGACAACCGTGATGCGGGGGCACGCCGTAGCCAACGGACTTCCTGTAGTGGCCGTAAACCGCGTGGGGTGGGAACCCAAACATCCCAACAAGACTGACAACGACACTGACAGCCGCCCAAACGACGGCATCTGCTTTTGGGGGTCGAGCTTCGTGGCCGGCCCACAAGGAGAAATGCTCTTTCGCGCCAGTGAAAGCGAGGAAGTGCGGAAGGTGGTCGAGGTCGACCTGGAACGTTGCGAGCAGGTTAGACGCTGGTGGCCTTTCCTGCGCGACAGGCGCATCGACAACTATGCCGACCTCACCCGGCGGTTTATCGATTGACCCCTAACCCTACTGGCAAGGCCCCAGGGCGTCGACACTATATACCTTTCTACCACGAGAGACTGGCATATTAAGACGCCACGAGGCTTTGCGTATACACAAGATTTCTCGGCCTTGGCCATTTCTGCCTGAGCACCACGAAGGCTGTCAAAACTGCATGCCTTGTTTCCAATCAGGCAAAAACACTTTGAAACCCCATATTTTTTGAAAGTAGTAGGAGGAAAAATTAACTTTAAAAGTGTTCTTTTTATTACGACAAAAAAACGAGGGATAATTTCGTCGGTAAAATCATCGCAAGAAAGCAATAAAATCATAGGTTTTATCTGCTTGTTTTTTCAATGTTACGAAACATACATAAAACTGGAAACATTTCGTACATATGGGTTTCATGAAAAAGAACTAACTTTGCAATGTGATTCGGAGTTAATTTCTCAAAGACACCGAAACAAGTCCTACAAGGAAACCCGTCCCAATCACATAAGAATGTTGATGCGACACTTTCAAACGTTGAAGCATACAAACGACGAGTTGACATAAGATGAGAATAAATGATGTTTCATGCGAATAGATTAACCCAAGAGTAAACACAACCACTTGAAAAGCATCCGGCGGAATGCCAGAAGAAGACGAGGGATATTTATAGGCTGGGTGCGGGAGTATACAGCGATAAGTCCCCAACTCCTTTAAAAAAGTAAACACTGCATATATCATTCATAGGAAACGAGAAAAAAACGACTTTAGACAACACAAATCTTTAACAACCTCAAATATTGATTAAACCAAGTATATCCATAAATTAGTTTTTATATTAACGGATAGTTAAACAAGATGAGTTTTTACATTTATTCACGGGAAGCTCACCCGCAATCATCAAATTCCCCCAATGCCCAAATACCATCAAGATAAAAAACAAACGGTTTGTTTTGATTTGTCCTCACTTTGGCGTATCTTTGCATCATGAAAACATTGCAAAGTCATTTTTTCAGAGCATTGGCGGCTATAGTCGCCGGCATACTCCTTGTGGAATTCCGCCAAGACATGATGCGTTGGATTACAATAGCCGTGGGTATCCTGTTCCTTCTCTCCGGCATCATCTCACTCATCGTATACTTTAGCGCACGAAGCCGCAAGGCGGCAGAGCCTGACGTATCCGCCAAGGCAAGCAGCCCCGAGGGCAACACGGCCAACTCACAGAAGCGCCCATCCTTCCCGCTGGTAGGCCTGGGGAGTCTGATTCTTGGCCTAATCCTGGCCTTGATGAACTCCACGTTTCTAAACTACGTGATGCTCGTCTTGGCGGCAATCCTTATTATCGGTGGCATAAACCAACTTTTCAACCTCACAACCGCCCGCAAATACGCCCATATAGGCTTCGGCTGGTGGCTATTTCCCTGTGTGATTCTGCTTTGCGGCTTTTTCGTCATTGTCAAAGCACTCACCACGGCCCTCACTGCAGCCCTGTCGGCCTCGTTGCTCTTGCTGCTTGGATGGAGCCTCATGCTTTATGGTGTGGTGGAATGCATCAACGCACTCAAGATTGTGCTGGTAAAAAGAAAAGCGCAGAAATTGCTGGAAGCACAAAACAAGCAAGAAGCTTCCAACACACAGAAGCCCGTTGGAAGTCGGCCTCAGGTACAAGCCAACTCCGAGAAGCCGCTTCCCCACTCCACCGATTCATCCAAAGAATAAGATTCCGACTGTCATGACAAAACTCTACTTGGTCCGGCACGGACAAACCCTGGACAACGCCGCCCACATCATGCAAGGGCAAAGCCAGGGCGAGCTCAACACCGAAGGCATCAAGCAGGCCGAAGATCTGCGCGACAGAATGGCAGGCGAGCCTATCGACGCCTTCGTATCAAGCGACTTGAAACGGTCAATAGACACATGCCGTATCATTGCTTCTGCACACGGAAATCCTCCTATCGACACCACGCCCTTGCTCCGCGAACGCGATTGGGGCTCGTTCACCGGCCGATTCATCCCCTCTCTGAAGGATGCCGAATGGCCTGACGACGTGGAAACCATCGGCCGGCTAAAGTCACGGGCGCAAAACTTTATCACTTATATCAAGACGGCCTATCCCAACCAGACCGTGCTCGCAGTGGGTCACGGCATCATCAACAAAGCCATCCAGAGCGTGTATTTCCACAAGCCCATGAACGAGATTCCACGCATGGAAAACGCCGAAGTGCGCATTCTCATGCTCTGACAGGACGCGACAAGCCACAAGCGACGGTTCGTCCCCGCCCTCAATGCGAAGCGGGTGCCGGGGAGGCTGACTCCCGGGCACCCGCTTTCTGTCGATATGTCCTAATTGCCTTATCTGTGTCCTCCCGAGTGGGTACTTCCTCCAAAGCTGCCACCCGAACGTGAGCCAAAGCTACCGCCAGAGCGTGAGCCGCCAAAACTGCTGCCACCAGAGCGGCTGGGAGCCGAGAACGAGCGGTTTCCTGACGACGAACTGCTGCCGAAAGAGCGAGACGGCATGCTCGTAGAAGGCCGCGGGGTGCTCTCCGTGCGGTTTCCGAAGGAACGCGTACCCGACGTCGTGCCACTGCCGACATTGTTACGTGGGGCAAAAGTCCCACGGTTCACGGTGCCGCGGTTTCCAAACGAGCGTATCTCGCTACCAGCAGAATTGCCATTCGAACGGTCGCGGTTTACCGTGGTGCGCGTTGAACTCTCACGTCCGCTGAAGCCCCGATTGCCAAAAGAGCGTGTGCGGTCTGACTGGGGCGAACGCTCAAGATTGCCAAAGGTGCGGCCACGGCCGAAATCTCCCCGGTCGAACCGGTCCTTCATTCCGGCATATTCCCGTCCACGGGGACGGAAGTCGCGACCGTGATACCAGCTTCGTCCGCCATTCACACGCCAGCTGTGTCCGCCACGATAAACATCGACAAACCTAGGCCGTCCAAAGAAGAAATAGCTACGATGCGGATAGCGTGCATAGACACGGAAGTGCCAGTAGCCCTCGCCCCAATAAATCGGACGATAGAAGTAGAGCGCGTCGCAATAGTAACGATACTGCCAGTCGAGCAATATATACTGCAAGTCGAGGTTGCGCTGGGTCCAATAGGCTCCGTAAATATCATTATAGTTGTTCACACCCATGAGATAGTCGAGGTTGATTTCATAAGCGGCCTCATACTGCTCGTCTGACAAGTTCAACTCATAGGCCATCTTGTCGGTCAGGAAGAGGGCCTGATCCCGGGCCTGCTCATAACTCATGGCCGAAACCGGAAGAGCCAGGACAACTAAAGCGATAATGGTGAACATGAACTTTTTCATCGTTGTAAGATTATTAAATTGCACGTTATTTATTTTCTTTTCTGGTGCAAAGATAGCGATAATCAAGCAACGCCAAAAGGGATTTTCCCTAAACGCTTGGGGGAAATTCCCTATCATGTGTCAGGGATGCACTCCCCCCCCTCCGTCCTCGGGAGCAGCCTCACAAGGCCGGAGAGGGGGGCGAGTCACCCAAACGTATCAATAAAAATCAAGGCTATAGCCGTCCTGCCCCGTTCCGTTGCAGACGCGGCACCTACCCGTGCCACCGCAGATGTTACACTTGCGCTCGCCGGCACCGATATAAGGAATACAAACTCCGCGACCGCCGCAGACGGTGCACACGCCCCGACCGGCGCAATGCTTACAGGCCTTAGGCGTCTTGTGGGTCGTGCGCACGTCACTCGAACCGGACGAACTTCCCGAACTGTTGCCGGATGTTGGCGGGGCCACAACCGTTCCTGCGTTCGTCTGGTCGATGTAGTAGCCCTGGTGTGTCTTGTTGTTCTCATACTCCTGACGTTGCCTGGCGCTTTGGTTGAGCAGGTTGATATACATCTGCGCAGCGGGCGAAATGCCTGGAATTTGCGCCGAAGCATTCAAATGCACGAAGCCCCAAAGGAGGAACAAGAGGGAAAAGGATTTCATCATCTGTTTCATACTCGTCAATTTTTAGTTCTTTACCTTTGTTTTCTACACTTCAAAAATAGAACAAAAAATTGGATTTTGCAACCCCGTGCGAATCAAAAAAAATCTCATATCATGCAAATCCGGTTTATGCTGTCGAAAAAAAGTCCTAATTGATATCTTTTTGTTTTTGGGGGACTCAAAAAAACAACTGTATTTAATCCGAACAAGAAGCATAAGCCAGGAGGAAACCGCTCCTTGCCCCCTCCTCCTACAAGGAGAAAGTCCCCCAAGGGCCAGACGGAAGCCATCAGCAAAAATGGCCCGGAACCGCCCAAACGCGTCGGGCCATGGTTCCGAGCCGAGCATTAGGAGGGTGGTACTACAGGTTGAACTTGTAGCCAAGCGTGATTTGGAAGACGCTGTTCTTGGGGGGCTTCCTCGTCAAAGACCTTCGTCAAGCCCCAGTTGTAACGGGCATCGAGAACGATGTTGTTCATCTCGTAGGACAGGTCCACGGGAATGGAGAAATCAAACGACTTCGCATTGTCCACATCGTCCTTGGCCACCATGAATCCCGGCTGGACGCCGAACTTCACGACCAACCCACGCACCATATATACATTGGCCAGAATGGGAATGTTGAGGTAGGCCGGCTTCCACTTTTCACTCAGGCTCTTTCCTTGGTAATCGACTTCCCACTTATAGCCCTGCTCCGAATAGAGCAGTCCGCCCGTAAACGAGAGAATGTCGGTAAGCTGGTATTCGGCCTCGGCTCCGAAGACAAATTCCACCTTCGACTTGTTGTTGTCAGCATCGGTGAGATTTGAGATGTTGAGACCCACCTTGGGCTGGATGTTCACGCCCCCCACCTTTTGCCACCCCATCGGCTGGGCTAACCAAGGGGCCGCCAAACTGCGTTGGCATTTTCAAGCATAGAGACCTCATCGTGTAAAAATTGGGTGAGACACAATTATTGACAGCACAAATATAAGAAAAAAGGACTTATCACGCAAATCCGTATTTCCCTTTTTTGCCTATTGGTCGAAAATGTGCCGAAACTGTCTGATCTTTCACGTAAGCAATGCAAAAGGAACTCTCAACTCACCTTTCATCCCCATTCCCTCCCTCATGCCATGAGGGCCTTCACAGCCTTTGGAAGCGATCTATCAACTTCTCCCGATACACCCGCCCCACCACGACATGGGTGGTCTCGCTGAACGGCGCACGGAAAAAACAACGTCTATCGGTGACGCCCACAAGGAAGTCGACATTGATAATGAAACGCTGGTGCACCTGGATGTAAAACTCGCTCAACTGCAAGATTTCCTTTCGCTTGATGTTATGCCGCAACCGCAACGGCTTGGACTTGCCCACCACTACGACTTCCCAACAGCGCATATCAGAATGGTACTGGAAATATCCGATGTCGGCCTTGTCCACAATGGAGAAGTCGACACTGTTGTTGAAAAGGAGAAACTTGGTTCCGCCGGCGCTTGCCGTTTTGGACAAATACGACGCCCTCTCTTGGAAAGAGGCCATACGGTCTACCACACCGCCGAGTTCGACATCGTCAATAGGCTTGAGCAGGACGTCGTCGACCCGATTGCGAAGTGCCATGAGGACGCAGTCGCTATGAGCCGTAAATACCACAATGCGACTTTCACGAGTTTTCAGATAAGCCGACTTGGATATCAGATTGAAGCCAGATCCGTCAGGCAATTCGTTAGCCAGAAACACCATGTCGGGCCGCACGCGCGACATCAATTCCAACGCCTCGATGCAGGTATGGGCCTCGCCGATAACATGAATATTGCCGCAAGCGGTGAGGTGCGTACGCAGTTCCTCACACGAACAAGGGTCGCCGTCAACGATAACTACTGTCATTTGTCTTAGAAGAAAGCTCTTCTTACTCATCTTCGCTAAATTACCGAAATTTTTCATAATGCGAATTTACGAAAATGCCCCATTCCACACAACTCGCATTTTGGGCCTTTTTGTACGTTCGTTGACAAGAAACGCAAGAACGATGAAAAAACGCGCCCATACAGATGTTTTTTTGAAATAAAACGACATTCGCAATATTGGATTCTCACTTGGGCCTCCAGACGTCCTCACTTGGGCCAAATGAGGACGCCTGGAGGCCCAAGTGAGAGGCTCTGAACAGCCAAATGAGAAGTTCCCAAAGGCCTTCATGCAATGTATTGTAAATCAAAAAGTTATCACACAACTATTTTAAAATACGCCTAAAATGGAAATAAGGGTTTTTCCAACAATTTCAAGAGAAATCACGGAGTTTGCCACGAACCGGCTTCCAACCGGACATTCCACGCCATGGCAGGGCACAGACAGGCTTGTCACCATTCATCTGGATTGTCAAAATGGCCTAAAAACTCCATGTTCTCACAATAATCAGCCGGCAAATGCGTTAATAGGAATAAAAAGCAGAACTAAATCGAATGAAAACCAACCCTATCTTTCCGCTGTTGCTGGCCTTGGCCATGCCGCTTACGGGCAGGGCGCAATACGCTTGGCAGGAAGACGCGGAAGCGGGCAAACTGGACTTGGGACACGGCATCAACTACCGGGTGGAAGCCCAGGCTTCGTTCTCGAACGAAAAGACTCCTTTGTGGCTGAACGCCAACCGGTATGGACTGAGCTCGCTGGAAAAAGGCAACGGATACGTGCGCGGACAACTCATCCGCCCGCTCGGAACCGACTCGGCCAGGCGCTGGGGCATCGGCTACGGGGTCGACGTGGCCGTACCCGTCCACTACACGTCGGACTTGGTGGTGCAGCAGGCCTTTGTCGAGGCTCGCTGGCTGCATGGCACGCTGAGCGTGGGCAGCAAGGAATACCCCATGGAAATGAAAAACCAAAGGCTCAGCAGCGGGTCGCAGGCCTTGGGCATCAATGCCCGGCCCGTGCCGCAGGTGAGGCTGGCACTGCCCAAATACTGGACGCTGCCCATCTTCCACCGCTGGGTGCACTTGAAAGGACACATCGCCTACGGCCGGTTTACCGATGACAACTGGCAACGCGACTTCACCCAAAAACAAAGCAAATACACCGAGGACGTGCTCTATCACTCCAAGGCCGGCTACCTGAAAATTGGCAACCCCGACCGCTTTGTGCCATGGTCGCTCGAGGCGGGCCTGGAAATGGCCACGCAGTTCGGCGGAACAAGCTACACCATGAAAGGCGGCCAAATGGTGGCCATGCGAAACAACCGGGGCATCGGCGCCTTCTATGACGCGCTCTTTCCCAGCGGGAACGACGTGGGCGAGGGATATTATGGCAACGTGGCGGGCAACACGCTCGGAAGCTGGGTGGCACGATGGAACTATGAGAAGGATGCATGGGCCATACATGTCTATGCCGACCACTTCTTCGAGGACCATTCGGCCATGTTCCACCTCGACTATAACGGATACGGAACGGGCGACGAGTGGAACGTGAAGAAGGACAGGAAGTTCGTGGTGTACAAGTTCAAGGACATCATGCTCGGCACCGAACTCAACCTGAAGCATGGCAAGTGGCTCCGCAACATCGTGGTGGAATACCTCTACACGAAATATCAAAGCGGACCCTACAATCACGACCACACCTACAACATCTCCGACCACTGGGCCGGAATGGACGATTACTACAACAACTACATCTATACGGGCTGGCAACACTGGGGACAGGTGATGGGAAACCCTCTCTACCGTTCACCTATTTATAATAGCGACGGGCGCATCCAAGTCGACGACAACCGCTTCATGGCTTTCCACCTGGGCTTCGACGGCTCGCCCTCCGAACGCCTCGACTACCGGGTGCTGGCCACCTGGCAGGAGGGCTTGGGCACCTACCGCGACCCCTACTACAAGAAACGGCACAACGTGAGCTTCATGGCCGAGGCCACCTATCGCCTCCCTCACGGCTGGACGGCCAAGGGGTCCTACGGCATGGACTTCGGAAGCATCCTCGGCCATAATGCGGGATTCCAAATGACCGTGGCGAAAAGTGGTGTGTTCAACCTTTAATTCTTCCTGACGACAATGAAGACTAGAAATATCATCATGGCCATATGCATGGCCGCAACACCGCTTCTTGGCGCGTGTACCCTGGAGACTTCGGACAATGGCAAGCTCGACGGATTCTGGCATCTGGTACAAGTGGACACCCTGGCCACCGGAGGCATTCGCGACATGGCGCGCGAGAAGGTGTTCTGGGGGGTGCAGTTCAAGCTGATCTCCACGCAGATGGCTAACGGCGAAAGCTGCTACTTCCGATTCAAGCACACGGGCGACAGCCTCATCGTGAACTCGCCCTATTGGAATCACGGACACGAGTCGGCCGACAGCACGTCGACCGCCCCGTCGGGCGACATCCCCGTGACTGACGCCTCGCTGCTCGCTCCCTTCGGCATCAACAGCCTAGAGGAGCATTTCTATGTGGAGAAACTCACGGGAAGCCGCATGATTCTGCGCTCGAACCTCTACAGGCTGAACTTCAAGAAGTTCTAAGCCGTCGGCATGACTCCTTCCGGAACCGGCGGTGGCATCACGGCATAACGCAAGAAGCTTCGCCCCGACAACCCTTCCGGCCGTCGGGGCGAAGCTTTTGCTGGCTCATGGCTTGGAGAAGCTGCGCACCACGCCCTCCGGATTGCCCCCACGGGTGGCCTGCTTGCCGTAATAATAATCATAGCCGTAACCGTACCAATCGTCGTACCAGTCGCTGTACCAGCCATCGCTGCCATAATAATCATAGGAGTACCAGTTGGGCGAAGAGATGTGCTGGAGCGAGAACGAAATATAGTCGCCCCTCCCATTAGAGGCCAGACTCCCGCTAAAATGGTAATCGTCGAGATGATAGTCGTAAATCACGACGTCGCTGTTCTCCTCGACAAAATGGATATGGATGTTGCCATCACGCACTTTCCAACGGATGTGGTTGGCAATATAGTCCCATGGTGCGTCGCTGTAATAATCAATCCAGTATCCGGTGCCGGAATCATAACCACTATTAAACTGTACTTCCGAATAAGAAGCCCGGTACGTATACCCGTCCCATTTCGACGTTACATACACGTTTCCACGCCATGCGCCGTCGAGAGCATAGGCCACATCGGCATCTTCATCACACGAGGTCAGCGAGATGGAAAGCAGTGCCACAAGGGCCATTGAAAGGTAGGTTGTAAACTTTTTCATCTTTTACTTGTTTTTAGGTTTTCATGTTTCTGTTGCAAAAGTAATTGTTTTAATACTTAACACAAAGGTAAAAGTAATAAAAAAAAGAGGGGAATCCCTATCATTTTGAGGGAAAATCCCCAAAAAATTTGTAATTTACTCATTTTTTCCTTACCTTTGACGGCAACATAAAACAGTACGATTCCCATGTAACGGATTTTTCTGCCGCCCTCAAATGTTCTAAGAACGAATGCGATTGATATGAAACTAGTCCACAAATTTCAACTTGCCCTGACTCTTTTGCTCATGGTTCCCCTCGCCGCCAAGACCCAACCCAACTGCGACGTGAGGAAATTCTCCATCCTTGACGGACTAGCGGCCAATACCATCTCCGACCTTCAGCAGGCTCCCAACAAGATGATGTGGTTCGGCACATGGAACGGACTGTCCTATTATGACGGCTACACATTCATCACCTTCCGCGACGGGCACGACGCTAACGACGAACTCACCACCAACCGCATTCGATTCATCAGGCCCAACTTCAACAACGACGTCTGGTTTGCCACCTCCGACCGCTACGCCTACCTTTTCGACACCCAACGGTCTAAGTTTGTCAACGTCAAGTCTAGCCTGAGGAAATTGCTTGGACACGACTTCCAGGTGAAGAATATCTTCCCGCTTGCATCAAAGATTACATGGCTTGTTTCGGCCGACAACAGCACCATCATCCGGGCTAACGACAAGACTCCGGACAACTTTGAAAAGAAGGCACAGATCTTCCACGCCGGCAAGGGCTTCTATCGGGGCGGCGAGGTATACTACATCAAGAATGACCAAGTCGGCCACGAGTGGGTCCTCACCAGCAAGGGGCCCCTCTGCTACGGCCGGCGCATCAACAGCCGCACGCCCTTCTACTGGGTCCACAATGTGGGGAAACGGGTGTTTCTGGCCTCGCGCGAAGGCCAACTGGCCGAATACTTGGGAAATCCGAACCTGAAAAGGATAGCATTGCCCAAGGGTGTGACCAAGATTAACGACATTAAGAACTACGACAACTCGCAACTCTTCCTGGCCACCAACATCGGCATCGTGTCGATGAACATGAAGAATGGGCACATGAAGATAATCAACATTCAGAACCCGGGGCAACCGCTGGCCGAGGCCAAGCAACTCTTTGTCGACCATAGGAAGAACTTGTTCTTCTTTACCGAAGGGCCCGGCATATCGGTCATCAGCGCCAAGACACACCAGGTGAAATGGCTGCAGGCCGAAGCTCCGCTGCAAGAACGCACCACGGCGAAAAAGCCCTTCATCATGCAGGACGAGCACAACACCGTCTGGGCCATTCCGCGAGACGGCACTTTCTCTTATTACGACAACACGACGGAACGGTTCGTGCCCTACCCTCTCTATGTCGAAGGGTTTACCAACGGTTGCCTTCCCAAAATCGACAAGTACGCCATCAGCGACCAAGGCATCCTCTGGGTCACGGCCGAGCACGACTTGGTGCAAATCAATTTCAAGATGCACCAGTACTCGCTCTACAACCCCGACAAGGGCTATAGCGATGTCAGGGCCCTGGCCTACGACCACGACAACCAGCTATGGGCGGGCTATTTCAATGGCGTCATCCAGGTTGTAGACCCCAAGTCGCACACCACGCGCTACCTTGCACCCAACGGGCAATTGCAAAGTCAGCAGATCGTATTCTCCAAATATGGCGTCTACGCCCTGCACGAGGACCGGAAGCACCGGTTATGGATTGGCACCAAAGGCGACGGCATCTACATTCTGCTCCCCACGGGAGGGAAGCCAATCCATTTGAAGAACAATCCAGCCGATAAGAAGACCCTCTCAAGCGACCGGGTGTTCGACATTCAGAGCGACCACCGCGGACGCATATGGGTGGGCTCGTATGGAGGCGGGCTCAACCTGGCCGTGGAAACGGGGGGACGCATCGACTTCGCAAACTCCCGTAACGGCTTGAACTATCCCAAGAAATACTTCTCCAACGTCCGCCGCATATTCTTCACAAGGCAGGGGGTGGCCTTGGTTTGCACGAACGACGGCCTGCTC
Source organism: uncultured Prevotella sp. (assembly GCA_964420715.1). Lineage (GTDB taxonomy): Bacteria > Bacteroidota > Bacteroidia > Bacteroidales > Bacteroidaceae > Prevotella. The sequence goes on along the minus strand of CAYQUN010000004.1, from coordinate 65,542 downwards.
ACCTTCAACGAGAAGGTGGACCACCCAGGGAAGTTGCGCTACTTCACAACCAACCATATCGACGGCGACACGACTTCGCTCATGGCCAGCGACGTGGTGTATACACATACGCGTGCCGACGGCTGCACGTTCGTGGCCTCGCTGGGAGGAGCCATTGAGTTTGTGGAAAGCAAGAACCTGCTGCGAAACAATCTCAAAGTGAGATACTTGCCACAATTCAATCCCGAGGAAGGCATCTATCAGAGCATTACCGAAGACAGGAACGGATGCCTGTGGATTGTGCGCGAGGCAAGCCTTGACAAGTTCGACCCCGAAACAGGCAGGCTTGATGTGTTCGGACCAAATGACTTCGATGGGAATATCGAGTTCTCCGAAGCACGCTCCGTGGTCGATCCCGCAACGGGGGCCATCACCATCGGCACCAACCAGGGCCCCCTGACATTCCTGCCGGAACGCCTCACCAAGACCAACTACCAACCCAACATCATCTTCACTTACCTGCAGTACCAAGGCGAGCGCGCCACCGTTCCCATTCTGAACACGAACCAATTGGAGATTCCAAGCAACAAGCGAAACCTGACCATCTATTTCTCGTCACTCGACTACAGCAGAAACTACCAGATGCGCTATGCCTATAAAATCGACGGGAAAAACGACAAATGGATTGACCTGGGGGCGCTCCACAGCATCTCGTTCAACAACATTCCACACGGACACTACCGCATCCTGGTGAAAAGCACCAACACGCACGGCGTTTGGTCGGACAAGGTGGCAACCCTCAACGTCTACGTACACCCCACCTTCTGGGAATCAATCCCAGGCCGATTGCTCATCATCGTGGTACTTGGCGGCATCATATGGTACCTGCTCAGCTTCTACAAACTCAGGCAACGCCACAAGATGGAAAGCGACATGTCGCGGGTGAAGTCAAAATTCTATAGCGACATGGGGCACCAGTTGCGGACTCCGCTCACCCTGATCGAGGGACCCGTGACCGAAGTGCTCAAAACCGAGAACTTGTCACCCACCGGACGCATCCACATGAATATGGTGCAACGCAATGCACGCAACATGCTCAACCTGGTGAACAAGATGCTGAAGTTCGACAACAAGCAGAACTTCTATGTCACCGAGGAAGACCAAGTCGCGATGAGCAGTATTGAAATTGACGACAAGAACGCCGCCATCCAACTGCAACAGCTCGACTCAGAGTCCCCGTCGACGGATTTGGACCACAAGACCTACCATATTACCATTCTCGTTGTCGAGGACAATGCCGACCTGAGGGAGTTTCTCTACGGCATCCTCTCTGCCGACTATCACGTGCTCTTGGCCGAAAACGGACAGGTGGGACTGGACTTGGCCAAGCGCGTCATGCCCGACTTCATCCTATCCGACGTGACCATGCCCGTGATGGACGGCCTTACCATGGTGCACCTCATCAAGCAGGACAAGAACATCTCGCACATCCCCATCATCATTCTCTCGGCCAAAGCTTCCGCCGAGGACAGGGCCCGCGGATTCGAAGAAGGCATCGACGCCTATATCACCAAGCCTTTCTCGGCCACCTACCTGAAGGGACGCATACAGGCCATCATCAGCCACAGGCAGGTGTTGCAGCAAGAGTACCTCGAGCAGATTGGTTCTACCTCGACCGATGCCGACACCGACACCAAGACCGAGGAACGGCAAATGGCCCAGGAGGAGGTGAACGACTTCACAAAATCGGTCACCAACGACGCCACCATGCAGCAAATCGTGGACTGCATCAAGCAAGAAATGCACTCGCCCAACATGAAGATTGACGACATCGCACGCCACGTGGGCATGAGCAGAAGCGTGCTTTACAGTAAAATCAAAAATGCTGTAGGCATGACTCCCATTGACCTGGTACACAATTTACGACTCAAACAGGCCCAGGAAATGCTTCGAAACAGCAACCGGCCAGTGAGCGACATCGCCTACGCCGTGGGCTTCTCTGACCCGAAATACTTCTCCAAAGTGTTCCGAAAGGAGATTGGCATGAGTCCCACCGATTATCGTAACGCCTAGTCGCAAAAGGGTAGAAAAACGTTCCAAGTAGTAGCAAAATCCGTTTAAACATCCTTTTCCAACAGATTTTGCAACCTCTAAAAAAAGATTTTGCCACCCCTGATACCCGTAAAAAGTGTAATTTTGCATCGGTTCTTAGAAAAGTTTAATGATAGATTAACATGATTCTATCTTTGGGAATTCCTAAAGGTGAATCGAAAGAATGCAGACATCGTGAGATGCCTGCATTTTTTTTATTCCTCATAATCCATGCGGACTCATTTCTCTCAACATAAAATTAGAGAAAAGACACCGACGCCCCTAGCGGATTGGGCTACGACAAAGCTTACGAATCTCGCCGGAGCAAAGCGCCTACCCCCAGTTGTTGCATGTTGAGCCCCAAAAGCGTCGAGTCCTCCAAGCGTGCCAACTCCACATCCATAGGAATCGCAGAGCGTGATGCTGTTGACACCAAGAGGGAAATGGTGCCAATCAAGTGCTTCTCATTTTATGCGAATAAGAATCTCAATATGGGATAAAATTCATTTGCGACAACTTTGGGTCTTCTCCTTGTCCAGTGTCGCAGTTCACAAAGTTTTTAAAAAGCGCAGAAGATGAGTAGATGGTTATAATTTCCTTGTTTCCGTCTCATTGGGACCCGCCGGCCTCACGGCTTAGGCCCCCATAGCCCCTCCGACGTCTTGACAATCGGTTTCATGGGCAGGTTCTTGTTCTTTGTTTTCACGCATAGGCCGGTTTCCCAGCCTCAAGACACGGTCTCCCGACAGTGTCGTTTCGTTTTTGTTTTATGCGAATAGAGCCCCGAAGGGTTTAGTTAGATTGCGAATAGATATACGTTTCTCAACGCCTGTACGTCGGTTTTAACTGATACAAAAGTAACAAGAAGTTTGTTTCCTTCTTACTTTTTAAACACATTTTAACACTGGAATCGCACACACACCTATATTTTGACGCCATGAAGATTATGTTATCGCACACATTGTCCCAATTACACTTATAATCTTTAACATCAAACGATTGCGCAGGTTAGAAATTCCTAAATCAAGCGCAAACAATTATAGTCGGATTTCAAAGGGTTTCCTAACGGATTTTGAGAGGAACGGAAGCCTCTTCGCTGGGCGGTGGTTACCCTTGAAACATTTTGAACAACCGCCCTAAAGAACAAAGCTGGCAAAGGATACACGAGGCAACTTCCTGCCTTGAGATGAGTTTGGCGAAACAAGACAACAGGGAAATACGTCCGTTCTCCCCTGTAAGCCAATTGTCAATGATTCTGAACAAAATGGTTTCCATGCTGTTCTTGCAAGATGTAAGCACCGTTCTTAGATGCTCAAAAGGCCGCTCTAAGGCCCTCAAAGAGCCGTTCAGACATCCTAAGAAGGCCGTTCTTACAAACGCTCCGGCGGATTTCTCTCTTCTTTACAAAAGCGTAAGTTTCTCTTTGGGGAAACCTTTCAAAATGTCAGAACAGAGTCTTCTTTTCAACATTTTGATAAAGACAATATAAAAAAGATGCAACGATAATGTAATATTTTTTAAGAAACAGACACCCTTCCCTATCCAGATGGATGAGGAGGGCGGTTCCCCAAACGCACTGCAACGCCACGCCAATTTCTCAAAATGCAGACAGCCAACATCCCGGGAGAGCCTCCATACTTCCCCCAAAGCATAAAGAGGCGACTCGGGAGCTTTGGATTGCGTTGTGGACTACACATAAAAAGAGGATGTACCACCATATCAATGATGGTACATCCTCGTCTTTTTCATATGAAGAGAGGGCGAGACCGACTTATCCTTGCGGCATATCCACCTGGGGAACATCGGCCAGACTCTTCTTGATTTCCTCGTCGCTCAAGGCGTAATTAGTCAAATCGCCATTGATGAAGGTGTCGTAAGAAGGCATGTCAATGAGTCCATGGCCGCTGAGATTGAACAAGATTACCTCGCCCTTGCCCTCGATACGGTCTTTCTTGGCCTCACGAATGACAGAAGCAATGGCGTGGCAGCTCTCCGGCGCAGGGATGATTCCCTCGGTCTGGGCAAAGAGCAGTCCGGCCTGGAAGCTCTCCAGCTGGGGGATGTCCTCTCCACACAGATAACCGTCTTTGAGCAGTTGCGAGATAATCACACCCGCTCCATGATAGCGCAATCCGCCCGCATGAATGTTGGCCGGCTTGAAGTCGTGGCCAAGAGTGTACATGGGCAGCAAAGGCGTGTAGCCGGCCTCATCGCCAAAATCATATTCAAACTTGCCCCGTGTCAGCTTGGGACAGCTCTGTGGTTCGGCAGCAATAAACTTCGTTGCGGGGTGCGAACCGTCAAAGATGTGTCGCATAAAGGGGAAGGCGATGCCGCCAAAGTTGCTTCCACCACCAAAACAGGCAATCACCTTGTCGGGATACTCGCCGGCCATAGCCATCTGCTTCTCTGCCTCCAGCCCGATAACGGTCTGATGGAGAGCCACATGATTGAGCACGCTGCCCAGCGTATACTTGCAGCCTGGCGTGGTGGTGGCCAGCTCGATGGCCTCCGAGATGGCCGTTCCGAGCGACCCTGGATGAGTGGGCTCCTTTGTGATGATGTTCTTTCCGGCCCGCGTCGACATAGACGGTGAGCCCTCGACCGTCGCCCCGAAAGTGCGCATGGCAATCGAGCGGTAGGGTTTCTGCTGCAATGTGATCTTCACTTGATATACCGCCGCCTCCAGTCCATAGAGCTTGGCGGCATAGCTCAAGGCCATTCCCCATTGCCCGGCACCGGTCTCCGTGGTCACGTTGGTGTCGCCTTCCTGCTTGCAATAGTAGCATTGCGGCAGTGCCGAGTTGATTTTGTGGCTTCCCAATGGGTTGGTAGACTCGTTCTTGAAGTAGATATGGGCAGGGGTGTCAAGCGCCTTCTCCAAGGCGTAAGCCCTGACTAGCGGCGTGGCCCGGTAATAGGTGTACTTCTCGCGCACCTCTTCCGGTATGGGAATCCACGCGTCCGTGTCATTGAGCTCTTGCTTAGAGCACTCCATGCTGAAGATATGGGCCAAATCTTCAGCCGAGAGAGGTTTCTTGGTTTGGGGATTCAAGGGGGGCAGGGGCTTGTGGGGCATTTCAGCCTGAATGTTGTACCACTGCTCCGGGATGTCATTCTCTTGAAGAAGAAACTTCTTTTGCTTCATGGTTTAAATCGTTTTTGGCTTGCTTTCGCTCAAAGCAGTTTCTCTATTTCGGCAGCAATGTGCTCAATTTTCTCCGTAGGTTCGAAGCGGGCCACCACTTGTCCTTTCTTGTTAACGAGGAATTTGGTGAAGTTCCACTTGATATCGGGGCTATCCTTGTAGTTCGGATCAGCCTCGGAAAGCATCTTGTCGAGTACGGGATAGATGGGATGCGACTCGTCCCATCCGGCAAACCCCTTCTGTTCCTTGAGGAATTTGAAGAGAGGGTCTGCATCAGGACCATTTACTTTAATCTTCTTGAACTGCGGGAATTCCGTGCCATAGTTCAGCTTGCAAAAGTTGTGAATGCTCTCATCCGTGCCCGGTGCCTGCTGGCCGAACTGGTTGCAGGGGAAATCCAGAATCTCGAAACCCTTCGAATGGTACTTCTCGTAGAGTTTCTCCAGTTCCTCGTAAGTGGGAGTGAAGCCACAACGTGTGGCCGTGTTAACGATGAGGAGCACCTCGTTGGCATACTCTTTGAGCGATACTACGTTTCCTTTTCTGTCCTTGACAGAGAATTCGTAAACTGTTCTCATTGTGATCTGTAGTCTTTGAAATATTTGAATAGTTCGATGCAAAGTTAACGATTAAAATTGAAAACAAAGCAAAAACCAGACAAAAAAGAATCAAAAAAGCAATCAAAAAAGGAATAAGAAGCAGATGAAGTCAGAATGGCTCCAAACCAAACATGAAGAGTGCTGCCCGAGCCTCGGACTTCGCTCACGCTTCCGGCACTTCCACGGGTTTGCCGTCATTCTGGCTTCCGGGCTTCCCCGCGCCCGTTTCATCGGTCGTTTCGGGCAGGAGGCCGCGCTCGTCAAGCCAAGCCGCATACTCGTTGAGCATCTTCTGGCGCATCTCCATGATACACTCTTTGCGTTGCACGTCAAAGCAATTGCCATCCTCTTCCACACAAGTCTTCAGCCTCAGGCACTCGGGATAATACGCACACGTGTCGCACTCAGGAGCCAAGGGAGCCCGCAACTTGAAGTAATCCACCATTTCCCGGTCAAAATTGTCTGAAGCCAGCGTGCCGATGAAGTGGTCCTCGCTGTAATGTTCGCATTTGCCGAGCCGTCCCGTAGGCAACACGGTCACCGTGGAATCGTTGTCGGCCATGCAGCTGTTGGTTCTGACGGTATTTGAGATGCGTGCTCCGGTCATGAAGAAGCCATACCTGAACAGTTTTCCGTTAAGTTTCATCCGGCGTCGGAAAATCTCCTTCCGCTTCTCGTCGCTGCGCTTCATGTTCCTGCTTCCCGCCGACCGCTCGAAGAGTGCGTGCGAATAGACACTCAGCAGAGGGTGCCTGCCAAAGCGGTCGTATAACTGGTCGACAAGCTTATTCAAGTCGTCAATGTTGTAAAGGTCGGCATTCAGACGCACCACCACCTTCACGCCTGCGTCGAGCAGCAAGCCGATATTGTCCAACACGCGGGCAAAGGCGTTGCCGGAATAGATGTACGCCTTGGTCCGATTATAGACTTTCTCCGTCCCGTCGAGCGTAATCTGAATGTCTTTCAACTTCCACACCGTTTTGGCACGCTCCACCAGTTCCGGCGTAAAGAGGTAGGCATTGCTGATCATCGTGGAGTAATAGGACACACCGGCCTTCCTAAGGTCGGCCACGATGATGTCAATCACGGACTGGTTGAATAACGGCTCGCCTCCAAACCATCCGAGTTTCACCTCCTTGCGGTGATGTTCCGTGATGAACCGGGCCGTCCGATGGGCCACGGATTCCGACATCGGCACGCGCGGCCTCCCCGTCTCGTAGCAATAAAAGCAACGTGCGTTGCAGTCCGTGGTGGTAAAGATGGTGTAATTGTCAATGCCTTCCGTCTTTCGCTTCACCATCCGCGCAAGGTCACGCAACTGGTCGGAAAACTCCCGCTCGTTGAAGTCTTCAGGCACGACAAACCATTTCTCATAGAGTTCTCCCGACGCCAACACGTCCCGGTCTTCGTCGGGCGTAAGCGAAACCAGCTCATGGGTGATGGAGTTATAGAGCAGCACCTTGCCCTCCACCTCCTGCCTGAGCACATAGTGCATCTTCCGCAGAGGCTTGTCCGTGGGCTTCTGCTTCCGTAGCACCTGTTTCACCAATTCTACTTGTTCGTGGATAATTTGCATAGTGCAAAGGTACTGCAAACCGGAGACAATACAAAATGAAAATCATTCAAATTTATTGCCGGCACACAGCGCACTTCATAAAAAGCTAAAACAAGCCCCAAGGCAATATGAAACCAATCCTTTCCGCCTTCCGCCGTGAAGGTGCGGCGTAATCCCCAAATCAAGAAAGAAGCCCACGGCGACAAGCATAAAAGGGACAGGACGTATGGGTCGCCCTGTCCCTTGCTCTAATTTTCATTACTGACAATGACGCTTCATTGTCCTTCCTATATTAAATTAAACTCAAGCCTTTGTTTAAAAGCCTTGCATGAACAATCCTTGAACTTCGCCCTCATCCCTTGTCGTCCCAAAGCGACCACACATTGTAGCTGTAGGTGTGGGTGGGAACGGGCTCTTCGTCCTCTTCAAGTGTAATGTCATTCTTTTTTTTGGCAAAGCTGGGGACACAGTCGCCGATTTCTGGAGAACTGCAATCCTCTTCTGTCGTTCCTGCCAAAAGAGACTGCATTTCCATCTCCTTTATACACAAAAGCGGTCTCTCATATTTTGCTTTCATCTTATTACCTCCTTCGTTTACGGAGCATGGGGATTTTCCCCACGCCCTTCAAAGAATCATTTCACGAGAACCTTCTTGCCCTTATGGATATAAATGCCCTTCGTGGGGCGAGTCACTTTCACTCCCTGCAGGTTGTAGTAAGCCCCTTCGGCGGCGATCCCCGCATTCACGCAGACCTTCTCCATTCCCGTTGCCTCGGCGGCATTATCCCAAACCACATAGCCCTGCTTGGCATTGCTGCTTGATGGCGAGCCATACAAATACTTATCCTGGTCGGTGGTCACATCACCCGTCTTTCCCGTACCGATGACGCCAGCAAGGCCCTTGGGGACCTCAAGGTAGGCCATGTTCGCCCTCAGATAACGAGCCCAAAACTCAAAGAATCCAATATAGTCCTCATCCCCTTCTTTGTAGTCCTTGGTGTAATGGCGCCAAGTCAGGAAATACTGCCAGCAGTCTTTATGGTATTCGGCGTCGCCGGGGAGGAAGAACCTAACCTGCTTGTTGTATACATTCGGCTTCAGATAGTTCGTGTAAACGAAGTCCTCGTCTTGATTGTCCAGGAACTCCTGCCAGGCCTCATCGGCTTCCTCGTCGGTCATTGACTCATAGCTGATGACCCCCTTCGTGGCTCCCTCGGGCAACGTGTAGCTCAACAACACCCCCGTGTTCTTGGGAATGAAGGACAAGTCGGTCAGCACGCAGTTGTTGCCATCAAATCCAGAGACCGCACTCACGGTGACGTCCATGGTCTGCTCGTTGCCGTTCGCATCAGTATAGGTCACGATGGGCGCGTACATGGGCTTGTCGTTGCTATAGGTGCGGATTACGGTAGCCCCGTCGCCGATGCGGACGCTCGACCGCTCCTTGGTCACCACCCAATAGGCATACGATGCCACGCCGTTGGTATTGATGGTCTTCTTGAAGTAGATTACATAGTTTTCACCGGGATTGTTGCCATAGGTTTCAAATCCGTCATCGTAGTTGCAGTCGCCTTCGGCCACGTGGGTGTCGCCATTCTCGAGGGAGAGAGCGTCGGGGTTGGCCTCGGTGGGCGTTGCGACATGGCCTGCATCGTTGAAGTGATAGACCACCCTGCCCTCCGGACTAACCCCCGAGAAGTAGAGTGAGCCATCTCCAAAGTCGCCAGCCTCAAGCGTGAGGCTGTAGATGTCGTTGTCGGCATCATAGTGCATCTTGTACGATTGGGCGGTCTTCAACGCCTTGGGAGTAGCCCTACCGGCATTGATGTAGATATCGGCCACCACGGGAGCATCAAGTCCCTTCATCACACCCTGGTTGTTGGCACCACCCAGGAACGGATACCAGGCAAGGTCGTACTCGCCATCAAAGGCCACTTCGCACACGGGCTGGCTCTGGTTCATGGGCCGTCCTAAAGAGGCGGTCTCCATGGAGTCGCCATTCTCGACGAACCGGCAGCCTTCGAGATTGCCCTTCATCGTAGCCCACGAGTTGCAAGAGTAGCCCTCCAACACGTTCGACCATCCGAAGACGACGTCCTTGCCGGCCATGGCCTCATCAAGATTGTGACCATTCTTCTTCCATGCGTCGAACACGGCGAGGTGGGCCTGATAGGAAGAAACGACGCCGCTCGTCTCGGTCCAGTTCTGATAGAAGCCATAACGCTTCGATTTGTCGAAATGGACACCGCCCTTATAAATATGTGTGAACTTGCCGTTGGTCTTCACATCAGTCAGCACGTAAGAATTGGAGGGAAAGTAGTCCCATCCCTTATGGGTGTCGAGCGTACGCTCCTCCACGTAGGCCACGCGCACATCGGGCACGTATTCCATCTTCCAAGAGTTGTCCGACACGTCAATGGTAAGCCGGTAAGCCCCAGAAAGTGTCGTGTTGAGGAAATCCTCGGTCGCGGCGAACTGCCTCACGTCTTGCGTTCCGTCGGCGAACTTGAAGTGCTCTTCTGCCTCCACGTCAGAAGCGGTCACTTTGTCCTGATAACGTATTTCCCACGTTCCGTCCACGGGCTTGCTGTTCCGCACCGAGCCGGCGAAGGCACCAAGCAATCCGGATTTCACACCCGTCGAGGTCTCGTTCACCCATACATTCTTGTCAACGGCGGAAGTGGGAGCCCCCACGGGAGCCAAATATTTTGAGAAAGAACCTGCATTTAGCTGCCAAAAATAGTCCACCATGTCAGCCCCCTTGGCGATGAGGAAGGAGAGGCCCTTCTCCTCAAAGCCTTTCTGAAGCCGGGCCACGGCGTCGGCCTGGGCAATCGTGCCATCCTTGTCATAATCGTACACCTCCGCACGCACGCCTTCCGCATTGAAAGGGTACTGGGCGGGAAGAAGCACGGAATACTTGGAAGCGGAACCGGCTACGGGTTTGAGCTGGGCATACTTCTCAATCCAATTGTCTGAGAGGCCCACCACATAGTAGCTCTCAGCAAAAACTGCACTCATGGAGAGCAGGACAGCAACGACTAATGCTAAAATTCTTTTCATTTTTAGTTAAAACTTGAGTTATTCTTATATCTATTCGCAATTTCTCGTTTCTTGAAGATAGACTTCCCTGCTCTTAGACTTCACCCTATCCATTCCATTAGCAACTTTTCGCATTGACAAAAGTCAAGCGACGGTTCTTGCCTGGCTTAATCCCTGACAACATAGCCATGGCGCCTCCTTCTTTCAAAATATTCAAGGATTCGGGACTTATAGATTGTATGCTCACGCACCCAAACTATAAATGTCCCTCATCTTCCACCGGCTTTCGCCGGACGCTTTTTAAAGTGGTTTTGCTACTTGTTTACTTCTTGAGCTAATCTATTCGCATGAAACATCTATTACTCTTCTTAAAGTCATTCGCAAGTTCCGACTTCATTCTTTCCACTCCACGTGGATTGCATCGTCGGAACGATATATTATCGAGTAGTCTGTCTTGACTTTTAATAATTGGTCAATTTACACTTTCTCTGATTCACGACGCAAAGTTAATGTAAAAGTTCAAAACAGAAATGCACATTATGTAACTTTTTTATGTACACTTTGTTAATACCTTGTATTTAACAAATAAAAGCCGAATTAAAAGCAATGAAACACAACATTTTTACCGACCAAACCATCTACCAACACCTGTATCGAAACAAAAAAGACACTTTTTCACATATTCCTTCCACCCCCGGGTTCACAAAAAAAAATCTAAAAATCTATCGTTTTGTCCAACAAAAAACAAATCAGATATACATGATTAACAAAAAAGCAGAAAATATTAAAGACACAAAGCTCAATATCTTGAAAGCAGATACCATCACAATCCATATGCTCCAAGAAAGCACTTCCAACAAATGAGGCCTCCTACCCCGACCCGCCTGGGGCCGACAAGGGGGGCGCCGTCATGTATTTCCCATTCGGACACCCCAAGTCCTTACAACCTTTCCCATCTTCATCTTCTCCATCCCAAGCAAGTTTTCAACATAACAAGCCTATAACGACATCTTGAAAGGTGAACACCTCTAAGAACTTGCAGCTTTGTAAAGAAAGGCGGAAAAACGAGGAGAGGATGCAGGGATGGCCTTCAGAGCCCCTCTGAAAGGCTTTCAGAGGGGCCGGAAACAGCCTTCAGAGAAGCCCGGAAGAGGCGCTTACACTTTGCAAGACGAGCATGGAGGCGGCCTTGGTCAGAACTATTTTACAATTCAAGCCTACGTTTCTTGTGTTGCCACACCACGGGGTTCACGCTTCCGGCGCAGGCCCGGCAATGGCCCCGAGACGGTTCACGGCCTCCTCCACCGAACCTACACCGGTGATGCTGAGGAACCGCTTGCCATTCTTCTCCTTCAACTGACAATCGCGGACATGCGCCGAGGCGTAGTCGATGACACGGGCAAAAGCCCGGCTTTGATAGAACGCACTCTTGACATTGCTCACAAACTGAAGCTGCATGCGCCCTTGCCGCAAGATAATCTTCTCGCAACCCAGCTTCTTGCCAAGTCGCCGCAGCGTCACCACACGCATCAGTTCCTCTCCCTCGTGAGGCACCGGACCGAACCGGTCGACCAAGCGCTGGCGATACATCGACAAGTCGTTGTCGTTTTCTATGCGGTCGAGCTCGCGATAAAGCAACATGCGCTCGCTGCTTCCCGGCACATAGGTATCGGGGAAATACATGGCCAGATCGCTTTCCAGGGCGCAATCGTCCACAAACTCGTCTCCGCTCACCACCTTGCCGCTTGCTATATCATCGGCATAGAGGTCGGCGAACTCGTCATTCTTCAGTTCCGTCACCGCTTGGGAAAGAATCTTCTGATACGTCTCATAGCCCAAATCCTCCATAAATCCGCTTTGCTCGGCCCCGAGCAGATTGCCGGCTCCACGGATATCGAGGTCTTGCATGGCCAGGTTGAAGCCACTTCCCAGCCCGCTGAAGTTTTCCAACGCCTCGAGCCTTCGCCTGGCCTCGGGATTGAGCACGCTCTTGGGCGGAGCCAGCAAGTAGCAGAAGGCCTTGCGGTTGCTCCTGCCCACACGCCCCCGCATTTGGTGAAGGTCGCTCAAGCCGAAGCGGTGCGCATCGTTGATAATGATGGTATTGGCATTGGGAATATCGATACCATTCTCCACAATGGTCGTAGAGAGCAGCACGTCATAGTCATCATTCATGAATCCCATGATGATTTTCTCCAGTTCCTCGGGCTTCATCTGTCCGTGCCCGATAGCCACCCGGCAGTCAGGCACATATTTGCGAATAAGGTTGGCAATCTCGGTGAGGTTCGAAATACGGTCGTTCACAAAGAAGACCTGCCCGTTCCTGCTCATCTCAAAGTTGATCGCCTCGGCAATCACCTCGTGTCCAAAGGTGGCCAGCTCGGTCTGTATGGGATAGCGGTTGGGTGGCGGAGTGCGGATGATGCTCATATCTCGGGCGCCCATGAGCGAGAACTGGAGCGTGCGCGGAATGGGCGTGGCCGACATGGTGAGCGTGTCGACATTCACCTTCAGTTTGCGCAACTTCTCCTTCGTGGCAACGCCGAACTTCTGCTCCTCGTCGATGATGAGCAATCCCAGGTCGTGCCACACCACCTGCTTGCCGATGAGCTTCTGCGTACCGATAAGGATGTCGATGCGTCCGGCAGCCAGGTCGGCCAGGAGTTCGTGGGTCTGCTTGGCCGTTCTCGCCCGTGTGAGGTAATCCACCCTGACGGGGAAATCCTTAAGCCGGGCCGAGAAGGTCTGGAAATGCTGGTAAGCCAGCACCGTCGTAGGCACGAGCACGGCCACCTGCTTGGAGTCGGCGGCCGCCTTGAACGCCGCGCGTATGGCCACCTCGGTCTTTCCGAAGCCCACGTCGCCACACACCAGCCGGTCCATCGGGCGCGCCCGCTCCATGTCGGCCTTCACCTCCTGTGTGGCCTTCTGCTGGTCGGGCGTGTCCTCATAGAGGAAGCTGGCCTCCAACTCGTGCTGCATATAGGAGTCCGCGCTGAAGGCAAAGCCCTTCTCGTGCCGTCTACGCGCATAAAGGCGTATCAAGTCGCGGGCTATATCCTTGATTCTCTTCTTTGTCCGCTCCTTCAGGCGCTCCCAAGCCCCCGTGCCGAGAGTGGAAAGATGTGGCGGCTCTCCCGTGTCCTGTCCCCGGTATTTCGAGATTTTGTAGAGCGAGTGGATACTCACGTCCACAATGTCATTGTGCTGATAGATGATTCTAATCACCTCCTGATAGCCCTGCCTGTCAGGATGTTGCGGGTCGGGCGGCTGCGGAACCCTTACCAATCCGCCAAACTTTCCTATACCGAAATCGACATGGACGATGAAATCGCCAGGCTCCATCTCCTGCAATTCCTTCATCGTCAAGGCCATCTTGCCCGCACGCGCGGTGTCCGACTTGAGGTTGTATTTGTGGAAACGGTCGAAAATCTGGTGGTCGGTAAAGACACAAAGGCGCAAGTCGGCATCGACGAACCCCTCGTGGAGGGTGGGCGACACAGGTGTAAAGGCCGTCCCGCCATCGGGACGAAGGGTGTCGAGAATGCTTTTCAACCGTTCGTTCTGCTTGGCGCTGTCGGCAAGCACAAACAGGCGATAGCCTTGCAAGGCCTCATCCTCGAACGTCTGGGCCAGGAGTTCAAAGTTCTTGTGAAACAAGGGTTGGGGCGACACGTGGAAAGTGATGAGCGCCGAAGCCTCCACATCGGCACGCCCGGCACGTTGCACCTCATGCCTGACGCGTTGCTCCACATCGGGGCCGAACTCGACAAGCCTGAACTTCGCAGCAAGATCATCAAACCGGGAGGGCGCGCACAACTGGCTGTCACGCTGCAAATCGCGCCTGATCTGCTCCCGCTCCACCTCGGTGGCCCCCTCCATGCGTTCCTGCAATGCCTGCGTGGCAAAGCCTTCGTCATAGATCCGGCCCACACTATCGTGAACGAACTGCCACTCCTTCGCCACAAGCACGGCATCAGAAGGCAAGAACTGAAGGAACGGCACACGCGTCGAGGACATCTCGGCCAGTTCCGGCACAATCTCCACCTCGTCCTTCTTGTCCTTGGAAAGTTGCGACTCCACCTCGAAGGTGCGTATCGTGTCAATCTCGTCATCGAAGAAATCAATGCGGAAAGGCAACTCGCAACTGAACGAATAGACGTCGAGGATACTTCCGCGCACGGCAAACTGCCCTGGCTCGTAGACATAGTCCACCTCCTTCATTCCGAAGGAGCGCAGGGTCTTCTCCAACTCAGTGAGGCTCACCGTCTGACCGACGCTCAATTTGACAAGCTTCTCGTCCAAACTCTTCTGCGACACCACCAGCTGGGCCAACGCTTCGGGATAAGTGACGATGAACAATGGGGAACCGCCCTCGCCCCCTCCCTTGGCCGTCAGGCGGGCCAGCACCTCGGTGCGGAGGATTTCGCTGGCATCGTCGCGCTGGCCGTATTTCACCGCACGACGATAGCCCGAAGGGAAGAAGAGCACGGGATCGGCCGCGGAGTTGCCCCCCGGACGGTCCTCGCCATCAGGCGGGGATGCCGCCTCGGGCATCAGGCACGCCCGCAGGTCGTTATAAAAATAGCCCGCCTCCTCGTCGTCGTCGAGGACGAAGAGAACCACACTCCGCATCGCCGGAAAGAGCGAGGCGAAGAGCACCGGCGTGGCCGAACCCAGCAGTCCTTGCAGATAAAGAATGCGGGTATGCTTCTTCTGAAGAGCCTCGGCAACAGCCTTGGCCTGAGCCGAGGCTCCGTAGAGGGAGAGAATGGTCTGACGAAGGCCATACGGACGGGATTGCACTACCGATTTGCTTGCCATTGCCCCGCCGGCTTTCACGCTTTAATCTTGGGATACTTGCGGAACCATCCGTCCAGCCGGAGCCTCATCACACCAAAGAAGGCTTCGCCGAAAATGCCTCCGCTCATCTTGCTTACACCCTCGCGGCGGTTGACAAACACCACAGGCACCTCCTTGATCTTGAAGCCGATCTTGTAAGCCGTGAACTTCATCTCGATTTGGAAGCCGTAGCCCTTGAAGCGAATCTTGTCGAGCTCGATGGTTTCAAGCACGCGCCGGCGATAGCAGACGAAGCCCGCCGTGGTGTCGTGCACCCGGAATCCGGTAACCAAACGCACATACTGACTTGCGAAATAGCTCATCAGCACCCGTCCGATGGGCCAGTTCACCACATTGACCCCACTCACATACCGGCTTCCCACAGCCACATCGTAGCCCTCGTCGTGGGTAGCGGCATAGAGGCGTGGCAGGTCGTTGGGGTCGTGGCTGAAGTCGGCGTCCATCTCGAAGATGTATTCATAGCCGTGCTCCAGGGCCCACTTGAATCCGGCAATATAGGCCGTGCCCAAGCCGAGCTTGCCCGAACGCTCGATGATGAAGAGCCGCCGGCCGAACTCGCCGTCCATCAACTGGTGGACGATGCCGGCCGTCCCGTCGGGACTTCCGTCGTCGATGACAAGGATATCAAAATCCTTGGGCAATCCGAAGACAGCCCGTATGATTTTCTCTATATTCTCCTTTTCGTTATAGGTGGGGATGATAACAATCGAGTCGCTCATGCACTATAAAGTATTTCTTTGTTGCAAAGATAGTGCAAACCGAAGACATAACAAAAAGAAATCCATGCATTTTTTTGCAAACAGGCAGAAAAAGAAGGGCCGAAGAATGGATTTCCCCGGATACAAGTTCCTGCCGAGGGGCCGTCACTGCTTATGGCACGCACCTTGCGGCACTCCGATTCGCCCACGGAGCCCCATCAAACGCCATGTGCGGTGCACCTCTATACACAAGAAGGGAGCTATGACACGCCGTCACGACATCAACTCTTGCGGAACTGCAAGGGGGTCATGCCGAAGTGTTCCTTCACGTATTTCCCGAAGAACGAGGGATTGGCAAAGCCCAACTGGTCAGCCACCTGCTTCATTGACAAGTCGGTGTTTTTCAGGTAATAACGGATTTCCTCAAGCATATGTTCCCGAATCCATTGTCCGGCCGTCTTGTGCGAGTTCTTCTTGCAGACCACCGAGAGGTACTTGGGCGAGACGCAAAGTTCGGAAGCGAATTCCTCCACATTGTGACTTTTCAGGCTCTTCTTGTTCAGCAAATCCAAAAAGCGCTGGAAGAGCGACAAGGTCGGAGTAGGTCGCTGTCCTCCCTTTTGGGGTATCATGGTGCTCAAGGCGCCACCCAACACAAGGATGACTACGCGCAACATCCCTTGGATTACCTCGCTACGATAGGGATACTGTTCGCTGGAGGAGGTGATGATAAGCCTGAAGGCATCATAGAAGCTGAAGAAGAACTGAATGTCACGGGGCCTCATGGTCACCACGTGCATCTTGTGAACGTACATGATTTCGTTCCAGACATGCATCTTCTCACGCAAGAATCCTTGGATTATGCGGGTAGAGAGAAATATGGCCTTGAACTCGAAATAAGGACTCCCCATGAAATCGGTCAGTATCGTCGACGGCGGGCATACCAGCAGCTGGTTCTCTCCCAAGGTGAACGTCTGCCCGTTCACCTTCATCTGGGCCTTTCCGCACTTGACGATGGCTATCAGATTCATGCGCGTTCGCATGGGGTTAGGCTCGGCCAGCTGCTTCAAGTTGTCGATGATTATGATGTCGTCATCGGAATAATCAACCACAACCAGTTGCTTTTCGCAAAGTCTCTCTATGGTTTCCTTTTCTTTTTGCATGTTCGCTTCAAGATTGATTCCAGCATGCAAATTTAGTCATAAAATCTCAAACACGATGTCCGAAAAGGAATCTATTATATTCCATTTACGCATGACATAAAAATGTGTCATAAAAAGAGCAAAAAAGAACATGCCCGCACCACTTTTCACGTTCGATTTTGGACATGGCAAACGACCTATCCACACATAAACGGCTGACTTGTCCCCTAAAGGACAAGAGCCATCAAAGCCGTGAAGAAAATAGCATCACCACGTTTCCAACGATAAACAACCTGTGGGACAATAATTGCGAGTGCCTCCCGTTTCTATTTGAAAAAGCTATCTAACAAATGCCACTATGACCCTTCAAGAAGCGATAAAAGCGCGGCATGCGGTGAGAAGTTTCACCGACCGCAAGATTGAACCCGAGAAGGTGGACGAACTGACGCGGCTCATGAATGAGTGTAACACGCGCGGAGGGCTCCACATCCAGCTCGTGACCGATGACTCCAAGGCTTTCGACAACAGTTGGGCACGCTACGGCAAATTTTCAGGTGTGAAGAACTACTTCGCCCTTGTCGGGCCCAAACACCCCACCCTGGACGAGCGGCTGGGCTATTATGGCGAACAACTTGTGCTCAGGGCCCAGCAACTCGGCTTGAACACCTGCTGGGTGGGCCTCACGTTCAAGAAAGACAAAGAGACGGTGGGCGTCGACACCGGCGAGCGCCTGCGCTGCGTCATCGCCCTGGGCTACGGCACCACCCAGGGCACAGGCCACAAGGTGAAGCCTTTCCACAAAGTGGCGCACGCCGACGGCACGCCGCCACAATGGTTCTGCCAAGGCGTGGAGGCAGCCCTCCTGGCCCCCACGGCCCTGAACCAGCAGAAGTTTGTCTTCACACTCAAGGGCACGCGGCAGGTGCACGCGCAAGCGGCGTGGGGCTTCTTCTCCAAGATCGACCTCGGCATCGTGAAATACCACTTCGAAGTGGGTGCCGGACCTGAGAACTTCGAATGGGTGTGAGACGGGGCTGATATGTCGTGTAAATTCTGAAAAAATTAACACTTCGCAACTGCTCCTTCTAGGATTGAAACCGGAATGACAAAGCGCGAAAAAGGGGTGCTCCACCATGGAAACACCCCTTTTTTAGACTCTGAAATTGCAAGAAAGGCCAAGTGAGGACCTCACTTGGGACAAACGAGACGCTCACTTGGGCCAAGTGAGCCCCTCTCTACGGCCTTCTTACGCCCTCATCTGGGCCTAACAAGCCGGCCTTCCGGGAGGCCATAAGCCGTAATCGACTATATATTAACTTTTTACAAAAACCGCCAGAATCGCGTATTTCCGTCCATAAGGACGTGCGGAACGGAAAAACGCCGGCATTTGGGAGATGGTGTCATGCTTTTTCAAGCATCCCTCCATCATCCCGCCACACCCGGAACTCACTGGTCGGGATTCTCCACAAAGCCGCGGAACTTGGGATCAAGGTCGCTCATGATGGCCTGATAACTGAGATTGCGCTGGTTTTGGATGTTTTCAGGTCCGTGACCAATGGGCTCGATGGGCTCGTGAATGGTGAGTTTCAGCGGATGCCAGAACACCCAGTACAGGTCTTTCATGCGTGGTTTCACCTCGAAACTGCCGTTGATGGTAAGCGGACACACGGGAAGTTGGAGATCGTCGGCAAGCATGAAAGCCCCACGGCGGAACACACCCATGTGACCCGTGAACGTGCGCGCTCCCTCGGGAAAGACCACGAGCGACATTCCCTCACGCAAGATTTCGCGCGCCTGCTCATAGGTCTTGCGAATCTTCGACGGTCCGCTCTTGTCCACCATGATGAAATGGGCGGTGCGGCAGGCCATGCCCACAAAGGGAATCTTGCCCAGTTCTTTCTTCATCATCCACTTGAAGTTGCGATTGAGGAATCCGTAGATCAAGAAGATGTCGAACGCCCCTTGGTGATTGGCCACGAACACATACGACTGGCCGGGGCGCAGATGCTCGCGCCCCTCTATGCGGACGGGCAGGAGGAGAAGCCTCACCGTAAGCCACGACCAAACATGCCCGGGATAGTAGCTCCAGAAATGGGCGTTGCCCACAAGGCTGCCAATGATGGTGGCCAGGCTGAACACTATGGTGCAAACCAGGAAAATGGGTAAGAAGACGAACAGCTGATAGAGCCGATACAGAAAGGTGATGACAGGCGAAGGATGTTTCATGGGGTCTATATGGTTATAGTTTTACTATTGGTTTCATGCGTTCAGCGCTTTTTGTGAAGTGTGATGACGGCAATCTCGGGCGTGGCTCCAAGCCTGAACGGCACCACCCCGCCCCATCCGCTGGTGACATAGAGGAAGCGGCCGTCGCGCTCGGCCAGTCCGTAGTCGACGGGATAGGCCAGCATGGTGGGGCGCAAGCCCAGCACACTGATTTGTCCGGCATGGGTATGCCCGCACAGGGTGACGTCAGGCAGCGGATGCCCATAGGCCGGGTCCACCATCTGGGGCCACTTCGAGGGATTGTGCTCCAAGAGGAGGATGAAGTCACGCCGCCCCACACCTTTGAGGGTTTTGCCGATGTCGTCGTAATCGTCGACCCGCGGCTTGCCGTCGTTCTCCATACCCGCCACCACAATGGAGTCGTTGCCGCGACGGATGACGGCATGCTCGTTGAGGAGCAAACGCCAGCCCAAATGGGTCTCCAGGTTGCGGAGCTCGCGCTCATTGGCCGCCTTCACAGCGGGCGGGGCGGCTATATACCCGCTGTAATCGTGATTGCCCAACACGCTGAAGACACCGTCGCGGGCATGGAGCGAGGACAAGAGGTCGCGGAAGGGGTAAAGTTCCTGAGGCTGGATATTCTCCAAATCACCGGTGAAGCAAATCAGGTCGGCATGCTGGGCGTTGACCGAATCGACGTTGCGTTCGAGCAAATGGCGGTGGTCCTTGAACATTCCCACGTGGACATCGCTGAAGTGAACGATGCGATAGCCGTCAAAGGCGTCGGGAAGACGTTCGAGGTAAAGGTCGACATGCTTGACATCAAGTTTGCGGAAGCCGATGGTGAGGCCGTAGAAAAACGCCCCCACACCTATCAGGGCCAACAGCGGACCGATGACATTGCCCCAATTCTTGTGGGTGTGGCGCACGCGGCACCACATCAGGCCCAGAAACGAGCAAAAGGCGAAAATGGCCTTGGGGGCCACGAAGATACCGCAAAGATACATATAGAGCTCTATCCAAAACGCATCGCTCGGCACGAAGTTGCGTGTGGCGGCCAAGACCACCGTATAGACCACCATGGCCATGGCGGGCGTCCACCACAACAGGCGGTGCCACCACGCGTAGCGGCGGAGACGATGGCGCAGATAATGGCTGTCAATATAGAAGTCGGGCAGCAGGATGGCCAGCAGGATGGGGATGAATATTCTTGCGATCATTTCACTATAAACTTTCTCACCAGCTCCACGGGCAATCCCCGGCGGCGGGCATAGTCGCGAATCTGGTCTTCACCTATTTCGCCCAAGGCGAAGTAGCGGCTTTCAGGATGAGCCAACATCAGGCCGCTCACGCTGGCATGGGGCACCATCATGCCACTTGGGGTGAGGCGCACGCCGATTTGGGCAAAGCCGAGCAGACGGTCGAGGACGAAGTTGATACTCGCATCGGGCAATGAGGGATAGCCCACGGCGGGGCGGATGCCTTGATACTCCTCGTTGTGGGTCTGCTCCATGGTGAGGTGCTCGTGTGGCGCATAGCCCCAATAACGCCGGCGCACCTCCTCGTGCATCCGCTCGGCGGCAGCCTCGGCAAGGCGGTCGCAGAGCACCTGCGAAAGCATCCTCGCGTAGGCGTCATCCTTGTAGCGCGTGGCTATGGCGGCGTCAACGGAGGAGCAAAAGACTCCCACCGTGTCCCTCACCCCCTGCGAGAGCGGACGGACGAAGTCGGCCAAGCACAGGCAGGGCTGGCCCGGACGGGCCTGCTGCTGACGAAGCATGGGCAGGCGGGTACCATCTACGACGAGGTCGTCGCCGTCGCTGTTGGCCGGGAAAAGGCCGAAGAGGGCCCGCGCATGATAATCGCCGTCCCACGAACGAAGCAAGCGCAGGGCCTCGTGACGCAATTGGTCTTTCTCTGATTGCGGCTTACCATTGAGTCCCCAGGCATGATAAAAGTAAACCCAGTTGATATAGGGCTCAAGGTCGGCCATGCCGTAAACGAGTACTTTCTTCATGCTTCGGCCTCCCCCCGGCGGAAAGAGACGGCCTGGCCACGGCTTTCGGCGAAGAATCGTCCACGGTCGAAGACGAGGTGGCCATTGCAAAGGGTTTGTTCCACGCGCCACTGAAGCCTGACGCCATCAAGCGGACTCCACCCACACTTGCTCTGTACCACGGCGGGGGTCACCATCCATGGGGCATGGGGACGCACGATGGCAATATCGGCCTTGTAGCCGGGACGCAGGAATCCACGTCCATCGACGGAGAAAAGCCTGGCGGGATTGTGGCACATCAGTTCCACGAGGCGCTCTATAGTAAGCACGCCCTCGTCAACCAGCCCGAGCATGGCCGGCAACGAGAATTGCACCATAGGCATGCCCGAGGCCGCACGTGCCGCTCCGCCCTGCTTGGCTTGGAGCTCATGAGGGGCATGGTCGGTGCCCACGCAGTGGATGGTGCCGTCGGCAAGGGCGCGTCGAAGCGCGTCGCGGTCGGCGACGGTCTTCACGGCTGGGTTGCACTTGATACGTGCGCCCAACCGAGAGTAGTCGGTATCGGCAAAAAGGAGGTGGGCCAATACGGCCTCACCCGTGACTTGGGGATGCTCATTGCGGTCAAGCAGTTGCAGTTCGCGGGCCGTGGAGACGTGGGCAATGTGAAGCCTGGTGTTCCACCGGCGGGCCAAAGCCACGGCCTTGCTGCTGCTGCGGAAACAGGCTTCGGCACTCCTGATGATGGGATGGAGCGCCACATCAGGGTCGTCGCCATAACGGGCACGGGCGCTGGACATGTTCTCATTGATGAGACGGGTGTCTTCGCAATGGGCCATGAGGGGCAGGCCAAGATTCGAGGCCATACGGAAGACATTGCCGAGAGCCGCATCGTCATCCACAAGCATGTTCCCCGTACTGGCCCCCATGAAGAGTTTGATGCCGGGAACACGATGGGAATCGAGCCGTGCAAAGAGGCCGGCATTGTCGTTGGTGGCGCCGAAGAAGAACGCATAGTTCACGTGACTCTCCCTCTGAGCCCGTTCCTGTTTGTCGGCCAAGGCCTCAAGAGTGGTGGTCTGAGGCTTGGTGTTGGGCATATCAAAATAGGTGGTAACCCCACCATAAGCCGCCGCCCGGCTCTCACTCTCAATATCGGCCTTGTGCTCCAGGCCCGGCTCACGGAAGTGGACGTGCTCGTCAATGACGCCTGGCAAGACAAAGCAACCCGTGGCATCGATGACTGCATCATCGTTGCCACGGGTGGATATGTGCTCTCCTATGGAGGAAATGCATTCGCCGTCTATCACGAGGTCACCCCGGAAGGAGCGTCCCTCGCTCACCAGCGTACCGCCTTTGATGATCGTTCGCATCATAGGCCCCTCCCTTACTGCTGGTTTTCATTCGAAGGCTCAGCGGGCTTGGCCAGTTCGTTGGGCGTTGGAGCCTGGGGCTCGGGGGCCGCATGTGCGTCAGCGGGAGCCTGCAGTTGAGGCGAAGCGCCCACGGGGTCCTTCATTCCGTTCATGATTTGCTCGTTCTCCTGAGCCTTCTCATAGTAGTCCTTCACGTAAGGGTCGTTCTTGAACTTGTCGGTAGCCTTGCTCATAATGTCTTCTATCCACGGCGAAAGCATGGGATAGTCATTGCCAGCGGTAATCAGGAAGAACACGCCAGGGCCCAGCACGTTGTCGAAGTTTTCGGTTACAAACCCCGTCACAAGCTTGTCTTCCTGCTCGCTGATGCGGGCGGCCTCGGCATTGAGTTTTCGGTTGACCACGTCCATGTCCTGTCCGTTCATGATACCCTGGTCGTGACGATGAACGAGTTCCAGCTTTTGGTTCTCCAATTGATTATACTTCGAGAGGAACGAAAAGAGCTTGTCGTTGAGCGGCGTGCCACTCACAAGCATCTGCGCATTGTCGATTTTCACGTTAATGTCGCCCCCCTCGACGACCAAAGGCAAGGGCATGTTGTCCTGCCCGAGGTCAATCAGTCCCATGCAAACCGAATCCACCGCTCCCGAGAAGGAGAACTTACCGTGCACGATGTCACACGAATCCAAGCTCTTGAATTCATTGTTCTTGAGCACCTTCAATGAAAGCTTCTGGCCATCGAGCGTGGAAACATTGCTCGTTCCGGAGATGACATAAGAGTCGGCACATGAGGCAAAGGCCAGGACCGTTAACAATGCGTATATAATTTTCGTCATAAGCAGATTTTTCAAGTTCGCCAAAAAGATCATTCTTTGTCTGACAAAGATACAGCCAAATCACGAAGTGGTGAAAAAAATTTATGCTATTTAATTGATTTGGCCTTTCTTTTAGGTTTTTTTGGCATTATTGCTCTTTCTTCAGTTCATGTCCGATACGATGCAAGGTATACATTTCGAGGACGGCCCCGATGAGGAGAAGCACCACCCACTTGCGAGAAACCAAGGTGAGATAGTCGGCGCGCTGACTGAAGAAATCAGCCAGGAACTGATAGTTGTCTTCCACCATTGAGAGCCCTGCCACGACAAAGCAGAGGTCGGCCAGGGTCATAATCCGCTTCAAGCGCTTCACGACGAAGTTCGAACCTTGGTAGGTTTGCATCATCTGCACGCACGCGAAGAGTATCGTCCCCACAAGGAACAACCAACATAGCACCCGCATGAAGGGCAAGAATCCGGGCAGTGGCGAAAGCAGTGCCGCGCATCCGGCGCCCACAACCATGAGCAGTCCGCCGATAAAGAAGAGAATGGTCTGAATCTTATTGAGCTGTTTCATTTTCTGAAGAATGTTCTTGTTGCACGTCGTCGTCGCTCAGCACGAAGATGTCCTCGTCGTCAGCCTTCATGAAATAACGCTCACGGGCCACCTTCTCGATGGCGTTCGGATCACGCTTGAGGCGTTCAAGCGCCTTGGCGTCAGCAGCATGCTGGCTGTTGTACTTGTCTATCTCCTCTTGAAGCGCGCTGATTTGCAGGGAGTATTCTATACGACGACGAAAGCTGTTCTCGTCGAAGACACCCACGACGAGCAACCCCAATACAATGACGATGAGATACTTGTAGTGGGCCATAAAGCCCAAAATCATACTTAAACGACGTGCCACAATAGTTTTTATTTTGTTGCAAAGATAATAAAAAAAGTAGGAAGACAAACGGAGTAGGGTGTTTTTTTACGCTTTTTCGCTTCTTCTTCCTATCTTTTTTTACTACCTTTGCACTATCACTTCAAAACACGACATGGGAGAATACATTGTTTCGGCCAGGAAATACCGCCCGATGAGCTTCGATTCGGTAGTGGGGCAGACCGCCCTCACCACCACACTGAAGAACTCGGTGAAAAGCGGTAAACTGGCACACGCCTACCTATTCTGCGGGCCAAGAGGCGTGGGCAAAACTACGTGCGCCCGTATCTTTGCCAAGGCCATCAACTGCGAGCACCCCCGCCCCGACGGAGAGGCATGCAACGAGTGCGAGAGCTGTAAGGCGTTCAACGAGGGACGGTCGTACAACATCTTCGAGCTTGACGCGGCCAGCAACAGCGGAGTAGAGGACATCAAAGCGCTGATGGAACAGACGCGCATTCCTCCGCAAGTGGGGAAATACAAGGTGTTCATCATCGACGAGGTGCACATGCTCTCCCAACAGGCCTTCAACGCTTTCCTCAAGACGCTGGAGGAGCCGCCTGCCTATGTGGTTTTCATCCTTGCCACAACCGAGAAGCACAAGATTCTGCCCACCATCCTCAGCCGGTGCCAGATTTACGACTTCGAACGGATGACCGTTTCCAACATCATCGCCCAACTGGAAATGGTGGCCGGACGTGAAGGCATCAGCTATGAGAAGGAAGCTTTGGAGGTGATTGCCGAGAAGGCTGACGGCGGAATGCGCGACGCGCTCTCCATCTTCGACCAGGCCGCGAGCTTCTGCCAGGGCAACATCACCTATCAGAAGGTGATTGATGACCTGAACGTGCTGGACAGCGACAATTACTTCCGCCTGACCGACCTGGCCTTCAACAACCAAGTGGCCGAGATGATGGTGCTACTCAACAGCATCTTGGAAAAGGGCTTCGATGGGGGAAACCTCATTGACGGAATGGCCGAGCACGTGCGCAATGTGATGATGGCGCGCGACACGCAGACGATTCCCCTCCTGGAGTGCAGCGAGGCACAAAAGCGGAAATACCAGGAACAGGGCAAGACATGTCCGGCCAACTTCCTTTACAAGGCACTCAAGCTGCTCAACCGGTGCAGCCTGAACTACAAGCAAAGCAGCAACAAGCGCTTGCTCGTGGAACTGACACTCATCGAAGTGGCCCAAATCACTCAGGCCAACGATGACGAGCCTGCCGCGGGGCGCTCGCCCCGAAGTCTGAAATCCCTGTTCAAGCACAAGGCGGCTCAGCCTCAACCTGCCTCACAGGGTGCAGGTGCTGACGCCCGCCCGCAAGGCGTTCTCCACACGGGGGACGCCCATCCCGCCACGACGGTCGCACATGCCGCGCCGTCATCGCTCCCCACATCGGACACCCCGTCCGCTCCTTCGCCTGGGGCAGCCTCCTCGGCCAAGCCCAAGGCCACGTCCATCAAGCTTGGCTCCGTGGGCATGACCTTTGGAAGAATCCTAAAGGAAGAAAAGAAAGACCAGCACGAAGAGGACGAGGACAATGCCACGCCATTGCATCCAACGTCCGAGACGCCCACAGACAACGTTCCGCAAGCCAACAAGACCAACAACCAACCGTTCACCCAAGACCAGCTGGGAATGCAATGGATGGTGATGTGCAAGCGGATGCCACAATCCATGGTGGGCATTTCATCACGGATGATCAACATGGTTCCCCAGATCACGCAAATACCCAACATCGAGCTCGTCGTCGACAACAAGTTCCTCCAAGACCAGCTCGAAGGCATCCGCAAGCGCATCAGAGCCACCTTGAGGAAGCTGCTGGGCAATGATGCATTGGAAATGACAATTCGCCTGGCCGAAAAGAGCGAGGTGCACACGGTGCTTACGCGCCGTGAGACCTTCGAGAAGATTTGCAAAGAGAATCCGGCCGTCGAGAAGCTTCGCCAGACCTTGGACTTAGAACTGGCCTAAGTCACAACGCTCCAGGTCCGCATCAAAACAAACGCACCTTCACGCCAACCATGAAAGCGGCGCCATCGGTGAGCGGGCAATTCAAATAATAATAGTCCGGCTTGTAGTTGAGCAGATTGTCCACGGCAAGCGTCACCACCACGCGTGAGCCTACACGATGCGCCATCGACAACTTCCAAAGCATGTAAGACGGATAGTGTATGCGCATCACACCCTTGTCGATATCATAATAGTCTACAAATTCCTGATTGTCCACATGTGACTGGAAGCGCCCGTCGAGGCCCACGTCCAAGCCATAGTGGCGTGTGAACTGATGGTCCCAGTCCACATGGGCGATGAGAGAATGCTTGCGTGCAGGCAGATACTGATTGTTAATCTTGCGTCCTCCCTTGTCCTCGGGCAGTTCCTCGTGCACGTAGGCATAGCTCAACCGCGCCGTAAGTCCGTTGCTCCAACGTGCCTGTGCGGTGGCATCAACGCCACACACGAGATAGTCGCGCAGATTGATGTAAGGCAGACGGGGCATCACCTCGCCCTCAACAGAGAAGGGTGCGCCCGAGCCTATTTTATTGGTCACGCTGTTGTGATAGCCGCTTATGGTGAAATTATAATGTCCCCGGGTGTACTCCACCGAAGCATTGAAGTTCTGGCTGGTCTCGGCCTTCAAGTCCGGATTGCCTTCCACGATCCAGATTCCGGCCATATCAAACTCATAGTACCTTTCCTTAAGCGTCGGCGCACGGAATCCCATGCCATATCCCAAGCGCAGGTTGAGTCCCGGCAGGGGATTATAGCGCAGGCTGAGCTTTGGCGTGACACGCTGGATGCGCTCATCCGAGAAATAATCATAGCGCAAGGCTCCCACGGCCTCAATCCTCGAAGTGACGTTCCAATCAAACTGGGCGAAGGCGTCGAAAGAATCCTGCCGCCTTGTTTGTCCCTGAAGTTTGTCATTAAAGAGATAATCATGCATATAGTCGGCACCGGCGGTGAGTTCTCCCAGCGTGCCGAAATCGTGATTATAGAGCAGTCGGAAAGAGTTTTGCACATTGGAATAATCACGAATGTCCAGCCTCGAGATACGCTGGTAATCCGACTTATCGTATTGGTCGAAATTATAAGAAAGGTCCAGATGGTCGTTCTCCGAAATCTGCCATTGTGCCCGCGCCCCCCCCGAGAAGTCGCGATAACGCTCCGGCGAATCTGCCGAACGCTCCATTTGGCGGAAGAAGTAGCCCGCCTTTCCTGTGACAGTCCATTTCTCCGACGGCCTCCATGTGGCCTTGTCGGCCACGTTCCACGTTTTGTCTCCATAGATTGTGGAAACGACGCGCGACACGGGATTTGGGCCGCTGCTCACATTGTAATTATCCATGGCCGTCCTGCTCACGTCAATCCTGTTTCCCCACTTTCTGTCTCCGAGGCTCAGCGCCACACCATAGCGCTGCTCGCCATGCTTTCCGACACGCCCGTTCAGGTCGAGTCCCACCTTCCGTGGCGCCTTCTTCGTAATGATATTGATTACTCCGCCGGCAGAATTGGAACCATAGAGAGCCGAAGCCGCACTCTTCACTATTTCAATATGGTCAATATTCTGCATATTCAGCCGCGCGAAGTCCACGTCGTCCATCGTCTCCCCCGCGAGCCGTTCTCCATCGACGAGCACGAGTACGCTCTGCCCCCCGAATCCTGAGAAATTCATATGCACCATCTGATTCATGGCATATGAGAACTCCACGCCCGGCAGCATCTGCTGCAAGAGGTCGCGCAGATTTGTGGCGTCAGCCTTCTCGATATCCTTATGGGTAATCACCTGCGTCAGCACAGGACTTTTGGAGAGCAACTTGGGCGTGCGCGTTCCCGTGACCACCACTTGCCGCAGTGTCTCTGTAGAGAACACGGAGTCGTCCTTTTCCTGCGCTTGTGCCACGAAAGGCAGTGCCAGGAGTGCGAGTATCAGTTTGCAATTCATCTTTCTATCCATTTCATAAGGTTTCTGACGAGCCGCCCCAAGGCGCATCCCCGCCGCCCTTATCAATAAGGGTATTTGTAATTAATGGTGAGCCAGCACTTCACGCCGGCGGCATTCATATAGTTTTCGAGTTGCACGGCGGCATACTTTCCGTTGGGGAACCGAATCAGGAAGACGTGATTATTGCCGCTGAAAGCCGGTGGCATGGGTGGAATGTCGATTTTGATCCACGACGAGAGCACCGTATTCACCTTGATGCCCTGGCTTCCGATGATGCTCATCAGCATTTGCGACTCGTCAGCCCACACCATGTTCTCCGTCCACGTGTCAGCCTTGAAGTCGCCACCGGTAAAGGTTGCGCTGTTAGCGGGCAGCTCGTCCATCGACGTATAGTTGGTCTCGAGCACGGCCCCCCCGTTCGTGCGCACATTGTTGCGGTGCACGGCGATGCTCCAGTGTTCCGGCTCCGGCTGCGGGTCGGTAGCCTTGAACTCGCGCTTTTCGTTCACCGAGATGCCTTGTCCGAACACGTCAAACCAGTAGGTGTAGATGCCGGAAACCGAATCGGCCGGCTCTTGTGTGGTAAGCGCCAGGGGGATGGGCCATGCCGTGAAGTGGGTCTGCGCATGCTCCAGTCCGATGGTGTCGCCCCGCTGCGCCAGGTCGGCGAGCGAATCGAAGTCGATATAATACCAGTCGGTCCAGCTGGTGGCGTTGACGACGAGTTGCCCCTGCCGTGCCACCAGTTTGCCGTCGGGGCTGTCGTAGATGTCATCCAGAATGCCATGACAACCCGTGGCCACCAATGACGTGGCCACGAGGGCAAGGCATGTAACTATATTTTTTCTCATGCGATTCTTTAGTTCTTCCGAGTGACCTCCAGCATGCCATAGATGGGGAAGGGCATCGCGCCCATCTGGAAGTCGTGGCGCACGTACAGCTTGCCGTCAGCCTGCCTCCGAATCTCGATGAAGCACTTGTCGGAATGGTCGAAATAATAGTCGTTGTCAATGGTGTTACTGCCCGTCTGCGGATTATATGCGGTGAAGTGGAACTTCACGGTGCCGTCGCCGAAGGCCTTGTAGAATGCCTGCGCGCTGTCATTCCAGGCAATATTTGAGATGGTGTAACCCGACAGGGTCAGGTCGCCCATCACGGTACCGCGGTAGACTTCCTGCGGGAATGTGATGTTGATAGAGTTGTCGTCGTTGGTGGTGACCACGTAGTCGTATGCGCTTTCGGCCTTATAGGGGAAGGCCTTGCCCACGTTCAGGCTGTCGCGTCCAGTCCACGTCCCCTTCACCTTGAGTGCCTCGGGAGCCTCGCCATAGGTCCATGTGATGGTGGTTCCGCCCATGACCGAAGGCACCGAGATGGTGGCCTTCTGCATCGTGCCGCTGATGGTGGCGTCGTATGGAGCCACGGTGCCGCCTTGCGGGTTGGGCATGTTCAGCGAGCCGGAACCGCTGATATTGGCGCCGTCGCGCTCCACGGTGAACAGCGCCGTGCCCCAGGTGGCGTCGCTGAATCGCACCAGGCTCTCGCCACCGGCACGCATCACGGTGACCGTGGCCGAATCGCCATAATAGGCATTGTCAAAATAGCGTGACGTCACCGTAAGGTATCCCTTGAACGAGCCCTCCACCGTGGTATCTACAGCGGGATTGAACTCGATGCTGACCACCTCAGAGGCCTGGAGGGTGATCTTCTCGCCGTTGGTCTTGCTCACCACCACGGTTTGTGCCTCTATGCTGCCGAGGCCCAACAGGGCGGCGGCAATCAAAGTAAATATTTTCTTCATTATTGCTTGTTTTCCGTTTCTTGAATTATTTTCTGAATTTGAACACTTTCTTTCCAGCCTTCACCACGAGCACGCCGCGCTCCGAGGAAAGGGGAACCGACACCGTCCCGGCGGCCGACGCCGTAGCCGACGCCACCTGTACGCCGCCGAGGCTATAGACGGCCACCCGCGTCCCCGGTTGCAATCCCGTGGCCGTGAGGGCGTCGCCAAAGGTAAACACGGGGTGGACATCCTCGGCCTTCTCTATGGCCGTAGCGTCACCGTCGGCAAAGCTGAACTTGCGGTAGGCCGTCAGCGGGTACTCCACGGTCTCGGCACCGGCCGTGAGCACGAGGCTTTCAGCCGTGAACGTCACCACGGGCTTCGTCGAGAGGGCGAAACTGGTCTGTTGCCCGTCCTTGTCGGTCACGGTGAGGAAACTGGCCGCACGGGCCGACAATCCCAACGCCGATGCACACAGAAGAAGAGCCAACGTGTAGATCTTTTTTCTCATAAGTTACTTTTTATTCTTAAAAATTGATTTCCCTTATTCTTCTTTTCCGCCTTCCGCCCTACGCGAAAGGGTGCAACTCTGCACACTGCTTATTTTCCAGTTGCAAAGTTACACCCATTCTCTGAGTCCTGCAATCCCCAATAATTATGATTTTTAAGGGGATGATAACAATTTTACACCCACATCCCGTCATGGATGGCCGTCTCCGGCCCCGACGGACTCGCCCACGACGGGCTCATGCGAAGAAACTGAAGTTGACGCTTCCATAGCTCCGGTGCTCCTTGAAACGTGGATGCGCGGAGAAGTCTTGCTTCCGGCTGTGCTCGAAGACGAACACTCCCCCCGGCGCCAACCAGCCTCCCGAAAGCACCAGGTCGGGCACGAGGGGCAGCTCGGGAAGCGCGTAAGGCGGGTCGGCGAAGACGATGTCAAACGGCTGGCCGCCCTTCTTCAGAAAGCGGAACACGTCGCCCCGCACGAGCACGTCGCGGTCGGTGCCCAGCTTGTCGAAGCACTGGCGGATGAAGTGGGCGTGGTCGCGGTCGGCCTCCACGCTCACCACGCGACGGCAGCCGCGCGAGACGAGCTCGAGCGAGATGGAACCGGTTCCGGAAAAGAGGTCGAGAGCCGTGGCCCCGTCGAAATCGACGTAGCCCCGGAGTACATTGAAGAGGTTCTCCTTGGCAAAGTCGGTGGTGGGACGCGCCTTGAACGTGCGTGGAATTTCGAAATGCCGGCCTTTATACTGGCCCGTGATGATGCGCATGAGACTATGAGTTTTGGAAGTAATAGCACAACAGGTCATAGCTGGCGCCCTTGACCTGCGTCATGGGCGAGCGGTTGAAATCGGCCACGGGATTCACCACGAACACCTTGCGCAGGAAGCGCCTCAGGGCGGCGAGACACTCCTCGCGCTCGGGCAAGAGGCCCGAGAGGTGAAGTTCGTCGAGGTTGGCGTCATATCCGAGCTGGCTCCAGGTGTAGAGCAGGAAGTAGACGGCATCCTTGTAATGGGCCGTGGCAAAGGTGTTGGCAAACCGGAAGCGGTTCTTGTCAAAGGCGAAGACGTCAAGCTTGTCGTCGTGGAAGAAGCCGAAGAGCTTGTGGTGTACGCCGGTGAAGCTGCGCTGGTGCATCCGCATCCACACGGGTTGGCTCACGGTGGCGAACCTCACATCGCTGAAGCGGTCGGTCAGCACCATGTGCAAGTCCTTGTTGATGCCATATACGGCCACGGCGTTGAGAAAGGGCAGCACGTTGTGGAGCACCATCAGCCCGCCGCTGTCGATGAAGGCATGGCGATAGAGCAGTGCGGCCTCGTCCTCGCGGAATTCTTCCACGGGCACAAGCAGCGTGGGCGTGTCGAGCATGACCATGGCGCGGCGGAACCCCTCTTGCAGGAGCCCGTCTTCGGCAAAGGCTTGCCTCAGGTTGGCGGCCATGGAGATTCCGCTCCTCACGGTGTAGGGCTGCAGGCGCAATTGCGGCGCCGATGTGCCCGCGACCACCGAGAAGGACAGGGTGTTGCGCCCCACACGGAGCACGAGCCTTTGATTTTGGTTGATGTTATTCCCAGTTTCCGGCATTGTTGTTGTCTGTGATGATGTCTCCTATTTTCAGTCCCGGGTATTCGCCCCGGGCTTCGGCCTCGTCGGTGAGGCGGTCGATTTCGTGTGAGTCCAGTCCCTCCAGGTAAACGGCATAGGTGGCGCCGCACTCCATCACGGGCACGCCCCTACCCGACTTTGCCGGCAGGACGGCGGCGTCCATGCGGAACTTGCGCTTCGACGTGCCGGGCACGTACTGCCCGCCAGGCTTCAGATAGCCCCACGACACCAGCCGGTCGAGGCTTGCGCAATAAGCTCCATGGCGGCCACGATAACGCTCTTGCGCATTCCTGATTTGCACCAGTGCCGCCTTCACGGCCTGCTCACGATGCTCGCGCTCGTTCTGGAAGCGCACGGGACGCCCCACACTGACCACGCACACGACCACGAGGGCCAGGCAGCAGAGTCCGAGGATGAGATTATCATGTTTGCGCCATTTCATTTCCAATTCTCTTATAGACACTCTGCAAAGTTACGAAGAAGTATCGGAAAAGCAAAATCCCTTTGCCAAAATCGCACACACGACCAATGGATTTGCCACCTGACGCCCCCGCCAAGACCCGGACCCGCCCTACTCCACGCCACACGCCGACTTCGACGGCGCCCCACGCACAACGCATTGGCCAACCCCAGGGGCTCGTCTGAGCATGTGCATGGCCCACTCACCTTATTATTATATAGGGCTATCACGGAGGATTCATGGCAATATGTTTTTGACTGTAAAGTAATCTTCCCTCCATGGACTTGGCGACGTTGAAAGAAAAAACCTTGGACTTTTGTTGTCACCGGCTTCCTGCCGGAAAATCAAATTGCCGGTTTCCCGCCCGACTACTGACATTCTGATCATTTCCAAGCCCGTTCTCCTTACCGCTTTGTAAAGATTATCTAAAATCCTTCCTTCGAGGGCCTCAACGGCCTTCTGAGGCTCTCACTTGGCCCTTCAAAGATGCTCTGAAGGGCTTTCAGAGAGGCCCGGAAAGGCACTTACACATTGCAAGAACGGCTTTGAGAGATTCTCTCTCCGATTCTCTGACAAAGCATCCACATGTCTGCGTGCGTCCGACTTCACAATGTCAAGACATTTCTTTTGCCTCATAGAAAAATCCTGAAGGGTTTTGGGGGAAAGTCGACCATGACTCTTGCACGATTCATTCTTTTGGATTACCTTTGCATCAAACGAAACCATTTCATGCCGATGCTGACCGATGAAATCATAAGCCAAGTACTTGCCGAATTTCCCTTCGACCCCACCGCCGAACAGACACGGGCCATTGCCACTCTGGCCGCATTCCTGACCGACCCCAATCCACGCTCAGTAATGATTCTCCGTGGAAGTGCCGGAACGGGCAAGACGGCGCTGGCCGGAGCCATCGTGCGGGCGCTCACCCAGAGGCGGCAACGCGTGCTCCTGCTCGCGCCAACGGGACGGGCGGCCAAGGTGTTTGCCATGACCAGCGGACACGAGGCGTTCACCATACACCGGCGCATCTATCGCGAGAGGACTTTCACGGGCGTGGGGGGAGAATTCAACTTGAACGACAACCTCTATCGCAACACGCTCTTCATGGTGGACGAATCGTCGATGATAGGAATGGCGGACGAGGGGTCGCCATTCGGCTCGGGACGACTGCTCGACGACCTGGTGAGCTATGTCTACCAGGGGGCCAGCGACAGGCTCCTGCTCTTGGGCGACCGCGCACAGCTGCCCCCCGTGGGCGAGGAGGAGTCGCCGGCGCTGAGCGACGAGGTCATGGCGGGCTACGGACTGAAGGTGTGGTCGGCCGACTTGAACGAGGTGCTGCGGCAGGCTCATGACTCGGGCATACTCTTCAACGCCACCGTGGTGAGAAACATGCTCTTGCGAGGTGAGGCCGACGGGCTGCCCCGAATCCGATTCAGCGGCTTCGCCGACATCGCCAGGGTGGCGGGCGACGAGCTCATCGAGACCCTTTATTCCAGCTATTCCGAGGTGGGTATCGACGAGACCATGGTGATCACGCGGAGCAACAAGCGGGCGCACATCTACAACCAAGGCATCAGGAACATGGTGCTCGACCGCGAGGATATGATTTCGGGGGGCGACATGCTCATGGTGGTGAAAAACAACTACTACTGGACTGAAAAGGAGGCGGCCCAAAAGAACGGCAACGACAAACGGGACGGGAAAAGGGACGATGGCGACGAGTCGACAAGGCTGCCCTTCATCGCCAATGGCGACCGCGCCGAGGTGATGCGCGTATACAACGGCCGCGAATTCTATGGATTCCACTTCGCCGATGCCTGGCTCCGATTTCCCGACTATGATGATTACGAAATGGAGGCCACAATCATGCTCGACAGCCTCGTGTCAGAGGCTCCCTCTCTCACCCGGGAGCAGAACGAGGCGCTCTTCAACGGCGTGGCGGAAGACTATGCCGACGTGCCGCTGAAGCGAGACCGGATGAACAAAATCCGCAACGACAGCTACTTCAACGCACTGCAAGTGAAGTTTGCCTACGCCATCACATGCCATAAGGCGCAAGGCGGACAATGGAGTCACGTGTATGTGGACCAGGGATATATGAACGCCGACATGCTCACCCCCAACTATCTGCACTGGCTCTATACGGCTATCACCCGTGCCACCGACAAGATCTTCCTCGTCAACTGGCCCGAGGAACAGACCTGCGGCGGGGAATCCGACTAGATGACGGCGTCGAGGGCCTTGAGATTGTCGGCCTCGCCCACCACCCAGACGATGTCGCCCTTCTCAAAACGGTGGGCCGGATCTATCATGGTGAGCTTCTCCTGCCCTTCCTCCACACCCACGACCATGCAGTTGTACCGATCGCGGACGCCGCTCTCGCGAAGCGTCATGCCCACAAAGGGACAACGGCCCGAAAGCACAAGCTTGCGCAACCTCATCTCACGCTTCTCAATGTCGGGATCGTCAGACACCACCTCGGTGCCCAAGGCCTGCTGCAGCTGCCCCAGCTGCTCGTCATCACCGATAACCTCAATACGGTCGCAGGGGAAGATCACGGTGTCGCCGTTGGGAATGTTGATGCGGCGGCGCCCACGAAGCACACTGCTCACATGAACGCCAAAGCGCTTGCGAAGTTGTAAATCGCGCAACGACTTGCCCGCCCACGCCGACTCTTCGGGTATATCGAAATTGCTGATATGCAGGTCGCGGTCGAGCAGGTGCCCTTCAAAGAGCGGGCGACGCTGCCCACGCACACGGGCCTCGATGTCGCGGCTTCGGAGATTCATCACGAACAATCGCTCCAGATTGATACTCTGCTTCTTCAGCCCACGTGAAAGAATCATCAAGGTGATTACGGCCAAGGCGATGGTTATCATCAGCGCATTGTTGAAGCGCGTGAGATAATTGCAAATGTAGAAGACAAACGCCGAAGCAATGACTATGCGCACCAGAATGGTGAACATCAACGGAAGGCGGTTGATGCGGTTCTCGGTCCAAAGGGCCTTGAACTCCTCGCTGTGGTTCTTCTTCATCATCATGGCCCTGAGCGCGGGCGAGACGAGCAGCACCGTGAGCAGCCCGCACACGGCATTGCCCGGCCAATGGCCCAGCAAACGGCGCAAGAAGGGAAGCATAAAGGTGAACATGACGAAGATGACGGCCGTGGAAAGGATGCTGCAAATGACGGTGTTCAGCGTCATGGCACCTATCAGGCGCTTCCAGTTGCTCGTCTCTACGGCCGACTCCTGATGCGAACCCACGGTAAGGTGATTGAGCCAGCGAATCCATGAGGAAGGCAAGTGGCGTTCCAGTACGCCATAACAGGGTACGGCGGCACGAATCATGTAGGGCGTGAGGAACGTGGTGATGACCGACACGGCCACGACCACGGGATAAAGGAAGTCGCCGATGACCTTGAGCGAAAGCCCCAGCGAGGCAATGATAAAGGCAAACTCGCCTATCTGCGCCATCGAGAAACCGCACCTCATGGCCGTGCGAAGGGGCTGACCACTAAGCAGGAAGCCCATCGAGCCGAACACGGCCTGGCCCACAATAATGGTGAGCACGAGGATCAGGATGGGAACGGCATAAGCCACAAGCACATGGGGGTCGACAAGCATTCCCACCGAAACGAAGAAGATGGCGCCGAAGAGATTCTTGATGGGCTCGACAAGATGGATGATTTTCTCGGCCTCGATGGTCTCGGCCAGGATGCTGCCCATGACAAAGGCACCAAAAGCCGAGCTGAAACCCACCTTGGTGGAAACCACCGCCATGAGGCAGCACAGGCCTACGGACACCACGACAAGGGTCTCGTCGTTCATCAACTTGCGCGTGACACGCAGGAACCAAGGTATGAGGAAAATGCCCACCAGAAACCACAAGATGAGGAAGAAAGCTATGCGGAGCACGCTTTCCAGCATCTGGGCGCCACTCGGGTTCTGACCGCCGGCAAGGGCCGAGAGCATCACCATCATCACTATGGCGAGTATGTCTTCAAGAATGAGCACGCTCATCACAAGCGAGGCAAAGCGCTGCTGGCGCAGGCCGAGGTCGTCGAACGCCTTATAGATGATGGTGGTGGACGACATGGCCAGCATTCCGCCCAAGAAGATGCAGTCCATCTTGCTCCAACCGAAGGCATGGCCCACGAAGATGCCCAACGTGGTCATGCAGAAGATGATGGTCAGCGCGGCTATCACGGGCGCCATACCCATCTTGAGAATCTTCTTGAACGAGAAGTCGAGCCCTAAAGAGAAAAGCAGGAAAATGACGCCTATGTCGGCCCAGGTCTGCACATCGGCCTTGTCGACCACGGACATGGTCAAGGGCATGTGGGGCGAGACCAGAAATCCGGCCACAATATAGCCCAGCACAAGCGGCTGACGAAGTTTCTTGAACAATAAGGTGACTACGCCCGCCACGGTGAGGATGAGCGCCAAGTCGGCGACGAGATTGGGAATACTAGCCATTTAGTACCATTGAACCGCATTACTGTACCCGCTGCGCTTGTCGTATTTCAACGCATCGGTGAGTGTGGCGGCATTGCAACGGAACGAGAAATTATAACTTGTATAGGGCGCAAGCACCACCGA
The DNA here is from genome assembly GCA_964420715.1 of uncultured Prevotella sp. Lineage (GTDB taxonomy): Bacteria > Bacteroidota > Bacteroidia > Bacteroidales > Bacteroidaceae > Prevotella. Next base: position 28,180 of record CAYQUN010000004.1, on the reverse strand, counting down.
GCAGCTCATGTTGAAGCAGTGCAGGTCGCGCTGGAGCGAAGCCGTAGTCATGCTCACGTCGTGATTTTCAAAATCGTAGCCCGACGAGAAACTGATGTTCCATCCGTCGCTAATACGGATGTTGCCACTCACGTTCAGTGTCTGGGTGTACTTATAGGGATAGCGCATACGCTTGTAGTTGAAGCGTCCGCTGGTGTTCTCGCGCATGGTGATGCCGTAGCCGAAGGTGAGCGACCAAGGCATGCTGAACTTCATGTATCCGTCGTCGTCGGTCTCGGCCTTGCCGCCCGATTTCTTCTTAGCTCCTTGCTGGCCACGAATCATATCGTCGTCCACATTGGTCTCAATGTCCGTGTCGACGGTCTCGTCGTCCTTGTTGCGAGTTTCCTCATCGTCATCATCGCGGCCTCCGCCGAAGAGTTTCCTCAGTTTTTCGGGATTCAGCGTGAACGAGATGTTCTGACTCATACCCTGGAAGCGCGGCATGCGCCCCTTGCCCCATTCGGTGTGGTTGCCCACATAAGGGTGGCCCTTCTCGTCAAGCTCATAGGCATAGGTAGAGAATCCGGCCGTCATGTTGAAGGTGTAGCTCTTCCACCACTTCAGCCTGAGCCTCACACTGAGGTCACTCCAGCGATGGGTGGTTGCAGCGGCGTTATAACTCATGTTGGCTCCGAGTTCATCGATGATGCTGACCTTGCGGATACCCGTAGAGTCCTTGTCGCTCTTGACCTTCATCTCGATGTTGTTGCTCACGTCGAACGAGATGTTCTCTGACCGGCTACGCCCCGGCACGCCATAGAGTCCGTTCTCATAGGGCGAATATTCCACCAGTGACACATTGCCGTCAGCATCGGTCCGCTGGTAAGTGTCCCAATATCCATAGTGGCGTGCGCCGAAGTTGGGCGAATAGCTGAACTGTACCGTGGGGGTGAATACATGGCGGATGGCCTGGATCTTGTCGCCAAAGATTTTACGGTTGGGAAGCCACATTCCGTAGAGCTTCGTGCTTGCGCCCAGGCTCAGGCTCCAGTTATAGACATTGTGGAAGCCATAGGTGGTGTCGTTCACCACGGCCTGCGCCTGGGTATCCCAGGACCGGGTAACCTTGCTGGAGTACATCCGGTCGGTGAAGTTGAACTGGGGATTGATGTTGATGGCATTGAACAACATGAAGTTGGCACCCACCGGAATGCTGTGCTGGAAGGCATTCTTCCAGTCCTTGATCAGGCTGGAGTGCATGATCTGGTCTTCCTTGGTGTTGATGCTGTTGCTCAGTTGTCCGGTATAGCTCATGGCAATCTTCTCATACCAGCGCTCCTTGCCCACCATGTGCTTGCGGCGGAAAGGATAGAAGCGGGCTATACTGATGTTCAAATCGGGCAGGGTCATGGCCAGCGAGGAGTCGCGCATATTCTGGCTCAAGTTGGCCGTGGTGCTCAGCGTCATGCCAATGCTCGAGAAGCCCGTGCTCCAGCTCACCGACGAGGTGCGCGTACTCTGGGTCATGGTCTGGGGATTGTACATGCTCGTGAGATTGTTGCGCTCATAACTCGACGTGGCAAAGTTCACGCTGGCCGACAATGAGCTGAAGGGATTGGCCTTGGAATCCTGCCGGTGACTCCACTGGATCTTGAAGCTTTCCTGACGCGTATAGTCGGGCATGCCCTTGTCGCCGGTGCGCGTGTCTTGAAAACTGAAATAGAAACTTCCGCTATAACGATAGCGCTTGCGATAGTTGCTGGCCGCACTGATGCCCCACGAGCCCTTGGTATAAATCTCGCCGAGCAACTTCAAATCCCAAATATCGCTCATGGCAAAATAGTATCCGCCGTCGCGCAGATAGAATCCGCGGTCGTTCTCATCACCATAGGTGGGCATGATAAATCCCGAGCTATAGCTTTTGGTGAAAGGAAAGAAACCATAAGGAATGGCCAACGGCAGGGGCACGTCGGCCACGACGAGGTAAGCCGGACCGAAAAACACATCCTTGCCCGGCCTCACCTTGGCCCGGCTCAGGGCGATATAGAAGTCGGGATTTTTGGCGTCGCAAGTGGTGTAACGTCCGTGTTGCAGAAAGATGGTGCCCGTGGAGTCGCGCTTCGACTGGGCTCCCCGCAGGAATCCGTCTTGCTGCTCGGTGTAGACATTGTCGATAAAAGCCTTCTTCGTCTTGAAGTTGAAAGCGATGGTATCGGTCTGATACTGGTCAGAGCCGGCAGCAAAGAGGGGCTTGCCCTTTACACCTCCCTCGGCGGTGGAGTCGGTGGTGCCATGGGCGTGGACCAGGCTACTGTCCAAACTCATGCTGATCTGGTCGCTCTTGAGATCGTAGTTCTCGTATTTCACGTTCGACAAGCCATAGAGGCGGGCCGTTCCGCTGGTGGCGTCGTAGACGATGGAATCGTTGGCCGTATAGTTCACAGGCGCGTCGATGCCTCCCGAGCGACGCCGGTTGATGGAGTCGAGGCTGATAGAATCGTCTATCACCTTATTATAATGATAGATCACCCTTCCTAAGGAGTCGAGTTTTGTGGTATCGACTACGGGACGACCGTACTCGTCCACAACCACCTGGCCCGCCGAATCGCGCACCAAAGAGTCGCTCACAGTCACAGAATCGCGTGTCGGCACCTTTTTCTTCTTCTTGAAAAAGGGCATATCAGGAGTGACGGCCATCATGGCGACAACCGTCAGCAACATCACAACGATGAGCAGTTTTCTTCTCATTAGGCTGCAAAGTTACAAAAAAGATTAAAACTAGCGGTCTCTTACCCGTTGTTTTTTAGTCATCAATCTCTTTTCTAGGCGTTCTTTCCTTCTCCAGGCAACCACTGGAGGGGCAAAGAAGCCCGCTTCACAAGAGTTTTTCCCAGTCAAGTTCAATCCATAATGACCGTTTCCAATACCATGGCGGCCTATCTCCAACGCCCAAGGGGCAAGACCGGGGCACCCTCCCTCTATGGTTCGAAGATGCGCTTCCAGCCACGGAAGCGTTCCACTCCCTCGTGGCCGAAGCGGGCCAGCGAAGCCTCGGCCCGGGCATAAGGCTTCTCGCGGTCAGGATGGGTCTTGCTATAGAACTTGTCGGCATAGCAGATGAGCTTCTCCTCCAACGTCTCGGGCAGGAAGTCGGCATGTGGCAGCGGAAGCCCCTGGGCTATGATTTCGGCCTTGGTAAGTCCCGCACCTGTATGCCGCTCACACACGCGGGCATGACGTGGAAAGCCTTCGGCACGCAACATCTCGGCGCCTATGCGACCATGGCAGATATAGGGTTCGGTGCCATAGCAGCAGATGCCGGGCGCGTCACAACGACAGATGCCGATGTCATGGAGCATGGCCGCCTCCTCGACAAACGCCCTGTCAATGTGAAGTTCGGGATGAGCATCACAAATCTTCAGGGCACGGAGCATGACCATACGGCTATGAGTAACCAAAATATCCCGAAGACGCGTGTCTCCGGGATAATACTTGTTGATGATAGTCCAGTAATCCATGAATGATGGAAGTTATTCGTTGCGCTGGATGTAGGCCAGCACATCACCCTTGCGCACCTTGTTGCCCTGCTTGACCGCCACCTCGACGAGTTTTCCGCCAAGTGCGGCGGGAATGGTCTCAAGCTCGCCCCAAGATGTGAGGATATAGCAGAAAGCATCGCCCTCTTTATACTCCTTGCCGATATAAGGCTCGTTGGCAGGAGCCGCCTCGCCGTCTCCCTGGATTTCCCAGAAGAGCTGTCCGCGCACAGGCGATACGATGGCATCGGCCTTGGCGTGCTTGAAGGCCGTAGCCTCCTCAAGACTCACCTTGGCGCCAAGGCTTTCATCCTTGGCCTTCTGCAAATCGGCCAGGAAGTTTTTCTTGGCCTGCCCGCTCTTATAGTTGCGGTACTGCTCGGGGTGCATGGCGAGTTCGAAGAGTTCTTCGTTGTCCTGTCCGAAGTCCCAGCCATTGTCGCGCATCTCTTTCTCAAACTCGGGCAGGGCATCCTTGAGCTGGGTATGGGGATCCACATCCGTAAACTCACGTCCCTGCTTCTTGGCCAGTTCCACCAACTCCGGTGCGATGGCACCCGGCACCTTGCCACTCTTGCCGAGAATCATGCCCCACATGTTGTCGTCGAGATAGACGAAGCGTCCCTTGCCCTGCTCCATGGAGAGGAGGTTCATCAGAGCAATGTTCTTGGTATACTGCGAGAAAGGTGTCACCAAGGGAGGATAACCCACACGAGGCCACACGTAGGCCACCTCGGCAAAGAGTTTCACCAAGAGGTCGTCCATGCTAAGTTCGGGTTCGCCCTTCTTCTTGCGCAAATTATTGATTGTGCCGCGAATGCCTCCCAAATCGGCCATCATGGACCCCATCATGCCGCCCGGAAGACCGCATGTGAGCAGCAACGACGACATGAACTTGTTTTGCGGATTGATGAAGTAGCCCAGCCAGTCGTCAATGAACTCCTGCGTCATGGCGCGTGCTTGCATATAGGCGTCCATGTTGATGTCGGGCACGTCGAAACCGGCGTGGCGGAGCATACTCTGCACGGAAATCACATCGGGGTGCACCTTTCCCCAGGAAAGAGGCTCGATGGCGGTGTCGATGATGTCAGCACCATTGCGGCAAACCTCCAGGATAGAGGCCATGGAAAGGCCCGGCCCCGAGTGTCCGTGATATTCGATGAGGATGTCAGGATGCTTTTCCTTGATGCGCTTGGTGAGTTGGCCGAGGAAGGCAGGCTGTCCGATACCAGCCATGTCCTTGAGACAAATCTCCTCGGCACCGGCGGCAATTTCCTCATCAGCCAACTGGCTGTAATAGTCGAGCGTGTGTACGGGCGACGTGGTGATGCAGAGCGTGCCTTGCGGCGTCATGCCGGCTTCCTTGGCCCACCGAATGGAGGGCGCGATGTTACGGATATCGTTTAGTCCGTCGAAGATACGGGTGATATCCGTACCCTGGGCATGCTTCACATGATACATCAACCGGCGCACGTCGTCGGGCACAGGATACATGCGAAGGGCATTCAGACCACGGTCGAGCATATGGGTCTTGATGCCGGCCTCGTGGAGAGGCTTGGTAAAGGCACGCACGGCCTCATTGGGATTCTCGCCGGCCAGGAGCTGCACCTGCTCGAAGGCACCGCCGTTGGTTTCGACACGAGCGAAGCAACCCATCTTGACGAAGACGGGAGCGATGCGGGCCAACTGGTCTTTACGGGGCTGAAACTTGCCCGAACTCTGCCACATGTCTCGATAGAGGAGACTGAACTGAATTTTCTTTGCCATGACTTTATATCTTTTTTGTTTCCTTTCATTGGTAAACACAGGGATGATCCTTGGGACCAAACACTGCGACAGTGCAAAAGTAGCCATAAAAAATCAATTATCGGCCACTTAGGCTTACTTTTTTTGACGGAACGCTATTTTCGGATGGCCAACAGGCATGAACAAGAGGCATGCGGCATCCCCAACAGGGGAAGGGTCCGAACTATTTGCCCGCGGGAATCAGAAGTCCCCCGAAATATCAGTATCCCGCATGCCCGCGGGCAAGGACTTGAGTACTTGGTCTACCACCTCGGGGAAATGTGCCATTTCCAGTTCATGCTCGTGGGCCGCAATGTCGTCGGGAGTATCCGTAGGAGAAACGGGGGTGGTGAACTGGGCGATAATCTCGCCACCATCACACTCCTCGCTCACCCAGTGAACGGTCATACCGGTGAGCGTCTCGCCTGCGGCCTTAACCGCCTCATGGACGTGCCGGCCGTACATGCCCTTGCCTCCGAACTTGGGGAGCAATGCGGGATGAAGATTGATCATGCGACGAGTATAGGCGGAGACAAGCCAGCCAGGAATCATCAAAAGGAAGCCTGCAAGGACAATGAAGTCAACATGGTGGGTTTGCAGGACCGGCATCAGCACGCTCGGATTAGCGAATTCTGCCTTTGAAAGCACCACGGTGTCAACTCCAAGCCGACGTGCCCGTTCGACTACGGGGGCCGAGGCCTGGTTGCATACTACAAGAGAAACCTCGGCATCGCTTCTCTCGGAAAAATGACGTATCAAATTCTCACAATTCGAACCATTGCCCGATGCGAATACCGCTATATGATGAATCATCCTTGGAAGACTACTTGTTGTCATCGTCATCATCCTCATCGTCCTCGTCAAACCCGAACATCGCAGGGTCGATAAACGCATCAAGGGCACGCCGCTCTTTCTTGGTGGGACGCCCGGTGCCCCGCGCCCGGTCGACAAATCCGCTAATACGGCTCATCTCCAGCAGTTCATACTGCTTCGGATCAGTGACATTCTCATAGACTTGAGGCAAGAGCCGGGCTCCAACCCTTTGCTCCAAACAAGCCAGCACACGAAAGGAATAAGTCACAGGAGGCTTCTTCACACTAATGGTTTCGCCCACCTTGATGGTGTGGGAAGGCTTCACATTGACGCCTCCAATGGTGACACGGCCGTTCTTGCAGGCATCGGCAGCCTGCGAACGCGTCTTGTAGACCCTGGCCGCCCAAAGCCATTTGTCAACACGAGCCGTCTGGCCGGTCTTTGGAAGGTGTTCTTGCTTCATTTCTTGCCTTTTTGATTATACTGATTCATCGTGGCCTCAATGCCTTGGAGGACGAAACTTGGAATGATTTCGCCGGCAGTGGCTATGGCCGGCTGCAAAAGTTGCATCTCCTCCGCCGAATAGCGGCCCAGCACCCAGTCGATCTGTCCACCCCGGGGATAGTCATTGCCTATGCCCATGCGAAGTCGTGCAAAGTTCTGCCCAATGAGCTGGATGATGTGTCCCAATCCGTTGTGGCCTCCGCCCGAGCCGTTCGCCTTTAAGCGGAAGGCACCCACGGGCAAGGCGACATCATCGGAGACGACAAGCAACCGGCTCTCATCAATATGCTCCTTATTGAGCCAATAACGCACAGCATTGCCACTGAGATTCATAAACGTGGTGGGCTTGAGCAAGAACACGCGCCGCCCCTTGATTGACAGCTCGCCAACCATACCGTAACGCTTATCCTCAAAAACAATATTGGACGCTTTCGCGAAAGCGTCCAATACCATAAATCCAGTGTTGTGGCGGGTTCCCTCGTACTCCTTGCCAGGATTACCCAAGCCACAGATGAGATATTTATCCATGGAAAACGCTTCGTCTCCCGAGGTTACTTGGCGTCGTCAGCAGCGTCGGCGGCCGAAGCGGCAGCCGCAGCAGCCTGGCGCGTCATCTTGATGGAGCAAACCACAACTTCCTTGCTTGTGGCAATCTCGATACCATCATACGACAGTTCACCCACCTTGATGCTCTTGCCCAAGTGCAGGTTCGTAACATCAACATCAAGATGCTCGGGAATCTGCTGATAGGGAGCGGTGACATTGAGCTTGCGGATGGAAAGGTTCATACGACCACCATCACGAACACCCTGGGCCAAGCCGACGAGCTTCACAGGAATACCAATAGTGATAGGCTTCTGATCGTTCACCTCATAGAAATCAACATGCAGGGGAGCATCGGTGACAGGGTGGAACTGGATCTCCTTCAGAATGGAAGTGTGGCTTTCACCATCAATATCCAAGTTAATCACATAAATATGCGGAGTGTAGATGATTTTGCGAAGCTCGCTGAACGAGCAGGCGAACGACAAGGCTACGGGACGGCCCTGTTCGTCTTTGTGCTCACCATAGAGGTTGCAGGGAATCATGCCTGCCTTGCGCAGGGCTTTCGAAGCTTTCTTACCAAGGTCTGTACGCTTCTGACCTGTTACTGTGATCTCTTTCATAAATGTGTTACTCTAAATTAATTCGTACTGTTAATTCGCCATCACACGAGACGAAAAGCGAGTGCAAAGGTACACTTATTTTCTGAAATGGGCAACTTTTCTACTTAAAAAACCACAAAAAGAGATTCTTTTTCTTGCATATTCAGAAGGAATTGCGTATTTTTGCAACATCAATCGCTTCATGATAAACATATTATTAGAATAATGATTAATAGGGAGCTCATACGAATCAAGATAGTCCAGTTAACCTACGCATACTATCAAAACGGCAACAAGAATATCGACACCGCAGAGAAGGAATTGCTTTTCAGTCTCTCCAAAGCATACGACCTGTACAACGACTTGCTAGAACTCATCGTGGCTGTCACCCAGGAAGCCCGCCGGCAAACCGACGTGCTTGAAACTCGTGCCAAAAGAGAAGGCTCGGAGGCTCCTTCTACCAAGTTCGTGAACAATAGATTTGCGTTGCAACTGGAAGAAAACAAGATGCTCAATGAATTCATTGAAGCCAAGAAGATGACCTGGAAGGACGATATCGAATTCGTCAGAAAGCTATACAACCAAATCCAGCAAAGCCAACCTTATCAGGAATACATGAGTTCGGAGGCCGACGACTACGACACCGACCGCGAGTTGTGGAGGAAACTCTACCGGATGTTCATCCAAAACAACGACGAGCTCACCGCTCTGCTTGAGGACAAGAGCCTTTACTGGAACGACGACAAGGACATTGTCGACACCTTCGTGTTGAAAACCATCAAGCGCTTCGAGCCTTCCAACAAGGCCAATCAAGAGTTGCTGCCCGAGTATGACGACATCGAGGACCGCGAGTTCGCACGCAAGCTCTTCAGGGCCGCCATCCTCAACGCCGACGAATACCAACGCTATATGAGTGAGGCTAGCCGCAACTGGGACTTCTCACGACTGGCCTACATGGACATTGTGATTATGCAGATTGCCATTGCCGAGATGATGACGATTCCAAACATTCCCATCAGCGTGACCATCAACGAATATGTAGAACTGGCCAAACTTTACAGCACGCCACGCAGCGGAGGTTACATCAATGGTATGCTTGACGCCATCGCAAGACACCTCGTCTCACGCGGGAAGCTCCTAAAGCACATCGACCCGCCTCATCATCGGAATACGGGATATGCACACGGAGGGGGATACGACTCCAGCCAACGGAGGACCGAAGCCGATGAGACCGACGACAACACTCCCGACACCCAGATGGAGCAACCGGAAGAAACGGAAGCCCCGTTCCCTAACAATGACAAAACGGCTCTATAACTCCTTAATTTAATATTGTTTCAAGGGGTATGCACCGCTTTTAAGGGGAGAAGTATGAATTAAGAACAATTATTCAACAATAACACAGAACAACTTATGACAACAATCGTATTAGCCGCACAGGCAGCTCAAGGTGGAGCCGGATGGGGTCCATTGCTTATGATAGTAGCCATCTTCGTTATCATGTGGCTTTTCATGGTACGCCCCCAGCAGAAGAAGCAGAAGAAGATTCGCGAGTTCCAGAACTCACTCCAAGAGGGCACCAAAGTCATCACAGGCGGAGGAATTTACGGCACCGTAAAACGCATCGACCTTCAAAACAACAAGGTGGAAGTGGAAGTCTCACGGAACGTAACCATCGAGGTGGACAAGAATTACGTCTTCGCAGATGCTGCACAATCGGCTCCACAGGCTTGAACATACCCTCATAATGGTCAGGAACTTTCTGTTTGGCGCCCTGAACAGAGAGTTTCTGATTTTTTTATTCTTCCTTGCACTTAGTGGCGTGTTTTGGCTTCTTCTCACGCTCAACGAGACTTACGAGGAAGAGTTTCCTGTTTGCGTGCGTCTGAAATCGGTACCGCGCAACGTAATCATCACAGGTGAGTTGAACGACACGGCCCTCGTCACCATTAAAGACAAAGGTTATTCGCTAGTGGCCTACAAATGGTGGCACATCCCCCACCCCATATCGTTCCAGTTCTCCACCTACGCCACCGCCGACAAAGGAAGAGGCTCCATTCCCGTAGCCGACATTCAGAAGCAAGTATACAGCCAGCTAGCCAGCTCATCACGCATCACACAAATCAAGCCTGACAAGTTCGGTTTTTACTTCAATTACGGATTATCCAAGCGAGTACCCGTGCGACTGGACGGACATATGACAGCGGGCAAAAGCTATTACGTGGCACGCACGGCCTTCTGGCCCGACCACGTCACAATCTATGCAAGCAAACACATGCTTGACAGCATCAAGTGGATCAGCACGACAAGGGTGTTCCTCTCCAATATCGAGGACACCGTCTACCGGCAAGTGGCCCTGCAGAAGATGACAGGAGTGAAGGTTGTCCCCGCAAGTGTGAAGATGGGCGTCTTTCCCGACATCATGATAGAGGAGACCATGGAAGTACCTGTGGTGGCAGTCAACATGCCCGAGGGACAAATGTTGCGCACTTTCCCGTCCAAGGTGAAGGTCAAGTTCACCGTAGGAGCCAGTCTCTTCAGGACTATCAAGCCCAGCCAGTTCAAAGTCGTAGCCGACTATAAAGACATTGCGGCGAACCCCTCTGACAAATGCACACTCTCCTTGAAAGGATTGCCCCACTCCGTGAGCAAGGCCCAGCTCGTCGATACTCAAGTAGACTATCTCATCGAACAACAATGAAAATAGCAATTACGGGAGGAATCGGGAGCGGGAAGTCGTTTGTCTGCCGCTTACTCGAAACACGTGGTATCAGAATCTACGACTGTGACGAGGGGGCGAAGAGGGTCATGCGCTCCGACGACGAGGTGATTGACCAGCTATGCCGACTTGTAGGCAAGCATGTCTACGATGACCGGACTCTGCAAAAGCCCGTGCTGGCACAGTTCCTCTTACAAAGCGAAGCTCACAAGCAGGCGGTTAACGAGATTGTACATCCTGCCGTGGCACGCGATTTCGAGCAAAGCGGATTAGACTGGCTTGAGAGCGCCATACTTTTCGAGAGCGGCTTCGACAAAAGAGTCCACTTCGACCAAGTGGTCGCCATAACCTGTCCCGATGTCATCAGAAGAGCACGCATCATGGAACGAGACCACATCGGGGAAGAAAAGGCACAGCAATGGATCGACGCACAAATGCCACAAGAGATCGTGATGCAGAAGGCCGACTTCATAATTCAAAATGACGGCCAAGCCAACCTGATGGCACAAATCGACAAGCTACTCGGCCAAATAGGCCCGCAAACAGACCGGATGACTTCCGGACAAGAGGAAGAAAACATCCTCGCAAAATAAGAGAATGCGACAAGCAAATAAAGGAATTTAAAATATCAACTCAAACAAAACAATAAAAAATGGAAACTATTCTTTCGATAGCCGGTAAACCGGGATTGTACAAACTCGTGAGCCGTGGTAAAATGAACCTCATTGTCGAGAGTATCGACGACAGCCACCGCCGCTTGCCTGCTTTTGCCACCGACCGTGTGACAAGCCTGGCCGACATTGCCATGTACACCGATGCTGACGACATACCCTTGTGGCAGGTACTGGAGAACGTGGGCAAGAAGGAGGACCTGAAACCTGCCTCTGTAAACTATAAGAAGGCCGGAGCCGCCGAGCTGCGCGCCTACTTCTCCGAAGTATTGCCCAACTGGGACCAGGACCGTGTGCACGATAGCGACATCAAGAAACTGCTCCAATGGTATGACATACTGGTGAAGAACGGCATCACCGATTTCAAGACCACCCTGGCTCCTACCGAGGGGGACAATGTCGACGACCGGACAAACAACGATGCACACGAGGAAGACAAATAAACTGGGCCTTCTGCTCATCCTCATCACCACACTTTCCCTCGGGTCCAATGCCTGGGGGAAAGTTGTTCACACATCAACACCTGCCAGCAACGACACGCCATTCTGCGAGACAACCTACGATGAAGACGACGGGCTTTCGCAATGGATAGTCTCACAAGTGCTGCAAGACGCAGGTGGAATGATGTGGTTTTCCACCTGGAACGGCCTCAACCGCTTCGACGGATACCGTTTCACCACCTTTAAGACGCATGCCGGCGATGGTTGCGACATGCCCAACGACCGCATCCGCGACCTTCGACGAGCCCCAGGCAACAATATTTATTGCATGGTCGACGACCGCTGGTATCTTTTCAACCAGTCCACCGGAGCCTTCTCCAAAGTATCCGACGCCCTAAATTTGCGCATCAACGAAGCCAAAGACATGCGAGGACGCGGACGGGCCACCCGGGCAGGGGGCATCGGCCACACCCTCACCGACCGTCAAGGCAATTCGTGGACCGTGACGGGCAATGGCATCGTCAAGCGGAGCCCGATACGGCGCCCTGTCGATTTATGGCCCGACACCAAGGGCATACAGATGCGCTACTTCCTTGTCGACAACCATCAACGCTACTGGATGTCGGGCAAGGACGACAAAAGCGTCCGCCTCTTCGACCGCGACAACCATCTTCTGGGCTACCTGCGTCCCAACGGAACACTCTCCCCATCCCCCACGCCCTTTGGCCATCCCGTTTATGGCATTCGACAAGACCGCCAGGGCAACATATGGCTCGCCTGCAAGCCAGGAGGCGTATTTCGCCTTACCGCCCATGATGCGAGTTTCTCAGTGACCCACGCATCAGCCCTTGGCAATACTCCCGCCTACGATATAGCCTTCGACTCTTGGGGCCGCACGTGGGTAGGCACCTTCGGCAAAGGCATCGTCTGCCTGCAACAAGGGCGCGCAGTCACCCTCCCCGGCACCGAGGGCATGAAGATTCGCAACATGCTCATCACCCCTGAAGGCGTACTCCTTGCCGCTTCTACGGACGGCCTCGTCGTGGCCAGCGTGGCCAAATCACCATCGGCCATGAACGCGCGGGTTCACCGCAAGGAGGCCGGACGGGCCACAAGCCTAAGTTGCAGTGCGGTGATGCACATCCTCAGACTGGGCAATGGCCACATTTGGATAGCGACGGAAAGCGGCGGTATTGACGAACTGAGCTCCAAAAACCTACTTGAACCACAACTCACCTTTCGACACTTCGACACGACAAACGGCCTTCCCGGAGACGTGGCTCTCGCCATGGCCGACTTCGGCGGACGGATTCTCATCACCAGTAGCAACCAGTTCATGCTCCTCGACCCCGCGACGGGGCATGCCGACAGCTATGGCCACTACTTCTTGGGGCGGAAATGCCGCTTTTCCGACGCCATTCCCACCCAGTTGCCTGACGGACGCTGGCTGTTCGGCTTACAGGACGGAGCCTTCGCCCTCACCAGTCAAGACTTTGCCAAGAGCCGTTTCGTGCCTCCCATCGCACTGACCAGCATCACCGTGGAAAGCCAGCCCGAACTCACAGCCGTGAACACGCTGAAGTCATTCAGCCTCAAACCCAACGAGAGGAGTATCACCATCAGCTTCGCCGCCTTGGATTACACGGCACCCGAACAAGTGAGATACGCCTACCGCCTGAACAAGGACGACTCGTGGAAGGACATCGGCAGCACCCACAGCATCTCGCTTCCCGAATTGAAACCCGGACACTACGATTTGCAAATCAAAAGCACCAACGCCGACGGACGATGGGTTGACAACACACGCACGCTGGCCATCGACGTGCAACCACGGTTCACCGAGACGCGCGCCTTCACCTTTCTGCTCATGCTCCTTATCGCCGTTGCCGCCACACTCTTGGTTTACACCTATCTATATATACACAGAATCAAGCAGCAACGACAGGACGCCTTGAAGAAGTATTTGGACTTGGTCAACGCCACCGACGCACCAGCCACCCATGCCAGTGCCCAAGCCATCACTTCCGCCGTAGCCAACACCATCGATGATAACCAAGAAGCAGAGGCCGAGCCCGATGCCTTCATGCAGAAAGTCATGGATTATGTGCGCACCCACATCGACGACACCGAACTCAACATCAACACACTGGCGGCGGCCTTGGCTATATCCAGGTCGGGGCTGAACCGGAAGATGAAGCAGATTGTCGGCATCACCCCTTCCGACTTCATCAAAGAGGTAAGGCTGAAGCACTCGTGCGCCCTGCTTCTGACCACGACGAAGAATGTATCCGAAGTGGCCTATGCCTGCGGATTCTCCGATCCCAAATATTTCAGCAAGTGCTTCAAAGCCTCCTTCGGCTGTACGCCGAGCGAATACCGGACAAAAGAGTAAACCCGTGTGGGTTTGCTCTTTTTTTTTGATTTACACCGATTCCTTGGCAAATTCATCCTTTTATCGCATTTGTGCGACTGTTTCTCGTAATAACGATAGTTTTTCCACATCTCACTCTACTTTTTCACCCCCTTTTGATTCAAAAAACGACTTTTTCTCTTCATATATTCTGTAATTTTGCAACAAAAATCAAAAAACCAAAAAGCAAAATCGAATGAGAAAAGTTTTATCTTCGTTCATGGCCTTCATCATGCTGTTCATGGGTGCACTCAGCACCGGAGCCGTCAAGGTGCATACTATCGGCGACAGCACGATGGCCAATTATGCCGAAGACCGCGTCACGCGAGGCTGGGCACAGTTCCTACAGCAATTCTTCGGCGTAGACGTCACGGTGAACAATCGGGCCAAGCCCGGTTCCAGTAGCAAGAGCTTCTATCGCGAAGAGGGCATGTGGCCCAGCGTGAAGAAGCAACTGGAACAAGGCGACTACGTGCTCATCCAGTTTGCCCACAACGACGAGAAGACGGGTGGCACCGACGGCGACTCGCTCAAGGCCTACTACGAGCGCATCGGCGATGCTGCCAAGGCCGCTTCTACCGACTATCGCGGCACGACGCCTTTCGACACCTATAAGATGTACCTGCGCAAGTATGTCGAGGAGAGCCGCGCCGCCGGATGCACCCCCGTACTTGTTTCGCCCATCTGCCGCATGTATTTCTCGGGCAACACCATTCGCCGCAACGGCCAGCACGACCTTGGCGACAGCTTCAGCGAGCTCACCGCCGACGGACTGAAAGAGAAGCAGAGCGTGGCCAAGGACAACCACAAGATGGACTATGTATATGCCATGAAGCAGGTGGCCGACGAGTTGGACGTGCCCTTCATCGACCTTACCGCCGCCACGCGCGAACTCTACCTGAGCTACGGCGACGCCCGCTGCCACGAGCTTCTCAGCGATGGCGACGGCTCCACCCACCTCAACACCACCGGCGCCACGCTCATCGCCCGCAAGGCTGCCGAACTGCTGAAGAAAGCCGGCATTCTTGCCGACAAGATCCAGGTACAGGCCGACATCAGCGTGTCGCCCCAGCAGGCCGACCTCGGCCAGGCCTATAAGGGGCAGAAACTCAGCAAGGAGTTTTCACTCAGCGGTTTCTCACTCACTCCCGAATCCGGCTCAGTGAGCGTGTCTGCCTCTCAGGGCATCCTGCTCTCCACCGACAAGACCAACTGGAGTAGCACGCTCACCCTGCCCTACGCCGACGGAACGCTCATCAAGAGTTTCTTCGCGCAAGTGTCACTTGACGCCGCCGGAACCATATCGGGCACCATCACGGTCGCCTCTGCCGCGAAGACCATCGAGATACCCGTCAAGGCCGAAGCCGTGAGCCTTGAAGGCGGCACCGAAGTCAAGGCCTATTGGCGATTGGAGAAAGACGACAACTACACCCTCCAGGGACCGGCCATCGTGATTCCGCAGTCCATGCAGGGCATGCACGTTCAACGCTATGCCAACCCCAACAAGAACACCACCTGGCCCGAAGGCACCGGCTTCGATGCCTCCCGCAAGACCCAGCGCAACCTGATTGACGGCGACGTGTGGCCCGATGGCGAAATCGACGAAGTGTCAACACGCTTTATCCAGTTTGGCATCACGCCCGCCAAGGGCACCACGCTGAAGGTCGACTCCATCGGATTGTATCTTTGCGGATGCGGCGGCAATGGTATGAGATGCCATGTGAACTACTCCACGAAGCCGGGCTTTGCCGACGACGTGAACTTCTACGCTCCCGAGAAGCTGCCGGCCAACCAGATGCAGGCCGTGAGCGTTCAACCCGTCATCTCGCTTGCCGAGGGCGACACCCTGCGCGTACGCGTCTATCCATGGTACAGCGGCTCCGCCACGGGCAAGACCATCTGCCTGAGCGACGTCACCATCCATGGCAAAGCCTTCGACGACGAGGCCACCGGCATCAACTCCCTGAAGGACGAGAAGGATGCCGCCACCACCCAAGCATGGTACAATCTGCAAGGACAACGTGTGGGAGAGCCGGGCAAGGGGCTGTATATTCGTGGAAACAAGAAATACATTTTCAAATAAACCCAACCTAATTCTTACCTATGACAATGAAGAAGCAATATTCACTTCTCCTGATGCTTGCGGCCCTGCTGTCTTGGGGACAAGCGGCCATGGCACAAACCACGCTGGCATCATGGACTTTCGAAGGAGGATACGATGTGAGTTCCGGCGAGGGAACCCAGCAGGTGTATACTCCCAACGGAGGCGCATGGGCACAAGTGTCAGCCCAATGGTTCAACGCATCCACACCCATCATCCGCCCCGATGAGTGCGTCGGCGACGCCTCGTCTTACACCATTACGGCGCAGGGCGGACGCTACTGGGAACTTTGCGGGGGCTGGAACAACCATGTGTTCCGCTTCACCAACACCGAAGCCAACAACATCGACGACATCACCAATGCCGCCACACACAAAGAGTACTATGAGGTCGACTTCCCCACGACGGGCTACAAGGACATCACTTTGGAATACGCCATCGCCTGCGGAAGCAATTATGCGGCCGACATCAACGTGGCCATCTCCACCGACGGCGGTGCCTCATGGGTGGGGGCCGGCAAGACCAGTACGGCCAACACGTGGTGGACCTATGAGCCCACGCAGAAAGTGAGCGTCTCGGCCAATAACAAGAGCAGCGTCCGCATACGCCTGCTGCCCGGTTCGGGGCAGACCACCAACTGGAATCTCGACTTCCTCACCATACGCGGCGAGAAAAGCGACGCCGGCACCGTGGTCGACGCCAAGGGGGTCACGGCCACCTGGACGTGGGATTCCTCTCAGAGTGCCACCACGGCCACGCTATCTCAGGACGGCGTTG
Source organism: uncultured Prevotella sp. (assembly GCA_964420715.1). GTDB lineage: Bacteria > Bacteroidota > Bacteroidia > Bacteroidales > Bacteroidaceae > Prevotella. The sequence continues at coordinate 11,297 of CAYQUN010000004.1, read as the reverse complement.
TCTCCAACTCCGGACTCACGCTGGGCGCCGACCTGGAACTCCAAGCTCCGCAAACCGTGGGCGCCGACCCCTTCAACAAGGTGCAGCCCAAGACGAGCAACGTGGCCCCTCTCACTGACGACGACGCCCTCACCTTCCTGATTACGCCCAAGAACGGCCTTGTCATGACGCCCACGCACCTTCACTTCAAGGGAGCGCGCTTTGGCACCAACGGCGGACGGATTGACGTGAAGGCCATCGCCGGAACCGACACCGTCACCCTCATCAGCGATGCCAAGCCCAACCGCAACAACGGCGACCCCTCGGTCTACGACATCGACATTGAAGGTCTGAAAGCCACTTACACCAATCCGTTCTTCCTCAAACTCTATGTGAGCGGACTGGCCAACAACAAGCAGATGGGATTCCGCGACTTCGTCGTCACGGCCGACTATCAAGGCACGCTTGTCGAACTGCCTTCCTATAAGCTCAACGTCAGCTCGGGCATGGCCGGAGCAGGCAACGTCATCGTGGCTCCCGCCGGAGCCGAATTCGACCAGGGCACTCCCGTAACCCTTACGGCCACCGAGAACTTCGGCTATCATTTCCAGGGATGGGCTGACAAGAATGGCAACATCGTCGCCACCGACAACCCTTACACCTTCAACATCAGCAGTGATGTCGACCTGCAGGCCGTCTACACCAAGAAGGAAGTCTACGCCCTCAACCTCACACTCACCAGCGGCGCCCGCCACAACCTGGTGAGCATCGAGCCCGAGGGACAACTCATCGACGGCGTCCACCACTATGAGGAGGGCACCGACGTGAAGCTCACGGCTTCCAACAACAAGATCCTCACCTTCGTGGGATGGGACGACAACAGCACGGCCACCGAACGCATCGTCACCATGGATGCCGACAAGAACGTCACGGCCAACTTCTCGGCCACCGACTACATCGTGGGATGGGACCTCTACGACGACCAGCCGGGTAGCGAGCGTGCCGCCGACTACAAGGCCGACAGCGAGAACGCCGGACTCCTGAGCCTGCACAACGAGAGCGGAAAGACCACGTCGTGGCTCTCGCGAGGCAGCAAGAACGGACAAGAGAACGGCAAGTATGCCGCACGCATCTGGAAGTATCTCTCTGAGAAGAACTTCTTTGAAATCTCCTTCTCCACCAAGGGCTACACCCATGTAAAGGTGAGCAACGCACTGGGCAACAACTATAATTCCTACACCAACTACGAGGAGCAGGTCTCGCTCGATGGCAAGCACTACACCACCGTGGGCACCTTCACCCTGCCCAACCGTGGATGGAGCGACAACATGGAGTTCCAGTTGCCCGACTCCTGCTCGGAGCAGGACAAGGTCTACGTGCGCTGGTATCCCGTCTTCGACAGCCCGCTCACGGGTGTGGAATCCGACTACGACGGACTTGCCATTGCCGAGATCTTCGTCACGGCAGACGCCGGACTCCACGACGACTCTACCGCCCCCTTACTGGTAAGCTCGAATCCCGGAATGAACGCCACCGACGTGACCTCCAACGGCTCCATCGTGCTCAACTTTGACGAGAAAGTGCAACTCGGCTCGGGCGACGCCACCCTGGCCGGCGAGGTGCTTCAACCCATCGTGAGCGGAAAGACGGTGGTCTACCGCTTCAGCGGCCTCGACTATGCCACGAGCTACACCTTCAACCTGCCCGCCGGTGCCATCACCGACCGCAACGGCAATGCCTTCGCCGGCATCGAACTGAAGTTCACCACCATGGAACGCAAGCAGCCCTCGCCACGCCTCTTCGACGCCGTGGTGGCCGAGGACGGCTCGGGCGACTACAAGACCGTGGCCGAGGCCATCGACGCCGCACCGGCCAACAGCGCCAAGCCCTGGCTCATCTTTGTGAAGCGGGGCACCTACACCGGCCACCATGTCATCCCGGCCAACAAGCCCCACCTCCACATCATCGGACAGGGCAAGCAGTTTGTCACCATTGCCGACAACCGCACCAGCGGCTCAGGGCAGTATGGCATCAGCGACGGAGCCACCATGGACGTGGAATCTGACAACAACTACTTTGAGGGCATCGACCTCATCAACTCGTGGGGCGTGGAGCAGAACAATGGCCCTCAGGCCCTGGCCCTCTGCTCCAATGGCGACAAGCTTGCCATGAAGAATATGGGCCTGCGCTCCTATCAGGACACCTGGTATACGGGAGGCACCATCGACCACCGCGCCTACATCACCGACAGCTGGATTGAAGGAGCCGTCGACTTCTTCTACGGCAAGGGCGACGTGATGATTACCAACGACACCATCAACATCGTGCGCAAGAGCGGTGGATTCATCGTCGCCCCCAACCACGGCGTGGGCACCAAGTGGGGCTATGTGTTCCTGAACAACGTGGTCACCGCCCCCGGCGTTCCGTCGGAAACGAACGTATGGCTCGGACGTCCGTGGCACGAGGCTCCCAAGACGGTCTTCATCAACACCAAGTTTGACGTCACGATTCCGGCCACGGGCTGGTATCCCACCATGGGCGGCCTGCCTGCGCTTTGGGCCGAGTACAACTCGATGGACGGCGAGGGCAACCCGCTCGACCTCTCACACCGCCGCACGGACTATTACTACATGAATGGCACCGACACGGTGAAGGGCAAGAGCGAGACGGCCGTCCTCTCGGCCGAACAGGCCGCCAGCTACACGGTGAAGAATGTATGCAGCGGAAGCGACGACTGGAATCCGACCCTCATTGCCGAGGCCTGCGCGGCACCCCAGGTGAGCCTCGCCGAGGGCAAGCTCACATGGCAGGCTGTGCCCTATGCCATCTGCTACGTTGTCAGCCGCGACACGGACGTCATCGGCTTCACCACCGACACGGAATTCGCCCTGCCCGCAACCACAGCCACGAATGCCGTCTACAAGGTGCAGTCGGTGAGCGAATACGGAGCACTGAGCGCCTTTGGCAAAGCCGGCGACGCCACAGCCATTGCCACCATCAAGGGCGAGGCGGACTCTAACGGTGCCGTCTACGACGTGGCCGGACGCCGCGTGGCCTCCAACCTGAAGGCTCAGAAGCTCGACCGGGGTGTTTACATCGTAAATGGTCAGAAAATATTGGTTAGATAAGGTTTTCAATAGGGGATTCGATTCCCCACCTTCTTCGGACGCCGCCTTCGTGATGAAGGCGGCGTCTCTTTTTTCCTCTAATTGGCGTTAAAAAACTTTCCTCCTACAAAAACATTGATTATCTTTGCAACGCTAAAAACAGCATATGGCATGAAACTACGCATCATCATCCTATGGGCCACAATCCTGATTGGACAATCGGCTTGGGCACAAGAGCACGCCGGAGGCGGGAGCTCTCTTGACACCAAGCCCGCCAGCGGCAAGGCTCCCCTGCCTGCAACACCTGCCGTCCCTTGGGACATGCCTCATTCCCAACTGCCCTACACGACCTTCGGCAACGCCACCTATCCCTACACGCCACCACTCCTTCATGACAGCATCCTCGCCCACGGCGCCCACGACCCGTTGCAAGCCGTGGCTCCATTGCCTCCCACGGGAAGCTACGACCAGCAGGCCATGCTGACTGTTGGCGGATGGAATGTTGTGGGAGCCGGTGGCACGACCTCCTTTCCCGGCATGATGGAGACGGGCGCGGGCTACATCGGCCTTCATCGGAGCCTGGGAAATCTCACCTTCTACGCCGGCATGGGCGCCAACCGCTACCACGCCAACATCATGGACAACCCCACCCTGGCGGACCAGGGCATACACTCGGTGTCAACGCAATACGGGGTGAGAGGGGCGTTGTCCTTGCAACTGAATCCTTACTGGAGCCTGACGGCCTTCGGACAATACTTCAATCACAATCCCTACTTCTTCATGGCCGCGCTGCCGTTTGTCCAGACCTCCTCTTACGGTACGTATGCCACATACACGAACGGCAAGTTCGGAATGGACATGGGGGTGAGGCGATACTATGACGCCTTTGGCAGGAAATGGATTACGGAGCCCATCGTCACACCCAAGTTCAAGCTGGGACGCAAGGTGTGGATGGAGCTGCCTGTCGGCGGACTGATCAGGCAGGGGACGGAATCGATTGTCCATCCACGACGCCAAGGCCCCCTCATCATGCCGACGGCAAGATGAGGGCACGCCGCACCGCCCTCTCCACGCCACACCGCCCTGTGCGGAGACGAGTCGGATTTCACATCAGTAAAGTTGACAATTTCCTCCACGTCCTTCCGGCCTCGTCTGGACATTCCGGCCAAACCGCCACGAATATGGAAAGAAAAGCCACGCCCGGAAGGGGAAAAAGGAAGACAAGGTTTTGTTTATTTCCTTTTTTATATTACTTTTGTCCACATGAATACACTTTTGCTATTTTCATTTGCACCGGAAAACGTCTGGTTGCAAGTCATCGTGCTCGTCGTGGGCATCGTCGTGGTACTCGAGGGTGCCGAATGGCTCACGGGTGGCGCCGTGGCCGTGGCCGGCCGGATGGGAGTGCCCCAAATCGTGATAGGCCTCACCGTCGTGGCCATGGGCACGTCGATGCCCGAGTTCTGCGTCAGCCTGGTATCGGCCCTGAAGGGCACGCCCGACCTCGCCGTGGGCAACGTTGTGGGCTCCAACATCTTCAACGCGCTCCTCATCGTGGGCGTGGCGGCCATGGTGGCCCCCATCACCATCCTGAGGTCAACGGTGCGCAAGGACATCCCCTTCGCCCTGGGCGCCTCGGCGTTGCTCTATGCCATGTGCTTCGACGGCACCATCTCGCGCCTCGACGCGGCCGTGCTCTTCGGCCTGTTCCTGGTTTTCATGGTCGTCACCGTGCGCGGGGCCAAGGGCGGCAATGGCAACAAGGCCGATGACACCGGCGCCAAGCCCGTGTCGACGCCGAGGGCCATCGTGCTGATGGCGTGTGGGCTGGCCTGCCTCATCGTGGGAAGCCAAGCCTTCGTCGACAACGCGTCGGCCCTGGCCCGCACGCTGGGAGTGAGCGACGCCGTCATCGGACTCACCATCGTGGCCGGAGGCACCTCGCTTCCCGAACTGGCCACAAGCGTGGTGGCCGCACGGCAGGGCAACAGCGGCATTGCCATTGGCAACGTGCTGGGCAGCAATGTGTTCAACATTCTCATGATTCTCGGCATCACGGGACTCGTCTCGCCCATGCGCATCTCGGGAATCACCCAGGCCGACCTGGCCATGATGGTGGTCTCGATGCTGCTCTTGTGGCTGTTCTCATTCACCAAGTACACCATTGCACGGTGGGAAGGCTTCGTCCTTGCCTTCATCTTCGTGGGCTACATCGCCTACCTCTTGTCCTGACGCCTCACCCCCGACGACACCCCTCGGGGCGGGCATGGCTCAACGCCGGGGAGGAGCCGACGCCAGCCCGTGCTCCATAAAGCGGTGCTCGGCCAGGCGCTCATACTTCGTGCCCGGCAGGCCATAGTTGGCATAGGGCCAGATGCTGATGCCACCGCGCGGCGTGAAGAATCCCGTCACCTCGATATACTTGGGCTGCATCAGTCGGACCAAGTCTTTCATGATGATGTTCACGCAGTCCTCATGGAAATCGCCATGATTGCGGAAGCTGAAGAGATAGAGTTTCAAGCTCTTGCTCTCCACCATGCGGCGCGCGGGAATATAGCTGATGCGTATCTCGGCAAAGTCGGGCTGTCCGGTGATGGGGCACAGGCTGGTGAACTCGGGACAATTGAACTGCACCCAATAATCATTGTCGGGATGCTTGTTTTCAAAGGTTTCCAGCACATGGGGCGCATAGTCCATGCTGTAGCTGGTCTTGGCGCCGAGAGCCTTCAAGCCCTCGGCCTTTCTGTTTTCGTTAGATTCCATGAAGTCAACCTAAAATCTTGAACACGTTGTAGCTGATGCCTTCATCATACGCATCCTCGCCCTCATGCCGCTTCAGCGCCTTCACCACGCGGATGGTGAGAGGAAGCACCACGACCTCGTAGAGGGTCTTCAGCACGACCTGGCCTATCATCATGCCGGGCAGGGCCTCCGTGGGCACCACGCCCCCCAGGGCCAGGGGAAAGAAGATGATGCTGTCGCACCCCTCCCCGGCCACGGTGCTCAGGATGGCCCGTGCCGAAAAGCGGCGGCCGCCGTCGCGAATCTTCATCCGGCTCATCACGTAGGCATTGATGAAGCTGCCCACCAGGAAGGCGACAAACGAGGCGAAGGCGATGCGCGGAGCCAGCCCGAAAATGGCGTGGAAGCCGGCGTCGTTGGTCCAGTAGGGGGCACCCGGGATGGCATCGCAAAGCGCGCCCAAGGCCACAAAGAAGAAGTTCATGGCAAACCCCGTCCAGATGAGCAGGCGGGCCCTGCCATAGCCCCACACCTCGCACACGCAGTCATTGATGATGTAGCTCACGGGGAAGACGATCAAGCCGCCTGTAAGGCTGATGGGACCGGCGGCGATTTGCTTGGTTTCGAGCACGTTTGCCGAAATGAGGCAAACGCAGAAGAGGATGCTGAACAACATGAACAGCACACTCACGGTGTTACGTTTTGTTTGCATAATTCTTGTTTTGTTAAAGGGGGTTGAGCAAGTACCCCTATCCGAGGGTGCAAAGGTAATGAAAAAATCGGGAAACAGACAACAGCCCGCCTCCTTATGATGTTAAAAAAGCCTTATAAAAGGGTATTGTTTCCTTGGATTTTCCTATCTTTGCCCATCAATGTTACGGAAAAGAAGAATTATGAACATGAAGAAGATTTTCTCACTCGCCTTGCTCTCGCTCTGCATGGCAGGTGCTTGCGCGCAGCAAGAGCCGGGCTACGACATCACGGTGAACGTGCCGGAGGATGTCGACTCGGTCTATACGTTTGTCAACGGGAGACAAGAGACCAGCAAGGCCGTGGCCGCAAACAAAAGCGTAAGGCTGACGGGCCAACTGGCCAACAACGAGTTCGTCACCGTGACGACAAAGAAGTGGAACCCCACCACGCTCATTGTCGACGGCACCCCCGTGGTGATCAACGGCGAACTCGACGTCACCGGGTCTCCTTTGAACATACAGTTCGTTGAATTCCAAAAGTCGCTAACCCAACGGATGGAGAAAATGCGCAGCACTTACGACCTGTGGCTTGCCATGCGCAACGACACCACCAAGGCAGGACTCGACAAGAAGAAAACCTACGAGGAACAGCTTGAGGGGGCCGAGGCCGAAATGCAGAAGAGCATCGTTGACTACGCCCGCAAGCATCACGACGACGCCACACCTGCCTACCTCATCGCCACATCAAACCTCTACGGCTACAACATCGACGAGCTCACCATGTTTTGCGACCCGTCCAACGCTTACGCCAACCATCCCATGATGGAGCCCGCCAAGAAGATGTATGCAGCAATGTCGAAACGGAAGCCGGGACTGACTTACACCGATTTGAAAATGAGCGACTTGAGCGGCAACCCCGTGAGCCTGTCGCAATATGTGGGCAAGGGGAAATATGTGCTCGTCGACTTCTGGGCCAGCTGGTGCGGACCATGCCGGGCCGAGATGCCCAACGTCGTGGCAAGCTACAAACGCTATCATAACAAGAAGAATTATGAAATCGTGGGCGTGTCGTTCGACAGCAAGGCCGCGGCATGGGCGGCGGCCGTAAAGCAGCTGGGCATGGAATGGCCGCAGATGAGCGACCTGAAGGGATGGAAGACGGCCGCACACGAGGCTTACGGAGTGAACAGCATTCCGTCGAACGTGCTGATCGATCCCAACGGACGCATCATCGCCAGCGACTTGCGTGGCGAGCAGCTTCTGGCAAAGCTGAAGGAGATTTTCGGCGAATAAGCCGAACGGCCCGAACCTATCGCGTTCTCAAAACATCATCAAAAGGCATCAACATGTTTGACTACCAAGACATTCGGAACAAACGCGTCGCGGTACTTCTCTCGGGAGGCGTCGACAGCTCGGTCGTCGTCGCCGAGATGGCCGCACACGACATACACCCCGATTGCTTCTACATCAAAATCGGTCCCGAGGAGAAAGAGGAATGGGACTGCAACTCCGAGGAGGACTTGGAGATGGCCACGGCCGTGGCCGCCAAATACAAGTGCCGGCTGGAAGTGGTGGACTGCCACAAGGACTATTGGGACCAAGTGACGCGATACACCATGGAAAAGGTGAAGGCCGGACTGACACCCAACCCCGACGTGATGTGCAACCGGCTCATCAAGTTCGGGGCCTTCGACGCCAAACGGGGTCACGACTACGACCTCATCGCCACGGGACACTATGCGCAAACCGAAATCATCGAGGGACGGAAATGGCTCACCACAAGTCCCGACCCCGTGAAGGACCAGACCGACTTCCTCGCCCAAATCTATCAATGGCAGCTCAAGAAGGCCATCTTCCCCATCGGACACTACATGAAAGGCGACGTGAGGAAGATTGCCGAAAGGGAGCACCTGCTGAACGCACGCCGGAGGGACTCGCAGGGCATTTGCTTCCTTGGAAACATCGACTACAACGAATATGTGCGGCGCTATCTCGGAGAACGCCCCGGAGACATCATCGAACTGGAAACGGGACGCCGCATAGGGCAGCACCGGGGATTGTGGTTTCACACCATCGGACAGAGGAAGGGACTCGGATTGGGAGGCGGCCCCTGGTTCGTCATAAAGAAAGACGTAGAACACAACATCCTCTTCGTCTCGCATGGCTACGACCCCGACACGGCTTACCGCCGCGAGTTCCGCATCCACGCCTTCGACTTCCTCACCGAGGGCGTCGACCAACTGCCCCAACGGGCCACATTCAAGATCAGGCACACACCCGAATACCATCCGGCCACCATCGTCCCCCACCCCTCTGACCGGAACGCTTTCACCATCGAGAGCGACGACCGCATCCACGGCGTGGCCCCCGGCCAGTTTTGTGTGGTCTACGACGAGCGACACCACCGCTGCTTCGGATCGGGCGAAATCACGATATAACGCCCCAAGAGAGAACGCCTCCACCATCCCGTCCATGCTGGCGGTTGAACCCGTGCATCCATGTACACCGCGCCTTGGGGGCACCCGACTTGCGCTATTATGAATTCGCCGGACTCACGCTTATTTATAAGTATCAATGTTGAGTGGGAGGGATAAATACGTTGTAGGCAGAGAAGCCCCCCCGATAATTAAAAAGTGGATTCTCCGCTTTAATTATCGGGGAATTGGAACATTTTAAGAAGCTCTTCCACCATATTGTCAGTTCTATTTTTTATGTCTTCAACTGTCCAACTTTCTTTATTGGCCAATACCTCGTTAATTTCAAGGCCATTCTTATAGCCTATATAGTTTTCCTTTTTTTTATCCATCCTGTCTCTTTTCCTCTCGAAAGAGAAGTTGCTGAGCGCACTATTATAGCCGGTAATGGTAAGATTTCCTAACTTATGAGCGTAATCATTAAGGTATTGGCTTGCCTTATCTTTGTCCCCGTTGGCAATCATATCAACCCAATCTTGTGGAATATTCTCTCCTTCTGGGAATATATGCTCAATTGACCATATATATACATTGTGATCATTTCTTTTCCACAAATCTGTCCATTTCTCTGATGTTTTGTGTTTCTCTTCCAATGCGCAGAGCAGGAACCGAGCCATATCAGAATTGTCTTTATAAATGTCTCCCCGGAGTTTTCGCTCAAAGAATGTATCATCTGCACACCTATCTGGATTGCCAAGGTATTCCCTGATATAATTATATACCCTTCCGCCCTTTATATTCTTGTCAGCTTCGATATTGCTGATAATGTCCATGAAAATGCGGATGAGGTCTCGTGTTCCAGGATAGTCTGTCGTATTTCGACGAACAAAGTAGATGGTCAACAAGTTCATTATCTTAACCAAGATATTGTCATCTAATTGCAGGTTAATCTTCTCATGCTCAAGGTACATCAATAGCATATAGCTGTTGACAGCCCGGATATGAGCCAAGTTCTCTAATGCTTTAGATTCCTCATTTGTGTCACCAGCCATTAATATAAAGTGTGAATAAATCTCGCCGCATACTAAAATATCATCCACGAACGACTTTAGATTCCAATTGATTATTCTTTCGTAAATATCAAGAAGATTACTTTTTGTTGCGATATAGCCAAGTGGATCTTTCTTTTTGTCGTCAATCTTACGAAACGGTTTATTAAGACGGTTTTTGAATGCATTGTAATATTGACGGAAGAACCGTTCCTGCGTGGTATAGTCTTCTGTCAAATAGCCAAGCAGGTTCTGCCATCTGTAAAAACAGTCGTCCGTTGTCAACCCGGCTTTCTCGGCACGAGCCATTATAAGGTTCTTAATAAGGTCGATAGCAGTAAGAGGGGTGCCACGATTATTGAGAGATTCAAAGAGTATGTAGGCGTCAGAAGCTGTTGAGACCTCAATTTTCACTAACATGGCATGCATTATTTTTTTTCTTACAAGAGAAAGGAAATTGACTTTTTGACTATATTCGTCGACTTTGTTGAGTTCTCTGTCAAGGAGTTCTTGATAATAACGGAAGCACCTTGCCATTTTATGTTGTCCCCAGTATGGTTTTTTAGTGGCAAAATCAACAAGTCCCGCTTCCTTCATGACGTAATTAAAGTCGTCAAGATTGTTGTTTTGGACTTGTGGGACTAATATAAGTCCATTTTCCTTGTTGTTCTTTCTTACCAGAGAATTTTTTAAGTTGGCAATATTGACAAGCATGTCTTCGTCGCCATCTTTCTTAATACCCCTCATTTTAGTATAGATAGCAGCAAGGAACATACAGAGTGTTGTAAGACGTTGCTGTCCATCAATTACTTCAAGACGCGGATAGGTAGAATCTCCTGTATTAATACAGATTATGGAGCCGAAGAAGTACCCTTCGCTATTTTCCAGCAAGTCTGAATACAAATTATACCAATCATTATACCCCCAAGTATATTCCCGTTGGTATTTAGGAATGAAATAATATAGCTCGCTATCTGACTTGAAAATTTCATCAATAGGATATTTGTTGACGGTTTGAATCATATTCTTAGTATTTATCTTGCAAAGGTATAAAAAGATTTCGTAATTAACGTGAGCCCGACAAATTATAATTGATTGTGAATTGGCGATTAGCGAAAAATTGTCGTAACCTTATGGCACTCAATCACAAAGATTTACGAACACCAATCGCTATATCCGCCGAGGACAAAGCTACTGGTTTTTGACGAGCGTGCCTGCCAGGTTGTTTTCCCACACCCGTGCATCCATGTACACCGCGACTTGGGGGCACCCGACTTGCGCTATTATGAATTCGCCGGACTCGCACTTATTTTC
>CAYQUN010000003.1:144033-146685 GCA_964420715.1 uncultured Prevotella sp. | reverse complement strand
GGTGACGATGCCAAACAACAGGCCTGTCAAGATTGCTTTGATTCTCATGTTCCTAATTAGTTAGTTGTTAGTTATAATAATACAATATAATGTTTATCTATTTTCCGTATTTCTGCAGTTTCCTCCTATAAAAGTTTGATATTTAGAGGATAGAGTATGGGAATATAGTTGATATAAAATAAAAAAACACTCGCACAATTTTCTCAAATTATGGAAGTATCTCCGACAGTTTGGCAAGTTGAAATAAGGGCTAGGCACCTTATGATTAGTGCCTAGCTCCTATTTGATTAAAACTCCACGATTCTTTCTTCATTGTCTATTGCCGTAATAGTGACACGCACAGCGTCTTCGGGCAACAAATCTTCAATAAGTTCAGGCCACTCCAACAAACATAGATGACCGCTATAGAAATAGTCTTCATATCCCATGTCATATACTTCGTCTATTTTTTTAATACGGTAAAAATCAAAATGATATATCGGATTACCTTCTCCATCAGTATATTCATTAACGAGGGAGAATGTAGGTGATGTGATGACATCATGCACACCTAATTCCTCGCAAATTGCTTTGATAAAGGTGGTTTTGCCCGCCCCCATCTTCCCATAGAAGGCATAGACGCACGCCTTATCCATATTTTGAACAAAGACGTGGGCAGCTTCATGGATGTTTTCAATCTTGTCAATGGTTATTTTCATGATTTTAAGCCTTTAATTCAATACATATTTCATCTTTTTCTAGGGCGCATTGTAATAAGAGGAATGAGCATTTCCTCCATTGAAATTCCACCATGCTGAAAGGTGTCTTTGTAATAAGACACATAGTAATTGTAGTTGTTGGGATAGGCAAAGAACGTGTCCCCCATGGCAAAGACGTACGACGTGCTAAGGTTGGGTGATGGCAGGTGGGCTTTACGAGGTTCCTTTATTACGAATACTTCGCGAGTGTCATAAGCCAAATTCTTGCCTAGTTTGTAGCGTAAGTTCGTATTGGTGTTGCGGTCACCAATGATTTTAATGGGTTTTGACGTACGAATGCTTCCATGGTCAGTGGTAAGTACTATGGTGTAGTCGTCATGTGAGAGTTTCCGGAAAAGTTCCGAGATAACAGAATGTCGCAACCAACTAAGCGTGATGGATCGGAAGGCAGCCTCATTATTAGCCAATTCACGTACCATTTTCGACTCGGTGCGGGCATGTGAAAGCATATCGATGAAGTTGATTACGACTACGTTCAGGTCATAATTCTTCAGTGAATTATATTTGTCGAGGAATTTATCGGAAGCCCCCGAGTCATTGATTTTGTGATAGCTAAAAGTGTCATGTCGACGAAATCGGTTGATTTGTGTTTGGATGAGAGGTCCCTCGTTCAGATTTTTCCCTTCCTCTTCGTCCTCGTCCACCCACAAGTCCGGAAACATTTGTGCGATATCACTAGGCATGAGGCCGCTGAAAATGGCATTGCGTGCATACTGTGTAGCGGTGGGGAGTATGCTCGTATAGAGTTGCTCGTCTATATCAAAAAGGTCACCGATTTCTTGTGAAAGCATCCTCCATTGGTCGAAACGGAAGTTATCGATAACAATCAAGAACACTTTTTTGCCTTGGTCGAGTAGCGGGAACACCTTGCTCTTGAACAAATCGGGACTCATCAGAGGTCTGTTGTCGGACGAGTTGCTTTTCATCCAATCCATATAATTTTTCCGGATGTATTTGGCAAAACCATTGTTGGCCTCATCCTTCTGCATGCGAAGCATCTCGGTCATCGAACTGTCAGCACTGGCCAATTCCAATTCCCACCTCACCAGATTCCTGTAAATTTTTATCCAGTCATCTAAATTTCTGCAATCAGAGATTTGTATGGACAAGTTAGTGTAGTCTTGTTGATAGCTGCTTTGCGTAACCTCGGTTACGATTTCCCTTCTATGGATATTTTTTTTCAAGGTTAGAAGAATTTGACTAGGGTTCACGGGCTTGATGAGATAGTCGGAAATCTTCGATCCGATAGCTTGGTCCATGATGTTTTCTTCTTCACTTTTAGTCACCATTACGACGGGGGTCGCAGGTTGAATCTCCTTGATTTTTTGCAGGGTTTCCAATCCGCTTAGTCCGGGCATCATCTCATCGAGTAGTATCAAGTCGAAGGTGTGCTCCTTACATTGGTCAATTGCATCGGTGCCATTGCTAACGGTGATGACCTCATATCCTTTTTTTTGTAAGAAGATGATGTGGGCTTTTAGCAGTTCCACTTCGTCATCGACCCATAAAAGTAATCCGTTATTTGTCATTTTAAAATCCCTCCAAATCGTAATACTCATCTTCCAAGTCAAAGTTTTCTTGTTTGGGCTCCTTCTCCTTGGGCTGGTTGGTGTTTTTATTATTTCCACTCTGTTGTCCAAATCCATCATCAAAGTAGATGCCCGTATCTTCAACAGGTTGCTGTTCTTTTTCGTTTTCTTTGGGATTTGTAGTGGAAGTAGAAGGCTTAGTTTGCACTTCTTGCGACTCCATATTCCCTCTTTGGGAGGTCGTAGAAGGATTGTTGTCCTTATTATCTTTATCTTTTTTATCCTTACTGGACGTAGTTGTTGTTCCGACGCTTATGACGTCTGTAGAGGGCCGAGGAGTTCTGTTTTCATTTTCGATTCCATTG
>CAYQUN010000003.1:103108-143933 GCA_964420715.1 uncultured Prevotella sp. | reverse complement strand
TTCTGTTTTCATTTTCGATTCCATTGTCGGGCGTATTTTGCTCGTTCGTAGGATTAAACTCCAATCCATTGTCAGGCGCATTCTGCTCGTTCGTAGGATTGAACTCCAATCCATTGTCGGGCGTATTCTGCTCGTTCGTAGGATTAAACTCCAATCCATTGTCGGGCGCATTCTGCTCGTTCGTAGGATTGAACTCCAATCCATTGTCCTTTATGTCGTTCTCCTCCAAAGGCGTAATATCAAATCCATTATCGATATTGCCATTGTCGAGTTCGTTGTCGATTTGCTCGGGAGTTGGCTCTTCCACCGGTCGAGTTATGATTTCCTCCGGCTCGACCAACAAACGGAACGTATTCACTTTCAATGGAGCAAAGTGCTTATTATAGAACTTGTCGTAATCGTTATAGGTGAATCGTGTGCCAAGTAGGGGCAAATTAACCTCGCTGATTATCACGGTCCTGCTTTTGTCCAAAACTTTCAGTAGTTGAGGTTGCTGGTAGAAGCTTCGTGCATATTGTAGCACTTCGTCATAATTCCTAAATCCGGCCACGGTCATGCGATGTAATCCGTCTTGTTCTTCGATGTTGATATCGAAGTTTCTTACGAGGTAAGTTGTAAAGTTGAATTTGGCCAGATTGAATAGCAACTTGTTTTCATCCACCGAGTCAGGCTTATAGACCACCATGAAGACAAAGTTCGCATTTCTTTCGTTGGAGAATTGCTTTTGAGTTGTAGAATCGCTATCATTGAGTACGACGCTTCTCCGGTTCCACACATCTCCCAAATCAAATTTTCCCCCACGCAGTTGTCTTCCTTGGTTTACTCCGTTCACAATCATCCCCGCCATTTCAGCCAGCCGGCTTTCAGGATATTTTGCCACAACCTCTTTCATGTCGGTCAGACACCCTTCGGCATCACCGCTATTGAGTTTGCTTAGTCCACCGATAAAGAGGAACTTGTCACGATTGGCTCCCAAAGGGAATCGGCTAGCCGAAATTCTGGCGTTGCCAGCCACTTCGTCATAGTGATCTTTCTTGAATGCTTCGTAAGTGGCTGCATAGAGCGAATCCTCGATGTGTACACCAAGTCGTGCATTCTCCTTGAAATATGGATCGGTGAGCAACTTGGTGTATTCATTATCGGGATATTTTTGTTTCAAACTATCCACATAGATGTCGGCAGTAGCGGGTTCTCCCTTCCGGTTATAAAGCAAATATAGATGATAATATGCGTCGGCCATTTTTTCATAATCGGGATAATGGTCGACTAACCTGCGTAAGGCTTTCTCACTCAGCGGAAGATTGTCAAGCTTGTCCTTGAAGATTACGCCGGAATGGAAGAGCCCGTCCTCCAAGATGGCATTGCTAGCCTGCACCTGTTCCTCGGTAAAGGGGATTTGCGCTAAGTAATATTCACGTTTGTGAGGATCGTTTTGCGCACTATCTGTGATTTGCTTCAAAGAGTCCTCTACCACGGCTGCCCGTGCGAGCGAATCGCGCATGGCATCGGTCATTTCTTCCACACCTTCGGCCGAGGCCACCACCGTTTTGTTGATGCGTTGCCAGTTGTCCACATTCTCGCGTTTGCCCCATTGCCGCTGGAACGTGGCCTTGCCTTGGTTTACGGCCGTAGCATTATAGAAATACCACAATCCGTTGTTTTGCGTAGCAACAGGAGTGTTTCGCTGGTTGTTTCGGTTCATATTGGCTAACGCTCCGTTTTGTTGTTGGATGCGTTGACTGTTCTCTTCGGCTTGTTTGTTGCGCTCTTCCTTTTCCTTCTTCTTCAAAGCGTCGATTACGCGGTCGATAGCCTTGTTGCGTTCAGTCTCGTCCATTTTTGCAAGCGCCTGCAAGCTGTCTTGCAAGTGCACGGCATCCGTATAAGGCACCAACTCGTCGAGCACTTTGGAACGGTTAGACAATTGTTCATAGTCATCGCGCTCCTTGTCGAGCAGACCGATGGCCTCACCATAACACCGTCGAGCGTCGCTGAATTTCTCCTTCTGCCAATAGAGGTCGCCCAGATGGAGTAGCAACACGCCTTTTTCTATACCACTCCGTGTTGCCTTCTCGTTTCCTTTTTCATAAGCGGCAATAGCCTGTACCGTATCTTTTTGAGCCAAATAGATGTTTCCGATGGCATAGTAGACCTGGTCGAGATACTCACTATTATTATCCGACCGTGCCATACGTTTTAGCCGGCCAATCATTTTCTTGGCCTGTCCTCTGGCAAGGACTTCAGTCATGGCAATGCGTGCGTTGAATTCCAATTGGTATGGAGGATTCAGGCGTACCACGTGTTTGAAAGCCTTGTAGGCCTCCGTGTTGTGGTGTAGTGCCGCCTGTAGTTGCCCCATGAGATACCATTCGCGTGCTTTCTGTTTGCGGCGCATTTCATGTCGGATAACTTTTCTCAGATAGGGGATGGCCCGTTCGAAGTCGCCAGCGTGGATATAATAATCAGCATAAGTGTAGTCCCATTCCTTCTGCGCCCTCCAATGAATGGAGTCGCGCTCCATATTGCGGATTACGTCCTCGGCGTCGTACATCCAATCTTGCTCGATATAGCATTTTGCCAGCCATGCGCGTGCCCGTCCGTATATGGCAGGCTGAGTCTCGTATAGTCGGCTCATGTAGGCGAAGGTGGACGCTGCGTCTTCGAACTGGCCCGAGAAGAATTGCGACCGTCCCATAAGCATCCACGCCTTCCATAGAAACGGGTTGTATTCGCGACGATTGAGCCATTCTATGTCTTTTGCGGTTTTGCGTCGGCGTTTGTCCCACACGGGTCTTTTCTTGATGCTGTGCTGATGTATGGCCTTCTCGCATTTCTCTATAGCCTTTTCGAAGTTGCCCTTGCCCAAGTCCACGCTGCTTTTGTTGCCAACGGTGTAGAGTGGAATCATCTCGGTGAAGTTGTCCACGTTGCCCTGTTCTTTTTCCAGCGAGCCATCGATATAAGCCAGTGTTCCGTTATAGTAGGTGTTATACTTTGCATTGAAAGCATGCCAAAACCTGCTCCCCGAAGTGTTCTTCTGGGAGGAGCATCCCGTCGTGATCAGACCGATTGCAATCGCGACAAAGGAAAGATATCGAGCTACGCGCGTGTCCACACTCTATTAAACGCTTTTATCGTAAAGTTTATTGCCTTTATTGTCCGATATTCGTTGAGCCTGCGCACATTCTTCGGCCAGTGCTATGAATTCGTCCTTGATTTGGTTGGGCATATTGATTTCCCTTAGGATGAGGCTTCGATTCCACCCCTTCACCTCGTCGGGGCGCATGGTATACATTACTTGGGCAAATTGTTCCGCCTCGTCATCAGAGTATCCGTCCGAAGGCCGTCCACGGAATTGGTCAAGCTCTTCGTCGTCGTAATACTCTATCTCTTTCGTTGCGGCCTCCATCATGCATTCCTGTTCGCAACGCGGGTCTTGACCCGAGCAGGTGGCACAGCTTGCCACCGACGGCTTCTCCACCTCGTCGGTTTGACCATGCCGCCGGTCAATCCACCCATAGAGGGCGGCCACTAAGCCCAAAGCCACGAGGGCAAGAATGAGGATCCACATTGTTCTTGGTTTCTATGCTGATTTTCCGTTATTTTTTCATTCGTTGATTTCTTCAATGCCAAAGCCGGCTTGGCGCAGGTGTTGCCAATATTCGGGATAGGATTTCGATACCACTTCGGGATGTCGGATTCGGAGTCCCGGATGATTGATGCAGCATGGTGCCAGTGCCATGGCCATGCGGTGGTCGTCATAGGTGTCTATGGGTTCTCCCGAAGGCTCGCACCGGCTACCTTCCCACAGCATAGTGTCGTCGTTTTCGTGGGTCACCACATAGCCCAGTTTGGCCAGCTCACATTCCAATGCGGCAATACGGTCGGTTTCTTTGATTCGAAGACTTCTCAAGCCGGTGAATTTGAAGGGTATCCCTTTCTCACAACATGTCACCACGAGGGTTTGTGCCAAGTCTGGCGAACCGGTGAAATCATAATCGAACCGGGCCAGTCCGGGAGCGTGCCATGCGATTGAAACTTGTGAGAGTCCGTTGTCATCGGCCGGTCCGAAGGTCGTTTTAACCCCCAGCAGGCTAAACAAATACTTCACCACGGAGTCGCCTTGTCGCGATCCGTCCATGAGGCCTTCGAGCCTTACCTCCGACTCCCGGTCGGCCAGCAGGGCCAATGTCTCATACCAATAGCTGCTTGCGCTCCAGTCGTTTTCGATGCGGAATGGCCGGTCGGCATATTTGCCGGGGCTCACACTGATGGTGTCAACGTCGGTCCACTCGGCCATGGCCCCGTAGCGGTGCATGATCGAAAGGGTGAGGTCGATGTATGGTCGGGAGACGATTTCGCCCTTCAGTTTCAATTTCAGTCCGTTACGCAACACAGGGCCGATGAGCAAGAGGGCCGAGGTGTATTGTGAACTTACGTTGCCCGGCATGTCGAGCCGTCCTCCGTCGAGGTCATGTCCATGGATGTGGAGTGGGGGATAGCCATCCTGCTCCATGTATTGTATGTCGGCACCGATATGGCGCAAGGCATCGACAAGCACTCCGATGGGGCGGTGCCGCATCCGTTCAGAGCCCGTAATCACGTGGTCTCCGGGAATGGCCGAAAGATATGCGGTGAAGAAGCGCATGGCTGTTCCGGCGGCGCCAATGTCAATGGTGTCGGGTTGGTGTGCGAAAGCCTCCACCATGACGCGTGTGTCGTCGCAATCGCTTAGATTTTCAGGACGTATATGTCCCCCCGAAAGTGCATGGATGATGAGCGCGCGGTTGCTGATGCTCTTCGATGCAGGCAATAAGACTTCGGTGTCGATATGCTTCGGGGCGGTGAGTCGGTAGATTTTCATTCTTCGGATGATTTCTTTTTTCTTATTTCACGATACGCATGGGCAGGTAGACAGGCCGGTCGTCATAGCCCCGCGTGTCAGGTTTCGAACCGTTTAGCTTGGGACCGGGGATGAGCGGACAATAATAGAGCACCCAGCGCACGCGTTTCCATTGGTCGCGGGTGAACTGGTAGCTCAGGCAAACGGAGTAGTCCATGAAGTTGGTTGCCGTAAACCGTGTTCCCTGACAATCTGTACGCCAGTTGACATCGCTCATGTTCAGAGGCTGGTTGCCCTGTTGTGCCAATTGTTTGGTAAGTTCGGTGATATAATTTTGGTAGTCCTTGAAATTGTAAGAAGGCGTGTCGTCGCAAAAGTCAGTGTCGCCACACGAGTCCACCACTTCGGTGCTCCCGTCGGTCATTCGTTCGGTGAACACGTGGTGCAAGCCCAAATAGTGGCCTAGTTCGTGGGCAAGGGTTGTACTGATGTCTGTTGATCTGTACGTGTAAGAGTCCGTGTTGCCATAATAGGAATAGCGTGTCGACTCGAATTTTCGTGAAGCGTACAAGCTGTTGATGCTCGTGCAGTGCGCGTAGCGCAGGTTGCGCTTCGTGAGCGATACTTGGCTAACCTGGGCCAGTCCGGCGAGCGCCGTGTCGCTTTGGGTGACATAGGGCATGTGTGAAATCCCCAGCGTTGTGGAGCCGTCGTCGTCCGTCTTGGCAAAATTATAGAGCATCACATTGATATAGGTGTTAGGGTCCCAGATATATTTCACGTTCTTGCCCGTCTCGTCACCCATAAAATTGTAAGGATCGATGGGGTAGTCTCCGTCATACTTGGTATACACCACGCCGGGATGCTCGAGCATGTTGCCCTTTTCGTCCTCCGTTGCCGGCACGAAAGTGAGCCCCATATTGTGGCTTTCGCCGTAGACGCCGCCTTGATATAGTTTGTTCACGTTGGCCAAGATTTCCTTGATGCGACTATAGGCGATGTATTGGGAAGTGTCAGAAGCATCCTTGTAGAGCACGTGAAAGATTACGGGAAGCTTGTATTCATAGTTGCTGTCGATTTGGGCCGTGGTTTTGTGGTCGTCCAAATCGGTGTGCGAGTGATTGGTTCCTCCATCATCATCGCCTCCAGAGCAGGCACCCAAGGCCAATGCGAGCGTGACGAGCGCTAAGGAGCGAAATTTCTTCATATTTGGCTTTTTTGATTTTTCTAAAGGGCAAAGTTACAAAAAAATGATGAGAAAAAAGCAGTTTGTTGTTGAATAAGAATAAAATTAAGACTCTGTAACATTTTCCGTCTTTCATCATTCGTCCTTTGGGACTGGAGTCTCCTCGGGGGTGGTTTCATCGGAAAAGTCCGTTTGACACATTGTGCGCATGGTGTGGGAAAATCGTTCAAAATGTCACAAAAGTGAAACCGTCTTCTTACTGGTTTGTAAGGAATGTGGAAAAAGGAAATAGATGTTGTAAGAAGGCCTTTCAAAAGGGGTCATTGTGGCCTTTAGAGGTCCTCTCTACGGCCTTCGGAGCATGTCTGGAGGCCGCTTTCATTTTGTCATTTCGCCCGTCAAGCCCAATCACCGTCCGTAACCAAAGAGTTGGGGGGCTTGCGGGGGACTCCTTCTTCCTCAGTTCCACAAAACACGCTTGTCGATGACGATGGGCCTAAAAAGAAACGTTTTCAACGGGACTTTCTTCGGGTGGAATGGTGTATATGATTAAAAAAGTGGTATCTTTGCAGACGGAGAACAAATGTAGAATGAAAAAAATGAGTCTTATTGCGTGTCGCAGGAAGTCAGGAGCCCTGCTCCTTGTGTTGTTGTTGGCCAGTTGTCTGCACTTGCTGGCCGGAACCGGTCGGCCCGAAAATTATAACGTGCGTTACGAGTCCCATCACTATCTCTATCAAAAAGATGGCGAAACCACGGTGATCGATTATCATGTGGAATGGCCCGAATGGCTCTATTTCTCGCGTGAGGAATTCGTGCAGAACTATTTGGCCAAGAAACTGTTTCAAGTGGAAGCCAGCGATTTCACCACGGCCGAAGGTGAATTTCTGGCCCGCTTTGGCAGTCGTGTCACGGGTGTGTTCGGCACCCTGCCCGACGATGCCAAGTTCTGCTATGTGGAGGCGCGGGCCAATATTCTCTCCTATGTGCAAGGCAGGTTCATTGTTTATAGCCTTTCGGCGTCGGTGAAGCCCCAATCCAAGTCATCGCAAAAGGAGTATGCGTTGAGCCAAATCGTAACGTTCGACTTGTCAAACCATTCCATACTCTATTCGGACGACATTATCAATACGGAGAAATTGAAGTGGGGCGGAGGCTATCGCTACAACCGCTTTGTAGAATCCTTGATGGCTCACATGTCGCCTCGACTCCCTGATCATTATTCTTACGAGAATTCGGTTATTTCGCTTCAGTGTTATCCCGATGTAGACAATAATCTCGCATTTGTGGTCGACGTGTCCAATGAGGATTCTCCCACACCTTTTGTCACCCACTCGGTAGTGCCCTATCGCGATGTTAAACCCTATGTTGAAGCAAAGTCTCGTGAACTGTTTGCTGACAAGGTGTTACAAAGTAAGGATTTTCCTATACATGAGCCCGTTAAAGATGCAACCGCAACGGATTCGTTGAAAGGTGTCTTGCCTCCTTATCCGGGTGGCAAAAAGGCCCTGGCCGAATATTTTGCCAAACAGATGGACGCTAGTGTGCTGAAGGCGGTCATGGAGAAGGACGTGCCCACCACCTTGCTGATGTCCATAACGTTTTCGGCCGACGGTACGGTGGACCATATGCGTTTTTTGGCTCCAGCTCCTCCCGCCTTGTGTCGTGAGGTCTATCGGGTGTTTTCTCTCATGCCCAGCCACAAGCGAATTGATGGAAATGTTCCGGATGAGGCCGAGTCGCAAACTTATACCTTCCGCATCCGTCTTAATCCGCAATCGAACGAAGGCCAAGAGTGAGCATTTCCCTTAGGGACCATCAGGACTGATAGTGAAAAATATCCCTTTGTGTCGGCCCGTCTTATTATAGGTATAGGCATTATTGAGCGGAGCCGAGGGAAAGGCGTAGCCCTAGGTTTAAGTTCCAGTTGAATGGATGTTCGGTATAGCTTGACTTCAAGTTACTTCCATTTTTAATATAGTATGACATGCCTGGTTCTAGATAAAAGCCAATGTCTTTGGAAAGCTTGAGTTCACCTCCGAAGGTTGCGTTGGTACTGAGCACAGGCCGGTGTTCCTTCACCTCCTGCTCATTAGACAAGGTTCCCTTGACGAGCTTTTCTATTTGACCGCCAGCACTCACATAAACACGCACCCCATGGCTCTGCCATATTTGATAGGCTATGTTGAGTGGAATGCCAATATAGTGGAGTTTCTGCTCCACCTTGTTTCCGGTTGTTTCAAAGTCGGATTTCAAGTAGCTGTAATTGAGCCCCGTATGCAGACTCCAGCGTTGGTCTAGTGGGATTAGGAGCGAGACACCGATGCGAAAGGGGTGATGGTGTTTGGCCTTTTCCTCTTCCAAAGCTTTTACATTGACGTATTCTTGAGAGAGGTCATGGGAGAAGTCCGTGGCATCATTGGCCAAAACGATGTTGCCCGATTGTGTCGACGCCAGGTTCCCGGCATTCCCACCCCCATAGTATACTCCTACCGAAAGCGATTGCTTGTATCTTGGGTTATTGCCTTTGCCGAAAGGAGAATCTTCCCCCAGCCTTTCTTTATTCCCCATGTTTCTTTGGAGGCTCCCTTTCGTTTGGGGATGATCTTTCGTGACTTGGCTTGGTTGGTCGTTATTGCCAGATTGGGAAACCGCGCCATGGGACGGGTGAGCAGATTCCTCATTCTCCAGGTTCCCCACTTCGTCCATGTTGGAAACAAGGGAGCGGCCTGATCCATCATGAATTGATAAAGCCTGTGCCAACACCGGCTTGGAATCGAAGTGGGTTGTAGGGTGGCCGTAAGTGTGTGTTGCCGTTTTCGGCAACGCTTTCCGGTTCATCACTAATGTCCGGCCTTGCGATGCAATATCTTGTATTTTCGTCACACTCCCAGGGGTAGAACTTGACTTATGGAAGAAATAGGTTGTGGTGCCGGCGAGCATGATGAGTAAGGCCGCAGCCGCGGCCCACCTTGGGCTGAGGTGTGCCACACCACGTGTTTGTATTTTTTCACCATTGTCCGATATGCCACGCTCCGCCATGGCCTGCTTGATATCGTCGAGCAGGTGGTTTGGTGGCTCCTTGCGCTGTTTTTGCGCCAAGCATCTTATGCGATCCATCCATTGTTCTCTCATGGCTTCGATTTTTTATAGTCCTTAATTATGCGTGCTAGCATCTTCTTGGCCCGGTGTAGTTGCGAGGCCGACGTGTCGGGCTTGATACCCAGCAGTCGGCCAATTTCCTTATGGCTCATTCCTTCGATGACATATAGATTGAGCACGGCTCTATAACCCTCGGGTAATTGTCGGAGCACGACGCCCAACTCGTCGGGGGTGAGTCCTTCAGGGTCGGGGGAATCGTCGGGAAGATCGGCAATGTTTTGCAAGCCTTCGTTACCGGCAAGTTTGCTGTCAGGAATTTCCATCTGTTGCTTCTTCTTTTGCCTGAGGAAGAGCAGGCTTTCATTCACGACGATGCGTGTAAGCCACGCTCTCAACGAGCCTTTTCCCCGATATTCGAAGTGGCCTATGCCTGTAAGAACCTTGATAAAGGCCTCCTGTAATACATCGTGCAGGTCATCGTCGTCGGCAATGTATCTGGCACCTATGGCGGTGAGCGTGCTGGCATATTCGGCATAGAGCATGTCCATGGCCCGCCTGTCCTGCCGCCTGAAGAGGCGGAGGATATGCTGTTCCCTATTATTTCCGAATATGTTCACTTCGTTTACGCGCTTGCGATACTTCTCATAAGTTGAAATGCAAAGGTAAGGAAAAACTTGCATGGAAAGAAAACTTTCATTACTTTTGCATCATAAAAAGTTAGCGATGCCCAGATGCGCTATCTTCCGTCTTTTTCTGCATTAGGATAAAAAAATCTTTTCTTCATGCAAGATATTGCCAGATGGTGCATTTAAAGCAATGAAAACAGAAAGATAAACGTTTTAATATTAAAAAGAAGCAATGAAAAGTTTTAAAGTATTTGCGTTCGCGGCTTGCGTATTGGCAGGCTTGGCCTTCACATCCTGCAATGATGATGACGACAACAATACGCTCTCACCACAAGAACGCCAAGAGGCATTCCAGAAGGTGAAGGGCAACTATACGGGCGAACTCGTCTATGCAAGTGTGAACCCCAAAGACTCTAAGGACCAAGCCGATACGGTGAGCGTGAGTTGGCAGATTGGCACGGATTCAGTAATGACCATCCAGAATATTCCAGCTATTGCCGTAGCCCGCAACATTACCGACACCATCATTCGCAAGGCCGTGGCAGCGCAGCCCGCCCAGGACATGAAATGCTATATTGGTTTCTTCGGCCTCACTCCGCCCCGCTTCCTTGTCAATCCCACCGGACTGACTTACGAGGTGAGCTATAGCAGCAAACTCGGTGAAGAGCCCAAGATGCATAAGGTGCAGGTGCTTTTCTTGGCCAATAATATGTATTCGCAAGGATATTACGAGCAGGACAAGAATCGCTTGACCATGCAACTCATCGAGGCCGCAATCTATGTGGATGGCACATATCAGTCGGGATTGCTTTCGCAAAGCTATGGCTTGCGTTTTCAAGGGAAGCGCTAATTAGGCTCTTTGGACATGGCGTGTGAATAATTAGAATGCGATTTGTCCACGTCTCCATGTCCTAAGAGTTTCCTAAGAGAAATCCCTCAAGCGGTTAGATGCCAATTATCTATCAACGCTTGAGGGATTTTTTATTTGGTTCTTCTTTGTTCATTTTCCTTCCGACGTTGTCTGCGGATATTCCATGTTCTCCTTTCCCATATGGAGAAGGACCTCGTTTAAAAACTTTCGTGCTTCCCAACGTGCCATGGGTAGGTCGTGTAATAGATAGTTTCCGCAATCACGGGGAGCCGTTCCCGGTACTTCGCCTTGGAAAGTTGCGATAAAAGCAAATGTGCGCTTCATAAGTTCCACGATGTCTATACTCTGCAAATCGCCGCGAAGGAGCAGGTAGTTGCCCGTTAGGCATCCCATTGGTCCCCAATAAATCACACGGTCTTTCCATTCGGAATCATTACGCAAATAGGTGGCGGCCAAGTGCTCTATGGTGTGCAGGGCGCCAGGGTGGAGGGCTGGCTCGCGGTTGGGTTCCTTCATGCGGATGTCGAAGGTGGTGATGACCTCTTGGCCAACGTAATCCTTGCGTGATACGTAAATGCCGCGAAGAAGTTGCTCATGGTTGATAGTAAAGGATGGTATCTTTTTCATATTCTTCGAATTATACAATCTGTTCTATAGTGTTTGTAGGAAGGCTCTTGTCACCTCGAAACTTCCTTCGGCCATACGTTCCCAGAAGTCAAAGTATTGTGAAGCCTTGTGGTCTTTCAAGGGCACGTCGCTGATGATGCGGAATGAGAGGAAGGGTACGTTGTAGAGATAGCACGTCTGGGCAATGGAGCAACTCTCCATGTCAACGGCCATAGCCTCGGGGAAACGATTCAATATGTCGGACATCTTTCCTTTCGTGTCAACAAACCATTCCCCGCTCACGGTAAGCCCCGAACGGATAGAAATCCCGTTGAAATGCGATTGTAGGGACATGGCTTTGTCAACAAGAGTCTGTGGCGCCTTGAATCGTGCAGGCAATCCCATGATTTGCCCGGGCTCAACCCCTTCGCCACAATATGCGTCGTGGTAGGTGCACGCCGTACCAACAACCACGTCGAGCGGGTTTAACGTCGTATCGGCGCCTCCGGCCACCCCCGTTGATATAAGGAGGTCGGGCTGGTAATTATCTATCAATTCCACAGCTCCAACGGCGCTGTTTACCTTGCCGATGCCACACTGCCTAAGTATAACTTCGTGGCCTCCCATTTCTCCGATGATAAAGTCCATGCCATGATGACGTTCTTTGCGCTCATGGCTCAGGAGAGTGCGTAGTTGGGCCAACTCCTTTTCCATGGCCACAATCAAACCAATTCTCATGATTTCTCTTTTTTAGTTTTTCACTGCAAAGTTACACAATCTTTTCCTCTTTGGGATGTTTTTGCTGCATCATTTTGGGCGCTAAGGTCCTAATTAGAGAAAAAGAAAGCATTTTTTTCTTTGTCATTCCAGTGGATTGCTGTACCTTTGCAAGGAATATCTAAAACATATACACCAAGACTTGTAGTCATGAAAACATTGAA
This sequence comes from uncultured Prevotella sp., assembly GCA_964420715.1. Lineage (GTDB taxonomy): Bacteria > Bacteroidota > Bacteroidia > Bacteroidales > Bacteroidaceae > Prevotella. The sequence goes on along the minus strand of CAYQUN010000003.1, from coordinate 131,758 downwards.
GAAATACCTGCCTGACATTTTGGCGGTGGTGGTTTTTGTAATCATCTCATTTGCCTATTTCATGCCGGCCGATTTAGACGGACGCATCCTTTACCATGGCGACTCATCGGCTGGAACTGGCTCGGGTCGTGAGACCCAGCTATTCGAACAGCAGACCGGGGAGCACAGCCGGTGGACCAATTCCATTTTTAGTGGAATGCCTACCTATCAGATGTCGCCTTCATACAAAAGCACGCATGTGTTGGGGGTGCTCACTCAAGTCTATCATTTGGGATTACCCGACTATGTATGGTACGTATTTGCCTATTTGCTGGGCTTCTATATTATGCTCCGAGCTTTCGACTTCCGAAGGTCGTTGGCCGCTTTGGGAGCTGTCATTTGGGCTTTCTCGTCCTATTTCTTCATTATCATAGCTGCCGGACATATATGGAAAGTATGGGCGCTGGCTTATTTGCCACCCATGATTGCCGGCATAGTGCTGGCTTACCGGGGGCGGTATCTTTGGGGACTGGTTCTCACGGCGTTGTTTGCTGCTTTTGAGATTAATGCCAATCACGTGCAGATGACTTATTATTATCTGTTCATCATTCTTTTCATGATTATCGCCTTCTTTGTTCAGGCTGTTCGTGAACGGAGCCTGGCCCGTTTTGGCAAGGCTACATTGGCTTGTCTGGGTGGTGCGGTTATTGCGGTGTGTATCAATGCCTCTAATCTCTATCATACTTGGCAGTATAGTCAGGAATCGATGCGTGGCAAAAGTGAATTGGTAAAGAAAAACTCGGCTAACCAGACAAGCAGTGGACTAGATAGAGACTATATCACCCAATGGAGTTATGGTATTGATGAGACCTGGACGCTCCTCATCCCTAATGCCAAGGGAGGTGCATCGGTTCCGATGAGCCGGAACAAGATTGTACAGGAAAAGGGTGACCCCCAACTGATGCAGGCCTATCAGCAGATCGGTCAGTACTGGGGTGACCAGCCTGGCACTTCTGGGCCGGTTTATGTAGGAGCCTTTGTGCTACTGCTCTTTGTCTTAGGTGTTTTCATTGTCAAGGGTCCGATGAAATGGGCCCTTCTGGCGGCAACGGTCCTTTCCATACTACTGTCGTGGGGAAGAAACTTCATGGGATTCACTAATTTCTTCCTTGACTATATTCCTATGTACGCCAAATTCCGAACGGTGGCTTCCATTCTCGTTATTGCCGAATTCACCATTCCTTTGTTGGCAATGATGGCCTTGAAGAAGATTGTAGACGACCCGTCTCTGCTCAAACGTAAACGCAAATGGCTGGTGTTGAGTTTTGTACTTACTGCTGGTCCTTGCCTTTTCTTCGCCCTCTTTCCGGGTGTATTCGATTATATTTCGGTATCAGAGCAACAGCAGTTCGGGCAAATTGCAGCTCAAGGGCAAGAGGCTTCCCAGTTCGTGGGGATGTTGACGGCTAATTTGGTCGAGGTGCGCAAGGCTATCTTTACCTCTGACTGCTGGCGTAGCTTGCTCGTTATTTCCATCGGCATGGCCTGCTTGTTGCTTTATGGTCTGCGAAAAATACGTTCTATCTACATGATAGGCGCCATCGGCCTACTCTGTCTTGTTGATATGTGGCAAGTGAACAAACGCTACCTTTACGATGATATGTTTGTAGAAAAGAGCGTGCGCGACAATCCTGTGCAGATGACCGATACAGACCGGCAAATCTTGCGTGACAAGGGCCTTGACTATCGTGTGCTCAACTTGGCTTCGAACACCTTTAATGAGAATGAGACTTCCTATTATCACAAGAGCATTGGAGGGTATCATGCGGCCAAACTTCATCGGTATCAGGACTTGATAGACGCCTATATTGCACCTGAAATGCAAAAAATGATGCCGGCCATTGCCCAGGCAGGTGGAGATATGACAAAAGTGAATGGCGATAGTATCTTCCCCGTGTTGAATATGCTTAACACCAAATACTTCATCATGGCACTTCAGGGTGGACAGACTATTCCTATCCAGAATCCATATGTTTATGGTAATGCATGGCTGGTGGACAAGGTGGATTACGTGAATAATGCTAATGAGGAAATAGAACGTGTAGGGAAGCTATCTTTGAGGCACGAGGCTGTGTCCGACAAGAAATTCCAAGCCGTGTTAGGACAAAGTAGACCACAAGGAGAAGTGTCACGCGTGACGATAGATAGTTACAAGCCCAACCATCTTGAATACACGGTTGAAACCGATAAAGGCGGCGTGGTCGTCTTCTCCGAAATCTATTATCCTGAGTGGACGGCAACTGTTGATGGACGGCCGCAAGAACTCGGGAGGGTTGACTACGTGTTGCGAGCCCTGAGTGTCGCACCTGGAAAACACAAAGTGGTGCTTGATTTCCATCCGGCATCGGTGAGTAAGACAGAGACCACCGCATATATTGGCTATGGCCTGTTAGTCGTGCTCGTTGTTGCGGCCGTGCTTTCCGATAGGAAGAAGAAGTTGGTTGCGACATCACACAATAGCAAGGAGGAGGCAAAGGTATGAAGTCGCTACTTTCCTTGCCCCCTAATCTAGTGGGATGCTTTCATGATATAACAGGATTGTCCACTCAAGACTGCTTTTGTACAAACGATCCCGTTGGACGCAAGTTGGGGTCGGGTGGAGGATCGGCTTGGCTTCTTATCGACGATTTCTTGCATCAGCCAGGTGTCGTTCATAGCTATAAAGGATTTAGAGAGTGGCTGTCGTCGGAAAAGAGGCTACTTATTCATGCGGGAGGGCAGAGCCGGAGACTGCCGGCTTACGCCCCGTCGGGCAAGATACTCACCCCAATCCCGGTGTTTCGCTGGGAGAGGGGACAACGGTTGTCACAGGACTTGCTTACTCTTCAGTTACCTTTTTATAAGCAGGTTCTCGGCAGCGCACCCTCCTCTCTGCGCACGATGATTGTGAGCGGTGATGTCTATATTCGGACAACTCAACCTCTAGGGCCGATACCCGAGGCTGACGTGGTGTGCTTCGGATTGTGGCTGGGACCTGATGTAGCCAAAGACCATGGCGTGTTTGTCGCATCGCGCAAGCTACCATCCGTCATGGAATGTATGTTACAGAAGCCTTCTGTCCAAACGCTTGGCGAATTGCAAAAACGTCATTTTTATCTTACTGATATTGGAGTTTGGCTTCTCAGTGACAGGGCCGTGGAGGTGCTCATGCGTAAATGTGTTGATTTTGACAAGATCGAGAAGGGCAAACATCCAAGTGATGCAATTAGCGAATATGACCTATACGGGGCTTTTGGCTGCTGTCTTGGTACCAATCCCACTATCGAAGATACGGAGGTAAGTGAACTTACGGTGGCCATTGTCCCACTTCCAGGAGGGGAATTTTATCATTTTGGCACTTCTCATGAATTGCTGTCGTCGACAGTAACCATACAGAGCTTGGTAAACGACCAACGTGAAATCATGCATCACTCTCAGAAACCAGTGCAGTCGGTGTTTGTGCAAAATGCACTTACACATATCAAGTTTACTGATAAGAATGAGAATGTATGGGTGGAGAATAGTTGCATTGGTGAAAAATGGACGTTGGAAAACAACCATATTATCACGGGGGTACCTGTGAACAATTGGACGATTCATCTTAAGGCCAACCAATGTATTGATGTTGTACCGTTGGGTGAAACCGATTGGGTAGTGAGGCCTTATGGCTATTTTGACAAATTTGAGGGTAAGAAACAAGCGGAAGAGTGTTTTCCTGTGGCTCATCATCTTGATGAAATCGAGCTTTTCTTGCATTATATGCTTGGTGATGATGAGTCCGAAGAAGCGCGCGAGCGCTATGAGAAGGCTACGAAGTTGAGTGCGGAAATGATTTCCGCACAGGCCGACCTGAGAAGATTGGTGAAACAACGTCACCAGTTCCGGACGAAGAATTGGGCGGCTTTGGCCTCTAATTACGCGCATAGTGTTTTTTATCAGGTTGATCTTGATGATGCCGCACATACTTTTGCCTCTGATGGTATTCCTTTGCCCAAACCTATTGCAGTCGACGAACCGTTGATGACGCGCATTCATGACGCAATGTTTAGAAGTGAAGTACTCCGTCTTGAAGGCCTTGATGGGAAGGAGGAAGAAAAGCGCGCTTTCGAACTTTTGCGTGAGGGAATTATAGAAAATGACCCTCTTAAGGTTTCGCCACGGTTAAACGTTTGCCTAGATCAGATTGTTTGGAGTCGGAGTCCGGTACGCATCGATATTTCAGGAGGGTGGACTGATACGCCTCCTTTCTGCCTCATGGAGGGTGGGAATGTAATCAATTTAGGCATTGAGCTGAATGGTCAGCCTCCTTTGCAAACTTATATCAAGCCTTGTGTTGAAAAGCATATAGTGTTGAAAAGCATTGATTTAGGAGCAACCGAGGAAATAACGACTTATAAGCAACTGGCTGATTTTAGCCATGTGGGTAGCCCCTTCTCCATTCCTAAGGCCGCCTTGGTGTTGGCAGGATTCCATCCCGATTTTTGTACAGAGCAATATGCCACTCTTACAGACCAGCTTGATGTCTTCGGATGCGGTCTCGAACTCACCATGTTGTCGGCTATTCCTGCCGGGAGTGGATTGGGTACAAGTAGTATTCTCGCATCCACCGTGCTTGCCGCGATAAGTGATTTTTGTGGTTTGGCCTGGGATAAGAATACTATTGGAAACCGCACACTTGTACTCGAGCAAATGCTTACCACGGGCGGTGGATGGCAAGACCAGTTTGGAGGTATATTGCAAGGGGTGAAACTTCTACAGACGGGAAAAGGCTTTGATCAAAATCCCATAGTTCGTTGGTTGCCTGACGATTTGTATACGAAACCAGAATATGCGGCCTGTCATTTACTTTATTATACAGGTATTACGAGAACTGCAAAGAAGATTCTGGCAGAGATTGTTCGTGGTATGTTCCTCAATCAGCATGAGGAGATATTGAAATTACGGCAGATGAAGGCGCATACACAGGAGATGTTTGACGCCATACAACGTGAGGATTTTCAATCGATGGGCCTACTCCTACGTGAAAATTGGCTTCAAAACCAGGCACTTGATAGAGGAACCAATCCTGATGCCGTGAAACATATTGCCGATAAAATCGATGATTTGTGCCTTGGATACAAGCTCCCTGGTGCAGGCGGGGGAGGCTATTTGTATATGGTGGCCAAGGACCCGGAGGCTGCCGCACGTATAACCTCGATACTGAATGCTCATCGGCCTAATGCCAATGCCCGATTCGTCCAAATGACACTCAGCAAGCATGGCCTGCAAGTGAGTCGAAGTTGAAATATAAAAAAAAGAAAAGCGTAATGTATCAATATAAACATCCACATCCATCAGTAACAGCTGATTGTCTTGTTTTTGCTTCAGACGGTAATAAGGAGGAAAGCATTTTGCTTGTCGAGCGAAAGTATCCTCCCTTTGCGGGGTGTTGGGCCTTCCCCGGAGGGTTTGTGAATATTGACGAGACGGCTGAAGATGCGGCCGTGAGAGAACTCCTTGAGGAAACGGGCTTAAGTCTGTCTGCTTCATATTTAACGCAAATAGGCGCTTTCACAAAAGTGGATCGTGATCCACGGGAGCGGGTTATCAGTATCGCTTTCTTTGCCTCGCTCGGCCATCAAGTTTTAGTGAGGGGTGGCGATGATGCCCGGACAGCCCGATGGTTTCCCCTAAAATCATTGCCCCCATTGGCCTTTGACCATGCCGAGATTCTGACGAAGGCATTGAAGATGAGGAATATTATAATCTGAAAGGAGGAAGAGTGCGTCGATGGAGTTTCAAACGTTGGTCAATGTATTACCTTCGGCTTGGAAGATTAGTCCTTGCGAATCGATGATTCTTGTAGGGAGTTGCTTTGCCGATGAGATTGGGCGACGCCTTCGGGATGACCGGTTTAGAATCGTTGTTAATCCATACGGCGTAATGTATAATCCCGTCAGCATTTTCCACACACTTCAAAAATGGATTAGGGAGCAAGCGGAACCCCATGAAGGGGAGCAAGCGGAACCATCCTTTCACCGGTTTGATCCACCACGTGTCGTCCTCCTGACATTGGGGACTAATCATGTTTATGTACTTAAACAGACGGGGGAAATCGTGGACAATTGCCAGAAAAGGCCCGCAAACCTTTTTGAAGAACGAGAGCTAAGCGTCGACGAGTGTGTGGAAAGTTTGCGTTCCAGTGTCAAACTTTTACAATCTATTTCTACCGACATACACATTGTTCTTACGGTCAGCCCTATACGTTATCGTAAATATGGTTATCACGAAAGCCGTTTGAGCAAGGCCACCCTTCTTCTTGCTGCCGACAAGGTCCTTGGCCAGGAACGCAATGTCGACTATTTCCCGTCTTATGAATTACTTGAGGACGAACTTCGTGACTATAGATTTTATCAGCCCGATATGATCCATCCCAGTGCCCAGGCCGTTGACTATATCTATCAAAAGTTCGCCCAATGTTATTTCTCCGACGACACATTCCGTTTCCTAAAAGACTGGGAACCTATCAAAAGGGCGATCGCTCACAAGCCTTTTCATCCCGAATCGGACGAATATAAACAATTTGTCGATAAAACGCAATTAAAAATAGCCTCTCTTTGCAAAAAATATCCTATCTTTGCACTATCAACTGCTAATAACGAGAAGAAATGACATACTCGATTGAAAAAGTCACCACGCTTATTGGCGCACGACGCTATGGCGACAACGACATGAATATCGGTTTCATTCTTACCGATAGCCGTTCGCTTTGTTTCCCAGAGGAAACTCTATTCTTCGCTTTGAAATCGAAGCGAAACGACGGACACAATTATATTCCCGAACTTTACCGGCGGGGAGTGAGGAACTTTGTGGTTACTGACGTGCCCAAAGGCTATGCTTCCGACTATCCCAATGCCAACTTCTTAAAGGTCGTGGACACCTTGGAGGCTTTGCAACGTTTGGCCGAACGTCACCGTGACGAGTTTAACATTCCCATCGTTGGCATCACAGGGTCAAATGGCAAGACGATGGTGAAGGAATGGCTCTATCAATTGCTCTCGCCACAATATTTCGTTACACGAAGCCCTCGAAGCTACAATTCGCAGATAGGCGTACCTCTCTCGGTATGGCTCTTGAACGAAGAGACACAGGTGGGCGTATTCGAAGCTGGCATAAGCGAGCCTGGCGAAATGTTGGCCTTGCGTGACATCATCCAGCCCACGATAGCCGTGCTTGTTAATTTGGGAGCGGCCCACCAAGAAAACTTTCCTTCGATTGAAGAGAAGTGTCGTGAGAAGCTCATCCTCTTTCATGACGCACAAACTATCGTTTATCCCGCCGACGACCCTGTTGTGAGCAAAGTAGTTTCGGATAGCGATTATCAGGGAGAGCGGCTCTTTTGGTCTGGCAAAGACAAGAAGGCCCCTTTCTTTGTGAAATCTATCGAGAAGGAGGAGAATGCCACAAGGGTGGATTACGTTTTCGAAGGTGGAGAAAACCATTACACGCTTCCATTCATAGACGATGCTTCGATTAACAACTCTATTGTTTGTGCCATTGTGGCTTTGAGACTCGGAGTGGGCGAGTCTGACCTGGACAAGCGTATGCAGGCTTTGGAGCCCGTAGCCATGCGTTTGGAGGTCAAGGAGGGGCAGCATGGATGTACGCTGATAAACGACAGCTATAATTCCGACATAAACTCGCTTGACATAGCGCTCGACTTTATGAACCGGCGTCCCGATCATAAGAGCCGCAGACATACGCTCGTTTTGAGTGATATATTCCAAAGTGGGCAAAGCGCGGAGGAGCTTTATCGCGAAGTTTCCGATTTGGTGAGAAAGCGTGGCGTAGTGAAATTCATCGGTATCGGCCCGCAACTTTGCGCGCATAGTGATGCCATACAATTATCAGAAAAGTTCTTCTTTGAAAGTACCGAGGAGTTCATACAGAGCGAAGTCTTTCACTCCCTGCGCGACGAGGTCATCTTGCTCAAGGGCGCTCGCTCCTTTGGATTCGACCGCCTTACCGAACTTTTGGTGAAGAAAGTGCACGAGACCACACTCGAGGTTAACCTCAATGCCGTGGTGAAAAATCTGAACTATTACCGGTCGTTCATGAAACCGGAGACCAAGTTGGTCTGCATGATCAAGGCTGACGCCTATGGAGCAGGAGCAGTTGAAATAGCCAAGACTTTGCAAGATCATCGGGTGGATTATCTTGCCGTGGCCGTAGCAGACGAGGGCGCGACCCTTCGCCGTAATGGAATCACAAGCAATATCATGGTGATGAATCCTGAAATGACAGCCTTCAAGACCATGTTTGACTATGATTTGGAACCAGAGGTCTATTCTTTCCGTTTGTTAAATGCCTTAGTAAAGGCTGCGGAGAAAGAGGGCATCACAGGCTTCCCTGTCCATATCAAGCTCGACACAGGCATGCACCGGCTTGGATTTGATCCCGAGAAGGACATGGAGGAGTTGATAGGAAAATTAAAGCATCAGAACGCCGTCATACCTCGTTCGGTGTTCTCTCACTTCGTGGGCAGCGACGATGACAGCTTCGATGATTTCAGTGCGCGGCAATTCGCCCTTTTCGATAAGGGAAGCCGTCGGTTGCAAGCCTCTTTCAGCCATAAGATTTTGCGCCATATCGACAATTCTGCCGGCATAGAGCATTTCCCCCAACGTCAACTTGACATGTGCCGTCTCGGCTTGGGACTTTATGGTATTAACCCGCGCAATAATGCCATTATCAATAATGTGTCCACCTTGAAAACCACCATCCTGCAATTGCGTCACGTGCCTGCCGGCGATAGCGTCGGCTATAGCCGGAAGACCGTTTTGGACCATGACAGCGTGATTGGCGCGATTCCTATCGGATATGCAGACGGGCTCAACCGGCACCTGGGCAACCGGCATGCCTATTGTCTTGTGAATGGGAAAAGGGCAGAATACGTAGGCAACATCTGCATGGACGTGGCGATGATTGACGTCACAGGCATTGATTGCCATGAAGGCGACAGCGTGGAAATCTTTGGCGACCACCTGCCAGTTACGGTGCTAAGCGACGTGCTCGATACTATTCCCTACGAGGTGCTTACCACCATCAGCAACCGCGTAAAGCGAGTCTACTTCCAGGATTAGCCTTCCTATCCGCTACTTTCACTATTTCTACAAAACAAATCAAAAAATATATCATCATGCAACAAGTATTTAGTTATATCATCAGCCTCGGAGCATCAGTGATGATGCCGATCATCTTCACTATCATCGGACTGTGCATTGGCATGAAGTTCGGCAAGGCCCTAAAATCAGGCCTCTATGTGGGAGTCGGCTTTGTCGGACTCGGCATCGTGACGGCGTTGCTTACAGACAACTTCGGCAATCCCCTGTCCGCCATTTCCGAGATTTACCACCTCCAGCTTGGCGTATTCGACATGGGGTGGCCCGCCGCGGCGTCCGTGGCCTATAATACGGCCGTCGGCGCGCTTATCATTCCTATCTGCTTAGGAGTCAATTTCTTGATGCTCATCACCAAAACGACTCGCACGGTGAATATCGACCTTTGGAACTATTGGCATTTCGCATTCATAGGTGCTGTCGTTTATTTTGTATTCAACGAGAGCTTGGCATGGGGATACTTTGCCGCCATTGTCTGTTACATCATTACGCTGGTCATGGCCGACCTTACTGCTGACAAATTCCAGAAGTACTATGATTTGCCCGGCATCTCTGTCCCACAACCGTTCTGCCAGAGCTTTGTCCCCTTCGCGCTTTGCATCGATTGGATTCTCAACAAGATTCCGGGTTTTGGCAAGCTGGATATTGACGCCGAAGGCTTGAAGAAGAAATTCGGCGTCTTAGGCGAGCCGCTGATTCTCGGAGTCATTGTGGGCGCGCTGATTGGCATTGTGGCCCAGCTTGACATGAAGAAGATTCTCTTTCTAGGTGTAACGATGGGGGCCGTGATGGAGCTTATTCCGCGCATCACCAAGCTCTTCATTGACGGGCTCATGCCCATCTCTGACAAGACTAAAGAAATTGTAGACAAGAAATTCCATGGCAAGAAAATCCATATTGGAATGAGCCCCGCCTTGGTCATAGGCCATCCCACAGCACTTGTCGTAACACTATTCCTCATTCCCACCTATCTCGTCTTAGCCGTTGTCTTGCCAGCCAACCAATTCTTGCCATTGGCTTCGCTTGCCGGCCTCTTTTACCTTTTCCCCGTCATGTTGCCTTTTACCAAGGGAAATGTCGTGAAGACGTATATCGTTGGCCTTGTCGCCCTCATGGTTGGCCTGTGGTTTGTCACGGACATGGCCCCCGACTTCACGAAGGCGGCCCAAGCCGTCTATGCGGCCACAGGCGACAAGGCGTCGCATGTGCCCGACGGATTTGAAGCCGGAAGCATGGATTTCGGAAGCAGCTTGTTTGGCTATTGCATCTATGCGTCCTTGAAATACATCAAATGGATTGGCGCCGCGATCCTGGTCCTCGTCACGCTGGGGATGATGCTTGTGAACCGTAGGATCATCATCAAGGAGGAGGAGGCCGCAAGCAACGCCGGCACCCATGCCGGGGAATGAGCCCGCACCCAGTCGGGACACCAACTGAATAAAAAAAAGACCCATATTTTAAAAAACATAGTATCAACCTTTATAAAAAGAAATGAAGAAAACATTATTAACCTTAACCCTGGCTATGGCTGCCATCGCGGGCTATGCCCAGTGCGGATGGAATGGCTACGAAGTCAAGGCCGAGAACGCGTGGACCCATTACAACGTGCGCTATTCGAGCAATCCCAAGGATGCCAGGCACTATGACACGAAGCGCCTGCGTGGAGAATATCTCATAGAGAAGGTCTTCGCCCCAGGCGAGGTGAATTGGACCTACACCATGTTCGACCGCTTCCTCATTGGTGGCGCCCAGCCCACGACCGCTCCGTTGCGACTTACATCAATCGCCCCCCTTTACGTGGACAAGAGCAAGGGCGACGACGGACGTAATCTTCTTGACAATCGCGAGCTCGGTATTATCAATATTGGTGGCGACGGATCGGTCATTGTCGACGGGAAGAGCTATGATTTAAAGTTCCAGGAGGCCCTCTATGTCGGCAAGGGCGCCAAGGAGATCAGCCTGGCCAGCAAAGACGCGGCCCGTCCAGCCAAGTTCTATATGAACAGCGCCTGCGCGCACAAGGCTTATCCCACGAAAAAGGTGACCCTCAAAGAGGCTAATAACATCAAGGCGGGCCGCATGGAGGATAGCAATGACCGCGTAATCCACCAGATGATTATCGATGGTGTGGCGGGCGTGCATACATGCCAGTTGCAGATGGGCATAACAGAGCTGAAGCCAGGGTCCGTATGGAACACCATGCCCGCCCACACCCATTTGCGCCGCATGGAGACCTATCTTTATTACAATGTGCCCCAGGGGCAGAAAGTCTGCCACCTCATGGGCGAGCCCCAGGAGACTCGTCCCATGTGGATGAACAACGAGCAGGCCGTAATCAATCCCGAGTGGAGCATCCATTGCGCGGCAGGCACGAGCAATTACACGTTCATTTGGGGCATGGCCGGCGAGAATCTCGTTTATACCGATATGCAGGTAATCAAGATTCCCGATTTGGAGTAAGGTCGTCTCACGGAGCCCCGTCTCTCTATATATACCGGAAAAGCAATCACCTAATCAAGTAAATCAATCAAAAAAAATAAAATGACAAATTTAAAAACAGCTAAGATGTCCAACTTCCGTTGGGTCATCTGCGGTCTGTTGTTTTTGGCCACGACGGTCAACTACATGGACAGGCAGGTGTTGTCACTGACGTGGAAGGACTTTATCTCTCCAGAATTTCATTGGACCGATGACGACTACGGAACCATTACGGGTCTCTTCTCCATCTTTTACGCCATAGCCAATCTCTTTGCCGGAAAGTTTGTTGACTGGATGGGAACGAAGAAAGGCTACCTCATCGCCATCGGCATCTGGTCGACAGGCGCCGTCATGCATGCCGGTTGCGGCGAGGTAGCCATGCTGATAGAAGGCTATCCCAGTATCGAGGCCTTGCGGCTGGTAAAGGCGGGAAGCGACGCCGCCGTGGCCATTGCCACTGTCAGTGTCTGGCTGTTCCTTTCTTGCCGCCTTATCCTTGCCGTAGGCGAGGCCGGCAACTTCCCCGCGGCAATCAAGGTCACCGCCGAGTATTTCCCGAAGAAGGACCGCGCCTTTGCCACCTCCATCTTTAATAGCGGAGCCTCCATTGGCGCCTTGGCCGCCCCCGCCACCATTCCGCTTTTGGCGCGTGCCTTGGGATGGGAGATGGCGTTCGTCATTATCGGCGTGCTTGGCTACGTGTGGATGGGGCTTTGGATATGGCTCTACGACAAGCCCGGCAAGAGCAAGCGTGTCAACCAGGCCGAACTTCTCTATATTGAGCAAGACAACACGGAAGAGGAGGCCAAGCGCGAGGTAGAGGCCCAGGAAGAAGGCAAGGAAGAGGAGGAGACGATTAGCTTCTGGAAGTGTTTCACCTTCCGCCAAACCTGGTCGTTTATTGTGGGCAAGTTCCTGACAGACGGCGTCTGGTGGTTCTTCCTGTTTTGGGCTCCGGCCTATTTCTCCGACCAATATGGCTACACGTCCGATTCCACCATGGCCATTCTGCTCATTTTCACGCTTTACGCCATCGTAACCGTGCTGAGCATTTTTGGCGGCTATCTTCCCACTTATTTTGTCGATAAGAAAGGCATGAATCCCTATATAGGCCGCATGCGCGCCATGCTTATCTTTGCCTGCTTCCCATTGTTAGGCCTCTTTGCCCAGCCCATGGGCGAGCTCAGTCCATGGTGGCCCGCCATCATCATCGGATTCTTGGGAGCCGGTCACCAGGCTTGGTCGGCCAACCTTTATTCCACCATCGGAGACATGTTCCCCAAGTCCACCATTGCCACGATCACCGGCATAGGCGCAATGGCCGGAGGCATTGGCTCTTTCCTCATCAACAAGGGCTCGGGCGCCCTCTTCACTTATGCCGAAGGACAGGGGAGCGCTTTCCAGTTCATGGGCTTCGACGGCAAGCCTGCCGGCTATATGATTATTTTCTGCATTTGCGCCGTCGCCTACCTCGTAGGGTGGTGCGTCATGAAGTTGTTGGTGCCGAAATATAAGCCAATCATAGTCAAGTAATAAAAGCGTGTCGATTTTCCATCGACGTTAACAAATCGGAATAGGAGATAATCACCGTTGTCGGGGTGCTTATCTCCTATTTCTTTTCTATGTTTATATAATAATGTGAGTTCGATGAATACAAAATAGCGCAAGTTGTGTGTCCAAAGTGCGTTGTACAATTGATACACGGCTTTGTGGAAAGCAAGCCCCTTAAATACTGATGTGGATATGTATTCTTTGGTTTCTGCATGCTCTAAGAGGAGTGCTGTCCACGAAATTGATGCCCGTGCATTTACCAAGCAGATCCCTCTTGATGAACAGATTCAAGGCAATTGCCACTTCTTTTTCGAGTTCCATGAAACGGTTGTACGAGACAACCCTCGGGAAAAGATAATACAAATACTTACAGGCTATTCCATATGAAAATGTTTCAGATAACGGTAGCTAATTCAGTAATCTTTTTGGGGGCGAGTATGACGATTTTAGTTTCTAATTCTTTGTGATTAAACCCTGTAAATTATAGTGATTTTTGATAATCACCAATTTACAATCAATTATAATGCGTCGAATTCGTGTTTCTTTAGGGAAATCCCTCCAATATATAGGGAATATTCTTTTGAATTTCTGATTTTTTTTTCTACTTTTGCAACATAGATAATGATAAAACTTAATACACAACAAAATAATATCGTATATGAATTGCTTCTATCATCCAGACCGCCCGGCGGTCGCACAATGTGTTGACTGCGGCAAAGGCTTGTGTCAAGAATGCGCAAGCCGCAATACCAAGAAAGTTCCACTATGTCCAGATTGCGCTAAGAAAAGGCTAAAGAAAAGTATCGGAGCGGGAATCATCTACTTCGTTGTTCTTGCTATAGTTTACGTTATAGGCTACGAAGTAGGTATGAATTCCAAAAATCATGAGGATTGGGGTTACTGGTTCATGGCTCTGTGGACTGGGCTGGGACTAATGTCAGGTAAGTTTGAGATTCCATTCCTTGCCAAATTGCTTGCACCTACCGCAGGATGCCTATTAATGGTCGTAAAGTTTATATTGGCAATGGTAATAGGCGCTATTCTAACTATCCCTATTGTACTATGGAACCTATTCGTCCTAATACGTAATATTTATTGGTTACACACTTGGCAAAACGTATAGCTGTGAAAGGCTAACCAAGGGGGAGTAATATAGATGTCCGCATAAGGGTTTGTGCACACAAAAACTCTATGCGGACATTTTTTTTATGACCGTGGATTTTTTTATTCAAGTGTTGTCTTTATTGTTTGCTCCCCGTCCTCGTCAAAGTAAGAGCCCTTGGGCATGGCGCGGCCAGCCGCCATATAGGAATTGTAGCGCGCGCGGGATTTGAGTTCACGGGAAAACATGCGCCTGGTGCCTTCCTCGTCCTCCGCAAAGTCAAGATGATTGTCGATGGCCATCGCGCCCGCCATGCCCTCCACGTCAAGGTCGTTCGTACCGATAAGGGTAAACGTCCAGTTCTGTTTTTTGAGTTTCTCTATGAGGGTCTTCACCATGTGAAGACTGTACTCGTGCGAGCAGTTCTCTTCGCCGTCGGTAATGATTGTCACAAGCACGTTGTCGTCCGCCTCTGTCTGGGCGTTGAGCTTGCTTATCCCCATCCCGATCGCGTCATAGAGCGGGGTGGCGCCACCCGGACGGTACTCCCGACGGGTCAGCAGATGGGTCTTGCCGACAGGCGCGTTGTCAAAGACGTAGCGCAGGTGGGAGTTGTCAAAGGTGATGAGGGTCACCCTCTGCTCCATGTCCTGATGCAACTTCTGCATCTTGCCGACGGTCTCCAGAGTCTCGTTAAGCCCCATCAGGGCCTGATGCTCAATGACACTCATGCTGCCACTCTCGTCAACAATAATAAGATTGAATACGCGTCTCATTGTAAAAAAACCTCCTATAATTTTAACCGTTAAACTTAATTCTTTGGCGTCTTTTATCTTTTAAAAGAATAAAGGCGCGCAAAAATTAAGCGCCAATGGAAAAAATATCGAAAAAAGTTTTTAACTTCGCACCATGATGACTGACAGACTTACACCCAAGGCAGCTATAGGATTATCTGATGAGGAAATCGTCGAGGGATTGCGGAACCGCAACCCGCAGGTCACCCGCGATTACTTCTATGCCACATGCCGTATTGCCTACCATATTTATAATAAGCACTACAACTTGGAATGGAAAGCGGGACTCGACTTCTATAGCATTGCCCACGAGTATTACCTTCTGCTCGGCAAGCACGACTTCCTCCAGCTTGAAGACCGCAAGCCGAACATGACGCTCAAGACATGGATGATTAACGGCTTCCGCTTCGTCCTGCTTGACCGCCTCAAAGCTTATAACAAGGAGAACAAAATCCAAAGTTTCGAGGAGCGGATGGAGAAATCGAACCTTCGCTTCGACGTGCCCGACAATAATTTCGCCGAGGACTTCCGCAATACCATCTCCGATATTTGCCACCAAGTGCTAGGACGGGATACCCGCTCGTCGCTTATCCTGCAGATGATGCTTGTCGATGGCTTTAAGGGCAAGGAAGTGGCCAGGCGGCTCGGCATAACTCCGTCTGCCGTCACGCAGCGCTACCACAAACTCTTGGAAGATGTCGTCATCCCTTATTTCAAGCGCTACTACGTGCTGCCCGAGATGGGCGCGGCGCCCATGGAAGAAAGCGATGGCCTATATGACGCTTCTGCCGAAACTAACGTGTCTTATTCACGCAAGCAGGTAAATTTCAATTACTATTCCCCCGTGCACTTCAATTGTCAAAACCGAATCACCCCGGGCCACATCACATCACTCGAACCCCATGAGGTCTTTGTCTTCGGCAGCAACCTGGCAGGCGTGCACGGAGGCGGGGCGGCACGCACGGCCCGCCTCTGCTTCGGAGCGGTCGCGGGCAATGGCGACGGACCGCAAGGACAGAGCTATGCCATCCCGACAATGCAGGGCGGAGCTGAAACCATCAAGCCCTACGTTGACAGGTTCATCGCCTATGCGAAGGCCCATCGGGAGCAGACGTTCCTCGTCACGCCCATCGGCTGCGGCATAGCGGGGTTCATGCCTGAGGACATAGCGCCGCTGTTCGCTGATGCCATAAGCGTCAGGAACATCTACCTCCCCCAAAGTTTTTGGGACGAAATCGTATGACGAAAGCCACACGTGGACAATGGGGCATGCTGCCCATCGCCTGTCATGGTGACGGGCATGGTGGAAGAATATAGCGGGGCTGCCCTGGTCTTGGGGGATTTAATGAAAAAAAGGAAAGCCTTTTTTTTCGTGCGGGGAGGGGGCTTTCCTTTCAATCTTTAAGCGGAAAGAACGGGATTCGAACCCGTGAAACGCTTTAGGCGTTTACACGCTTTCCAGGCGTGCCTCTTCAACCACTCGAGCATCTTTCCAAAAATCGAGTGCAAAAGTAATCCTTTTCTTGCAAAAAAAGAGAGAACAGGGGGTGAATTTAAAGTTCTTTAACAAGGAAACGGGGCTTTTGCTCGCTTTCAAGGGCAAATTGCGAGGAAATTGGTATATTTTCCCGTAATCTTTGTTATTATGGATTGCACGAAAAGATGTAAATTTGCAACATAATAATGAACAAAACCCATAGAAAGATGAAAAAGATCGTTTTGGCCGCAGTATTATTGCTGATGATGATTCCAATTAAAGCACAACAGAATATGACACTCACAACAAGACAACAAGGCCTTTCGGCAATAGCCGGACTAGAGGCCAAGGGGGACATGCGACGGCTGTATGCCGCCATCAACGAGGGACTTGACAACGGGCTGACCGTGGCCGAAATCAAGGAGGCCCTGACCCAGCTCTACGCCTATACGGGTTTCCCCCGTTCGCTTAATGCCTTAGGGCAATTGCAGCAGGTGCTGGCCGACCGCAAGGCGCAGGGCAGGACTGCCGACATGGGCAAGGACGATGAGACCGTGCTGCCCAAGGGATTCGACGCTCTCAAGACGGGCACCGAGGTGCAGACGAGGCTCACGGGCAAGCCTTTCAACTATACCTTTGCCCCGCGTGAGGATTATTATCTCAAGGCCCACCTTTTTGGCGATATCTTTGCCAGCAAAGTGCTGTCCGGGGCCGACCGCGAAATCGTCACGGTGAGCGGCATCAGCAGCCTGCCGGGGTGTGAGGCGCAGGTGCTGGCCCACGCGCGGGGCGCGCTCAATATGGGGGTGAGGCCCGAAGAGCTTCGCGACGTGCCCATGGTGCTGGCAGGCAAGGTGGGGCCGGCCGAGGCTTTCCGCGCGCGTAAGGCCATCGCGCAGGTGCTGGGAGAGCCCGCCGTGGCGGTAAATCCCGAAGACCCGGCAGACAAGGGCGCCTTGGAGGGCATTGGGAGCTCGCCGTGGCCGGTGGGAAAGTTCAATTCGGCCTTCGCGCAATATTTTGACGGGAAGAGCTATTTGTGTCCCTTGGGCGGGGGCGCCAGCAATGTCACCTTCGAGCCCGGCTGCCGCAACCATTGGCACATTCACCACAAGGGCGTGCAAGTGCTGGTATGCGTAGCCGGACGCGGCTGGTATCAAGAGTGGGGCAAGCCTGCCGTGGCACTCGCGCCGGGCATGGTGATTGCCGTTCCGGCCGAGGTGAAACACTGGCATGGCGCCGCCAAGGACAGCTGGTTCCAGCACATTGCCTATATGGCCCAAGTGCAGGAAGGCGCAAGCAACGAGTGGCTTGAGGCCGTCGATGCGGACGCTTATAACAATCTGTAAATGAAATTTTACGCCCCCCCACGCGCGATTCTGATTTGACGCGTGGGGGCGAGCCTTGCAGGCTTCCCTGGCTCGGACTTCGGACGGGGGTGGGGCGGTATGCGAAATCACTTTTTTGATTTCTTTTCACCCATCTTCCTTCCTTGTTTCATTTTATTTTCCTAATTTTGCAATCGGAACAATAGAAAACACAAATAAGCAAAATGAGAAGCAGAACAGCCAAATGGTTTGAAACCAAAGTGCGCTATGAGCGCCAGCAGGAAGACGGCTCGCAAAAGAAAGTGACCGAGCTCTATGTGGTCGACGCCCTTACCTTTACCGAGGCCGAAAGCGCCATCACCGAGGAGATGGCGTCGTATGTAAGCGGCGAGTTCGGCATCACCGACATCAAGCCCGCCGCTTATGGCGAGATCTTCTTCAGCGACATGGATAATGACGACAAGTGGTATAAGACCAAACTCCAGTTTATCACGATTGACGAGAAGACGGAGAAGGAAAAGCGCTCCAACGTGAACTATCTCGTGCAGGCCAAGACCCTTCAAAGCGCCGTGAAGCATATCGAAGAGGTGATGGGGCAGACCATGATTGATTATGTCATTGCCTCGATCAACGAGACCCAGATAATGGATGTTTTCGAACACCACGCTCCTAACGGGAAGAAGCCCGCAGAGCCCGACGCCCAACCGGAATACGAGGAGGCCAAGGCATGATTGATGTTGCGAAAAACTTGCACGCCGTGCTCGACGACCTGCCCCAGGGGGTCGGCCTTTGCGCGGTGAGCAAGTTTCACCCCGAAGACTACATCGAGGCCGCCTATGGCGAGGGACAACGCGTTTTCGGCGAAAGCCACGAGCAGGAACTGGCCCGCAAGGCCCCGCTCTTGCCCAAGGACATCCAGTGGCACTTCATCGGGCACTTGCAGACCAACAAGGTAAAATACATCGCGCCCTACATTGCCATGATCGAGGCGTGCGACAGCATGAAGCTCATGCGTGAAATCGAGAAGCAGGCCGCCCGGCACGACCGGGTGATCAAGGTGCTGCTCGAACTCCACATCGCCGAGGAGGCAACCAAGTACGGCCTCGCACCCGACGCGTGCCGCCAGCTGCTCGAAGACGGCGAGTGGCGCCAGCTCACCCACGTGCAGGTTTGCGGACTGATGATGATGGCTTCAAACGTGGACGACCAGCGACAAATCGCACGCGAGTTCGACACCGCCACGCAGCTCTTCAACGAGTTCAAGGCGCGCTATTTCGCCGAAGACGACGCCTTCCGCGTGCGCTCGTGGGGCATGAGCCACGATTATCACATCGCCGTGAATCATGGCAGCAACATGGTGCGGGTGGGCACCGCCATCTTCGGGCCGAGGGTGTACTAATCCTTAACTTATCTTAATAAATTTGGTCGTTCGGCGAATAATCCATATATTTGAACCGACAAACCAATTGAAAACTAGATTTATATGAAGAAAATTCTTTTGATGGCCGTTGCCGGACTCGTGCTGGTGGCTTGCGGCCCCAAGACCGACGGCGATGGCCGCGTGCTCGGTCCCAAGTCGGAGCAAGTAGAAAACACAGAAAAAAACATCTCTTTCTATGGCTTCACGCTGGGCAAGCCCTTCGACTATGAAAAATGGGCCTATGCTGACTCCGTGGAGCAATTCGCAAGCCGCGAGAATGGCAAGGGCGTCGAACTCACGATGTTCACCTTGAAGGGAAAAGAGATGATGGTGTCGGTGAAGTCGGCCAATCTCGTACCCTATAATATCACCATTGAGCACAAGGGTGGCAAGGGTCCCCTTTACGACTATATGATGGCCAACTTTGATAAGGACGAGGCCCGTTCCGTGCCGGCCAAGGACAAGGATGGCGTCGACTTCCTTTTCTGGGTCTACAAGAATGCCGAAGTGCAATATGGACTTGTAGGCACCGGAAACGATGTGTCCGAGTCGGTCACCGCCTTCGCGCCGATGCTGCAAAATGCTTCCAAGGTGAAGGAAAGCGCCGATGCCGCCGACTATGTGGGCGACTCCAAGGCTCAGAAGTTCTTTGACGAAAAGGCCAAGAAGGACTCCGTCGCAGGAAAGAAGGCCCAGCCTGAAAAGAAATAAAGGCATGAATATGGCGGCGCACCCCGCCGGTTACATACCTGGTTACGCCTCCGGCTGCTTCCCAGCCGGAGGCGTGTTCGTAAAGCAAGTCCCCTTAAACGGCTACTCCCTCCCCCCATGCCATCAAGGCCATCGGGTCCATAACAATCCGCCCGTGCGCCCCAAGGAAAACATGAATCCGAAAAAAGATTCCATAATCGTCCTTTATGCCGTTTTTTTTTCTTACCTTTGCCTTGTTTTTTGAAAGGCTAAATGCTTCATCCAAGCACGAACGCCCACAAGCGCAAAGCGCATCGAATCCGTTCCCAACCTGCAGGACCCCTATGGCGTCCTCTATGTGGCGTTGGTCACGGCCTCTCTCGTTGGTTTCCCATCTCTGCCCAAAGTAGAAATGAGGAAAGGGGAGGCCGTGAACCATCGCCGAACGCATCACTTTCCCATTGAGTCTGCATCACGAGCCGCCTCAAGGCGAGGCTTTCAGCAAAGGCCGAATCTTGAAGAACTCCGCCTTCCTCTATTTGCGGATGCTCTTCACCATGTGGTTCAATCTATGGGCCACCCGCCTTGTGCTGGCCAACCTCGGCGTCGACCAGATGGGTGTTTATGGCGTGGTGGGCGGCGTGGTGGGGCTCTTTGCCGTGCTCACGTCAGGCGTCACCTCGGCCGTGCAGCGATTCATCACCTTCGAGCAGGGGCGGCCCGGAGGTAACACCAACCTCGTGTTCTGCACCTCGCTCAACGTCATCTTCATGCTGGCGCTCTTCATGCTGGTTTTACTCGAAGTATGCGGCGTGTGGCTTCTGCGTGCGGGTGTTAACATTCCGGAAGCCAGTCGTGGTGTGGCCTTCTGGGTGTTTCAACTTTCCGTACTCACCAGTCTGGTAGACCTTGTCAGCATCCCCTACAACGCCCTCGTCATAGCCCACGAGCGCATGGGTGCCTTCGCCCTCGTCTCCGTGGTCAAGGTGTTGCTGGGGTGGGGCGCCGCACTCGGCATCACTTGGGTAGTGGCCGACCACCGCCTCTTGGCTTATGCCGTGCTCATGGCTGTAGCGAGCATCGTGGTGCGCGTCATCTATCAGATTTATTGCCGCATGGAGTTTGCCGAGTCACACTATCGGTTTGTCATCGCCAGGCCCCTGCTCAAACAGATGGGGCGCTTCACCGGCATATCTACCACGTCGGAAGTGCTGCAAGTGCTTTCCTGTCAAGGCATAGTGCTTGTCATCAATTGGACTTTTGGTGTAGGGGTGAACGCCGTCTACCAGATTGCCTTGCAGCTGAAGAACGCCGTCCTCTCGTTTGGGCTGAACGTGTTCAAGGCCATCGCGCCCCAGATTACGAAGACCTATGCCGAAGGCAACACCACGCTCCATCGCAAGCTCGTCTATAGCGGCAGCAAGCTGGAGTTCTATATGATTCTGCTCATCTTCGTGCCCTTTATGCCGAAGGCTCACTACATCATGCGGCTTTGGCTCGGCAACGTGCCACTTCACACCGTCGGTTTCGCTCGTTGCGCCATCCTCCTGAGCCTGGCCTATGCTTGGTTCGAGCCCATCCGCACGGCCGTGCTCGCCACCAATCGCATAGGGCGCTTCCTCATCGTGCCCGAGGCGGCCTATCTGTTACTGGTGCTCCCTCTGGCCTATGTGGTGGGCGAGGCGGCCGGGAACCCCGTGGCCATGATGGCCACCATTGTGGCCACGGACATCGTGCGGTGTGCCCTGCGTGTGGGCTGTGCCCGGAGAGTGAGTTTCGTGCGGTGGAAGCCGTTCCTCCTTCAGGTTATCGTTCCCTGCCTGAGCGTGCTTGCGGTCGCCACGCTTGCGGCCTACGCCTTGGCCCCGGCCTTTGCCGACACCCTTGCCGGCCTCGCCCTCTTCCTCGTCGCCACCACCCTCGTGGTCGCCCTAGCCGTCATCACAATCGGTGTGAGTCGGGAGGAGAGGAGGACGGTGATGCTGATGGGGAAGAAATGGTTGAGAATAAAACGTGTAGGATGAAAGTGCTATGAAGGAAAAAGAGATTTTGGGTAAGAGAATTATCTTCAATTTGTGTCGGCTTTTTTATCTTTTGATTCCCCATCTGCACATCCGCCATTCGCTTGTGTATGGATTACGAGTCAAGGGGCGGAAGGGTGTACAAATTGAGATGGACGATTCCACCGTGGTGCGGCTCCATGTTCAAAACGATGGGAAGGATAATAACATACAGTTGAACGGCACTTCCTTGCGGGCTAGCAACAAGATAACAATCCGGGGCAACGGGAATCGAGTCGTCATGGAGAAAGGTTGTGTCATGTCGCATATTGAAATAGCTATTGAAGGAAATGGCTGTGAAGTCCGTATAGGACACAACGGCACATCGAATGGAACTCTTTTCCATTGCGCGGGCAACGGGCTTTTCATCCATGTTGGCAATGATTGTATGTTTGCGTCTTACACCGAGATCTGGGCTTCCGACGGACATGTCATCTATAACCAGGACCATGAACCTGTGAATCAAGAGAAGTCCTCGGTTACGATTGGCAATCATGTTTGGATGGGGGAACATGCCAAGATTTTGAAAGGCGTCAGCGTGGCAGACGGCTGCGCCTTGGGAATGTGTTGCTTGCAGACCCAAAGTACTGAGCCTGAGAGCCTATATGCCGGCATTCCAGGAAGGAAACTTCGGAGCAAGATCCATTGGGAAAGATAAAGTATAGTGAGAAGCATAGAGGATGAACCCTATACGCACTTATTCGGCCAAAGAGCGAGCGCGTAAGCGTTATTCAAAACGTCTTATCGAAAAGGGCAAGCATCCGGCCCAAGAAGGCAATCCTTGGCGTCGGCTTCTGTGCAGGGTCGCCATTGTGCTCATGCTCCTGCCCGGGGTGTTTACAGGCTTCTTTCCGGGAAAGATAACGGCCATTACCACCCTATGCGGCTGGTTGTTCATCTTCATTTACTACAAGGCAAAGATTGACCGTAGTGATTTTGATGGCAAATGGATTTGGCAATTTTTCTCCATTTATCTTGCCATCGTCTATATTCGGGGTTTTTCGAACATCATGATTCGCTCCGATGTTTATGCCATGGTAGGGTCGGTGTTCTTTCTCTGCTTTCTTTTTCCACGGTTCCTCTTCTTGTCGCAACCGAAGATGCTGAGCATTATCCTTCGGAGTTTTATCGGCATAGGTGCTTTGCTTTGCATAGTGAGCTATTTCTTTCCCCCGACAAACACCCAGATGCGGGTAACCCATAATGCGTCTTTCTTGAATGTCTTCATACTTTGCATTCCGTTTATCAAGAAGAAATGGTGGGGAATTATTATGGTTATGGCCATTTTTGTGGCTCTCGTTGACACCAACCGTAGGAGCATCTTGTTGAATTATGCTGTATCGTTCATGCTCATGCTTTCATGGTTCGCTCTGAAGCGGAAGTTGATTCGCTCCATCGTATTCTCCATCATTATTGCAACACCCTTCGTCTTCCTCTTTTTGGGATTATCGGGTAACTTCAACCTCTTTGAATACATGAATGACAAGTATGATTATGAAATGACATTCATCAACGATAAAGGGGAAGAGGAGCAGACCCGGTCGCTTTTCGTAGACTCTCGCACTGGTATTTATCTTGATGTGTTAGGAGGCTTGGAGGAGCATAATGCCTATGTGTATGGCTTGGGAGCACTGGGTCGTACACGCACTTCTTTGGCAGATGTGAGCGACGATAATTACCAAACCTACCGTCTTGGCCGTCTAGGTTCCGAGGCCGGCATGCTCGATTATGCACAATGGGGGGGTCTTTGGGGAGCCGTTCTCTATGGGCTGCTGCTGATAGTGGCCGCTTTCAGGGCTACTTTTAAATCGAACAACGGATTCATGCAGTTGCTGGGCCTGTTTGTGGCATTCAAGTTCTTGCATTCATTCCTTGAGGACAAGATACAGTTTGATGCTCATGCCTTCTACATCTTCTTGTGGGTGGGTATGTGCTACAACAAGACCTTTCGCAACATGACCAATCTGCAAATGAAGCTTTATTTAAGGAGGGTGTTCAAATGAGAATCAACATAGCCGCTTCCCATCGTTTCCATTTACTTGACTTGGCCCGTGAACTCGCTGCCTTAGGGCACGACGTCCGCTTCTATTCCTACGTACCGCGCCGCCGTTGCGTGGCTTACGGACTTCCAAAATCTTGCGCCCATTCGTTCACGTGGCTGGCCCTTCCCTTTCTGGCTTTGGGAAAGCTTTTGGGTGATCCATATTGGCTTCTTTTTATAAGAAATTGGCTCATAGATCATTACGTGGCCAGGTTCATGCGTCCCTGCGATGTATTCATCGGGCTGGGCGGTGTTTATCTTGAAGCGTACAAGGCCGCCAAGAGCCGCTTTCACGCGTTTACGATTGACGATTGGGGCAGTAAGCATATTATAGAAAATTTGAAAGCCTTCGGAGAGTTGGATATGTATCCTTCATGTTTTTTGAAGCGAGATTTGGAGGGATACGCTATTAGTGATGTGATAGCCATTCCTGCCAAGCACGTCAAGGAGGGCTTTGTGAAGCAAGGTATTCCAGACTCGAAGTTGTTCGTTAACCCTTATGGTGTATCTCTTTCTCAATTCCATCCCACGGAGCTTCAAGGCGATTACGACCTCATTTTGGTAGGAGGATGGCGAAAGCGCAAGGGATGCCATTTGCTGGTGGAACTTTGTCAGCGTTATCATTACAAACTGCTTCATGTGGGGGCGCTAGTTGATTTGCCATTTCCAAAGGAAGGTAACTTCACCCATGTCGATGCCGTAGACCAGCGCCGACTGGTTGACTATTATGCCAAGGCCAAGGTCTTTGTACTCCCATCCCTCTCCGAGGGATTGGCCATGGTACAAGCACAAGCCATCGTTTGCGGACTTCCCGTTGTCTGCTCTGCCAATTCGGGAGGGAGTGACCTTAGAATTTTTATTAGTCATCCCGAAAATATCATCGTGATGGCCGACTATTCCATTGAGACCTTGCACCATTGTGTGGAAGAGGCTCTGACTATAGCCCAAAAGCAAAGCGGTGTGCGTGATTATGCGGGCGATGTGGCCTCAAAACTTTCATGGGCTGCTTATGGTAAGCGATATAGCCATTTTTTAGGACAGAAGTTGAAATCGTCAATAACACGTGTGCAATGAACGCAGCCGATATTCTTATTCGTGTGCTCAAGAAAACCTATCGGAAGATTACGGGTGCCACTTTTCCCAATCCTGCGTGTGATTGTGACCGGCAATCGGCCAATGACAAAATCTTTCGATTGTTGGATTCGGGAAAACCTTGCATGATTTCACGCTTTGGGACAATAGAGATAAATTGTGTGAACAATTATCTCTGTGTGCATCGAAAGCGCTCTTTCTTGAAGAAATGCGAGGATTACATCACTGACAAAACACATACCCCATGGTGGTATCGAACACATTGGCAGGCCATGTATCTTTGTGCGGGAATATTCCCACCTGGATTGACGACAGCAGAACATTTTTCGGAACAATATTTAGCGGATATTCCCGAAATCGACCTTTTGGGATGCCATCAATATTACGAAAAGTTCATGCCGTTGCGGGAAAATGTGATCAAAGTTCAATTGGAAACCCTTTATCCTTTCTTTGTAAATCGGCCATGGACGCGCTATCTGCGTGGAAAAAAGGTTTTGGTGGTACACCCGTTTGAGGCAACCATTAAACAACAATATCAGCGACGCAAAGCTTTGTTTGACAATCCGGATGTGCTTCCCGATTTTGAATTGATAACCTTAAAATCCGTTCAAACCATTGCAGGCAATAAAAGTCCGTTTAGGGATTGGTTTGAGGCCTTGGCCTATATGAAGAATCAAATATCCAACATTGATTTCGACATATGCCTATTGGGTTGTGGGGCGTATGGTTTGCCTTTGGCAGCTCATGTCAAGCGCATGGGGCGGCAGGCGGTGCATTTGGGTGGAGGGCTACAACTCCTTTTTGGAATAAAAGGGAAACGCTGGGTTGAGCAATACCCCGATGTGCTCCACTATTTGCCGGGTGTCAATATCCATACCAACTATCGGTCTTTGTTCAATAATCAATGGGTGTACCCTCTGCCCGATGACAAGCCTGCCCGTGCCAACATCGTTGAAAATGGATGCTATTGGAATTAAGTTGCAGATGCAAAGAAAGTTGTTTTGATGAATAGATATTTCCCTCTTTTCCTTCGTGGCATTCGTCATATCTTTCGAAAGATAGGTGATGGGCGTGACTGGCTTCGTTTACACTACATGCTGTATATCAATGGGGTAGAATATAAAAGCATACATTCGCATGGTATGCCTTATTTCTGCGTCGGAGTGTCGGGAAAGTGCAGTATAGGGAAAGACTTCTGCATGAACAACGGCCTTCGCTTTAATCCCATTGGCTATCCCCAACCTTGCATCATCTACGTGGGGGAGCATGCACGTCTGAGCATTGGTAATCATGTAGGAATGTCGCAAGCATCGGTAATTTGCCATAAAGAGATAGAGATACAAGACTATGTTAAAATAGGAGGTGGCGTAAGAATCTACGATACAGACTTTCATTCCATAGACCATCTTGACCGTCGGCACTTTACGCAAGACATGGCCAGCAAACAGATGGCTAAGGTCACAATAGAGCATGATGCTTTTGTCGGGGCAGGTGTGACCATCTTGAAAGGTGTAACCATCGGTGCTTGCGCTGTAATAGGAGCTGGAAGTGTGGTGACCAAGGATGTTCCACCATGCGAAATATGGGGCGGTAATCCTGCTCGTTTCATTCGAAAGATATGAGGATAGCCGTTCTCCTTACATGCCATAACCGGAAGGCAATGACATTGAATTGCTTATCTGTATTGCAACGCATAGCTCCCCAAGTGGATGTCTATCTCGTTGATGATGGCTCGACGGACGGAACGGGCGAGGCGGTGCATACACGCTTTCCAGGCGTGCATCTTCTCCACGGTGACGGAAGTCTTTTTTGGAATCGGGGAATGGTTCTGGCTTGGAAGGAAGCTTTGAAGAAGCATTACGAGGCCTATGTATGGCTCAACGATGATGTGACGCTCTATGATAACGCTCTTGACGAACTGGAGAGTTGCAGCAAAATGCTCGAAGGCAAGGCCATTGTGTCGGGTATCATAGAAAATCCAAGTACAGATGCCATCATCTATGGAGGGGCAGACCGCCGGAAGCATCTTATTCAGCCTAATGGAAAGCCACAACCAGTGACCTTTATGAATGGCAATGTGGTATGGGTTCCAAGAAGTGCCGTTGAGCTGATAGGCATCCTTGACCCATATTTTCATCATGATTTGGGTGATGTGGACTATGGTTTGCGGGCCCAAGAGCGTGGCATACAGGTGGTGACGACGCGCACGGCCGTAGGAAAGGGTCTTGCCAACAACTATTGCAGGGTACGTGCCATGGGAATGAGTATGCGCGAAAGATTCAAACGCTTGTATTCACCATTAGGTTCTAACCCGCGTCTGAACTTCTATTTCCGGCGTAGGCATTTTGGACTCATGAATGCCTCGATGTATTGGGTTTATCTTCATGTGCTCAATTTTTTGCCCGATAGTCTTGTCATCCGATGGTTTGGAAACCGGTATGTGTAATCTTGATGATGTACATGGCATGATGAAGGTGTTGTTTTGGGGAACACTTGACGTTGCTCTTGGCTTCCTATGTGGCTTTTATCTCCAACAAGAGTGAGAAGGAAGCCGTGGACCTGGTGCCTTTCCGCAAGGGCCGCTATGGTATGGTGTGGAATCTCATAGATCCGGCCAGCCCCGAGAGCATCAGAAAAGGATATGAATACATTTCCTCTCATGTGTCTTCGCT
Source organism: uncultured Prevotella sp. (assembly GCA_964420715.1). Taxonomy (GTDB): domain Bacteria; phylum Bacteroidota; class Bacteroidia; order Bacteroidales; family Bacteroidaceae; genus Prevotella. The sequence goes on along the minus strand of CAYQUN010000003.1, from coordinate 103,877 downwards.
GGTTCAATCGGGATTTGAGAATGTCAAGCGATTCCATGTAAGCCGGGTAGCTCGCCAATATTACGACATTTACACTTCTTTATATAATAATATAAGACAAATGCAAACGCTATACGAACGTAACATTCAAGGAAGAAGCTGGGCCCACTATCTCGTCGGCCTTGCCATACGGTTTCTCAACTGGTCAAAATACGAGCGTGCAAGAAGATGTGCCCGTCGCCGTGGTGCCCACATTGGGAAAGAGGTTTGCATGCCAATGTCGTTAGCCAAAAGGTTGAATGACAGGGTGACCATCGGTGACCATACCATCATTCAGACGGATAATATTTCATCTATCCGATATGAGGTTAGTATTGGCAGTCATGTCATTATTGGAGGCAACGTGAAGTTGGTGTTAGGAGGTCACGATATTGACAGCCCTGAGTGGGAACACATTAGAAAAAGTCCGCCCCTCGTGATAGAAGATTATGTCTGGCTTTGCCCCGATTCCGTCATCATGCCTTCTTGCTGCAGAGTGGGGTATGGTGCCGTAGTGGGTGCCAATTCCGTGGTGGTGAAGAATGTCCCAGATATGTCTGTGGTAAGCGGCTTCCCCGCAAAGGAATTACGCAAGCGGAAATGTGTACATTCCAATTTGGTGGTTGAATCGATGATTGGCGGCGACTTCAACAGCTATAGGAAGGCTTGGAAAGAAAGAAAACGAAAAAGGCAAAAATGATGAAGGTGTTGTTTTGGGGAACACTTGACGTTGCCGATGGCGGGCCGGCTA
>CAYQUN010000003.1:0-103008 GCA_964420715.1 uncultured Prevotella sp. | reverse complement strand
ATGATGAAGGTGTTGTTTTGGGGAACACTTGACGTTGCCGATGGCGGGCCGGCTATGAGTTCTTATCTTACATTGAAAGGGCTCCGTATGGAAGATGTCAATGCAGAGATAGCCGTGTATCGCCATCCCGACGGCCATACGCTTGTCGGTAACAACATCCCCATTCATGATTGTCATCGGCCTTGGCCGGGGCGTATGGCCTATTCCCCGTGGCTGAAGAAGGAGTTGCAGTCGGTGGCAGGGGTAGATATTTATCATGCCCACGGCGTGTGGCAATATCCCACGTATGCCCTCTGTGATGTGGCTAGAAGCCAATGGAAGCCTTATCTCATCAGTCCGCGTGGCATGCTCTATCCCCAAGACATTGCGAAAAGCCACGCGCGACTGAAACAATTGTCGTTGCGTTGGAGGTTGCTGGACGACCTGAATGGTGCGGCATGCATCCATGCTACTTGCACGGAAGAACGCGAACATTGCAGGGCGTTGGGCGTGAGGGCTCCCATTGCCGTGATTCCCAACCCCGTGGAAAACAAGCCATACCCCCCGTGCCATCACGACGGAGTGTTCCGAGTGGGCTACCTTGGACGGCTTTCACCAAGAAAGTATGTTGAGAAACTCATCCTTGCTTTTGCCCATCTCAATCTCAAGGGGGCCGAACTTGTCATTATTGGTGGAGGCGACAAAGGCTATGAAAGGCGCCTTCGTGACCTGGTGGCCCAATTGGGCTTGTGCCATGTGCGTTTCACGGGATTCCTCTCGGGTAAGGCCAAGGACGAGGCTTTGGCCTCGCTCTCGGTGCTCGCCCTGCCCAGCGAGTTTGAAAATTGGGGGAATGTGGTGCTCGAAGCCCTCGTCAGAGGCATTCCCTGTATTGTCACCCAAGGCGCGCCATGGAGTGTACTCGTGGAAGAGAGATGTGGATGGTGGGTTCCCTTTGACCAGCAGGCCATTGAGGATGCTTTGAGTGAGGCGGCCCGATGTTCGACCGATGAGCTGGAAGCCATGGGCGAACGTGGCCGAAGAGTGGTGACCGAACGCTATTCGGTGGAGTCGGTGGCAAGACGGATGAAAGCGCTCTATGCATGGGTGATGAATCCGGAAGAAGTTGCCAAGCCCGATTTCGTGGACATGGATTGTCCACTTGCAGATAAAGATTGAATCCAAATGGTTTTAGGCTATCATAAAGAAGAAATAAGCACTTAACGAATAATCGAGAACTTTTTATGATTAAAAATAGGATATATCTTGTAGTTGCCTTCTTGCTTGCAACCCACTTCGCCTGTGCCGGCGAGCTCGATTCGCTGGAATATCGTGCAGAAGCCTCGTCGACGATATCTCGACACACCACTCCTTTGTGGTTGAATAGTAACCGTTACGGCTTATCATCGCTCCACGCCGGCAATGGGTATGTGCGTGGTGGAATCTTCCGGGAGGAATCCGAGGAAAGCCGCAAGCGAGACTGGGGATGGAGTGCGGGTGCCGATGTGGCTGTGGCGTGGAACAACACGTCTACCCTCATCCTGCAACAACTCTATGCAGAAGGCCGGTGGCTCCATGGAACACTCACCATTGGTACCAAGCAACAACCCATGGAATTGAAAAATGAGCGTTTGTCATCGGGCTCGCAAGCTTTGGGTATCAACGCACGCCCTGTGCCCCAGGTGAGGCTTGCCTTGCCCGAATATATCAAGGTGTTTCCATGGCTGGGGGTAAAAGGGCATATAGCTTATGGGTGGCTGACGGACCAAGAGTGGGAACGTGACTTTGCCGGAAGCCGCGGCAACAGGTGGTCGCAGGATGTGCGCTATCATTCAAAGGCCGGCTATCTCAGGTTGGGCAAGGTAGGAAAGCCTTTTTCAGCGGAGCTGGGACTGGAGATGGCGGCAGAGTTTGGGGGCGTCGTGCACGACCCTGTCGTAGGCGACATTCACATGGGCGATGGCTTGAAAGATTATTGGGACGCTCTAATTGGAGGCGGGAGTGATCCGGGTGAGGGCATCTACGGTAATGCCGACGGTAATCAGCTTGGTGCCTATGTCTTCCGGTTTAATTACGATAGGGAAGATTGGGCGTTACATTTTTATGGCGATCATTTCTTTGAAGACCACAGTGCTATGTTCCATCTTGATTATGACGGCTATCACACCGATGGTGATAATATTCGCAAGCATGTAGACAGACGCTATGTGGTGTATGACATGAAAGATATGATGCTCGGTGTGGAACTCAACTTGAAAAAAGGAACATGGGTGAAAGACGTAGTCGTGGAATATCTCTATACGAAATACCAAAGTGGACCGGTGTATCACGACAATTCTTCGCAGATAGCCGATCACATAGCCGGACGTGATAATTACTATAATCATGGACGCTACACAGGATGGCAGCATTGGGGCATGGTCATGGGTAATCCTCTATACCGTTCACCCCTTTATAATAGTGATCACCTTATTCAAGTAGAGAATAATCGCTTTGTGGCCTTCCATATGGGTGTGTATGGCGAGCCTATGCCCACATGGAGCTATAGGGTGCTTGGCTCTTGGGAACAGAGTCTTGGTACGTATGGCAATCCTTATGTGCCGTGGCGTTATGATACATCTCTGCTCGTAGAGGCTGCGCACACCTTGCCCAAGGGATGGTGTGTGAAGGGCGGATTCGGGTTGGACCATGGAAAACTGTTGGGAAACAACATAGGACTGCAACTGACCGTTACAAAACAAGGCCTGCTGCGGCTGAAGAAGAATATGCGATGAAAGTTACAATATTAACGGTAAGCTTCAATCGTGGTGATGTGATTCGTGGTGCGATGGAAAGCGTGGTCTCGCAAGATTACGACAGTATCGAATACATCGTTATAGATGGGGGCAGCACTGACAACACAGGCAGCGAGGTGAGGGCGGTGAGAAGGAGAGTGGACGCGCCGGAATTCAAGGCAAGCCACCCGGGATTTTCCTTCCGTGCCGTATCGGAACCTGACCACGGCATGTATGATGCCTTGAACAAGGGACTGCGTATGGCTACTGGTGATATCGTGGGATGGGTGCATAGCGACGATTTCCTTTTCGACGAGCATGCGGTGAGCGATATTGTAAAGGCTTTTGGTGAAGAGGGGGTCGAGTTGGTCTATGCTAATGGTGTGTATGTGGACAGCAAGAATCTCAACCGTGTAGTGCGCGACTGGCGTGGTGCGCCCTTCCTACGTCGCAAAGTGGCCGCAGGATGGCTTCCCTTGCATCCCACCTGCTTTATGCGCCGTGATGTCATCATGCAAGACGTGCTTTATGACACACGTTATTCCATTGCCTCGGACACAGAGTTTCTCGTGCACTATCTCTATGAGAAGGACCTCAAGGTGAAGTTCCTCGACCGGTATGTGGTGAAGATGCGCATGGGCGGACGATCAACCAACGGACGTTCGTTTTGGAAAATGTTTCGCGAAGACATCGACGTTTACGACTCTCTCGGTATGCACGGCTTCTTGCTAAAAGTACTGAAAATGTTATGGAAGGTGCCACAATATGTTCGTCCGATTTTGAATGGTCATCGGTTGCCGCAACGATAAAATGAAGAACATTTTAATGAAGTTCCTTGCGGGAAGCTTATGGAGACGTCCTGCGCCTTTTTACGAGCTTGACGCTCCCACAATGAATGAACTTCTCAAAGCATCTCGGGCACAGTCGGTTTCCGTTATGGTGGCCGACTACGTGATAGGCCAATCGATGCGAAGTGAAGCCGCCTTGACCACGAAATGGCTAAACACGATGAATCGGGCACATGAAATCTATGATAAAATGCTTTTGGACGTATCTTCCATGGCTAGCATGTTGGACCATGAGGGTATTCGTTATGTCGTTTTCAAGGGTGTGATGGCTGCTCGCTACTATGACAAACCATGGACTCGTTCCATGGGGGATGTCGATTTTTATTTCCCCTCTGGTGATTACGAACGGGCTGTGACTCTATTTAGAAAAAGAGGATTGCATCTTGATGAGGAAACAGAAAAGCATGTCTCGTTTATTTGTAATGGCTTCCGATTTGAGTTTCATCATCGTATAGAAACCTTTGGATGTCGTCGGCATCAATGCTATTTCGACCGACTTGTTGACGACTCACTTCCCCGTTGCACCATAATCCCAACTCCTAACGGGCCTATAAGGGGCTTTGATGCCACTACCGATTTGTTGGTCATCTTTAAGCACATGTTCAATCACATGCTGATGGAGGGTATAGGTCTTCGACATTTCTGTGACCTGGCGTCTCTGTTAAGAAGCAGGCATGACGAAATTGATGGTGTTGAACTGGAGCGCCACCTGCGTGCCATAGGCTATTTCCGGGCCTATAAAGCCGTGATGTCATTCCTCGTGAAATACCTGGATATGGATCCGGCGCTGGCTCTAGTCCCTTTACGCACCTCTGACAACCGGTATAATACCTATTTTTTTAAGATGGTGAAGCGTGGTGGCAATTTCGGCCATGGCTTCCGTACCGGTAAGGAACCTCATTGGCGCGTTACATTGAAGCTCAGCGCATCGCACTTCATCCATCTTGTGCCCTTGGCACCTAGTGAAATCCTCGGTCTTGTGCCAACACGGTTGGGCATCAGTCTGAGGAAGTGGATTCGTCAAAGCCACAATGTTAGGAGTTTAGAGGAATAATACATTACTTATACTTATGCTGTCTTTTTCCTTTCATCATCGTCGCAATTATCAATTTCTACCCTCAGGTCCCAAGTGGCGGGGTGCATTGGTGGCAGCCTTTCCCTACACTCTTCCCATCCTTGCTGGTTATTGGTTTCTAGGAGTGGCCTATGGCTTGCTGATGAACAAGTCGGGATTTGCCTTCTATTGGCCGATGATTATGGCCATGACCATCTTCAGTGGTTCGGTAGAGTTTGTAGCCGTGAAGATGCTTACAGGACAGTTCCACCCCTTGCAATCTTTTCTTATTGCTTTGCTCATCTGTGCCCGCCATTTATTTTATGGCATTTCCATGTTGGAGAAGTTTAAGGGTATGGGGTGGAAGAAGTTTCCATTGATCTATGGAATGTCCGACGAAACTTTCTCCGTGATTTATACGGCTCGTATTCCGCATGGGGTTGATTCGGGATGGTTCATGCTTTGGGTCACAGTACTCGATTATTTTTATTGGGTTACTGGAGCCACTATGGGCGCCTTCTTCGGTGATTTGATTACATTCAGTACCAAGGGGTTGGGTTTTGTGATGACGGCCATGTTTGTAACGATCTTTATGGAGCAGTGGCTTAAGGAACGCAACCATGTAGCGTCCATATCTGGATTGGTCATTTCGTCTGGATGCCTGGTGTTGTTTGGGAGTGAGTATTTTGTCATTCCCGCCATGGTGTCGCTCTTGCTTTTCTTCATTGTTTTGCGAAGGAAACTTGAGCCCATTGTTGCCGGGCATAGTAGAAAGGAGGTCCACCCATGACAACCACGCAGCAAGTGCTCACTATTGCCATCCTCGTAACTGCCACGGCGCTCACCCGCTTTCTGCCCTTCCTCATCTTTCGTGGTCCCCGCACTCCTTTGTTTGTCCATTATCTCAGTGCCGTGCTTCCTCCTGCCGTATTTGGCATGTTGGTGGTATATTGTGTCAAGGACGTCCATTTCACATCATTTCCTTTCGGTTTACCCGAACTTGTTGGCATCATCGTCACGGTGTTACTTCATGTTTGGAGAAGACAGATGATGTTATCCATCTTGGGGGGTACCGTGGTCTACATGTTCCTTGTCCAGTTTGTCGTGATGTGATGTCTTTAGAGAGGATGGGGAACGTCATCGGATTGAAAGTTTCTTTTGGTATTTTGCCTATTTTGTAGTAACTTTGCAATTGGATTAATTGAAGAGTATTTATTCATGCAGAAACGGATTGCATTATTGCTTCTCTTAGGTGGTCTTGCTTTTGTATCTAAAGCTCAGATGCGCGATAGTATTGGGCCGGGGCTGTTTGGCGAGAGTTATCAACAAGTCTTGGCCGTGCTCCACAAAGTCTACGGACATCCTTCGCATCTTGATTCCACGAAAGTGGTCTATCGGAGAAAAGAATATGATGGTTTCCATTTCGATACGTTGGAGTTTGATTTCCAATATGGAAATTCCCAAAGCTATTTTAATCAAGCCCGCTTTTCCATACCATGCGCATCGAAGGATTCTGCTGTACATGCTGCCCGTATTATGGCCAATAAGTTAAGTCGAAATTACATGGTGTCCTATGACGAGGAGGACGATCATACGCCTTTCTACATCGGCGGACAGGCTCCCGATGGCATGGGAGGACTTTTTACAGTCTACATCGTCCCGCGCCGTGGACGATGGCTTTGCCAGTTGCGTTACGGCCCATTCAACTTCATCCCTAAACAAAAAACATCATGAACATTAAGTCATTCCTCCTCACCTTAATTTCCCTTATGGCGGCTATGGCCATGCCAGCTAAGTCTATGCGGTCGTTATGGCAGTCTATGCCTGATTCTCTTATGCCTTATCTCAATGCCAACCTCCGTCAAGAGATGATAGACTTTGCCGACATGCATGTTAAGGCTCAGGTGAAAAATTTGCTAGATGGCAATTCGTCACTTGACACACTAACATCCAATTATGCTGACATTTCTTTGAATTCGTGCTCGCGTATGCAATTGCGCCTTCTGCCCTCGTCGCAAGGCGACAGTTTGTTATGTATGGTGCTCACCGTGTCTGCCCCAGAGAGAGAGAGCGTGATACGCTTCTTTACCCAAACATGGCAACCGATTCCTTCTCAGCATATTCCTCAAGTTCTTATGCCTGATGGAAAAGGATTCACCCCTGACGTCTATCTTGTACGGCCTGACACGATGAGCCAAGCTCGCTTTGATGAGCTTCGTGCCATGATAGAACCTGCGATGGTGTACGCCACCTTGTCACCCTCAGACGATTCACTCATCCTGCAACTTGCTTTTCCCTTGGTTAGCGATGAGCAACGTAAGGCTTTGGACATCATACGAATGCAAAGAAAACTAAAATGGGATGGTGTTTCATTTAAAGAAAATTAAAGTTGTGGAAAAATATGCCAAATTTATTTGGATGTTCATGTAAAATCATTAATTTTGCAACGTGTTTTTCATGGTATTAGATTATTAAGGTTAATGAAAAGATTGGTTGTCGTGAGACAATCAATTTTTTTTGTACCTATTCGAGCCAAGGGCTTGGCTGTTTCTATCTTGTGTTGATTTGGTATTTGTTATATCTTTTATAACACATGCTTCGCCTCAACAATAAAAACAAAATGAATTTTGTTTTGTATTGTCTTCGGTTTGCAGTATCTTTGCAACAAAATAACCAATGATGCATACAAAGGAAGAAAAACTCAAGGCTTTTGGCCGTTTGCTCGACATACAAGACAGGCTCCGAAAGGAATGTCCGTGGGACCGGAAACAAACGTTTGAAAGCTTACGCCCTCACACGATAGAGGAGGTATATGAACTCTGTGACGCATTGATGAATGGCGATTTGGAGGAGGTCTGTAAAGAACTTGGCGATGTAACAGAGCATGTGATTTTCTATGCCATGTTGGGCGAGGAGACAGGTGCTTTTGATATTGCTGATGTGTGTAATCACCAAAGCGATAAGCTCATGTTCCGACACGACTTCATTGATTGGAGTGGAGAGGAATGGTATGTTACCGATCCCGACCTGGCCATTGACTCTCATGGACAGGTTGTGTATAAGGACGAAGTGGTGATGGGCAATGAAGATGCGCCCGAAACGGCTTCACAAGTGGAGCACACTTGGGAGGAGCGTAAACAGCAGGAACGCAAAGGAAACAAGAGTGTACTCTCCGGGGTGCCGGCAAGCCTTCCTTCTCTCATTAAGGCTTACCGCATACAGGACAAGGCACGCAACGTGGGATTCGATTGGAAAGAAAAGGGAGATGTATGGCAAAAGGTGCATGAAGAACTCGATGAACTCGAAACAGAGCTCAGAAAGGAAAACCAAGAGAATTCGACACGTGAGTTGGGGGATTTCATTTTCTCCATAATCAATGCAGCTCGGCTCTATCGCCTTAATCCAGACAATGCTTTGGAGTTAACCAATCAGAAATTCATCCGCAGGTTCGGCTATGTTGAAAGGAAGCTAAAGGAGAAGCATAAACAGTTTAAAGACAGCTCGCTGGAGGAAATGGATGAACTATGGAACGAGGCCAAGCAAATAGAGAAGTCCGGCGATGATCTATAATCCAGCAAAAGCGTTATGGGTATCAGATTATGGCTGCGGAAGAATTTCGAACTTCTCATGGAATAAGTAATTATAAAATAAAGTAAACGATGAAAAAGATTCTTGATTTATCGCTTGTCCTTTTACTACTTATGAGCTGTACCCAGTGCACTCATAAATCAAAACCTTCGACCGGACAAGAATCGCTTGCCGATTCGATGGGAGTCGGGTTGAGTGGCGATACGGCCGTTTATGGCATTTGTGGTGAGGAAACTGCCATGCACACCTTGCAACTCATTACCAACACCGGTGACACGCTGAACTACATGGTTTACGATAACGATGACGCACCGTCCACTGTGAAGGGCGGCTTACTTGTGGGGGATCGTCTTTCAGTACAAGGTTATAAGAACGCAGATGGAGAATGGACGGCTCAACAGGTGGTGAATATTTCATCGCTCATTGGCAAGTGGACGAGTCTGGATAAGAATTTCGAAATCGAAGAGGGGGGGACGGTAAAGTCGTATGTGAAAGCTGAAAGCCACCCATGGACCTCATGGAAGATGTATAACGGGAATATAATCCTCAACACCGATACGTTTGCGATCAATGAATTAGGCAATGACAGCCTGTATTTGGAAAACAAAGTAGGTATTTTTGCCTATAAACGACAGAAGTAGGGGGGGGAGCGTGGAGCCTTTCAAAGTACATATTTTGGGATGTGGGTCGGCCCTGCCGACTCCTAAGCACAATCCCTCGTCACAGGTGATTGAAATTCGCGGGAAGATGTTTATGGTAGATTGTGGCGAGGGTACTCAAACCCAACTCAGAAAATCAGCCATCCGCTTCACACGCATTCAAGCCGTGTTCATCTCACATCTTCATGGAGACCATTGTTTTGGCTTGCCAGGCATGATTAGTACATTCGGGATGTTGGGACGTACAGCTCCCTTGAGCATTTATGCCCCTGCTGCCTTTGAACCGGTGCTTAAGTCTACATTAAACCTTTTCTGTCAAGGATTAGGATATGATATTGATTTTCACCCCGTTGACACCTCACGCCCCTATGTGGTTTACGAAGACAAAAGCCTTACGGTGAGCACCCTGCCTTTGGCTCATCGAGTGCCCTGTTGCGGCTTCCTATTTCGTGAGAAAGCCACGCTTCCACACATCCGGCGTGATATGATAGATTACTACCGAATCCCATTGAGCCAGATTAACAATATTAAGGCAGGAGCCGATGGCATTACCCCCGAGGGCGAATATATTGAACACGCCCGCCTTGTGTCGCCTGCTGACACGCCACGTTCATACGCTTATTGTAGTGACACAAAATTTATTCCCACCCTATGGAAACTGCTCGAAGGTGTTGACACCCTTTACCATGAGTCTACTTATGCGAGCGATTATGAGTCGAGGGCTCGGATTTATTGCCACAGTACAGCGCGGCAAGCCGCTTCTGTTGCCCTCAAGGCAGGGGTGGGGAAACTCATGCTAGGTCATTATAGTGCCCGTTATAATAATGAGAAAGTGCTTCTCGACGAAGCCCAAGCCGTATTTCCTAATTCTTTTCTAACCGATGAGGGGATGGTTATCGATGTGTAGTAGGAGTCTATCGTCGTATGACTGTGAAGTGGGATTGCTTGTCGTTGTGTAACACGAGTAGTGAAGAAGCATCTGCAAACGAAAACAACAACTGATGAACGAAAACAACAAAACAAGTCAAAAAAACATGAGTAGCGAAGATGAAAACGTAGCGTTCAAGGCCGTCAACGAAGGATTCACCACCCGTGAGGCTATTGACGAGGCTAAGCGCTGTTTGCATTGCAAAGTGCCCCAATGTCGAAAGGGATGTCCCATAGAGAACGACATTCCTGATTTTATTCATGAACTTTCCATGGGTAATATGGGTGCGGCCATGAGTATCATCAACAATAAAAGCAACTTGCCCGCTATTTGTGGCCGTGTATGCCCTCATGAGAAGCAGTGCCAAGGCCATTGTGTGCTCAATCGCAAGGGTAATCCCATCCAAATCGGCAAACTTGAGCAATTCATAGCCGACTTCGATACGCAGATGAATCTTACCCGAGAGAAACTCCCTCAGAAAAATCGAGGTAAGGTGGCCGTAATTGGATCTGGGCCTGCTGGACTCACTGTAGCCGGTGATTTGGCTAGACAAGGTTTTAACGTTACCATCTTCGAAGGTCAGAAGGAGCCTGGTGGTGTTTTGATGTATGGTATTCCGGAATATCGTTTGCCCAAGAAAGTGGTACGCGATGAGATTGAAAAAATTGAGGCTTTGGGCGTCAACTTCGTGTGCAACTGTATGGTGGGAGAAAACAATGTCACGGTGGACAGTCTTTTTCGTGCGGGCTACGATGCTATTTTTATGGGTACGGGGACAGCCGTACCAAACAATATGGACGCCACACCAGGAAGCAAACTGCATGGCGTGAGCCAAAGTACCTATTTCCTACATAATGTAAACGCTTACAACGAAGGGGCCATGAGCCGTAGCATGGTGCCGCTGCAGGAAGGACAACGTGTGGGTGTCATTGGTGGAGGAAACGTGGCCATGGATGCTGCACGCACGAGCATCCGACTTGGTGCCGACGTTACCGTTATCTATCGGCGGTCACGAGAGGAAATGCCTGCTATCCAGAGTGAATACGAGGATGCGGTGAAGGAAGGCGTGAAGTTTGAATGGGAGACCACAGTGGAGGAGTTCCTTCCTGGTAAGAACGGTCGGCTAGCCCAATGTCGTCTCAAGTCTCCTCAAGGCGAACGTGTGGAGCCTTTTGACCGTATTTTCCTTGCCATAGGAAGTCGTCCCGCTAATCGTATCGTAAGTACCACCGATGGTATCGATGTCGATGAGAAGGGGTATGTGAAGGTCGTCGAGCGTCCTATGGGCATGACCACTCGCAGAGGAGTATTTGCGGGGGGGGATGTAGTACATCGGCCGCAGACCGTGGTGTTGGCCATGAAGGCCGCCAAGGATGTGGCTCAGGGCATTGCCCAATATGTGGATGCCATCCATTTGCTTGCTGAGGCCGAGCGCATTGAAGAAGAGGCCCGTAACACTTAAAGTTTGATCTTAATATGTGTCCTCTTTTTACCAAAGTGAGGGCACATAATGTTTATGAAGGCAACATGGCATAAATCGTGAAGGAATGCCGAAAAATCCCAACTTCACCTTTGCCGTTTCTTATAATTCCATTACCTTTGCAATATATTACCACAACCTGCGCGTCGACGCTTCCAAATTCATTCTGCATCGGCGTTGCTCCTTGTATCAAAAGATGAAAATAAAAGAACTTCTATTTCTCACCGCATGGTTGGCCAGCACCTGTGTTTCGGCGCAAGGTACGTTGAACGATTACAATCGCGCCTATTCTCTTGGTAAGGCTTTCAGTGCCGATTCTGTCTACTATTGGGCCCGCGATGTTGCATGGTGCGATTCCACCCATAAGTTTCACTATAATGTTTCCACCCCAGAGGGCAGGCGTTTCGTGCTCTACGACGCAGACTCCGGCGAGAAAACCATCTATACGAGTATCGACGAACTGAATCGTGTGTTGGGCATTGCCCGTCCCGTCCGTAAGCCCGCGTTTGGTCGGCGCCATGAACGTCACTGGATGGAGGTGGACGAGGAGAAAGACGCTTTCCCCGTAGCTTCGCCTGATGGCCGGCAGGAAGCCTACATCGAGGGATGTAACGTAGTCCTTCATAAGGTGGGACGTCCCTATACGGAAAAGCGTGTTCTCACTCAGGATGGCACTTTGGGCTGCTATTATTCCAACCGTATACTATGGAGCCCCGATGGTAAATACATATTCGTATGCAAACGGCGTCCTGTGGAAAAGCGTTATGCCTATTATGTGGAATCCTCGCCAACAGACCAACTCCAGCCCATCCTTCACAAGCAGGAGTACGCAAAACCAGGCGACGCCCTTCCTCAAAAATATCCTACTATCATTGAAGTGGCCACGGGACGGCGGGTAGAGGCGGATGCCACCGTCCTAAACAATCAGTACGAACTGGGGATGATGCAATGGACGAACGACAGCCGTGAGGTAACCATGGAATACAACCAGCGAGGCCACAAACTTTATCAGTTACTGGCCATGGATGCCCAAACCGGACGTCTGCGTGTCGTGGTTGAGGAACGCTCTGACAAGTTTGTCAATTATCCCCGTATATTCCGTCAATTTGTCCATCAAGGACGGCAAGTGGTGTGGACAAGTGAGCGCGACCAGTGGAATCACCTCTATCTCTTTGACGTAGTCCGTGGCAAGATGGTTAGGCAGATTACTCATGGGGCATGGTGCGTACGCGACGTGCAGTGGATCGACGAGGAACAGGGGGAAATATACTTTTCTGCCAGCGGAGTTAATCCCGACGAAGACCCATACCTCATTCATTATTACAAGATAGGGCTCGACGGGCGTAACCTGCTCTGCCTTACCCCCGGTCGTGGAACCCATACGGCCAAGTATAGTTCGGACCATCGCTATTTGGTCGATTCCTATTCACTGGTAGATACAGCCCCGCGCACAGAGTTGCGGTCGGCCGTCGACGGGAGCCTTGTGAAAGTAATCGAAGAGGCCGATCTCTCGCTTATTCGTGCAAAGGGATGGCGTGCTCCAGAGCCCTTCGTTGCTATGGGACGTGACGGCAAGACACCCATGTACGGCATCATCCAACGCCCCTCTCACTTTGATGCAACGCGGAGCTATCCCGTTATCGAATACATCTATGCAGGCCCAGGAGACGCCTATACGCCCAAGAGTTTCATGCCATACAATTGGAACACAACAGCGTTGGCCGAGTTAGGATTCATTGTAGTGCAACTGGATGCTATGGGGACGGCTTGGCGTGGCAAAGCATTTGAAGAGATGTGTTACAAAAACCTCAAAGACGCTGGATTTCCTGATCGCGAACGATGGATCAAGGCTGCTTGTGAAAAGTATCCTTATATGGACAGCACTCGCGTGGGCATCTTTGGTGCTTCGGCGGGTGGACAGGAGAGCACCACAGCCGTGCTTCTTCATGGCGATTTCTACAAGGCCGCCTACAGCAGTTGCGGATGCCATGACAACCGCATGGACAAGATTTGGTGGAACGAACTCTGGATGGGCTATCCCGTCGACTCCAGCTATGTGGAGTCGAGTAATGTCTATTTGGCACCACGCTTGGAACGTCCGTTGATGCTCGTTGTAGGTGAACTCGATGACAATGTAGACCCTTCGAGTACTTACCAGGTGGCTGACGCCCTTATCCGAGCCGGCAAAGATTTCGAACTGGTTGTCCTGCCCGGTGTACACCACAGCATGGGTGAACGCTTTGGCGAGCACAAGCGTTTCGACTTCTTTGTGAAACACCTGTTGGGTGTTAATCCACCCAAATGGGCCGATGTGGTCACGCAATAAGCTCGCAAATCGTCCACGCGTCTGGATATACCCACCCCAAAAGCAACAAAAAGGAAAATACAAATGAACAAAAGAGACATCACATGGACGAACAAGTGGCAGGCCATCATCGACTTTATGACGACCAATCATCGCAATCCCTCTAAGCACAGGCCGGAAGAGCACTTTATGCTCGACTGGATTAAGTTTAATCGCAAGGCTCTCCGTCACGGAACAATGAACGATTACCGCAAGGAACGTATGTCGCAACTCGAAGAACTGCGTGCGCGCCTCGTACGCCCTAACCAATATGTGAGACCAGAGTTGTCCGAAGAGCCCAACCTGTTTGAAGAGTGAACATTTAAATACATCTATTATTATATTTACACAATGAAACACAACAAGATTCTTGCACTTGCATTGTTGCTTGTGATGGTGCTGGGCCTCCATGCGCAACAGATGGGGCCTATCCCCGTCGACAAGGACGTGCGTATTGGAAGGCTCGACAATGGGCTGACCTACTATCTCCGCCACAACAATTATCCCGAGCATGTGGCCGATTTCTACATTGCCCAAAAGGTCGGGTCTATCAACGAAGATGATGACCAGCGCGGCTTGGCTCACCTCTTGGAACATTTGGCCTTTAATGGTTCCGACCATTTCAAGGACAATGACTTGCAGAAGTATCTCGAATCCATCGGCGTGGCCTATGGACGCAACCTCAACGCCTACACTAGCGTGGACCAGACCGTCTACTACTTCACCGACGTGCCCACCCGGCGTGCTTCGGCCATCGATAGTTGCATGCTTATCCTGAAAGACTGGTCGAATGGTATCACACTCTCTCAAAAAGCCATTGATGACGAGCGTGACGTTGTGCATAACGAGTATCGTATGCGTATGGTTGGACAGATGCGCATTCTTGAGCGCGTTCTTCCCCAGCTCTATCCTGGAAGCAAGTACGGCTATCGGATGCCCATTGGATTAATGAGTGTGGTCGATGGTTGTAAGCCCGAGACGCTCCGCGCCTACTATCACAAATGGTACCGCCCGGACAATCAGGCCATCATCGTGGTTGGTGATATTGATGTGGACCACATAGAGGCTGAAATCAAGAAACTCTTCGGACCGATAACCGTTCCTGCTAATGCCCCCAAGGTGGTACCCGAGCCCGTGCCCGATAACAATGAGCCAATCTTTGTCGTCGACAAGGACAAGGAGATGAATTATGACGTCTTTGGAATCGCCTTAAAGCACGATCCCGTGCCCGATAGCGCCAAGACAGATGCGGCCTACCTCGTTCACAGTTATATTACCGAGATGGTAGCCACCATGCTTTCCTCACGTTTTGATGAGAAGGCACAGGAACCAGACTGCCCCTATCTGCAAGCTGGCGCCAGCTATGGCGACTATCTCATCTCGCGCACCAAGGACGCTTTCTCTGTCAGCGGAATGGCCAAGCCTGACAAAATGAAAGAGGCCTATGCTGCCGCACTCACCGAAATAAGGCGTATACACGACTATGGATTTACCGCTACCGAGTATCAGCGTGCTAAAGATGAATACTTAAGCGTATTGGAAAAAGCCTATACCAATCGTGACAAGACCAAGAATGCGACCTTTACCAGTGAGTATGTGGACAATTTCATTGAGAATGAACCTATCCCCTCTATAGCCGACAACTATGAGTTCTTTAAGATGATTGTGCCCAATTTGCCCCTTGAAGTGGTGAACGCTATGGCCAAGAATCTTACCGTGCTCAACGACACCAACATGGTTTCTCTGCTGATGATGCGCGAAAAAGATGGTGCCACCTATCCTTCGGTAGATGACCTTAAGCAAATTGTCGCTCAAGTACGTACAGCCCAGGTTACTCCCTATGTGGACAATGTCAAGCAGGAGCCCTTAATCAAGGAAGCCCCCAAGGCTGGGAAAATCGTGTCTGTGAAGGAGGATAAGAAGCTTGGTTTTAAGATTCTAACCCTCTCCAATGGTGCCCGTGTGGTAACCAAGAAGACCGACTTCAAGGACGATGAGGTGCGTTTTTCTGCTGAGGCTGATGGCGGTTTCACCTCGTTCTCGCAATCGGAAGGCTGCAATGTGAGTATGATGGACGACATCGTTAACGCTAGTGGATTGGGAGACTTCTCTAGTACGGAAATCACCAAAGCTCTTGCCGGAAAGCAGGTGCGCTTGAACACGAGTCTCGGACAAAACTACCACGGCCTCACGGGCCTTACTACGCCCAAAGATCTGGAGACGTTGATGCAGCTCATTTATCTGAAACTCACGAGTGTCAAACCCGACGAGAAGAGCTTTGGAAACCTTGTGCAAACTTATATGGCCATGGTTCAGAACGTCGATAATAATCCACAACTCATCTTTGCGGATTCACTTCAGAGTACGCTCTTTTGTGGGAACAAGTTCGTCGGACTGCCTTCTATCGATGAACTCAAGGCCATCGACTATCAGCATGCCCTCAGCCTTTATCGTCAACTCTACGCCAACGCTAAGGACTTCACGTTCTATTTTGTAGGCAACTTCAATGAAGATTCGCTCCAAAGCTATGTCAAGACTTACCTGGCCTCGCTGCCCGCTAAGGGTAAGAGCTACAGGCGCAAGGACTTTGCCTATACCCACGGACAAGTGAAAAACGACTTCACCAAAGCTATGGAGAATCCTCAAAGCCAGATTGTGGAGTTATGGACCACAGCACCCGAGGCGCGCACGTTGAAGAAGGATATTGTTTGCAGCATTGCCGCCCACATGCTGAACAACAACTTCGAGGAGACCATTCGTGAGAAACTTAGTGCGGCCTACTATGCCGGTTGCTCTCCCAGCTACTACACCAACGCCGCCTACAAGAGGGGCTATGGCTTACGTGGTATAGCCGGACTCAACCCCGACAAGGCCGAGCAGGCCGTGCCCAAATTCTTCTCTGGCATGGAGGAGGTGAAGTCTGCTCCCGATAGCCAGGAATTAGAAAAGGCCCGTCAAATCCTGCTCAAGGAAGCAGACGTGAAGGCTAAAGAGAATGGCTACTGGATGGATATTCTCTCGGATTACGTCAACGAGAAGTTCGACGGATTCACCACTTATAAGCAGGTGCTCAACAGCATCACGGTGTCCGATGTGAAAAACTTCCTAGACCATGTGCTTGCTAGTGGAAATCACGCCGAGATATATCTCAAGGCCGTGAAGAAATAATTCAAGTCCATGCTTGCGCCATAAGTGCAGGTGGAATGTTACCAGGAAGTCGCCCTCGGTCGTGTTCATACGACTGGGGGCGATTTGTTTTGCCAGCATCAGTCCGTACCCACCGGAACAATCTTTCCCTAAGTAAAGCGTTGTCAAATTATATCTGACAAAATCTGATTACACTGTTTTGACAATGTGTAAGAGCCTTTCTTGGCGTCTCTGAAGGCCATTCTTACAACCTCTGAGAGGCTTTTTTAGCGTCTCTAAAGGCTTTTCATGTGTTCTTTCTGCTTTTGTTTTTATATTTTTACAAAACTGTAAGATATTCTATGACATATCTTTATAAATGTCAATCAAAACCTCTCTATTCTGACATTTTGTTTGTGGTAAAAAATAGGATGCACAACGAAAATGTAAAGTAAATGTTGAATGCAATTATAGTTTTCTATTCCCCCATGGTCTTAGAAACAATTATGCCGGAATCTCGCGACCCCAGCATAACCATTATAATCATTGATATAAATTAACTCAAGCAGTCGACCCATCACGGGCCGATGTAACCACTAAATGATGTTTTCCTCACAAAAAAGAGGCTTGTTACGGATTATATGTTTTTAAAAAATTGAGCAATCATTTGTATATTTCTACTTTGCAAAAATAAGTCAAATATTTCGCAATTGCAACTCTTGGAGGGCTTTTTTTGCGTTAAAAAAACTTTAAGTCCTTGATTCGCAATCTTGTTGTCGCACACAAGAAGATATTGGGCTTTAGTTTTTCGGCAGATGTGTGAGATAGACGATGTATGTGCCATCTGCCTTAAAACAGATTTCGTGGCCAATTGACTCGTTTAGTGTACCTTGCCATAATTGTTTGTAGGGGTAGCTTGGCCATCTTAGTCCCAAACTTTCAAGCCGCGTGCATGAAAGATTGAAGATACTCACCTGTTGTTTCGGGAATGTGGCAAAGATGGCGTCGCCATGTGCTACAAGAAAATAACCGTAATCGGTAACCATGACCGGACAGAGCCCAAACTCCATAGTATAACGGGCCATGAGGCTGATGTTGCCCAAT
Organism: uncultured Prevotella sp.; assembly: GCA_964420715.1. GTDB lineage: Bacteria > Bacteroidota > Bacteroidia > Bacteroidales > Bacteroidaceae > Prevotella. The sequence continues at coordinate 85,124 of CAYQUN010000003.1, read as the reverse complement.
GTGTGGTCCTCGCGCTTGCCCGTGGCTCCCAAATAGCAAAGACGCTTGAACCCCTTGGCCATAAGGAACCGCGTTGCCTTGGTCTGGTCGTTGTCGTCCTGTTCGGAAACATGGTGCCAGAGGTCCGCATATTGTTCTTTGATGGCTTGTGGTAGTGAGTCGCCGTCGCCAATGATAGCATCAGGGCGGCGTCCTTGGCCGAGATAGTTTTCGGCTGCATCATCACAGCAGCAAACAAAGGGAGCATGGGCCAAGATTTGCAGGGGGACGGTAGCCGAGGGGTAGTCGCCATTGCATAGTACGACGGCATCGGGCTGATAATGTTCTCCGATAATAGGGAACGATTGCTGGAACTGGCGCATGGGAGATGGGGTTGTCATAAAGATAGGCTTGGTTGTTGTTCTTCTTTCATTATTTTGCGCCATTTAAACACTCCTGCGATAGCGATGACTACGTAAAGGGCATAGAGGGCACCGGTGAAGGGAAGTCCCTTGTAAACATAGAGTATGGATAGTTCGGCGTCAACGGCTATCCAAATGTACCATTGCTCAAGGTATTTCTTGGCCAATGCCCAAAGACCAATAATGCTCAGTGCGTTGCCCCAACTGTCGAAGACGGGTACGGTTGAATTGGTGAAGTGGGCGAGTACCCCGTAAATGGCACCCCAAAGCATGGCAAACACAAGCACGGACGGCAGAACGAGCCTTTGGGGGAAGTGTGTGATGGGGCGTTCCTCAGCCACTACGATGTCTTTTTTCTTTGGGAATTTCCAAGAGAGGAATCCGTATGCGGCGGCTAGCACATAGTAGACAGACATGCCGAAGTCGGCATACAGGCCGGCATGCCAATATACGAAAATATAGATTGCCGGCATGATGATGCCGGTAATCCATAGATAGATGCTTGCCTTGTATTCCTGGTAGATGTAGACGAGTCCTACAAGTGTACCAAGGAGGTCGAGGGCGTGTACGGAAAGGAAATTCCACATAAGTTCTAGAAGTTGATGCTCAGGTGGGCCATGCAGTTGAATGGGGCTGAGGGTGCGAATCCAGCCGAATAGAGGTCAGTATAGTAGGCCTCGACCTTGCCGTCGACGCGGTGGTATGAGGGAGCGGCCCAACCGTTATTGTCATATTCCTTGGAGAAGATATTGTAGAGGCTGATGCCCACGGTGGCCGATTTTAGTCCGAGCTTCTTCCACGAGAAATCATAGGAGAGGTCAATGTTGGTGGCGAAATGGCTGTGAAGCACCATGTCAACATCTTGTTTAGAGCCGTCCTGGGCATAGTACACGTATTTTTGGAAATCGGTGTTCGTGAGGTATTGCTTGCCGACAAACTGACTCTGTACGCTGGCAGTGAATCCTTTGTACATGAAGTTGAAGATATTGTTGAACAACTGGTTGGGCGAGAAGGTGGTGTGGGTGTTCCCCAGGTTGGCCAACGTTCCGTCGTCGAGGGTTACCGTCCAGTCCTTGTTGATGTTACGGCTAAAGGTGGCGTTGGCGTCCCAGCGGAACCAGTCGACAGGTTTCCATGCGGCTTCGATTTCGATACCGGCCCGATAGCTTTTTCCCGAGTTCTCGTTGCTGGCAATAGCCTCGCCTATCTCGTTGAGTTCGCCTGTAAGCACGTACTGATGGTCATAGTACATATAATAGAAGTTGAGTCCTGCGGAAAAGTGCTTGGAGGCATATTTATAGCCTAGTTCGTAGTCTTGGAGCTTTTCAGCTTTAAGGTGGCGCACTCCGTTGTCCTGATAGTCGTTGCGGGTGGGCTCTTTGTGTGACACGCTGTAGGAGAAGTATACTTGGTTGTTTGCGTCGAGTTGCCAGTTCAATCCAGCCTTCGGATTGAAGAAATCGAAGTCGTCATGAATTACATAACGGCCGCTCTTGTCGGCATAAGCGTCGTCTTCGGGGTCCTGCATTCTATAGCCCACGTGGCGGTATTGCAGGTCGACGAATGCTCCCAAACCTTTCCAGAAAGTCCAGTTTAATTTGCCATAGACATTGAAGTCGCTTTTCACGGCATTACTGAAATAATACTCATAGCCAGGGTAGAACGTTTTCACGGGTTGCTTCACCCATGTAACGATGCCAAAGTGGTCGCCGTCGTAACGGTTCCACCCGCTACCGAGCGTACCCTTCAGGTTGTGATGATTGTTGTAGTTGATGGATGCAATGGCACCATAGAAGTCATTGTCCATTTTCTTTTGATTCGTCAAGTCGGTTTTTACCTTGGTGTCGGAGAGACCATAGTCCTGCAAATTCTTGTTTGATTTGTATTGGTCATAATAGCCTTGTCCCTTTGTGTAGTGAAGGGTGGCGTTCAAGTTCCAGTGGTCGGTGAGAATCTGGCTCAAGATAAGTTGATAGTTTTGTTGGTGGTAGTTGTCCGTCTGGTCCTTGTAGTAGTGTACATTGCCCTCGTCATCGTAGTATTCTCCGCAAGAATTGTAGCGTCGGCCATATAGGCTCTGTTCGTATTTAGAGGTGTAGTTCCAAGCATGATAGGTCTGTTCGGTACCGTTCCATGTGACTAGTTTCACCATTGTATGGTCGTCGAAGTATCCCCCTTGGAGGAAATAGCTATTCAGTTTGGTGTGTGCCCGGCGCAGGTAGCCATGGCTTCCAATGTTGGACAACCGTCCTTGCAGTCCCCAGTGGCCGCCGAAGAGTCCCGTGCCGAAACGCAGCGTCTCCTTGTGGCTATAATATGTTCCACCCGAGAGGTCGATTCCTAAGAACGGATTGGTACCGATGTTCTCGGTTTGCAGGTTGAGCGTGGCTCCAAAGGCACCCGAACCATTCGTTGATGTGCCTACGCCCCTTTGGAGCTGCATGCTTTGTAGTGACGATGCAAAATCACCCATATTCACCCAATACACTTGGTTCGACTCGGCATCGTTTACCGGCACGCCATTGGCCGTGATGTTTACTCGGCTAGGGTCGATTCCGCGAACGCGGATAGAGGTATAGCCGATGCCGTTTCCTGCATCTGATGTCGTTGTTACTGATGGTGTGAGCGAGAGCAGGTAAGGCAGGTCCTGCCCGAAGTTCACGCGTTTGATGTCCTGTTGACTGATCGTTTTGTAGGCCATCGGTGTTTCTTTAGAAGCGCGTGTTGACACAACTTGTACGTCCTGTAGCTGATAGGTTTTCAGCGTGTCCAGTTTGTTTTGTTCCTGTGTTTTCTCCACAGGTTTCGCATTTACTGTCGTGACCATTGCCAGGGCGACAATCCATGCCCATGTTTTTTCCATTGTTTAACTTTACTAAAAAATAAACATAGAGGGATTTTGCATGTATCCTACCTACGCCGGCATTACCCGGATCAGGTTATAGGGTATAATCTCAGCATCGCCAATTGACGGTGCACCCCCAGAAAGGCTCCTTGCCCTTCCGCGTGCAAAGGTAATGCTTTTTTTTCGATTAAAGCATTTATTATGGAAAAAATATTATTTTGGGCCCCAACTACTCTGTTGGGGCCCAAAGGAGTCAGCGGTTCATCGACATGAGGAATTCCTCATTGTCCTTTGTCCGCATCATGTTATCGTGGATGGTGTTCATGGCCTCGATGGGGTTCATGTCACTGATATATTTACGCAAAATCCACATACGGTCGAGCGTGGTCTTGTCTTGCAGTAGGTCGTCGCGCCGTGTGCTTGACGCCACAAGGTTGACGGCGGGGAAGATGCGCTTGTTGGAGAGTGAGCGGTCGAGTTGGAGCTCCATGTTTCCTGTGCCTTTGAACTCCTCGAAGATGACCTCGTCCATCTTGCTTCCCGTATCAATCAGAGCGGTGGCCACGATGGTGAGTGAACCACCCCCCTCGATGTTGCGTGCGGCACCGAAGAACCGTTTGGGTTTCTGCAGGGCGTTGGCATCGACTCCTCCCGTGAGCACCTTTCCGCTTGCGGGGCTCACCGTGTTATAAGCACGGGCTAGTCGTGTAATGGAGTCGAGGAAAATGACCACATCGTGTCCACATTCCACCATACGCTTGGCCTTTTCGAGAACGATGCCTGCAATCTTCACATGGCGTTCAGCGGGCTCGTCAAAGGTTGATGCAATCACTTCTGCATTCACCGTACGGCTCATGTCGGTCACCTCCTCGGGGCGCTCGTCAATAAGCAACATCATGAGGTAGGCTTCAGGGTGATTTGCGGCAATGGCATTGGCTACGTCCTTCATCAAGATAGTCTTTCCAGTCTTGGGTTGGGCCACGATGAGAGCACGCTGTCCTTTGCCAATGGGTGCGAAGAGGTCGACAATACGTGTGGAGAGATTGGTCGTGGCAGGATTGCCGGTAAGGTTGAACTTTTCCTCGGGGAAGAGGGGAGTTAGGTGTTCGAAGGGGATACGGTCACGTACCTCGGAGGGATCGCGCCCGTTGATCATATTGATGTCGGTAAGCGGGAAATATTTCTCACCATCGTGGGGTGGTCTGACGTGGCATTGCACCACATCGCCTGTTTTCAATCCGTAGCGTCTAATATAGGTGGCAGCCACGTAGATGTCGTCAGGCGAGGAAAGGTAGTTGTAATCGCTCGAGCGCAAGAATCCGTAGCCGTCTGGCATGACTTCAAGCACACCATTCGCTTCAATCAAGTCAGAGAAGTCGAATTTGGGCGCATTTTTCCCGTTTTTGTTTTGGAATACGGGTTGCGGCATGGGTTGGTCAATGTCGTTGGTGGGATTATCGAGCATGTCGAAAGAGGGCAAGGCTCCTTGATCTTCAATGGGTAAGTCGACCACGGGAATGAAGTCGGTGCCATCTGCAGGGTCTCCCTCCCATATGCCGTCCTCGCTCTGTGAGTTGTCTTCAGAAGGTGCCTGGTATTCTCCTGTCTGCTCGTTATGTGCGTTGATTTTGGCTTGCAGGCGCGCCAACAGGTCACCATCGGTGGGCGTATCACCACTACCCATGGCAAATTGTTCCTCGGGCACCACACCTTCGTCGACTCTCATATCAGTTTCTTGTGCTTCAGGGGCATAGCTTTCAGCTTCCGGCGTTGTTTCTGTATACTCCTCGTATAGAGGCTTGGTGACTGAGACTTCGGATTGGGGCTGTTCGTCGTTGCTGTCTTGCGTTTCCTGTGCCAGACGTATGGCTTCCATTTGTGCCTTGGCTTTGGCTATGGCTTCAAGTTCAGCCTTGCTTTTGCGTCCGCGATGTTTGGGGAAGGCGGCCAATGGATCGGAAGCGGGGGCCGTATTATTGTCTTGTGGTTTTTCGGTCATTTCACTTTCTTCTTTAAATAAAGGTTGCTCTTTCGATGTCGGGCCTGTAGCCTGATTCTTCATGACATCGAAGTTTTCACCCTCTGATCCGCTTACAGAGTATACGCGATCCTCGTGTTTGGCAATGCGTACACGCTTGCGGCGAGGCTTTGATTCATCTTCCATTTAATCTGAGATAATATTTATGTGTGATGGAATGTTTCGGAGTTTGGAAACACTGGTGTTTTTATAAAACCGGGGCAAAGTTAATCTTTTTTTTTGGTACAGCCAAAAAAAATCCGTACTTTTGCATCAAAAGTTATAAAAAATGGCAAATCAGAATCCCTTTTTGGAAGTAAGGGACTTGAACAAGCGCTTTGGTGCACAGGTTCTTTTCGAGCATGTCTCGTTTGGCATCGCCGAAGGCCAAAAGGTGGGCCTTATCGCCCGCAATGGCACAGGAAAGTCGACGTTGCTTTCCATCATTACGGGGCACGAGGGCTATGAGTCGGGTGATATCATCTATCGTAACGGCTTGCGTGTGGGGTATTTGGAGCAGAGCCCACGTTTTGATGCTTCGGAGAGTGTTCTCGATGCCTGCTTCAATCACAAAGGAGATCCAGAAAAGGTGCTCAAGGCAAAACAAATTCTAACACGGCTGAAAATCACAGACCTGCAGCAGCCTATGGGCCAGCTTAGTGGCGGACAGCAGAAGAAGGTGGCTTTGGCCAACGTGCTCATCACCGACCCAGACTTCCTTGTGCTCGACGAGCCTACCAACCACCTTGATTTGGAGATGATAGAATGGCTGGAAGGTTTTCTTAGACAGGGACGCAAGACCTTGCTGATGGTGACTCATGACCGCTTCTTCCTGGACCGGGTGTGTAACATCATTCTGGAACTTGACGACGAGCAGATTTATACTTATAGGGGCAACTATGCCTACTATTTGGACAAACGCCAAGCACGCATGGATAGCCTTAGGGCTGAAATACAACACTGTCGCAACTTATACCGACGTGAACTGGAATGGATGCGGCGTATGCCACAGGCGCGTGGACACAAAGCCAAATACCGTGAGGATGCCTTTTACGAACTTGAGGCTAGGGCCAAACGCAATATTGAGGAGCGACAATTGAGACTGAAGACGGCTGGGGTGTATATCGGCAGCAAAATTTTCGAGTGCCAGTATGTGTCGAAATGCTATACGGCCCTCCGAGAGGATGGCACAAGGCAGGAGAAGGTCATTCTGAAGGATTTCTATTATAATTTTGCACGATTCGAGAAGATGGGCATCGTGGGTAACAACGGAACGGGAAAGTCTACTTTTATCAAAATGTTGCTCGGCATAGTGCCTCCAGACGACGGCAAATTTGACATTGGCGAGACGGTGCGCTTTGGTTACTTCTCACAAGAGGGATTGTCGTTTGACGATACGCAGAAGGTCATAGATGTGGTAACCGATATCGCCGACTATATCGACTTGGGAGGGGGGCGGCACATGACGGCTGCCCAGTTTCTGCAGTACTTTCTCTTTACACCCGAACAACAGCACAACTATGTTTATAAACTCAGTGGAGGCGAGCGACGGAAACTCTATCTTTGTACGGTGCTCATGCGCAATCCCAACTTCCTAGTGCTTGACGAGCCAACAAACGACCTGGACATCCAAACTCTTCAGGTACTCGAAGAATATTTGCAAGATTTCCCTGGATGCGTTATCGTGGTAAGCCACGACCGGTATTTCATGGACAAGGTGGTGGACCATCTTCTGGTGTTCAAGGGTGACGGAGTAGTGAAGGACTTTCCGGGCAACTATACCCAGTACAGGGAGTGGTGTAAATTGCAATCAGAAAAGTCGGTAGCAGACACGAAGCCTAAGGCCGAGAAGCCCAAAGCGAATTACCGGCATAGTGACAAGACAAAACTCAGTTACAAGGAGAAACGCGAACTAGAGATGCTGACCTTGGAGATTGCGCAACTTGAAGAAGAACAGAGGCAACTCGAGGACGATCTTTGTAGTGGGAAGTTGAGTGTCGACAAACTTACGGAAAAGAGCAAACGCCTGCCACAACTGAAAGACGAACTCGACCAAAAAGAAACACGATGGCTCGAACTTTCGGAAATTGAAGGTTGAGTCGGAATGATAAATGAACAATTATTTCAAAATCTCTATATGGAAATCAAAAAATCAGAATTCACGCTCTCGGCTCCTCGTGTGGGCATGTGCCCCAATGATTCGAAGCCGGAATATGCTTTCATTGGACGTAGCAATGTGGGCAAGTCGAGTTTGATCAATATGCTCTGCAACCACAAAGGACTGGCCAAGACTTCGGCTACACCTGGAAAGACTCTACTCATCAATCATTTCATTATTAACAACGAATGGTATCTCGTTGACCTCCCTGGTTATGGATTCGCCAAGCGGAGCAAGAAGGTGCAGAAACAACTAGAGCAGATGATAGCCGGATATATTCTTCAGCGGGAACAATTGGTAAATGTGTTTGTTTTGATTGACATCCGGCATGAGCAACAGAAAATTGACCGCGAATTCGTCGACTGGCTTGGTGAGAGCGGAGTACCCTTCAGCATTATCTTCACCAAGGCCGACAAGATTGGCTCTGGCAAGGCACGACAAAACGCAGAGGCTTGGATGGCCAAACTCACAGACCGGTGGGAGACGCTTCCACCTTATTTCATTACCAGTAGCTTGAAGAAATCGGGACGTGACGAGGTGCTCGATTATATTGAGAAAATCAACAAGGAAATTGATTCATGAAAGAAATCAGCTGGGGCTTTGTCGGGTGCGGTGAGGTGACAGAGAAAAAGTCGGGACCAGCCTTCAATATGGTGCCAGGATCACATGTGGAGGCCGTGATGAGCAGACGGGAGGACCATGCCCGCGCCTATGCCGAGCGGCACCATGTGCGCAAATGGTATACGGACCCGCAAGAACTCATTGACGATCCCGACGTGAATGCAGTCTATGTAGCCACTCCGCCTTCAAGTCATGCCACCTTTGCCATTATGGCTATGAAGGCGGGGAAACCTGTTTATGTAGAGAAGCCGCTGGCGGCAAGCTATGAGGACTGCATTCGTATCAATCGTATCAGCGAGGAGACGGGGGTGCCGTGCTATGTGGCCTACTATAGGCGATATTTGCCTTATTTCTTGCGCGTCAAAGAGCTTATCGATAGTGGAACCATAGGCGAGGTGCTCAATGTACAGGTACGGTTCTCGGTGCCTCCTCGGGAAATGGATTCCGGATTGCATGGGAAACTTCCTTGGAGGTTGAACCCAGACGTTTCAGGGGGAGGATATTTCTATGACTTGGCTCCTCATCAGATAGACTTGCTGCAATTTTACTTCGGTGTCATTACGCGTGCTCACGGCTATCCCACTAATCGAGCACATCTTTATGCGCCAGAGGATACCGTGTCTGCCTGTTTTTACTTCGAAACGGGGGTATCAGGAAGTGGCAGTTGGTGCTTTGTGGGCCACGAGAGTGCGAAAGAAGATGTCGTTGAGGTAGTAGGCAATCGTGGCACCATCACTTTTTCGGTATTCTCTTATCAGCCAATCCAACTCGTCACAAGCGACGGTATGACCAGTATTGAGGTTTCAAATCCCTCGTATGTACAAATGCCTCTTATAAAAAATGTAATAGAGGCTTTGCAAGGTACGGACACTTGTGAATGTACAAGCATTAGTGCAACCCCCACAAACTGGGTGCTCGATCGAATTCTTTGGAAGAATTGATTAATTTATGCGTTGTGTGTATATGATTCGCACTTTGTTGACATTCTTTTTGTTGACGATACCGCTTATCCCTGTGTGTGCTTTGCATTACGACGGGAGAGATAACGATCCTTTCTCTTGTGATACGGGACGCAGCGAACGTATAACCGACAGCATTGCACGGGTACGTCACAAGCGCACGTTTTTTCATAAAGTGGGCGATGCTTTTACAAGCGTGTTCCGCGAATTCAACACCATCGACACCAACTATATTATCCCGCAACGCTATAATTATACCGTGATGTTGCAGAACACCAACTCGTATGAAAGATACAGAATCGCAACCAAAAGCAAGCAGAACATCACCCTGGCTCCTGAACCTTCTTATCGGATAGGTCCATACATCGGTTGGAGGTGGGTGTTTTTAGGATACACCGTTGACCTTTCGCATATGACCAAGGATGAAAAGAACCGTAAGGAACTCACGTTGAGCCTGTATAGCAGTCTGCTAGGTATCGACTTGTTTTGGCGCGAAACAGGAAACAACTATAAGATAAGGAGTATGAGTCTTGGCAACAATGTGAATACAAAGCCAATGCGCGATGTCAATTTTGGTGGATTTCACGCAAGTATTAAAGGTTTCAATGCTTATTATATCTTCAATCATCGACGATTCTCTTATCCCGCCGCCTACAGCCAAAGCACTATGCAGAAACGTAGCGCCGGGTCGATGATAGTTGGATTTGGCTATACGCGGCACTCTCTAAGTATGGACTGGAAGCAACTCGACCGACTCTTGGACGACCGACTTGGAAATGGAAGTTCGGAGGCGCTTATTGACAGCAGCTTGCTCTTCGGCAAAATTCACTACACCGATGTGTCGTTTAGCGCTGGATATGCTTATAACTGGGTATTTGCCAGAAATTGGCTTTTCAATGCTTCGCTATCATTGGCACTGGGCTATAAGCAAAGCAAGGCCGATATGAGTCATTCCTACTTCACCTTGCGTGATTTTAATATAAAGAATTTTAATCTTGATGGGGTAGGACGCTTTGCTCTAGTCTATAACAATATGCGCTGGTATGCCGGCATGAGTTCAGTGTTTCACACCTATAATTACTCTAAAGACCAGTTTTCCACCAATAGCCTCTTCGGTACAATCAACCTCTATTTGGGTGTGAATTTCGGTTTGAAACGAGGGTATCATCGAAAATAAGGATAAATCATGAAGAGTCTGTTTATTTTCCTCTTTCTGTCGGTTATGACTCTGCTTGGAACGTGTGGACAGCAAGGACATCCGTCTGCGAGCAATCTTCTCAATGCGCCCGAAACTCATCAATCGAAGTTGCCTCCTAGCATTCAACCGAAGTCGTGTGCCGGACATCATTCAAAGGAGTATATCGACAGTATCCCCAAAGTATATACGTCAACCGACAGCCTATGCGTTGTGGGGTTGCTTTGTGAGGCCTCTCAACTCAAAAAGAAGCCAGCGAACTGGATGCTTTATTTTGGTCGAAAGTTTATAGGGAAACCCTACGTGGGAGGGACGCTCGATCAAACACGCAACGAAGTTCTCGTGGTGAATACGCGCCAACTTGATTGTACTACGCTGGTTGAACTCGTTTTAGCACTCTCCATCACGGCCAGTCATGGAGAAACAGCTTTCTCTTGTTTCCTCGCCCATTTGCTAGATGTGAGATACGTGGCTGGTCGGATGGCCTATACAAGTCGGCAACATTACTTCACAGTGTGGATTGAAGATAACGTACGTGAGGGACTTGTGAATGATATTCAGTCACCTGTGCCACCTTTTAATGCTGTACAAACAGTGAATGTAAATTATATGTCCACTCACATTTCCGCATATCGCATGCTGGCGGCCCATCCCGAATGGTTGCCTGGTATTAGAGCTATGGAAAAAGGGGTTAGTGGAAAACGCTTCCGCTATATTTCTAAACGTGACATTAATGAAAGTGCGCTTATGCGGCGTACCATCCATGATGGTGACATTATTGTCATTATCACTTCACGACGTGGACTAGACACGAGTCACATTGGTATCGCAGTCTGGCATGACGACGGCTTGCATATGCTCAATGCCTCGAGCATCCATCATCGAGTAGTGGAGGAGCCCATGCTCTTACGCGATTACATGCGGCGTCATCCTAGCCAGTTAGGTATTCGGATAGTAAGACCCACGCTATAAAACCCGAACTAGAGAATTGCCGACATGTTCTTTTTGGGGAACGACTTTACTGTTTGCATGCAATAGGCCGAAGCCGACAATTATGATAAAACGAGTCATCATCCAGATACATTTATTGCCTGTGATGTTTTCTTCGTTTTTATAGAAGAGCAAAGGGTTGTCATATGATTCAGATTGGAGCCGTTTGGTTCTGACGGACTCCCTCTCAATGATGTCAATCTTTGCTGTAGGAACTTCGTCCGGATGCCGTATGAGCATCAAGAACATTTCCTTACTGCGCAGATTCTGTCAAGTTCTTTGTTTTATGAGATTTTTGTGTGTCACCATTTTGCTGGTTTCCCTTCTTCCTTCCCGTATAGAAATAGTCCTGAATGTATTTCATAAATGGAGTTAGACGAGTGCGCCGTCCATAAGAATTGTAGTCAGTATAGCTCACACAAAGCCTTCTTTTTGCTCGGGAAATAGCAACATAAAACTTACGTGCGTCTTCCCTGCGTTCTTCCCGCGCTTGATGTTTTTCTTCTTCCGTACTATTAAAATTGTACAACACCTGATTGATGGTATAGAAGGGATAGGTTCCATCATTAGCTCCCAATATGACAATGTTTTCGAATTCAAGCCCCTTACTTTTATGTACGGTCATGATAAACACCCGGCTGGGGACGAGATTGAATGAACCTACAAGATCAGCTTCGCTAATTGATGCGGTCATATCGTTTATATGCCGATAGATTTGATCGGCTAGGGAAATGTTGACCGGAGTGGATTCTACCCATTCACTTTTGATGTATTTCAAGAAAATATCGAATTTTGGACCCAAGCTATCAATGAGTTTCAGATTGAGCATGTCGTTATAAACTTCACGAACTTCATTAGCAAGCGTATGATGTGTAGAATTCGTTGTGTTATAGATCCTTTCTATTGTTTTATTGAAAAGAGGGCGTATTATTTTTAGTTTTGATATGGCTTCTTGTACTTTCAGCAGAGTCAGGTATCTAGCCTGTTCTGCTATCACAGGCTTGGCCTTCTTATAGCAATAGTCAACCAATTCTTTTGTTGCAGCAATGTCATCGTTGGCCAGATGAGAATTCTTGCCTTCCAAATGCAAAACATGAATCAGATAGTCAAGTTTGTACATCTTTAGATTGGGTACTACACGCTTGGCTATTCGTAGGGAATCGTACACGTTGAGTGTTATCTCTTCATGAAGAGTCCGCCGCACATTATGTTGTAAGATTTGGTAATCATACATTACATTGTGGCCTAGCACAACGTCGTTGCCAATGAATTTGAGGAAAAGTCTTAGCCCTTTTTCTCTAGAAAGATGTCTACCGTGCGCATAAGCTTTTACAAGAGGATTGGTTGTTTCACCTAGTTTTGGGGGAATCGGACGTTCGGTGTGAAGGAAAATCAAGAAGTCGGAACCATCGACTTTCTTTCCTCCTTTCACTTTGAAGGCTGCAATTTGCACGATGTCGTCATGTTCCACATCTAATCCGGTGGTTTCTGTATCGAAATAGACCATTTCTTCTTGTTCATAAAGTCGGCAGAAACGGGCAAGATAGCTTTCTTGATCAAATAGGTCCATGGGAGTCATCATCAGATTCCTCAATTTCGCGACAAAAACTTGCGCTTGTGCTTGTGTCTGGAATGCATTGATACCATAAAGTAATCGAATCCACATCATAGCATTAAACTCGTTGGTGATACAGCCAAAGAATGATGATAATGTCTTGTATGATTTTTGTTTAAAAATATCACGTCCGGAGATTTTAAAGTTGTCTATTCCAAACGCGTTTAGTTCGTCACTGATCCTATCTGCGGCCGCATTGGTTGGAACAATAATGGCCAGCCGTTCTTTGCCAAAACGCATGTAGTAATCCACCATTCCTGTAATTCTTTGTTCTTCTTGACTAACGGTTTCGGAATGAATGAGCAATAGATCCCATTTGTCATGTTCCTCCTGGCTTTGGGTGGAACGGGGAAGTAACGTGGGGTCAACATTTAATTCTTTTTCTGCGTATGTGTTGAAGATGTCAAGTAAGTATTTGGGAGAGCGATAGTTGCTACCTAAATAGAGTATGTGGTTGGCGCATCGATTCTTTAGCATCGACAACTGTTTGAGTTTTGCACCGAGGAAGGAGAAAATGGCCTGTTGCTCATCTCCGAGAAACATTACGGTAAAGGGGGTAGACGTATCCGTAAGTTCGTCAATCAGAGCTAATTGTAACGAATTAAGGTCTTGTACCTCATCCACCTGTATCCAAGTATATCGCTTGTATTTATGGCTTACATCATTGTGAAGCTCATTATAGGCCAAAATCAAAATATCGTTGAAGTCGATATATTTGTTTTTCTCTTTATAGTCTAGATAGAACAAAGCCATTTTCAGCAGTGTGTTGCCTAGCGGTAATAGATTCGGATTAAACTCGTAATTTTGAGCAAGTGTGAAATAGGAGTCGTATGACTCAGGTAGAAATATGGCCGTATTCGGATGGTTCAATTTCCGTTGGGTGATATAGGCAGCAATATTAATTACTTCGTTAATTCTATTTCTGTCGGTTTTCCCATAATTATTTCTGAAGAAGTCAGCATTATGCGTAGTAAGGATGTCGATCTGGTCATCCTCGTCAATAATACTGGTGTTTGCCGAGACCAAGAAATTGTTGAAAATAAAATTTGAGCAGAATCGATGGACATTGCCCACAAACACATCTTGGGCATCTTCGCCCACACGTTGCATTACACGATTTTTCATGCCACGTGAAGCTCGATTGGTAAAGGTGAGACAGAGCATATCTTCGTCACTCACACCTTGTGCTTTTGCTTGTGCAATGCGCTCTGCCAAAATGTCGGTCTTTCCACATCCAGGAGGGGCGAGTACCAAAAAGTAGCCATGCTTAGCCATGATGGCCTCTTGTTGATTGGTGTCATATGTCTTCATGGATTTCATCTCATTATGATGTTGAAGGCTTTTTTTCGATATCTTCCGCTTTAAACTCGATGGTAGAAGTAACTTCTTTAATCTTTTAACAATATTACGTAAATATGTCAAGGTCATATATGCATCGTTTTCAAATATTTTCTGCAAAGATAGCCAATAATCTTCATTACTCCAAAAAGTTAGATGTTAATTTGAATAATCGTTTGTATTGTAGACATGATAATTATATATCAGAATTGTTAGATTGGTGGATATAAGTAAAAAACGTGTCAAGAAGTAAAAACGAATCACGATTGTCGTTGGTAAGGAAGTTTGATGAATTGGAGTGCGCGTTGTTTACCCTAAGAAAAAAAAGTCCGTCATTGATATATGACGGACGGATAAAACGAATTATTTTCCAAAGAATCTAATCCGCTTTTTTTCAAAGATTCCTACGATGTGCTATCCTCCACAAAAGAAGAGAACAACAATCTGTGCAGAGAAGATGCGTAAGAACATACTGAGCGGATAGACTGTGGAATAACCTAGTGCCGAGGCTTCTCCGTTGCAAACAGAGTTAGCATACGCCAGGGCTGGAGGATCGGTGTATGTGCCAGCCACCATGCCCATGACAGTAAAATAGTTAAACTTATACTTCATACGGGCAATTGTAGCTACGATGAGAATGGGCACTACGGTAATGATGAATCCCGAATAAACATATTTTAATCCATCACCCTGTACAACCGTCTCCCAGAATCCAGCTCCGGCCTTAATGCCGACCGAAGCCAGGAAAAGGGCCAGGCCGAACTCACGCAGCATCATATTGGCCGATGTTGTGGTATAAGTCACCAAGCCAAAGCGGTGGCCGAAGCGTCCTATGAGAATTGCAATGATGAGCGGTCCACCAGCAAGCCCCAACTTCAACGGTACAGGCATGCCAGGAATAGCGATGGGGAAACTACCGAAGAGGATTCCTATGATAATTCCAATGAAGATTGTGCCTATGTTGGGGGCATTCAAACGCCGTTCCGAGTTACCCATCAAATCGGCCACACGTTGTACGTTTTCTTCAGGTCCAACCACCATTACGCGGTCGCCTACATGAAAGTGGTGATTACGACTGGCGAAAAGGTCCATGCCTTGGCGCGTGATGCGTGTGACATTGACGCCGTATAGGCTTGAAAAGTGTAGTTTGCCCAAACTTTTTCCATTCATACTCGAACTTGTCACCACGATCCGACGACTCACTAAAGGTTGCGGTTGCTTTTCTTCCTCCCAATGAGTCTCAACGACAGGACCAATGAAGGCTTGTACGGCTTCTGCGTCACTTTCGGCACACACAATAAGTACTTCGTCTCCCAACTCGAATTTAGTTTCCTTGTTGGGGATAGAAAGTTCACCCTCGTGCATAATACGTGTACAGACAATATCACGGTTGAGGAACTCCGAAATCTGCTTCAATGATCGTCCCGCAATAAAACTGTTTTGCACTTTCAGGCACATCGTGTGAGGTTTGGCATGCGGATCTTCAGATTCCAATTCCTTTAGGCGTTCGTTCTCGCTTTCGAAACTCACGTGACAGAACCATTTCACTAGCAACATCGAACCGATGATACCCAATACGCCAAGCGGATAGGCACACGCATAACCATTTGCAATACTTGGAATGTCCTGAGGAAAAACGCTGTGCAGGGCCTCGTTGGCGGCACCCAGTCCGGGCGTGTTGGTCACGGCACCATAGAGCGTACCTACCATCATGGGCAGATTGTATGGGTTTGATGTATCGAAAAAGAGATAATAGCATACAAACATTACCAACACGTTGAGCACCACACAGAGTGTGGAAAGTCCGTTAAGCTTGATGCCGTCCTTGCCGAAACTCTCAAAAAAGCCAGGTCCAACCTGTAATCCAATCATAAAGACGAAGAGGATAAGTCCGAAGTCTTGTAGGAAATTCAGGATGTTTGTTGGGGCCGTGAAGCCAAGATGACCTGCTAGAATTCCCGCGAAGAGGATGAAGGTGACACCGAGCGAAATGCCGCCAATTTTGATTTTGCCTAAGTAAACGCCCAAAGCGATGACCATCGAATAGAGTAGGGCGATATGGGCCACGCTATCTTGCGTTGTAAATAGATTTATTAACCAATCCATAGAAAAAATTGAAAGGGGCAGGAGGATTGTATTCCCCATGCCCCATACTTATTTGATTCATGCCGGACGACCCTGAGGACCTGTCGCCCGGCAAAAAAGAGAACAACTGCTTACTTTTCGATAGCGGCAACGCCAGGAAGCACCTTGCCCTCAATGGCCTCGAGCAGGGCACCACCTCCGGTGGAGATGTAAGACACCTGGTCGGCCAGTCCGAACTTGTTGATGCATGCCACGGAGTCTCCGCCGCCAATGAGCGAGAATGCGCCTTCCTTGGTAGCCTCGGCAATAGCCTCGGCAATAGCACGCGAACCACCAGTGAAGTTATCAAACTCGAATACGCCGGCAGGACCATTCCAAAGGATAGTCTTGCTGCCCTTGATGGCATTGGCAAAGGCCTTGCGCGTGTCGGGACCTGCATCCATACCCTCCCAGCCATCGGGAATATCGTTGGAGGGAGCCACCTTGATATTGGCATCGTTAGAGAAATCGTCGGCAATGATGGAATCTGTACCCAGAACCAGGTTCACATTGTTTTCCTTAGCCTTCTTCAACACGTCAAGAGCAATATCAAGCTTGTCTTCTTCGCAAATGGACTTACCGATTTTGCCCCCCTGTGCCTTGGCGAAAGTATAAGTCATGCCACCACAGAGAATCAGATTGTCCACCTTGGTGAGTAGATTCTCGATGATGCCAATCTTGGTTGACACCTTGCTACCACCCATGATGGCGGTGAAGGGACGCTTGATGTTGTTGAGCACATTGTCGACAGCCTTCACCTCTTTTTCCATGAGGAATCCCAGCATTTTATGCTCCTTGTCGAAATAGTCATCAATCACGGCCGTAGAGGCATGTTTGCGGTGAGCGGTGCCGAAAGCATCCATCACGTATACATCAGCATACGAGGCAAGCTTCTTGGCAAATGCTTTTTGGCGATCTTTCATCTCTGCCTTGGCAGCATCGTACTCAGGCGTACCTTTTTCCACGCCTACGGGCTTGCCCTCCTCTTCGGGATAGAAGCGAAGGTTCTCGAGCAACAGGGCCTCGCCCGGCTTCAGTTCAGCAGCCTCTTTGTCTGCGTTTCCACAATCGGGGGCGAATTTCACATCGACACCGAGATTTGCGCTCACATTGCTTACAATCTGTTTCAGCGAGAGTTTGGGATTCACCTTGCCTTTCGGTTTGCCCATGTGGCTCATCATGATCAACGCGCCACCATCAGCAAGGATTTTCTTCAGCGTAGGCAGGGCTCCCTTGATGCGCGTTTCGTCGGTTACCTTACCGTTTTCGTCCAAGGGGACGTTGAAATCTACACGGACAATTGCTTTGTGTCCGGCAAAGTTGAAATCTTCGATTTTCATTGTCTTGTTGTTTTTATCTATCGCTTTGTTTGAATAGTCAATCAATTAAGAGCCCAATCCTTGTGAAAAAGGCAGATAGGCCGAAAAGCACCGCAAAAATACGAAATTCTTTTCATATTATCCCCTTAAAGCGGTACAATTCTTCCTAAAATGTTTGAAAGGGATGGCTTTTGCCATGTGCGGATTGCAAATTTCGAAATATCGTTCCCAATTGTTGGGGCAAATGGTATCTTGCGATTTGGGGACTATGACGTGTCAGTCTTCGTATTCGGTAGTGTCCACAATGCCGGCTTCGGCCAAAGCCTCGCGTCGTTCACGGCATGTGCCACATTTTCCACAATGTTTTTCGCCACCTTTATAGCAGCTCCAAGTCTCACTATAATCTATGCCGAGTTGTTTTCCGATACGTGCGATATCGGCTTTCGTAATCGATGTATAAGGAGCTGAAACGTGTATATTTACAAATGTTCCCTCAACTGCAGCTTTATTCATGGCTCGGATAAATTCGGGACGGCAATCGGGGTAAATCGTATGGTCACCGGCATGGTTGGCAATGAACACTCGCTTCAAGTTGTGACTTTCGGCAATGCCTATAGCAATGCTCAACATGATGCCGTTGCGGAATGGCACTACGGTAGATTTCATGTTTTCTTCATCATAGTTGCCTTCGGGAATCGCATCAGCTCCTTCGAGCAGGCTGCTTTTGAAGTAGCGATGCATAAAATCGAGCCGAATCACAATATGGGGAATGCCCAATCGTTGGCAATGTAGGCGTGCAAAGGGAATTTCCCGGGCATTATGATTACTGCCATAATCAAAACTGATGCCCAAGGCTATCTCGTCCTTCTTTTCGTAGAGCAAGGTGATGGAATCCATGCCTCCACTCACAATGATTACCGAATCTTTTTCTTTGCTCATTTTTTCACTTATATTCATGTTTCCAAACGGATCAAAATCGCATTTTCATCCAAATAGCAGGCGTAGGGCTTCCTCTACCTTTCTCACCGGATGCACGTTGATGGCAAAGTGACGGTTGTCAAGGGCTCGCAAATTATATTTGGGCAAAATAATGTCCGTGAATCCGAGTTTCTCAGCCTCGGCGACCCTTTGTTCCATTCGGCTCACGGGCCTAACCTCACCACTTAAACCCACTTCGCCAGCCATGCACCACCCTGTTGTGATGGCCGAATCGATGTTGCTGCTCAGCACGGCGGCAATAACGCTCAGATCCATGGCCAAATCAGTTACACGCAGGCCACCGGCAATGTTGAGAAAAACATCCTTTTGCATCAGTTTGAATCCCACGCGCTTTTCAAGAACGGCCAGCAGCATGTTGAGCCGCCGCTGGTCGAATCCCGTGGCCACACGTTGAGGAGTGCCATAAGCTGCCGTAGACACCAGGGCTTGCGTCTCGATGAGGAAGGGGCGCACTCCTTCTATGGCGGCCGATATGGCTACGCCGGAGAGGCCGTCGTGATCTTCGGAAAGGAGTAGCTCGGAAGGATTGGATACAGGTCTGAGCCCGCCTTGCTCCATTTCATAAATCCCTAATTCAGAAGTACTTCCAAATCGATTCTTCATGCTTCTGAGCAAGCGGTAGACGTAATGCTGGTCGCCCTCGAATTGAATCACCGTATCAACAATATGCTCCAAGATTTTGGGGCCGGCCAGCGAGCCTTCTTTGTTGATGTGCCCGATGAGGATGACGGGAATACCGCTGGTCTTGGCAAAGCGGAGCAAAGCCGCCGCACATTCTCTCACCTGTGACACGCTTCCCGGGCTACTCTCTACCGCATCGGTAGCAATGGTCTGTATGGAATCAATCACCACCAATTGGGGGGCCACCTCTTGGATATGCTCGAAAATTTTCTCCAGTCCGGTCTCGCAAAGCACGGCAATGTGCTTTTGCGCCATTGTGGTGTCGTCGCGATGCCCGCATAGCCGGTCGGCGCGGAGCTTGATTTGGTGTGCGCTTTCCTCGCCACTCACGTAGAGCACCGTCCGTTCGGGCATGTTCAATAGGGTTTGAAGGGTAAGCGTACTTTTTCCTATGCCAGGTTCGCCCCCCAGCAAGGTAATGCTTCCAGGCACAAGCCCTCCGCCGAGCACCCGGTTCAACTCGTTGTCGTGCATGTCAATCCGCGGTTCGCTTTGAGCCGAGATGCTGTCGAGCCTCACAATCTTTGTGTCATGGGAGCTCCATGCCGCAGTCGTGCCTCCATGGCGTACGCTCATGGCCGCGTTGCGGGCCGCACCGGATCCCGTGTCAGAAGCGATACGAATCTCCTTGAACGTATTCCATTGGCCACACGCCGGACACTTGCCAAGCCACTTCATGCTCTCGTATCCGCAGTTTCCGCACACATATGCTGTCTTGTCTTTTCCCATTGTCTTGCTTTAACAGCCACAAAAGTACGGAAATTTTTCATCGTTACAAAATAAATTGTTAACTTTGCGGCATGATGAGAAAAATTCTACCCATCGTCATAATAGCCATGGCTTTGCTTTCGGCTTGCGGCGAGTCCTATCAAGCCAAACGCCGCATGTCAGCCGCCGAGCGTGCCCATGCCGACAGCATCGACAAAGCCTCGTTGAAGATTGCCGTGTTGCCTACGCTCGACTGCATGCCGCTCTATGTGGCCCAGTACGAGGGGCTTTTTGATACTCTCGGCGTGGAGGTACACCTAAAGCCGTTTACGGCGCAAATGGATTGTGACACGGCCTTGGAGCGTCGGCGCGTAGAAGGCATGGTGACCGATGTGGTGAGGGCCTTGCGGCTCCAGCAACGTGGCATGAGGCTCCAAATGCCAGTGGCCACCAATGCCTATTGGCAACTCATCACCAACCACAATGCAAGAATTCGCGAACTGAAACAACTCAGCGACAAGATGGTGGCCATGACACGGTATTCGGCCACCGATATGCTTACTACGATTGCCGTGGATTCGGCCAAGCCCAAATATAGTGTTTTTCGAGTGCAAATCAATGATGTAAAGGTGCGATTGGCCATGCTCTTGAATAACGAAATGGATGCCGTAATGCTCACCGAGCCCCAGGCCACAACGGCGCGAGCCCATGGCAACCCAGTACTGATGGACAGCCGCAACAAGGATTTGCGCTTGGGGGTAATAGCCTTCAATGCCGATGCCATGGACACCCCACGGCGAAAGAAGCAATTGCGACTCTTCCTGCAGGCCTATAATCAGGCTTGCGACAGCCTTAACAAACTTGGGGTAAGGCATTATGCCGACATCTTGGAAAGTGACCTCGGGGCCGACGCGAAAACAATCAAGGCCTTGCCCAAACTTTCTTTCCCCCATGCGCACCCTCCCCGTCAACATGACATCAATAAAGCGAATATCAAGTGGAATTAACTCAACTGGACTTTATCTTCAAGGCTAGGAAGATGTTGGCCGAGGGCCGACTCGCCGATTGTATTGCCTTCCTCAAAAAACATATTCCGCACGGGGGACAGCAATATGCGGAACTCTTGCTCCAGGCTGAGGGCGACTATGGCCGCATGCTCGATTTCTATGCTCAGGGGTATCCCGATGAGCAAAGGGAACATATCTTTACGATGTTGCGTTCCAGGCTTTTCGCAATCATACACGGCATCAGCTTGCAATATCAGAAAAACAAATCTCAGACGTTCATGCAAGCCATGCGCACGGTGGCCGGAAGGAAGTTGGAGGCCGCCGAAGTGAAAGATTGTTTGGAGGACTTCGTTGCCAATGCCGCCATGCTGAGTTTGGAGACTGAACCGGCACGGAGGGAAGAACAAAGAAGAGCGCTCTATACGCGCCATTATGACGATATGGACATCTTCTTCAACGAAATTCTTCTTTCAGAAGGGTGGGGCGAAAGCGACGCGTCTGATTTTGTCCAGTTGCTCACGTCGCCCACCATTGACGTGAAAGACCAGCAAACACTTGTGGGAGCCATTACGCTTGCGGCTCTCCAAGTGCCCGATTTCTATAAATTCGCCTGTTTGGCACGTGTCTTTGAACATGCTTCCGACGAAGATATTCGACAACGGGCTTTTGTGGGGTGGGCTTTTGCCGCGAGCGCCCTTAAAGCCGGAAATTACGTTGGCGACATGTCGCTGCTCGACCAGCTTTGCGATAATCCGCAGGTCCGCAACGACCTGTTCGAGCTGGCGGTGCAAGCCTTTTATTGTTGCAGTGCCGAAAAGGATTCGGAGCATATCCAGAAATCCGTTATGCCCGACATCATTGAGAACGGCAACCTCCAGGCCTCGCGATTCGGCATGATAGAGGAAAAGGAAGATGACGAGATGGAGCAAATCTTGCATCCCGATGCTGACGACAAGCGCATGGAGGCTATGGAACAGGCCATGAAGCAAATCGAGAATATGCAACGGCAGGGGCGCGACATCTATTTTGGCGGTTTTTCGCAAATGAAACGCTTCCCCTTCTTTTATAAGATCTCGGCATGGTTTCTGCCTTTTGATGCGAACCATCCGGCACTTTTTGATTCCGGAAACGACGAACTTAGAAGCATGCTGCTACAGCAACTTCAGCATATGCCGTTTTGCGAAGGCGACAAGTTCAGCTTTGCCCTGGCGCTAGGCACCGTGCTCGCGCGTTTGCCCGAAAATCTAAAAGAGATGATGAGAAACGGGGGTAACTTGGCCGACGGCATGAATGCAGAGGTGAAGGGGCCTGCCTACATACGCCGCCGTTACCTGCAAGACCTCTACCGGTTTTACAGGCTTTACCCTACAAAATCGGAATTGCTCAATCCGTTTGAACAACACCACGGCTCGTTCGTCTACTTGGTGCTTCCGCAATTGAAAGCCTATACCGGCAAGGTGGAAGAACCGGCCGAGCGCCTGGCACGATTCCTGTTGAAGAAGGAGAAATCACTCTTCACTCATGTGGCCTCATGCCTGGCCGACAATCGCACCGGACAATATCTGAAAGCCTATGCCGATTTTGTCCGCCGTGACTACGGCGGAGCCTTGGCCCGTCTTGAAAAGATTACCCCAGATGACGAGACAGGTGTGGACTCAACGGCTAATGACTCTATCGTGCGATTAGAGGCGAAATTGCGTTTTCTTACCGAGGATTATTCCAAAGCGTCGGAAATATATGGCCGGCTCCATTCCCGTTATCCAAATAATCTTACGCTTGGACTGCAATATGGTGCCGCATTGCTTAATGCTGGCAACGCACATCAGAGCGTGCCCCTGCTGGCACAACTGAACTATGAACACCCCAATGATCCGCGTATATTGCGTCTCTTGGCTTGGGCTTATGTGTTGCAGGGACATCCGGAAAAGGGAGTTAATATATATGACAAACTCCGGGAGCGACAAGAGCTTGATGCTTCCGACTATATGAATGCCGGCTATTGCTATTGGTTTTGCAATCAACGCAAGCTTGCGGCCTCCGTGTTTCTCGAAGCCGCAAAGGATCGCGGTGGGGTGGACGAGGTTTGCCGCCAATTCAAGCGTGACGCCGCTTTGCTTGACCAATATGGTGTTGAAGATTTTGAAATACTGATGATGAGCGAGCTGATGCATCGGGATTGCATAGTGTAAGTGCCGTTCTTGACGTTTCTGAAGGCTGTTGGGACGACCTCTGAAAGCCGTTCCGGGAATCTAAGAAGGCCGTTCTTACGACGCCTTGGGACTTTATCTTCTTCTTTTACAAAAGCGTAAGTGTTTTAAGGCGAAAGCATAGCAAAATGTTACCCTAAACGAACATAACTCCGTCACAAAGGAAATGGGGCGTTGGTCGTCGGTGTGTGAAAAGTTTACTTCCGTTGAAGAAGGCAAAGAGTCCGGCACGTTTTTTGCTATACTCCTTTTGGAAAAAATTTAAAAGGAGGATTTGACATGGCATTTATAGATTATTATAAAATTTTGGGAGTAGACAAAAACATCCCACAAAAGGATGTTCGTGCAGCCTATCGTAAACGGGCCAAGCAGTTTCATCCCGATTTGCATCCAAACGATCCAAAGGCCAAAGCCAAGTTTCAAGCTCTCAACGAGGCCTATGATGTAATCAGCGACCCCGAGAAGAGGGCTAAATATGACAAATATGGTGAGCAATGGCGCAATGCCGAAGCCTACGAGAAAGCCGGAGGCGGTGGATTCGGAGGATTTTCCGGGGGCGACCAGAGCAATCCGTTCGAAGGTTTCGATTTCAATTCATTCGGATCGGGTGGGGGATTCTCTGACTTCTTCCAAGACCTGTTTGGAGGGGGACGTACTACATTCCACACTTCTGGATACAACGAAGGAACCAATTTCGGAAACTCAGGAGGTTTCAATGGCTTCAGGACCAACCAAAGACATTCTACGGGGGAAATGGACGCCAAAGTAAACATCGACTTCTATACGGCCATGCTGGGAGGTGAAATCATCATCTCGCTCAGCAACGGACACAAAATCAAGTTGAAGGTGAAGCCGGAAACACAAAACGGCACACGCGTAAGGCTTCGTGGAAAGGGTTACGACCGTGGCGACGGGACCTATGGCGACCTGATTATTACTTACAATGTGAAGTTGCCCACAAACCTCAGCGAACGCCAAAAGAACCTGATTAGGCAGATGCGGGAGGGATAATCCCACACAAAAAGCAGCCTATATATTTGGTCGAAAGAATTTTTATTGTTACTTTTGCATCCTAAAGAAAGTACAATTATATAAATAAGGTAAAGGATATGGCCAAGAGATTTGCCGAACAACAGAACCTTGACTTGGTAAAGACCAATCAGGACGTGCTGGGCGAATGGAAGAAGAATGACATCTTCCATAAATCAATCGATGAACGGGAAGGATGCCCGGAGTTTGTCTTCTTTGAGGGACCTCCCTCGGCCAACGGACACCCCGGTATCCACCACGTTTTGGCACGCTCTATCAAGGACACCTTCAACCGCTATAAGACGATGACAGGCTTCCAAGTGAAGCGAAAGGCCGGATGGGACACCCATGGACTGCCCGTAGAAATTGGCGTGGAGAAGGAGCTCGGCATTACCAAGAAGGACATTGACAACAAGAAGAGTCCCAAATACATTTCGGTGGAAGACTATAACCGGAAGTGCCGGGAAAACGTGATGATGTTCACGGAGGAGTGGAGGAAGCTGACCGAGGAAATGGGTTACTTCGTCGACCTTGACCATCCTTATGTCACCTACGACAACAAGTATATCGAAACCTTGTGGTGGCTACTGAAGCAACTCTACCGAAAGGGACGGCTGTATAAGGGATATACCATTCAGCCCTATAGCCCGGCTGCTGGTACGGGACTCTCAAGCCACGAGCTCAACCAGCCTGGATGCTATCGTGATGTGAAGGACACTTCGGTTACGGCCCAATTCCTCATTACCGATCCCAAACCGGAATGGACAAAATGGGGCAAGCCATACTTTGTGGCATGGACAACGACTCCGTGGACACTGCCTTCGAACATCGCCCTGTGCGTAGGACCTAAAATCGAATATGATGTCATCGAGACCTATAATCCCTATACGGCCGAGAAAATGACACTCGTCATGGCCGACGCACGCAAGACGGCTTACTTCTCGCCTGCCGGCGAAGTGACCGATGGAGGTGTGTTGCCTGATTACCAACATGGTGACAAGTTCGTTCCCTATAAAGTTGTGGCACGCGTCATGGGAGCCGATCTCGTGGGGATGCACTACAAGCAACTCTTGCCTTGGATAAAGCCCACGGAGAAGGTGGATGACTACGCCAAGCCCTTCGTTAAAGCCTATGCGCAGGCACATCCTGAAAAAGTTTTCAAGGGTGAAAACGGCAAGAACAGTTTCGTTGAAATGGGTGACGAGGCCTTCAGGGTGATTGGAGGCGACTATGTCACGACGGAGGATGGAACCGGAATCGTGCACATCGCATCGACCTTCGGTGCCGATGATGCGCGCGTGGCCAACGCCGCTCACGTGCCCGCTCTCTATCTCATTGACAAGAAGGGAGACACGCGCCCTATGGTGGACTTGCAAGGCAAGTACTATCTGCTTGAGGAGCTGGATAAGAACTTCGTTGAGCATAGCGTCGATGTGGAGGCCTATGCCCATCATGCCGGCAACTATGTGAAGAACGATTACGACCCGCGTTTCAACCCTAATGGAGTGTGGGATAAAAAGGCTGCCGCCAAGGCGGAAGATTTGAATGTCATTCTCTGCATGGAGATGAAGCAGGAGGGAAAGGCCTTCAAGATTGAGAAGTTCACACATAATTATCCGCATTGTTGGCGCACCGACAAGCCCATCCTTTATTATCCGCTTGACTCTTGGTTTATCCGTGACACGGCTGACAAGGAGCTCATGGTGGAATTGAACAAGACCATTCATTGGCAACCCGAGTCGACGGGAACGGGCCGCTTCGGTAATTGGTTGGAGAATCTGAATGATTGGAACTTGAGCCGAAGCCGTTTCTGGGGTACGCCGCTTCCCATTTGGCGTGATGAAGACAGAAACGAGAAATGTATCGGGTCGGTCGAGGAACTTTATAATGAAATAGAGAAGTCGGTGAAAGCTGGCTTTATGCAGTCGAATCCATTGAAGGATCTGGGCTTTGTTCCTGGTGACTATAGCCAGGCCAACTACGACAAGATTGACCTGCATCGCCCTTACATTGACCGGGTGGTGCTGGTGAGCGACTCGGGGAAGCCGATGCATCGCGAAAGTGATTTGATTGACGTGTGGTTTGATAGTGGGTCGATGCCCTATGCCCAGCAGCACTATCCCTTTGAGGGTGAGTTGAACCAGGAAGGGCTGAAGTCTACAGGAAAAGATGAACAAACCTATCGCAACGAACTTGTTCACAGCACATATACGGGCACACCTGTGCCTCCTGCCTTTTATCCGGCTGACTTCATCAACGAGGGGGTTGACCAAACTCGAGGCTGGTTCTTCACATTGCACGCCATTTCAACAATGGTGTTCCGTCAAGTGGCTTTCAAAAACGTCATTTCCTCCGGACTCGTGCTTGATGCCAAAGGCAACAAGATGAGCAAGCACGTGGGTAACGTGACCGATCCGTTTGAGATGATTGGCAAGTACGGAGCCGATGCCGTGCGTTTCTATATGATGACAAACTCGGAGCCGTGGGACAACTTGAAGTTTGATCCTAAAGGCGTCGACGAAACGCGTCGCAAGTTCTTCGGTACGCTGTTCAATACTTACAACTTCTTTGCACTCTATGCCAACGTAGACGGATTCGATCCTAGTGCGGAGCAGGTTCCACTTGACAAACGCCAGGAGATTGACCGCTGGATTCTCTCGTGCTTGAACTCGTTGGTCACTAACGTGCGTAAGGAGCTTGACAACTATGATCCGACACGCGCCGGAAGACTTATTGACCGCTTTGTTAACGACGACTTGAGCAACTGGTATGTGCGCTTGAATCGTAAACGCTATTGGGGTAAAGGCATGAGCACAGACAAGATGGCTGCTTTCCAAACCCTCTATACTTGCCTCTACACAACGGCACTCCTCCTTGCACCCATGGCTCCTTTCTATGCAGACCAACTCTATCATGATTTGGGCGGCAAGCTGGAGAGTGTGCATCTTGACAAATTCCCAGAAGCTGACGAAAGCCAAATTGATAACGAGTTGGAAGAGCGCATGTCGCTTGCACAGCAAATCACATCAATGGTACTGGCTTTACGCCGGAAAGTAAACATCAAGGTTCGCCAGCCATTGGCCAAGATTATGATACCTGCCGTAGACGAGGACCAGCGTAATCACATTGCCGCCATTGCTGACTTGGTGAAGACAGAAGTGAACGTTAAGAGCTTGGATTTCGTTGAAGACACAGGCTTCTTGGTCAAGAAGGTGAAATGCAATTTCCGCGTCATGGGAAAGAAGTTTGGCAAGCTGATGAAGCAGGTTGCCGCCCATATGGCCGCCCTTTCGCAAGAGGAAATTGCCACGCTTGAAAGAGAAGGACATTTGGACTTTGTGCTTGAGGGGCAAAACGTTGTTGTCGAAGCCGGCGATGTTGAAATTATCTCGGAAGACATTCCTGGATGGCTCGTTGCCAACGAAGGCAACATCACCGTGGCTTTGGAAGTGGAACTCACTCCCGAATTGAAGCTTGAGGGCATGGCACGCGAACTGGTGAACCGCATTCAAAACCTGCGCAAAGACAATGGGCTCGAAATTACGGATCACATCTATGTTACTATAGAGCCCAATGAGGAAACCGATGCGGCTATTGCTGAATTCCGCGAGATGATCAAGGGACAGGTGCTGGCTGAAGACATCACCATTGCTCCCAATGATGGTGTAGAAACGGCTTTTGATAACTTCAAGTTGAATATTAAAGTTGTACGCGCATAAACATAAATTTCAGTGCTATGGAAAAGAACCGTTATAGTGATGAGGAACTCGAGGAGTTCCGGCAGATTATCGACAAAAAGCTGAAGGTGGCTCGTGCTGAGTATAAGGATATGATGGACCAGCTCACTCATGCCAACAGCAACGACGTGAACGATACATCACCCACCTATAAGGCTTTGGAGGAGGGTAGCGAGGCACAAACGAAGGAAGAAATCATCCACATGGCTTCGCGCCAGCAGAAGTTCATCAAGGGACTTGAGGCCGCCTTGGTGCGCATTCAGAACAAGACCTATGGCATTGACCGTATCACGGGTGAGCTGATTCCCAAGGAGCGCTTGCGTGCCGTGCCTCATGCGACACTGAGTGTGGCTTCGAAACAAAACTATCGGAACCATTAAGTATGGGTTGGGCGCAGAAGCATAAGGGATTAGTAGCGTGCATGCTGATAGCCATCGCACTCCTCATCGACCAATCGGTGAAGATCTGGGTGAAAACGCATATGGCATTGGGGGATAGAATTGAAATCACCCCTTGGTGCTATCTCAATTTCATTGAAAATAATGGCATGGCGTGGGGTATGACATTCTTCAACAAGTATGTACTTTCCTCATTTCGGCTGGTCGCCATCATTTTCATCGGCTGGTACCTTCACCGAGTGGTGAAACAAGGACGACGATTACGCTATGTGGTCTTTCTGAGTATGATTTTGGCAGGAGCTGCCGGAAACGTCATAGACTCCTTGTTTTACGGACTCGTCTTTAGTGCCTCTACGCCTTACACCGTTGCTTCCTTTGTACCCTTCGGCACTGGTTATGGGCATTTGCTTACAGGACGCGTCGTCGACATGTTCTGGTTTCCCATCATCGACACATGGTTGCCTTCGTGGCTTCCTTTCTTTGGCGGAACACATTTCACATTCTTTGACCCTGTGTGTAATTGGGCTGATTTCAACGTGACTATAGGAGTGGTGTGTCTGCTTGTTTTTTGCCGGAAAGATCTAGATTTCAAAGAGCAAAGAATAACGGATATTCCTGATGAATGCAAGAAAGGCAAGGTGAAATAATGATCCGGAATATTATATGCCTGTTTTTCATCGTTATCACGTGTACCGTCATTTCCTGCAAGCCCCAAGTGCCCAGCGAGTACCTTTCGGAAAAGGAAATGGAGGATTACTTATATGATTATCATTTGGCCCAGGCCATGGCTAATCAGTCGGGCAATCCCGAAAAAAATGTTGTTGCATACGAGTCCGCCGTTTTAAAAAAGCACGGATTGACGAGGGCCGAGGTTGATTCATCACTCGTCTATTATAGCCGCCATACCCAACTTCTACATGACATCTATGAGCGCTTGGCAGAGCGACTCAAGGACGAAGCTGTGGCGATGGGAGAGTCTGAATCAAATCTTGGCCAGTATGGTGAAGATGCTCAGGGCGACACGGCTAATATTTGGCGGGGCGACAGAGCCTTGGTGTTTGCACCGCAACAGCCATACAATTCATATTCGTTTAGTATTGTTGCCGATACGACTTTCCATAAGGGAGACCGTGTCATTCTCGATTTTAATAGCTTATTCCTCTATCAAGAGGGAAATAGGAATGGTATTGCGGTAATTGCGGTAACGTTTGGGAATGATAGCACAGCTAGCAATACGCTGAACATCATGGGATCGCAACATTATACCACGTCTGTTGAAGATGCCGATAGCCTCGGTATCAAGGAGGTGAAGGGATACTTCCTGTTGCAAGCCCCAAATAGTCCGAGCGAAAGTCTCACAACTTTGAAGTTGATGATATTGCAAAACATCAGATTGGTACGGATGCATGTCAGAAATCGGATTCCTCGTGATGAAAATACACATGGCTCTATTGACATGCACCCATTACCAGCCCAACCAGCAGAGCCTTCGGTTCAGCCACGCAATGCCAGACCTATTGGAACAGTGCAACCTGTCGCAGGTAGACCTGTGCCAAGTCCAAACGTACCTCCGCAAAAAATACCCAACCGGAAATTCGCACCTGTTCCCAAGGAGGATATACTGAAATGAGTGGGCGGAAGACTTTTAGAAAGGTGGCGTCGCATCAAGTAGTGGATGAGGATGGCAACGTCTGGTTTCAGGCTGTAGTGAGTTTGGAGAAGGGACATGTAGTGAGCGTGGAGCATTTCGAGGATGAATTACCCATGACCGAATGGCTATGTGGTACTATTGCGCTTCGACATGATGAGACGGGGGGATACTCCGCATGGTGGAATAAAATCAGATTAGAATAAGATAAAAAGGAAAAGATATGTTAAATGTAGATCAATTAGAAGACAAACTTATCGAGTTGGCCTTTGCCGAAGACATTGGTGAAGGTGATCACACTACGCTTTGTTGTATCCCAGAAGATGCCGTAGGCAAAAGTCATTTGCTTGTCAAGGAAGATGGAATATTGGCGGGTGTCGAGGTGGCCCGCAAGGTTTTCAACAAGTTTGACCCCACACTCAAGATGACCGTGTTCATTAAGGATGGGGCTTCTGTGAAAAAGGGAGATATAGCCTTCGTTGTAGAGGGGAAAGTGCGCAGTTTGCTCCAAACAGAGCGTATAATGCTCAATATCATGCAGAGAATGAGTGGCATTGCCACAATGACACACAAATATGTCCAGCGCATTGCAGGTACTGGTGCACACGTGTTAGACACGAGAAAGACTACACCGGGCATGAGAATGCTGGAAAAGCAGGCAGTGAAGATTGGTGGAGGAATGAATCACCGTATTGGACTTTTTGATATGATCCTGCTCAAAGATAACCATATCGATTTCGCAGGGGGAATAGAGAATGCGATAGATCGATGCCATACTTACTTGAAAGAGAAGCACCTAGACTTGAAAATTGAAATCGAAGTGCGCAACTTCGAAGAGTTACATCGTGTACTCGACAAGGGTGGTGTTGATCGGGTGATGCTTGATAATTTCAGCGTTGCCGATACCCAAAAAGCGGTAGACATTATCAATCATCGCGTTGAAGTAGAATCAAGTGGAGGTATTACCTTTGAAACGATTCGTGACTATGCAGAGCAGGGTGTTGACTTTATTTCAGTTGGTGCTCTAACACATTCTGTCAAAGGACTTGACCTAAGTTTCAAGGCTTGTTAAGTTCGATGATTAAATGAAATAATACAATCAAAACGGAATGAAAAACGGCTTAATGCTTTTAAAATTTAAATTTCAACACCTTTTCCCCCTTGCGTGGCTATTGGTCTTGGGCTTTTTAGGAACTCTCGAGACAAATGCATGTACCAACTTTATTGTTGGCAAAAAAGCCAGTGTGGATGGGAGTGTTATCTGTACTTATAATGCCGATGATTATGGGATGTTTGCATCGCTTTGCCATTATCCAGCTGCTATCCATGCAAAGGGGACGCAACGAGAGATTATTGACTATGATACACATGAGAGTCATGGCTTTATTCCTGAGGCACCTGTAACATACAATGTGATAGGCAACGTGAACGAATACCAAGTTTCTGTTGGCGAAACCACATATGGAGGTCGACATGAAATGGTAGATACTACTGGACTTATTGATTATGGTTCGCTCATGTACTTGGCATTACAACGTTCAAAAACGGCTCGTGAGGCCATCAAAGTAATGACATCCTTGGCTGAGAAATTTGGATATTGCAGCGAGGGAGAAAGTTTTACGATTTGCGATGCCAATGAGGCTTGGATTATGGAAATGATGGGATGCGGTGCCGATAAGAAACAGAAGGTTGTCTGGGTGGCCGTGCGTATACCCGATGATGCTATTTCCGGCCATGCCAACCAAGCCAGAATAGGTCGATTCTTTGATTATTCCACAGAAGTACTTCATTCCAAGAATGTTGTAAGTTTTGCACGCCAAAAGGGCTGGTACAAAGGAAAGGATAAGGATTTCAACTGGAAGCAGGTTTATGCTTTTCCCGATTTTGAAGGGCGACGTTTTTGCGAAGCACGGGTATGGAGTTTCTTCAACCATTTCAAGGATGTTAGTCGTTGGTTGCCATGGGCTCTTGGGCATGACGTAGATGCAGAAGATATGCCCTTATGGATTCACCCAGACCGGAAGGTAAGCGTTCAAGACGTGGAACAGTGCATGCGTGATCATTTCGAAGGTACACCAATGAGTGTTGCTGATGGTGAGGATATAGGTGGTGGAATTTGGGAAATGCCCTATCGTCCAACGCCTTTGGTATTCAATGTGGATGGGAAAAGTTACTTCAACGAACGCCCCACAAGTACCCAACAGACAGGCTTTACCTATGTGGCGCAACTTCGTTCGTGGCTTCCACGCCAAATTGGAGGTATATTGTGGTTTGGCAATGATGATCCCAACATGATAGCCTTTACTCCAATCTATTGCTCTAGTACAGAACAACCTGAATGTTATAACACGCCGGGAGCAGACGCTTTGACTTTTAATAACAAGAGTGCTTATTGGGTATGCAATTGGGTGAGCAACATGGTATATCCTCGTTATTCCTTACTTTTCCCATCGCTCAAGTCCGTTCGTGATAGCTTGGAAGCAAGCTATTTCGATGCCCAAAAACGAATAGAGAAAAAGGCGCTGTCTTTGTTGGAAAAGGATTCGATAGAAGCTGTTCGCTATTTAAATGATTATGGTCTTTCCAAGGCATCAGAGATGATGGCTTGTTGGCATAAACTTGCTACATATCTGATAGTGAAGTACAATGACATGATAGTGAAGCCAGAGAAAAATGGACGATTCGAACGTACGCCCGAGGGAATTGGTGTGCCCGTAAAACGGCCTGGTTATCCAGAGAAGTATGCCCGTAAACTGATTAAAGATACAGGGGAGAAATTTGTCTATCCTGAGAACAAATAGGGATTTCCCTATTTGATTATGGGGAATTTGGCATGACATGTTAGTTAAAAACAACTATATTTGCCTCATCAAAACCAAACCAAGAAGAGAATGAAAAAAAATGCTTACTATTTTTTCATGGCATTCGTGATTACAACTTTGTCTTTTACCATGACAAGTTGTGACGATGATGATGATTACTGGTGGAATAATTATGATCATTATTCGTGGTGGGATAACAACTACGAGGACCCCAGTGATGACAAACTGGAGCTGGCTTCTGCGTTGAGTCGACAGTGGACGGGCGACATGATTGCAAAGTATACCGAGAATGGCATACAATATGTAGACTCCTTTTCTATTGATGTCGAATTTAAGCAGGCCAATAAAAGGGCGGCAGTTGGAACAGCAACGGAGTATTCATGGCCTTACTTGAACGGGCAGATACTTGATGATAATTATCGGAAGGTTCGGAATTATGTTTGGTATATTGATGATCAATTGAATATTCATCTTACTTATGGTGACGGAGGAAGCAATTATGATGCGACAATTGCCTATAACGACTTCAAACTTGATACGGAGAATGGCACCTTTGATGGTTATATGGACATTAGTAATGGTGAAGTCGATCAATTCTGGTATGACGTTTTCACACGGGCAGGAAAAGCTATCCCGCATGACATTACAAGTTTGAAATTGGAGATGAAAAGAAAATAGAATATGAAAGGGCTTTGCTAAGTTTAGATTTAGCAAGACCCTTTTATAATAAGCAGAGATTCGAGTCAAGAATCATTATTTGTTGATGGTAGAAATTCTAGCGCCATTCGTCACACATCTATGTTGGAAGATGTGCGCCTTCAGCACAGAGAAGGTAACACGAGCCAGCATAAACGATGTGGGTAGAAGCTGGTTCGTGTTATCATTCGTTTTTTACAATTTATCAAGAGACAGAAGTGACATGAGATTCTGGATTCCCCTTAAGCGGGTTCCAACCTTGGGCAGGCATATCAAACTCGTTACCATCGCGTGTAATAAGGCGTAACCCTAATTCCTCACGGGTGATGTATCCGATTTGCTTGACGCCCTCGATAGCGGCTAGTTTGTCATGCTCGCCAATCGGTACTGTGAAAAGCATTTCATAGTCTTCGCCTCCATTCAATGCACAGGTTGTAACATTCATATTTAACTCCTCAGCCATTACGGCTGTTTGGTAGTCGATGGGTAGGTTCTTTTCATAAATACGACAGCCGCAATGGCTTTGTTTGCATATGTGATGAAGTTCGCTACTTAGTCCATCGGAAATATCCATCATGGCTGTTGGCCTAATTCCCGCATTAGCCAGCCGTTCGTTGATATCTCCTCGGGCTTCTGGTTGGAGTTGTCTCTGTATGAGATATTCTTTACCAGAGAAATCAGGTTGGAAATCCTCAATGGTGGATCGCTGGATGTTGAGAGCCTTGATGCGTGCCGTGTCATGTGCCTCTTGGGCTTGTCTCATCTTTTTATTGAATTCGTCAATCTGCTGGTAATAGATATTCTTCTCTCGTTCCAGTAATTGCAGTCCCATATAAGCCGCTCCAAGATCCCCGCTAACGCAAACAAGGTCAGTTTCGTTGGCGCCATTCCTATAGACAATGTCGTCACTCTTAGCTTCGCCGATACATGTAATGCTGATGGCCAGTCCCGTGTATGACGAAGTGGTGTCGCCTCCAACCACGTCAACATTCCATTTGTTGCAGGCGGCGCGTAGGCCATGGTAGAAGTTGTCCACATCCTCTACTTTGAATCGTTTTCCCAAGGCCAGTGAAACCAGCATCTGTTTGGGTTTCCCATTCATGGCAAAGATGTCACTCAGATTTACCATGGCGGCCTTGTATCCCAAGTGCTCCATATCGATATAGGTCAAGTCGAAATGGATGCCCTCCATGAGCATGTCGGTGGTCACGAGCACTTCTTTATCGGGATAATGCAGCACGGCACAATCATCGCCGATGCCGAGTCTCGTGGAATCGTTTTGGGGCGTTATGTTGGATGTAAGACGCTCAATGAGTCCAAACTCGCCTAGTTCCTTGATTTCCATTTTATTTTTATTCTGTTCTTCTAATCATCTCTCTAAAAATTTCGGTCATACGCGGCTGAGCTTCGTTTGCTGCCTTTTGCACATCTTCGTGGCTGACCTCAACAGGTACGTCAAATCCGCCCAAGTCGGTGATGACGCTAATACCGAAGACACGAATGCCGCAATGCCGGGCCACGATTACTTCAGGCACAGTGCTCATACCAACAGCATCAGCCCCCCAAATACGATACATCCGATATTCTGCAGGAGTCTCATAGGCTGGTCCCATATCACCTAAATAAACACCATGTTGTACCTTGATACCCTTCTCCTGTGCAATATTGTCTGCAAGTGCAATTAGTTTGTGGTCATAAGGTTCGTGCATATCGGGGAATCGTGGTCCCGTAGGGAAATTCTTCCCCCGTAACGGACTTTCCGGGAAAAAGTTGATATGATCGGTGATAATCATCAAGTCACCTATGGCAAATTTTGGGTTCATTCCACCAGAGGCATTACTTACGAACAGGGTACGTATGCCTAGTTCATACATTACGCGCACGGGGAAGGTCACCTCTTTCATCGAATATCCCTCGTAATAGTGGAATCGCCCCTCCATGGCAATGATATCCTTGCCTCCGAGTTTACCGAAGATAAGTTTTCCCTCATGCCCTTCTACTGTTGAGATTGGGAAATTGGGGATTTCTGCATAGGGATATTCCCTACGTTCAGTTATCTCGGAAGCTAATTGTCCGAGTCCGGTGCCCAGAATGATGCCCGTCGTTGGATTTGCGGTCATCTTTTCCTTTAACCAAGATGCTGTTTCTTGAATTTTTCCGTACATAGCTTATGATGTTATGGTTGAAAGTCTCTTTTTGTTCCTGCATGAATTTCACACGGATAGGGAGTACGTATATATGTGTCCTCACTTCGTCAGAAAGTCCATTAAGCCCCATGAGCCTAGTCGCATCCTTTTCGGTTGTTAGGATGAGTTTCGGCTCGTTCATGCGCTCGAAAGTCGTATTAATGTGCTCGACATCTTTTACGCTGAAGGCATGGTGATCGGCAAATGTCATAGGGGTTATGTCGGGGGCATATTTTTCCAGGTCCACGATCATCTGTTTGGGCGATGCAATTCCTGTGAGTAAGAGTACGTGTTGGTTGCGCAGCAACTCTAGCTTTATCGTTTGGGTGCCGAAGAGCTGGTGGGGAGTGTCATAGTCGAGTGTGGTAAAAAACAATTCTTGATAGGGATAGAGATTCATAGCCTTTGTCAGAACACGGAACTCCATGGGCTTCAAGTCTTTGGGACATTTCGTAATAATCACGATATCAGCCCTGCTTTTGCCACTTTGTGGCTCGCGCAATCGTCCGGCAGGCAACAACTTGTCGTAGATGATAATCCGGTGGTAATCAATGAGCAATATATTAATGCCCGGTTTTACATATCGGTGCTGGAAGGCGTCGTCAAGCAGAATCACGTCTACGTCGCTTGTTGGGGAATCCTGCTGTAGCCGGTCTATTCCCTCGCATCGGCATCTATCCACAGCTACATATATATCGGGAAACTTCATGTGCATTTGGAAAGGTTCGTCACCAATAGCTTCCATGTGCGTATTGTTGTCGGCCAAGACATATCCGTGACTTTTCCTCTTGTAGCCTCGCGACAATACGGCCACCTTGGCATGGTCTTTCAGTAGTCGCACAAGATATTCCACATGTGGCGTTTTCCCCGATCCCCCAACGGTGATATTACCCACCGAAATCACAGGGATGTCAAAAGCCCTTGACCGTATCATCCCCACGTCAAAGAGCCAGTTGCGTAACCTTACACCGAGGCCATAAATCCACGATAGAGGCGTCAGCCATTCGTTGATTTTGATGAAGTCGCCTTCCACCCTCATATTTTTCCTTATTTGATATTCGGCTCAAAGGGGATTCTAGCTTGTACAGGAGCCATCTCGTTAACATACTTCATTAGCATGAAAGGCTCATAGTATTGTCCCAAAGTGAGTTGAAGTTGTTCGTCTAAATTGCTTCCATTTCCGGTGGCTTGCTCCATGAGCTGGTCCATCCAATCCGGTTTCGCCGGATAGGATTGTGTGTAATAATCTTTAGTCTTGGCCAGTTTCGCAGCTTTGGCAATGGCCTCGTCCAGTCCACCCAGCTCATCAACAAGCCGGATTTTCAATGCGTCTTGTCCAAGCCATACGTGTCCCTGTGCAATTTTTTCTACTTGTTCAATGCTCATGTGGCGTCCATCAGCCACACGCTTGCGAAAGAGTCGGTATCCTCGGTCTACATATCCTTCGAGCATGGCCATCTCATCTGACGTAAAAGGCCTTGATTGTGTACCGAAGTCGCTATGTTTGTTGGTCTTCACTTGATCGAACTTGACGCCCAATTTCTGAGTAAGCAGTTCGCTGGCATCAGGGAAAAGTCCGAATATGCCAATGCTACCAGTGAGTGTGGTTGGTTCAGCTACAATCCAATTGGCCCCAGCCGAGATATAGTAAGCGCCGGAAGCTGCCATTCCTCCCATTGACACAACAACGGGCTTCTTTTGCTTGAGTAGTTCCACTTGATGCCAGATTTGCTCCGATGCGAAGGCGTCGCCTCCACCCGAGTTCACACGCAGTACTACGGCTTTCACGTCATCGTCATCCATCAATTCGGCCAGGTCGCGACACATCTTGTCGCTGGCGATATTATGATTCACGGAAGCCATCTTGGATATGCTGTTCACGATTTCTCCATAAGCATAGTAGACGGCAATCTCGTCGTCACCATCATTATCGGTGGTCTTAACATTATCCATGTCGGCGATTGAGAGTTGCGGAATTTGGTCTTCTTCGTCTAGTCCTAGCTGATTCTTCACGATTTCCTTCATCTGTTCGGCATACACCAGCCCGTCTATCAACTTCAGCCGTTTGTAACTTTCTGCGGGGTCGAAGGTTAGGTTTCGGTCGGCATAGGCGTTAAGCGAATCCTTATTAATCTTTCTGCTCTGAGCAACGGCGTCCACAACATTATCCCAAATGCCGTTCAGATACGCCGTTACCTGTGCGCGATTGGCATCGCTCATCTTGTCAGCTGTGTATCGTTCTGGCATGCTCTTATATGCGCCAACCTTGGCCAACTGCATTTTTATACCCAATTTTTTTAATAAATCCTTATACATTACGGGCTCAGACACAAGACCTTGCCATACAATGCGTCCTTCAGGATTTAGATATACCTTGTCAGCTGTTGAAGCCAAATAATAGGTGCCCTGTGTGTAAGCATCGGCATAAGCAATAATGAATTTTCCCGATTTACGGAAGTCCACCAAAGCCTTGCGAATGGCTTGAAGTGAGGCGTAATCAGAAGCCAGTACTCCGCCCTCAAGATAGATGCCCTTAATATGGCTATCCACTTTGGCCTTGTGTATAGCACTGAGCATGTCATCAAGTCCTGTTACTGCTGCATCGCTGCCCATTAGGTCATCGAAAGGACTACTAGGGGTGGCCTGCTCGGTAATGGCTCCTTTGAGTTTGATTACAAGTACGGAATTGTCTTTGACGCTTTTTGTGGCTTGACTCGACGAAATCATACCTACGATGCTGATGAAACCGAAGAAAGCTAAAAGAAGTCCGGTAATGACGATGCCTACAACAGTTGCCAGCGCATACTTGACGAAGTCTTTCATTTATTTACTATTTTTGTTTGATTGGTTTTCTTTCTGCGAAGATAACATAAATCACCCAAATGGCAAAGAGAAACGATGAATTTTCCTATGAAATCTCAAAATCTTAACAAGTTTTGCCAAATTGTTGTGGGCTGTCAGTTGTGTTTTCCTTAACTTTGTACCCCAAAATCAAAGAAATCCTTAACCTGATGAAAAAAATCGCAATTACGCTTCTCGCCCTATTGTGCCTCACGGCTACGGCTGAGGGCAAAAGTCGTGTGGAACTTTGGCCAGACGGCACTCCCATGGATGCTTGGTTCCATGACACCACCAAAGTCAGCATTAGCGAGCTTGGCCGCAAGTATGTCATCACCGATTATGGTGTCACCTCTGCCGATACCAATTTGGTTCAGACCCAAGCCATACAAAATGTCATTGATCAATGTTCTGCCCAGGGTGGGGGGGTAGTAATAGTGCCCCGAGGAACATTTCTTACGGGTGCGCTTTTCTTCAAACCTGGTACACATCTATATTTGGAGGACGGAGGACGTCTCAAAGGAAGCGACCGTATTGCCGACTTCCCCATCCAAGAGACGCGCATAGAAGGACAAACATGTCAATATTTCTCCGCCCTTATCAATGCCGAAGGACTCAATGGATTCACCATTGCTGGACCTGGGACTATCGACGGAAACGGAGAAAATTATTGGCGTGAGTTTTGGATTCGTCGCAAGTGGAATCCCAAATGTACTAATAAAGATGCCCAGCGTCCTCGCTTAGTTTACATTTCTCATTCCCAAAACGTCACCTTGCAAGATGTGCGCCTAGTGGCCAGTCCCTTTTGGACGACACATATTTACAAGAGCGACCATGTACGCTATTTGGACTGCTACATTTGGTCGTCAACGAGTGGGCCAGTGAAAGGCCCTTCCACTGATGCCATTGACATTGACGTGTGTCACGACATACTCATTCATGGATGCTATATGAATGTGAACGATGATGCAGTGGCCATCAAGGGGGGCAAAGGTACTTTTGCAGACCAGGACCCCAATAATGGTCCAACCGAGCGTGTCCTTATTGAAAATTGTCATTATGGCACGGTTCACGGATGCCTCACCTTGGGCAGTGAGAGCCTTCATGATCGTAATATTGTGCTTCGAAACTGCCATGCCGACCAAGTCTCGCGGGTGCTTTGGCTGAAGATGCGTCCCGATACGCCTCAGCACTATCAGTATGTTACGGTCGATGGCATTACAGGAAATGCCAAGAGTTTTATCGTCGTGCGCCCTTGGACACAATTCTTTGAGCCACAGAAGCGTGACGACATGCCGTTAAGCCAATGTGACCATATCGTGATGAAGAACATCCGTATGGAGTGTGACAACTTTTTCAATGTAGGGTTAAGCGACAAGTACCGGCTCACGGATTTCTCCTTTATCAATATCGATGTGAAGGACAAGAAAAATGCCTTTGATAAGAATCTTATTGAGAATACCACAGTGAAGAACATCAAAATCAATGGTTCTGCGGTAAGATAAATCCTTACGATTCCACGATTTGCATAATACAGATGATTCAATATTCAATTATGAGAAAGATTACATTTGTTTTTTTAATTCTATGCGGCCTCGTTGTCCACGCCCAAGATTTCTCTTTTGACATGACCCAGCCCCAGCCACGTTATAGTGACGCCACTGGATACGGCTACGATGTAAATGCCTCACCTGGCAAGAAATCTACCGATCCCTTCTTCTTTAGTGTCAAGGTGCCCGATGGAAACTATCGTGTTACTGTCATTTTGGGTAGCAAGAAAAAGGCGGCTCTCACCACAGTGCGTGCCGAAAATCGGCGCTTGTTCGTTGAGCCTACGGCTACGAAGAAAAAGGAGTTTAAGAAATTCACGTTTGTGGTGAATAAGCGCAGTCCACAGATTGATGAGAAAACGCGTGTTCGCATCAAACCACGCGAAAAAGACTATTTGCATTGGGATGACCGCCTCACACTGGAATTTAACGGCTTGGCGCCAGCTGTGAAATCTATTACGATAGAGCGGGATACTACGGCTACCACGCTCTTCCTCTGTGGCAACTCAACCGTGGTAGATCAAAGTCGTGAGCCGTGGGCTTCGTGGGGACAGATGTTCCCGCGTTGGTTCAATGATAAGGTCGCTGTGTGCAATTTGGCAGAGAGTGGCCTTACGGCGGGCTCTTTCTTAGCCCAGGGGCGGCTTGACTACATCTTGGCTCATCTCAAGAAGGGAGACTACGTCTTTTGTGAGTTTGGGCACAATGACCAAAAGGAGCATTCTCCCGGTTCGGGCGCTTGGTACAACTTCAGTTACAATCTAAAAAAGTACATTGACTTAGTACGTCAGAAGGGCGGTAACATTATCTTTTGCACTCCGACACAGCGTCGCGCATTCGACAAAACTAAGCAGCATATAGTCGAGACTCACGGTGACTATCCTGACGCCATGCGTACTGTGGCCGTACGAGAGAACGTGCCGGTGGTGGAACTGCACGACATGACACGCACATTCTTTGAGGCTTTAGGCTACCAGAACAGTACCAAGGCATTGGTGCACTATCCTGCAGGAACGTTCCCCGGGCAAGCAAAGGCCTTAGCGGATAACACCCACTTCAATACTTATGGAGCTTACGAACTGTCCAAAATGGTAGTTATGGGACTGAAGAAGTTAGGCTTGCCCATGGTGGGGAACCTGCGCGCTGACTGGAAAGATTTCGACCCAGCTCATCCAGATGATTTCAACAAGTTCGTGTGGTATCCGTCGCCTATATTTGAGGTGGCCAAACCCGATGGCAATTAAAGATGAAATCGATGATAACATCCTTGCTCCAATGGTTCAAAAGCTCCTCGTATATGGGGGGCTTTTGTGTTCTTTTTACCTTAATGTGTGCATCAGCTCCAGCACAAATCACCAAACCGTCCCGTGACTATGTGGAAACAATAATGACTCCAAGCCACGTAGATCGTAATTATCATGTTGGTGAGTCTGCTTCTATCAGTCTGTTGGCTTATGCAGGCGGCGGACCTGTTGATGGTGTTGTGGTTTACTATGAGCATGGACCAGAAATGCTCTATTCCGCCCATACTGATTCGGTAGTATTCCACAACGGTAGGGCAGACATACCCCTTGGCACGATGGACGAGCCTGGATTCCTTGCCTGTAAGTATCGTTTCCAATTAAACGGACGAAGCTACCGTGACTTAGTGAAGTTGGCCTTTGATGCCGACAGTATACAATCTTATGCCCAAGAACCTCACGATTTCGACAAGTTTTGGAAACGTACGCTTCGGGAAGCAAATCGAGCCCCCTTTGATGTAAAGCTTTCTAGGCGCGAGCATCTCGATTCAGAGAAGTCTTCTGTGTGGCTTGTAGAACTTACAGTGGGACCCTCGGGGCGCAAAATGTTCGGCTATCTGTCTAAGCCCAAAGCCCCTGGCCCTCATCCTGTGTTATTCTATCCTCCTGGGGCAGGCACAAAGAAGATTGTAAGTGAGAATCTTTATTCTGATGCGGGATTCATCTGCCTGAAGGTTGAGATTCACGGACTAAATCCAGAACTGCCCGATTCAGTTTATAATCGTTTGCGTTCTTCTTTGAGCAACTATAATATAAAGGGCCTTCCCAATCGTGATCAGTTCTATTATCGCTCTGTTTATGCGGGATGTAGCCGATGTATTGACTGGCTATGCACACTCCCCGACTGGGACGGGCGCAATGTGCTCGTCACGGGTGGAAGTCAGGGTGGAGCACTCACGGTTGTGTCGGCCGCACTCAATCCGAAGGTCACCGCTTTTGCTTGTTTTTATCCCGCCCTCAATGATCTTACGGCCTTCCGTCATCAGCGTGCAGGA
The DNA here is from genome assembly GCA_964420715.1 of uncultured Prevotella sp. Lineage (GTDB taxonomy): Bacteria > Bacteroidota > Bacteroidia > Bacteroidales > Bacteroidaceae > Prevotella. The sequence goes on along the minus strand of CAYQUN010000003.1, from coordinate 42,740 downwards.
GGTTGGCCTAAGTATTTTTCAACCGAGAACTATGCCAACCCCATTGCCAACAATCAACAAGAACAGGCGGCGCAAATGTTACAATACTTTGATGTGACCAATTTTGCAAGGAAACTTCATCAGCCAGGATTTTATAATTTTGGTTATGGCGACAATACGTGTAGCCCCACTTCCATTTGGGGAATGCTCAATGTCATCAGCGCTCCCAAAACGGTGGTCATTACTCCCTCTTCTGCCCATTGGCGTTTCTCCGAGATCAATGATGAGAGCATCTGCTGGATGACGCGGCATCTGAAGTGATGAACCCTGGTTCCAGATTATATCTTTTAAAGTGTCCACAAAAGTTTTTGGCAGAACTTTTATGGGCACTTCCTTTTTGTTGATTTGCTTCTTTTTTCACTCTCTAACCGCCTTTGCGTTGACTATATTGGTTAAAAATTTCACTTTGTTTCCACACAAAGAATAAAAGCAAGGAATTGTAGAATATATGATTAAAAAAATGTAACTTTGCAAGTGTTATGGGAAAAGCGGCAAACGACAATACCAAAACGTATATAGCCATTGACCTGAAAAGTTTCTACAGTTCCGTGGAGTGTGTCGACAGAGGATTAGACCCTCTGGCAACCAATCTTGTCGTAGCCGATGTCAGCAGAACAGAGAAAACTATCTGTCTTGCGGTTTCGCCATCCATGAAAGCCTATGGACTTGGTGGACGGGCGCGACTCTTCGAGGTTGTCGAAAAGATGAAAGAAGTCAATGCAGAGCGGAGTCGACGCATAGGCTGCAAGCCATTTGCGGGCAAGTCATACTTGTCGTCCGAACTCGACCAGCATCCAGACTGGGAGGCCGATTATATTATTGCAACCCCGCATATGGCTGAATATATCAAGCGGAGTAGCCAAATCTATGGCATCTATCTTCAATATATTGCTTCTGAAGATATTCATGTTTATAGCATTGACGAAATATTCGCTGATGTAACTGACTATTTGCAATTCTACGGGATGACTGCGCACGAACTTGCGATGACTATGATACGTGATGTGCTCAAAACCACAGGTGTCACGGCTACTGCTGGTATTGGTACCAACCTCTATCTCTGCAAGGTAGCGATGGACGTGCTGGCAAAGCATACTCCGGCCGACAAGGATGGGGTGCGTATAGCCGAACTCGATGAAATGAGTTATCGACGGTTGCTTTGGAACCACCAACCGCTAACAGACTTCTGGCGCTTTGGACGTGGCATTGTCAACCGATTGTTGGCTATAGGTATCGACACAATGGGAAAGTTGGCGCGTCTCTCGTTGACCCACGAGGAATGGCTCTATAAAATATTTGGCGTAAACGCCGAACTCATTATCGATCACGCATGGGGGTATGAACCAGTGACGATGTCTGCGGTGAAAACCTACAAGCCTGATGAGAATTCGATGAGTAGTGGACAAGTGTTGCCATGTGCCTACACTTTTGACAAAGCGCGTGTAGTGGCAAGAGAAATGGCAGACACGTTGGCTCTGGACATGCTCGACAAGCATGTAGTTGGCAGTATTGTCATACTGACCGTTGCTTACGATCGTACAAGTCTTGACAATCCGAGAGTTTGTGTCAGGTATCATGGTGGAGTTTCTGTTGATTGGTATGGCCGCACGGTGCCCAAGCCGACTCATGGTTCTATTGGTCTCGATCACCCTACGTCGTCCTCACAAGTTATCATCAATGCCGTTACCCACCTCTTTGAACGTATAGTCAATCCCGAGTTCCTTGTCCGAAGACTAAATGTCACAGTGGCCCATATAATCAGCGAAGTGCAGGCAGAACAAGAGCGGCTTCGGACTCCAATACAACTTGACTTGTTTACCGATTACCAGAAAGAGAGAGAAAGATTAGAAAAGGAGGAAGAAGCCCTTGCTAAGGAACGCCGATTGCAGGAGGCAACGTTGAAGATAAAAAAAGAGTTTGGGAAAAATGCTTTACTCAGAGGACTCAACTTTGCGGATGGAGCCACGCAAAGGGAGAGGAATAATCAGATAGGAGGCCACAAGGCATAGGCTTTTTGAAGAATTAGTAAAAATCAACAAAGCAATATGGAGGAATACGAAGATATTATTAACCTGCCTCATCCCGAGCCGAAACATCACCCACGGATGACAATGAAGCAACGTGCCGCACAGTTTGCGCCTTTTGCCGCACTTTCGGGTTACGAGAAGGCCATTATGGAAATACAGCACGAGCAGGAAGAGGCCATTAGACGCAAGGATGCCCCTGTAGATTAGTTGAAAGGACTTCAAGAAGATGATGCCACAGCATGGTATAGAGGGACCGTGCTGTGGAACCGAAATATGGTAGAACTACGCCTTAATCTGTTTCCGCAATACACTCTATCTCGACTTTGGCCCCCTTGGGTAACGTCTTGACGGCAACGGCAGAGCGCGCTGGAAACGGTTCGGTGAAGAATGAGGCATAAACTTCGTTCATTGCAGCAAAGTCGTCCATATCGGCAAGGAACACGGTTGTCTTGACAATGCGATTCAAATCCGAGCCAGCCTCTTTCAAAATATTGCTGATGTTGGTAAGACACTGACGAGTTAGCTCTTTTATATCGCCTTCGGCAAATTTTCCAGTCGTTGGATTGATAGGTATTTGGCCACTGACGAATACAAGATTTCCCATGTGGATTGCCTGGCTATATGGACCAATTGCGGCTGGTGCGTTCTTTGTGCTGATTGATTTCATTATTGTTTTTTTTGATTACGGTTACAAAGTTATGTATTATTTTGGGAAAAAAGCTTCTTTTGCAAATTTTCTTTGTGGTTTCCACGAAATGCAAGAATAAAAGTCACGAAATGCTTTTAAAGATAGTTGTGACAAATGTTGTGGGCTTCCCATGAAGAGCATAGCCGCATAGCCTTGATGTCTGCTGTTGGAGGGCATGGTCAGTAAGGCCATTTTTAACTAACAGAGTTAGAGTTGTTGGATATTGTAAGCAAATCCGTAAAATGGTCTATGAGATAGTCGGCCCCGGCTTCCTGCAAATCCCTATGCTTTCCATTGCCATAGGTAACGCCACAAGCAAGGGTTCCGGCATTCTTTCCCATCATGATGTCGTATGGAGCATCGCCAACGACCATCGTGTCTTGTGGAGAAAATTGTAATTCGGACAAGATTTTACTCACGGGTTCAGGATTGGGTTTGTTGTAGGCAACGTCGTCGGCTCCTACTATGTTGGAGAACAATTCCGTTATACCAAAATCGGCTACAAGTCCGTCTAGCGATTCATGGCTCCGGCTACTGGCAATAGCTAGCGTCTTGCCTTGCCCGTAAAGCGCGTTGAGTGTAGAGATAACGCCATCGAAAGGTTTAACGGAGCCTTTGATGTTGTTTTGTTTGAATATTATCCGATACTTGTCAGCACACATCTCACCCATTTCGGCATCGAGGTGTGCTGATGCTGTAAAGCATTCAGCAAGAGGCAGACCGATGGTGGCAACGCAGGCTTCGACAGGTGGCCTTTGTATGCCCAAATAATCAAAAGTGTCCATCATGGTGCGGATTATTAGCCCACGTGAGTCACCGAGGGTGCCGTCGAAGTCGAAGATGTATAGTTTCATAATCCTTGATGAATTTTATGTTGGTTCGCCCCCCACGAAGATAATTAACAACTTCCAAGAATGGTGTTGTTTTAATTGGATAAATTCCCAATGACAAGGGACAAACGGGGCCGGTAGCCAAGGATCAGTATCCCAAATCCTTTCCGACAAAGATGACGATATGCCTTCCAGCCGGATGGCTCATGCGTAGGATAGAAACATAGTTACAGATGCTGTCGGGCGATTTGCAATCATGGCACGTGCCGTCCTTCGTGCATGGCGTGTTGAGGTTGAATCGTGCCATGTTTGTCGGTGCCGCGACACTCCGTGCACGTTTTATAGCGGCATCTACGTCTTGACAGATCTTGTTGGTTCCAATGATGAAGATTACATGTTTGGGTCCCCAAGTGACTGCGGCCACACGATTGCCATTGCCATCGATGTTCACAATTACCCCGTCCTCGCTGATGGCATTGGCGCTCGCAAGATAATAGTCACACTCGAAAGCCTTGCGGTATATGGCAATTCTCTCGTCGTCGGTTATCGCATCGTCCCGGTCGAAAACTTGGTAGTTGCCTTTTTTGAGCATTGCCGTTACACCAGTGGCACGGATGGTGTCAGAGCCTCCCCATGTGATGGTGCTACCTTCGGGGATGAGAGACTTTACTTGAGCCAAGAGTTCGTCGACATTGTGGCAGTAATAGGCCTCAAAGTGCCTTTGTTTCAAGTGGCGTACAAGCGTTGCCGCCAACTTCTCATTGCGTATATCTTTGGGTGTTTTCATCATATTTTCGAATGGTTTGTAATGATTCGGGGAGAATGTACGGGTATGATGATTTTGCATCTTACAGCTACTCCGCCTTTGACAGCCGGAATGTATTTTTTCAAGTGCCGAACGGCGCGAAGCGCATGGCAATCGAAGTCTTTGTCATGCATTCCAACAACCTCCGTGTGAGACAATCTTCCGTCTTTCTCAACGATGGCTCCTACGTAGGTTGTCCATGTTTCTCCACTCTTTTGACGTGTGGTTTCCATGGGACCAAAATATTCATCCAAATCCCTTTTAAGGGATGTTGCCCCTCCTGGATATTGTGGCACGGTGTCGACCCTAAATGTGGAATACACATCTGTGGAATCATCGCCATATATTTGGGGTTTCAGATATTTGCTGTAAATCTCTCTTGCAATGATGCGGTAGTGTGGCGAATACTCTTGTGAATATACCAAGCTGTGATGTATGGACACATCGTCGGTATGGAGGATGCTGTCAATAAAGTTTTCTTGTGCTTCTTGTTTCCGAGCATCACACAAGGGTGTTCTCTTGACAGCCTCCTTGATGGCGTTCCATTGCTCCTTTAGCAATTCGATGTCGTTTGCATGCTTTTGCCGAGCACTTGACATAAAAGCGTCTAGCAACTCTTCTTCCGTAATTAGTCCGTCACGGACAGCGGACAGACTAACCCTTACATAATTGCCATCCGCACCGCAGGGTTCAGCATAGGCGGGTATGCATCCCGTGGAATCCATAAGGCTTAATTCTTTGTCAAGATACTTTTTTACGGCAACGCTGTCTTTTATCATGTGCTCGGGGCCAATGACATCTTGAAAGACAGACTTGTATATATCATATAGTTGTATTTGCGGATAGAGGAATTGCAGGTTGCGAATCATCTTCTCCATCTTTTGGGCCAATACAGGGGCGGTTTCCTCTGCTTTGTAAGCCGTTTGGGCATCCAAATGACAGGGGAGGAAAAATAGCATTGTCAAGATTAAGAGCAGGACTTTCATGGAGTCTCGGGATGTGTTTTCTAAATATGCTTCATTTTCGCATTACGCGCATCTTCGAACAGGCTTTTGGGCAGATGGCAATAACCGTTAGGGTTCTTGTCAAGATAGTCTTGGTGGTATTCCTCAGCCTTGTAGAAGTTTTTTAACGGCAGGCTCTCAACGACTATCTTACCGCTGGTGTGCTTTTGCTGTTCTTCGAATTCTTTCCTTATGACCGGCCCGTCTTCTGGGTCGACATAGTAGACACCTGTCCGGTAGCGTGTGCCGCGATCCTCGCCTTGCTGGTTCATACTTGTCGGATCAATGGCTTTGAAATACAACTCCAGAAGGAATCCCAGACTCACTTTCTTGGGGTCATAAGTCACATGTACGGTCTCTGCATAGCCTGTCGTGTCGGTATAAACTTCCTTGTAGGTTGGATTTTCCGTATGTCCGTTTGCAAAGCCGACTTCTGTGCTGGTCACACCGTCAATCTGCTTAAAGTAATGTTCTATTCCCCAAAAGCATCCTCCCGCGAAATAGATTTCTTTTGTATCCTTGTTTTTTACCATAATCTTAATCTTTCAATTCCGCTTCGCTTTAATTTCAAACTGGCATCTTGCCCAATACTATGTTCTCCCTTCGTCATGGTCCTCCTATCCTTGATGCAGGTGGAAATATAGGGATGTAGTTCTATTTGACTTTTGACGCCTGTTTCACGTATAGGGCAGGAGAACCAGCATCTTTCCGCTGACCCTTCTTTTTGACTTGATATTATAAAATCAGGTTGCCCAAGGACCCTCGATGCAAGTTCGGGGGAGCCAGATTTCTTGCAAAGCGTTGATAATCCAAATTCATGGTTACCTTCTTTTCCTAAAATTTAAACCCAATGGCAAAAATACAAAATAAAGCTGATAGAAAAAAGAAAAATCATATTATCTTTGCAGATTATTTGAAATACTATCGTCACGAAATGAAGAAGATTTTATCATTTTTGTTTGGCCTGCTTGGCATGGCATCTATAGCAAGTGCCCAGTCAGACACAATAAGGACCGTATCCGCAAAGGAGTTCGCACAACTGATCAAGGCGGATTCGGTTTGCCTGATAGATGTAAGAACGGAAGAAGAATTTGATGCGGGACACATAGAAAAAGCAAAGAATATTGATGTTTTGAAAGGAAACTTTGAAGACATAGCCGGTTCGATGATTCCCAAATACAAGATTGTAGCTGTCTATTGCCGCTCGGGGAAGCGTAGTTTGAAAGCAGCCGGAATTCTTATCAAAGATGGTTATAAGGTGGTCAACCTTCGAGGTGGATGGATAGAATGGGAGGAATATAACCAGAAGAAATAGTCGCTTGGAAAAAAGTTTAATCTTTTGGACAATATTTCTTAGCTACATTTTTTTCATTGTGTCGGCATTATAGTTTTTTCTCTACATTTTTGAAAGATTTTCTTGAGATTATCTTACGCTTTTGTAAAACATCAAGAAGAAGTCCCCAGAAAATGTAAGAACAGCCTTCAGAGCTTCTAAAAACAGCCTTCAGAGGGTGTTTTAACGGCTTTCAAAGGAGACAAAAGAGGCGCTTACACATTGTAAGAACTGTGCGGAGGCAACTTGTGGTTAGAATTATTGACAACTTGCAAGCAAAGGAAGAATCGCAAGTATTCAGATGCAAGAGCGTTGAATATCTATCGATTATGACGAATACCATAATCGAAACACTTTTTAGGGAATATCAAAGTTGCTATTTCTATTTTTTTTTGTATATTTGCGGCCAGAATATTCACTCTTTTTACATGTCATAGTCATGAGCTTTAACAAATCAAACATAGCTATCGATCACGACTTGCATCGTTTGTCTTCGGATGAACTTGGCGAATATGTGGCCCACATCCTTTGCTTTCAAGGCAAGATGGACTTCCTATTTGATGAGCGCCCATTTACTTTGGAATCGCATTGCAGCATGATTGTCAGAGTACAACGCCTTTTGGAGGGCATGAGGTTCTCGCCCGATTTCTCTGCCAAATGCATATATGTGCGCCCTTCTTATGTGGAATTTTGCACGCCACGAAACAACTATGGCATCCGGGGCTCGCTCTCTTTGTTTCAAAACCCCGTTATGCACCTCAACGACGAGCAGTTCGAACGGTTGAACATGGATTTCAGATATATGGAATATCGCTATTACCAAGATAGCCATCGTTTTCAGGAAGACATCATGTATTGCTGCACGCAGGCCCTGTTTCTGGATTACTTCGACTTTCGCGCTTCGGAGACCAATGACGACAAGGAGCCTGTGTCGGAACAAAGCGCGTCCATCATGAGCCGCTTTCTGGGCTTGCTCAACGAAGGAAACTATGTCAAGCATCGTGAGGTGACGTGGTATGCCGACAAGCTTTTTGTCACCCCAAAATACCTCTCCGAAATTTGCAAGAATGTGAGTGGCAAGGCGGCCAACTATTGGATAAACCGCTATGTCACAATACACATTCGACGGCTATTGCGCGAACGCGACCTTTCGTTCACCCAAATTTCCGATATGTTCGAGTTTTCGTCGCCCGCCTATTTCAGCCGTTTTGTGCAGAAAAACCTTGGCGTCACTCCCAGTGCTTTCCGGCAATGAAAAGTTCGGCTCACGTTACGATTTCCATTTTGGGCAAAACCTTGGCATCCTAACGTTTTTCTTGATTCGCCTGCAAAAAAATGGTTTCATGTTTTGCAAAGCGGAAAACACTTTGTAACTTTGCAGTAATGAATGAAAAGCAGATGCATGGAAAGGCGAAAGATATTTTTCTCACACCGTGAAGAGGTCTGGAACTCATGGAGTCATGCCCTCGGCATTGTCATAGGTGTGGTCTTTGGCACCATCTTCCTGGTGTGGTGCTTTCGCGATCAAAGCGGATGGGCGACGCTTGGCGTATCGCTTTATCTTTTTGGAATGTTGTCGAGCTATGTAGCCTCGACGATCTACCATGCCCTTTCGGCCCGTTCCAAATGGAAATACCGTCTCCGCAAATGGGACCATGCCGCCATTTATTGGCACATTGCAGGATCATACTCGCCCATCACGCTCGTCGCCTTGCGTTCTCAGGGCTGGTGGGGATGGGGGCTGTTCGCCTTTATATGGCTTTGTGCCATAGCCGGCACGTGCTCGTCGTTTCATCGGCTAAAATCGCATAGCAACATTGAGACCATTGTGTATGTGGGTATGGGGCTTTGCGTGCTTGTGGCCTTCAAGCCCCTGCTGGAAAGCGTGTCGACCGGGGCGATGGCGTGGATTGTGGCAGAAGGGGTGATGTATATCACGGGGGCATTGTTCTATACGCTTCACAAGCGGAAGTACATGCACACGGTGTTCCACTTTTTCGTATTGTTGGGAAGTCTGTGCCATATTATTGCCGTATGGGATATTCTGATGGAGTATCTATAAGTCAACCACCCTCGGCCACGATGCATGTGGTTAAAGTAAAAGTTGAAGAGAAGTCATGAATCACATTGAAGTAGTTGCAGCTGTAATAAAAGACAAAGGACGATATTTCGCAACCCAGCGAGGGTATGGCGAGTATAAGGACTGGTGGGAGTTTCCTGGAGGGAAAATTGAGCCAGGCGAAATGCGTGAGGATGCGCTGGTTCGGGAGATTAAGGAAGAGCTGGGCACAACAGTCGCCGTTGACAAGTTTCTATGTACAATAGAAAGTGACTATGCGGACTTTCATCTCACCCTGCACAACTTCCTCTGTCATGTGGCGGAAGGGCATTTGGAATTGCACGAGGCCGAAGCCGCCAGGTGGCTCGAAAAGGACAAGCTACGGTCGGTGAACTGGCTTCCGGCTGATGCGGAAGTCGTGGAATACCTGATGAAAATCCACGAATGAATAGTCCGGAACACATTGTTTTGTCATAAAACATAAACCATTGCACTCGCTAAATAAAGTAAAACATAAAATATTAAAAATGATGCGAAAAACTATCCTTTTTCTCGCAGGCTTGGTCTTGATGGCAACATCATGCGCACGAGCACAAGCGCCAATGGACAAAGTCGACATTGAATCCACCCGTACACAAGACGGAAGCGGATCAAAAGTGTATTTCACCAAGGACATCTCCGCCGAAGGGTTGGTTAAAATCTATAAGGCACTGGGACGGAAAGCAAAAGGCCGTGTGGCCGTGAAAATATCGACGGGGGAAGATGGTGGCAACAACTATCTGAAACCGGAACTCATCAAGGGACTTGTCGATGCCGTCCATGGCACCATCGTGGAGTGTAACACCGCCTATGGCGGAAGCCGTGGCACGACGGAACGTCATAGGCAGACCATCCACAAGCACGGGTTCGACGCTATTGCAAAGGTCGACATCATGGACGAAGAAGGTGACGAGGAAATCCCGACACTCGACAAAAAACATCTGAAATATGACATTGTGGGCTCGCATCTGAAGAACTATGACTTCATGGTGAATCTTGCTCATTTCAAAGGGCACGCTATGGGTGGCTTCGGCGGAGTGTTGAAAAACCAATCCATCGGCGTGGCAAGTTCGCGTGGCAAGGTATATATCCATTCGGCCGGAGCCAGCACCACCTCGTGGGGGTCTCCGGCACAAGACGACTTCCTGGAGTCGATGGCCGCTGCGGCACAAGCCGTGGCTCTCCGCTTTGGCGATTCCATCGTATACATCAATGTAATGAACAACCTTAGTGTGGATTGCGATTGCGACTCGCATCCGGCCGCCCCCAAAATGAAGGATATTGGCATTTTGGCTTCTACCGACCCTGTTGCTCTCGACAAGGCATGCCTTGACTTGGTATTCAATCATGAGTCAACGACCGAAGACAACGCAGAACCCTTGCAGCGCCGTATCAATCGGCAGCATGGTACCTATATCGTAGACTATGCCGAGCAAATCGGACTTGGTTCTAAGCACTACCAACTTATTGATATTGACTCCGCTAAAGGCATCGGAAAAAATAAAAAAACGACCAAACGAGGCAATTCCGGCACAAAGAACACTTTGAAATAAATACGTCCGCCTCTTTATGGGGCGGACAAAAGAGAATGCAAACGGGCATGAACGACTACTACACCGATGAAACCATAGACTGGGACCTGGACTCTGAACAGGAAGAAGACCACATGGCGGCCTCTTTCGATGAGGATGATGACCATGAGTGGGATTACTTTCCACCAGCCGCTGATGACAGCGAGAGGTCGTGGCAAGTGGTATGCCCCACATCCGACGACGGCGATCTTCCGTTGAAAATCAAGGAATTGGTGGACATGGTACACCGTCAACCATGGCAGATTACGATGGCCAAGTCGTTTTATGAGCAAGCCCGAATAATGGCCGATTTTGTCGATGACGCCACGATTGTGCCATTTATGAGCTATTTCCCCACCTTCCGCAACATGACGGTGGCACAAATGCGTAGCTATTTCACCATACGGGGAATGCTTCGCAAAGGCAAGTTTCCAGAGGTGTCGTTAAGCTATATCTTTGTTTATATCTATGAGACCCTCATGCAAATCGGTATTGACAATGCAGAGGAGGGGTATGAGATTCTTCGGGAAGTGGGCCTTTCTTATGCTACAACCGAACCGAAACTGGCTTCTTACCTCTCTAGTTGGTTGCGAGACTATGTAGTGTACTATAATCTTGAACAACATTTCGCCGAGATCTTCGCTTCGGAACGTCAATTTGATGCCCAAGCTCGTGTGTTGGCTAATTATGATAAGGAGGATGCGTCAACACTTCTCGGTGTGGTGTGCGGATTGAGCAAGTATGACATCAGACGTCATGCACTCTTTTCTCAACGTCCACAAGAGGCCATGGAGGCTACAACAGAAGTGTTAAGAGCCTTGATTCCCTTGTTGGAGAAAATGGAGCATCATAAGTTTGAAACGTTCTGCTTGGGCAAGCGAGTTCGTAGGCAAACCTCTATGTTTGGGAACGCCGTGTTTTACCAACCTCATCCCGTAATGGATGCCGAAATCAACATATCACCCCGACATCGTTATTTTTGCAAAAAAGGAATGTGGTCGAAAGACGTGTTTGTCGTGACATCACTTGGAGTACGCAGCTTGTTGGGGCAAATCTTGCGTGAAATCGATTTCCAGTTGCGTCAACTGCTTGGCGTGAAACCACTCTTGCGTGAGGGTGTCATAGATGATTTTTACCGTCATGCCATTCTTTCGGCCGTGGAACAATGGCGGATGAAAAAACACGCCAAGGACATGGCTGACCGCCGAGAGGCCAGACTTCGGCGTGCAAGCATTGATTTTGGGATGCTGGGGCGCATCAGATGTGACGCCGAAGTGGTGCAAGACAAGTTGCTTGACGGAATTGATTCCGATGAATTGGAGAACGGAGATAATAAAGATATGGATGAGAAGCCCAAGGTCTTATCAGCCGAACTACAAGGCAATGATGGAATAGAAGATGAAGACATAAATCATTCATTATCAAACAGGAAGAAGACTTTGCCTAAGATTTCTCTTGAATCCAATTCGTTGTCATCCGAAAAAGCACAAAATGAGAATAAGGAAGCTTCAGACAGGGAATCTATCGAAAAACGATTCCTAAGTCTTCTCGTGTCTGGAGGTGATTGGAAAACTTTTTTGCGCGACGTGCATGTGCCCGAAGGGGTGATGGTAGAAGGGATTAACAACAGGATGATGGACATGCTAGGTGACATAGTATTGGAAGACACGGGGCAAGGACTACAATTGATAGAAGACTATCGTGAAGATATAGAAGAAATAATCAAGAAAGATGGACAATAACAATCATAAAAAGGTGCCTCGGCGGATAGCGCAAAGCATTGTCAATTCACTTAAGGGTGGAGTCGTACCACGTATAGGACTACCTTTCGTTACGGTGGGCCGTCGGCGTGAAATCGAGGCCTTGCTCCACGATGTCAACATCGTGGGCGAGGGTGGTGCTACATTCCGGTTCATTGTAGGCAAGTATGGCTCTGGCAAGTCTTTCTTATTGCAAACCATCCGCAACTATGTCATGGACCGTGGTTTTGTGGTGGTCGACGCCGACCTTTCGCCCGAACGCCGGCTTCATGGAAAGCAGGGACAAGGACTGGCCACATATCGCGAACTGATCAAGAACCTAAGTGTCAAGACCCGTCCGGAAGGCGGAGCATTGGCCATGGTGCTCGACAAATGGATTAGTGCCATACAGGCATCCACCGTCGAAGACGATTACATCAGCATGGACGACGGCCGTTTCCCAGAGGCCGTGGAACGGAAAATCATGTCGGTGGTGCGACAAATGCAGGAGTTAGTCCATGGCTTCGATTTCGCCCGTTTGCTCTCCTTGTATTATCGGGCGTTCACCAATGGTGACGAAGAACTTAAGGGGAAAGTACTTAAATGGTTCCGGGGAGAATATACAACTAAAACCGAAGCCAGACAGGAACTTGGGGTAACCGTGATCATTGGCGATGACGACTGGTATGACTATCTCAAACTCATGGCTTACTTCTTCCGCCAAGCTGGCTATCAAGGACTCATGGTGTTCATTGACGAACTTGTCAACATCTACAAAATTCCCAATGCCATCTCACGACAATACAACTACGAGAAAATTCTCACCATGTACAATGATGCTCTACAGGGAAAAGCACAATTTATAGGAACCATCATGAGTGGAACCCCACAATGTATCGAGGATCGTCATCGTGGCATTTATAGTTACGAGGCTCTCCGATCACGATTGGCAGAAGGGCGCTTTTCTGGTCAGCAACATCATGACATGCTGGGGCCTGTGCTTAGATTACAACCTCTCACCAACGAGGAGATGTTTGTCCTGGCCGAGAAATTAGCCCATATCCATGCGTCCCTTTATGGTTACGAATATAACTTGAAGGAGCAAGACATTGCCGATTTCATCAAGATTGAGTACGGAAGAATCGGTGCAGACCAAAACATAACCCCACGCGAGGTGATACGCGATTTCATAGAGTTGCTCGATATATTGTTGCAAAATCCCGGAATCGGAATTCAGGAATTGTTGCAAAGTGGGAATTTCGACTATGCCAAGCCCGACCTGGAAGAAAGAAACGAACAAGTGGATACGCAATTTGCTGAGTTTACAATATGAACATATTCTCCCGATACTCACCTGCCATACAACACTACATCTATGCGGAGGGATGGCAGCAGTTGCGGGCTATTCAAGCCGCGGCAGGGGATGCTATTTTCAATAGCGATGCCAACGTCCTTCTTTCGGCCTCAACGGCTTCGGGGAAAACCGAGGCGGCTTTTTTCCCCATCATTACTCTCCTAGAAGAAAACCCACCCTCAAGCATCGGTTGTCTCTATGTGGCACCACTCAAGGCTCTCATCAATGATCAATTTGTGCGTCTTAATGACATCTGCCATGAATGTGGTATCAACGTTTGGCATTGGCACGGCGACGTGTCGCAAGAACAGAAAAAAAAGCTCATAAATCACCCTTCGGGCATTCTCCAAATCACCCCGGAGAGCCTTGAGGCCATGCTTCTCCACCGCCACGGGTTAATACCTACACTTTTTGGCGATTTACGCTTTGTTGTCATTGATGAGATTCATTCCTTCCTTCGTGGTGACCGTGGTGGCCAGACACTTTGTTTGCTTGAACGCTTGTCACGCATGGCGGGTGTCAACCCTAGACGTGTTGGCCTCTCGGCCACTATCGGAGACCCGCAGATGGTGGGGCGATTTCTCTCGGCAGGCACGGGGCGTGGTACAATCATTCCACGGGTCAAGACCCCGGGCGCGCGGTGGAGGCTATCCGTAGCGCATTTCTTCAACAACGGGCCACAGACAAGCGACGACGTATCGAGGCATGATGTATGTAAGAAAGACATAGAGGGTCCTAAGGGGGGCTCAGAGGACTCTTTTGATCCTGGACTTCGCTATATTTTTAATAACACTCGTGGTCATAAATGCCTTATCTTTTCTAACTCCCGCGAGGAGTGCGAGGCCGTGTGCTCCACTCTCCGGATGTATTGCGAAGCAGAGCACGAAGCAGACCGATTCTTAATTCACCATGGCAATTTATCAGTAAGTTATCGGGAGAGTGCGGAGGAGGAGATGAAGCGCGACGACTCATTGGCCTCGGTTTGCACCACATCCACGCTGGAGCTAGGAATTGACATAGGGCGCTTGGAGCGCGCCTTCCAGATAGACGCCCCCTTTACTGTAAGTTCTTTCCTTCAACGGATGGGGCGAACGGGGCGACGCGGAGCACCCTCCGAGATGTGGTTTGTCATTCGCGAGGACCATGCAGAGCAACGTGCACTTATGCCTGAGACTATTCCGTGGAAACTGCTCCAGGCCATAGCCCTGATTGAACTTTACTTAAAGGAGAAATGGGTGGAACCTCCACGAACGGGCCGATTGCCCTATTCTTTGTTGTATCATCAGACAATGGCCACATTGGCCTCGGGTGGAGAGATGACTCCCGCCGAATTAGCCCAGCGTGTGCTCACGCTGAGCTATTTCAAAAATGTGTCACAAGATGACTTTAGGCTACTGCTCCGCCATTTGGTCAAACTCGACCACATAGCCTTGACGGAACGTGGTGGATTGATCGTGGGACTGCGTGGAGAGCGTGTGGTAAATAACTTCAAGTTTTATGCCGTATTCCAGGACAATGAGGAATACAAGGTGCGGTGTGAGTCACAAGAACTTGGCACCATTGTCAAGCCGCCTCCCGTGCGTGACAAAATAGCCATTGCCGGCCGCGTATGGGTGGTCGAAGAAGTTGACCGCAACCGACATGTGGTTTATTGTCATCCAGTAAAAGGCATTGTTCCTGCATATTTTGGCGACGAACCGGGTGACATTCATACCAAAATCTTGGAGAAGATGCTGATGATTCTCAAAGAAAGAAACGTGGCAGACGCATCCACTGATACGGTAAAGGAGTTGCCCTATCTGCTTCCACATGCCCGAGTGCGACTATCTCAAGCTCGCGATGCTGCAAGCAAGTCAGGTCTTGGCGTGAGGTGGCTGTTGCCTTTGGGTGGCCGGATGTACGCCTTGTTTCCATGGCTGGGAAGCTATGCATTCCTGGCTTTAGAGCGTTTCCTTAGAATCCGGTGTGGACAAAGGCTCGGGCTTAAGGGGTTTGATTCCGTCCGTCCTTACTATATGCAGTTCACTATGACCGTTCCGCCGGAAGAATTCTTTGCCGTACTTGCCGAAGAGATACAAAAGCCCTTGGATCCCATGGAACTTCTTTATCCCAAAGAGACTCCGGTCTTCGACAAATATGACGACATTCTTCCCGTGGAACTCACGCGAAAGGGATTTGCCCTTGGTGTGTTGGACGTAATGGGCATGATGGAGCGCGTACGAATGATGTGTGGCCTAACAGGATGGGCTTTGCCGGATCCAGATGAAGAAAAGAGATAATAATGAAACAGAGAAATGCTGATTAGAATTTGTAATTTCATATCTAGGTTTATGGCCGTCATCGTGGTTGCGGTAGCAGGGGTGGCCTTATTGGCCCCAATCTCGTTCCATTGGATATCCACAACGTGGATTGCACCGATGTTGGGCCTGGTGATGTTTGGTATGGGACTAACCCTTGATCCACACGACTTCAAGATCGTCTTCACCCGTCCCAAAGACATCATTATCGGAAGTTTGGCGCAATTCACCATCATGCCGATTACGGCATTTTTGCTTACTCGTTTTTTCCATTTGAGCGACGAGTTGGCCATTGGTGTTATCCTTGTAGGTTGTTGTCCGGGTGGAACGGCATCTAATGTGATGACCTATTTGGCCAAGGGCGACTTAGCCCTCTCGGTTGGCATGACTACCGTTAGCACCATTTTAGCCCCAATTCTCACACCCATCCTCACATTGTTTTATGCAGGAACCCGGGTCCATGTTGATGCGTGGGGAATGTTTCTAAGCATCATTGATGTTGTGATTCTTCCCATTATCCTTGGATTCCTGTTTCAGAAATTGTTTCCCACGGTCACCCAACGCGCCTCCGTGGGGCTTCCCGCTTTTTCCTCGGTGATGATAGCCCTCATTGTAGGCAGCATTGTTAGCACCAATTCGGCCAAGTTGATTGCCGGGGGAGCGCTGGTTGTCTTGGTTGTCATCTTGCACAACGTTTGCGGATTAACGCTGGGCTACGCCCTCGGCCGTCTATTACATTTGCCATCTTCAAAATGTTCGGCCATATCAATCGAGGTTGGGATGCAAAACTCTGGGTTAGCCAGTTCGCTGGCCACGGTTCATTTTGCCATGTATCCTATGGCCACGGTACCCGGTGCCATATTCTCGGTATGGCACAACCTGAGTGGAGCCATCGTGGCTAAAATTTATGCGAATCATCAGGAAAAAATAGACCAAGGTGTGGAGAAATGATTAGAAAAATTCGACCTCAAGACGATATAGAGATAGCAACCATCATACGGAGCACCTTTGATGAGTTTGACATGCCTAAATTGCATACGGTGTACGATGACCCTTCCACCGACCATCAGTACGAGGTGTTTCGCCAAGAACCCTTGTCGGTGCTTTGGGTGGCTGAAGAGAAGGGCAGGGTAGTGGGCTCATGCGGAATTTATCCCACGGAAGGCTTGCCCAAGGGCTGGTGCGAGATCGTGAAGTTTTATGTGGACAAAGAACAACGAGGAATAGGAATAGGACGGCGTTTGTTTGCCAAGGCGTTGTCGTCAGCTCAATATTTAGGCTATGATACCGCTTATTTAGAAACTTTTCCCCAATTCTCCGAAGCCGTGGGCATGTATCGGCATTATGGTTTTCAATTTGTTGGTCACCCCATGGGCAACTCGGGGCATACGGCAACAAGCATATGGATGAAGAAGAAACTATAAATCTCTGTCGTTTTTTGATAATCTTATAAATACAAGTTCGAAGAAGTACAAAGGCGCAAATCGTGATACCTGTTATATCTTAATGAATTGTAAGCCATTATGACATGATTTGCCTCTACGTGACTTTTACAATGTGTAAGCGCCTTCGAAAGCTTCCATGAAGGCCGTTGTAACAGTCTAAAACGGCTGTTCTTAGGCCCTTAAAAGGCATCTCTTGCACTTGCCCCTTATTTTTTAAGCTTCTTTACAAACATGTAAGTTTTCCTTGGGTAAAACTCGCAAATTGACTTTTAAAGTCTTGATATTACGTCAAATCGTCAATCGCCTTTATGAAAGGCAAACGGGTGAAATGTAAAATCTTATATATGATTATTAGAAATCACCAACAAGAGAAGTCGTCATACCCAAGTCTTGACAAGCATTTTAGAAAGGATATCCAATGGCGAGGTGAATGCTCTGAGCGTCCTTGAAGCTCTCCACATTGTAAAATCCGGAACGGGAAGTGTCGTAGGGTACATGAAGACCAACACCCCAGTCAAGGCGAATGACAAACATTCCCATATCGTAGCGCACGCCAACGCCTGTGCCTAAGGCCATTTGCCTGAGAAACTTTCCTCCTTCGAATTTTGCCCCTGCGCGCGAGTCATCATTGTGGAGTGTCCATACATTGCCAGCATCCATGAAGAGAGCGCCATAGAGACTTCCCCAAAGACGGGGACGATATTCCAAATTAGCAAGGAATTTCATATCACCCGTTTGGTCTACATACGAGAAGCGTCCCTCGCCCGGCATGTACTTTCCCGGTCCGATGCTTCGCACATTGAAGGCCCTGACACTGTTGGCGCCACCAATATAAAATTGCTCGTAATAAGGGGCTTGTGAGGTATTTCCGTAGCTCCACACTACGCCCGCTCCAAGATGGGCTACGAGGGAGGAATGAGTAGACGTCTGCCATGACTTTACGAAATCAGTCTCCAACTTTACGAATTGTGCGAAGGGATTCTTAAACATTTTTTTCCCTTTATCTGACCATCCTTGGCCAAAGGTAACATATCCGGCCGACAAGATATTGCCTGCTTCGGAGATTGTCGTTGTCCATGAGATGGGATTAATCATTGACGATGGCGACGCATAGGTATAGGTGTAGCTCATCTTGGGCACAAACTGATCGCGCATAGAGATTTGCAAGTAAGGGTTTTCTTCCAACAGACTGTCGAAGCGGTGGGTGGTGTGTTGCATATACTCATAACTCAAGCTGAACGGACTAAACGTGTGATGTGAACGGGACGACGACCACCAATCATAAGTCAACTCACCCGATGCCACATGGCGTTTGAAATAACGGGCACGGTTTAGGACATTAAACGAGGCTTTGATTTGCGTGTACGGAGTTGCATAGATATTGCGTGGCGGACGGCGGCGGAACTGGCGTCGTCGGTCGTTGCGGGCGAAGGTGCCGAAAACACTTCGGGGTGTAACAAGTCTAGGCACGGATAGGGCTACGTCGGCACCATATTCATAGGAGTTCATTCCTGACGAACTGCCTTCGCTATGGTGACCGGTGAGCCACTCATAGGAGCCGTGGACGTTCATGTCTAGTTTTTCACCACTATGAAAGGCGTTACGCTTGGTGAGTCCCAGCACAAGCTCAGGCCCCAAGTGGCCAGTTGTCTTGCCGTTGGCGTTTGCCTCAACATAAAAATCGTAGGGCTTGTCGAACACGAGATCAAGATTGATGTCCAAAGTATCGCAACTGGCTGTTGTGTCGCGCGGAGCGAACCGGAGATTGTAATAGCTGAAGAGGCCTGTGGCTTGCAAATTTTTAAGTGTGAGTTGTTCGTTCTCGTAATTATAGAGTTGTCGAGGGCGCAACATTTGTCCGCGAAGCACCACGCCCGGTCGGATGGGCGGTCTCCGGCCTGTGAAATGGAACGTAAGGTAGGGATGGACAATGGAGTCGGTAAGCGTTTGTGTGATCTGCTTTCTAAAGTTAACGTTAACCTTGCCGATATACCATTGGCGAGTGACGCGATGGGCCAGGCTGTCGGCTAGCAAAAGGTGGATTTGCGCCTTTTGTGGCGAGCGCAAAGTGTCGGCAAGATAGGAGGCGTCGTCCTTCTCGTAATAATAGTAGCCATTGTTTCGGAAGAGAGTCGTCAAGCGTTTGCGTTCGGTTTCAAGATAGGGAACGCTGAATGGATCACCATTGTGGATAGCGGCTTCGGCTTTGTGTGCGACGATGAGGCTGTCCATTGTATTGGGGAAATTGAGATAGCGAATAGAGTCAAGTGTCCATAAAGGGCCCATTTTGACCGTGTAGGCAAGTTTGGCCTTCTTGGGGTTACGCCCCTGTACGATTTGATAGTCCACCTTGCCGTGAAAATAGCCGAACTTCTTGAGTTGTGACTCAGCTACCGACGCACGGAGTTCCGGGTTGACCTGGCTCATGAGTTTAGGACGGGAGCCGAAGGCCTTGGTGAGCCAACGGGCCATGCTCCCCTGGCGGTCGGCAAAGGCATTCCAAATCCATAGTCGCACAGGGAAGGGGGTACGATAATAACTACTGCCAAAAAGTGCGCCATTGGGTGTCGACGCCAACACTGATTCCATCTCAGTTTGGGTGTCCGAAGCATGGGCGGAGGATTCTATATCAACATACTTGATGGTCTTTAGTCCTGTAAATAGCTGTTGGCCTTCGGGGATGGCGCTCGTGGTGGAACAGGAGGTAACAACTGTAGCCACCATCGTGAAGAGAATGAGGTTGATGCTGGTTTTCATTGTGAAATGCTTTTATCTGTTGGCGTTCCCGAATGCGTACCAGAAAGAGTGGAGGATGCCGGGGCACGGTTGTGTGATTGGGATGAATCGGCAGGTAGGGAACGTTTGTCGATGGTGTTCCATCTGAAGATGTCGCCGAAATGTTGCAATTTGCGCTTCCACGTGAAACCGACACCATATTCGCCAATTTGACCTTCAAGCCAGTCATAAGTGCTATAATCGTAGAAGGCTCGCACATATTGGCTTGCATTTTGATTGAGACGATATTGAAGCTCTATATTGTCGAAGAAAGTGTTGTTTTCACGTACTCCCTCCAAGTCTGCTCCGGTGGAGACTTGACCACCAACCAGAATGCTCAATCGGTTATTCCACAAGCGCTTTGCGAAGGTAAAGTTGTAATCTGTGTGGGTTTCACCAGCGGCATTGGTAGAGTTGTCAACATTCATACCCAAATCAAGTCCCATAGAGCGCATGGCAGTACCCGCAATATTGTTGATTTCCGCATTAAGGAAGGAGTTGAGCGCACTGTTCATGGAAAACGACTTTGTATTGCCATCGGAGAGATACATGCCTGAGACAAGCATAGTGATGGCCACCTTACTTTGTTCCTCGGCCGACATGGTGTTGAGTTGGTCTTGAATTGTAATGTCACTGGGGGCCTGGATAATGAAAAGGATACCGGGCTTGCTCAAGGTTTTCGTGAGCTTGACACCACACACGAAGTCAACCGAGCGATCTGCGTTTCCATCGTTAACCAAGGATTTGGTGTTCTCTGTGGCGGTGATATTGAGAATGGGGTCAAAGGGGTCGCCAGTGAACTCCAAATAGCTACCATCCTGGATATTGAAAGTCTTTAGGGGGATAACTGGTAAGGCATATTTCATCTGCCCGTTGTTGAGGGTATACCGGCCGGTGAGCCGCATTTCTTCAGTAGGATTATAGGAGAGTTGCAAGTCACCACCGCCCATCAGGTCAATATAGTTGGTGTGGTCGGCATTGAGGGCACAAAGAATATGTGCGCTTTCATCAACAGAAAGGCTCAAATTCATGTCGAAACCTTCAAGTGTGGGACGATCTACTTTGTATGAGGTCGTGTCAGAGAAGTCGGTGAACTTCACCAGTTCGTTGAGTTCGTTGTCTGTTGAGAGTTCCGATTCTCTCAGCACATAGGTCATGTCGGTATTGCCTAACACTTCAAGCCGCCCACGCATTTGTAGATGAGAGAGTTCGCCACGCATAAGTCCCATAAAGTTGACATAGGCCTTGCCATAGGTTTCCGACCGTGGATTCTCCTTGTCGTCAATAAGTAGGAAGTCGCGGGCGCGCATTCTCACATCGAGTTTCATCTGTTCAAGATTAGAGAAATCGAAATAGCCAGCAATATCCATAGGACTATCATTGTGGGCGAAAAGTTCAAAATTCTCAAACAAGAGTCGACTATTCTTAATAATAACAGGATCATCGCCAAAGCGCATCTCTACGCCATAAGGCATGCTGACCACATACCCCGAATCAAGGAACACTTCACCATTCACATCGGGACGACTGAGCTCACCTTTCACGGAGAGTTGTCCTTCCCCATAGCCCTTCAAACCGATAATCTGGTCGGGGATAAATCCATTGATAAAGGCAAGCGGCGTGTGCTCAAGTCCCAATTTCGCATCTAGCTTGCCAATCCCCGAAGAATCATAAGTACCATCAATGGTAGCCACACGTCGTCCATCCTGTGTTAGAATTCCATTCACCTGATGTACTCCGCTGGAGAGGGGCATATACACAAATTCAGTTCCGATGTTGCCCATAGCACAATGCTCATAGGACATGTTCTCCACGTTGATAGCCGAGGACACCGTGAGTTCGGTCGGTGTTTGCACGACATGGAAGTCGCCGTCCATGATTCCACCAACTGCGGGAGCATATGGAATGACCGAGAGAAGTCGCTCGATATCAAATCGATTCAGACTGATGGTGAGATTTTGTAAGGCCGTAGAGTCTGTGTCATCAGTATATACTTGTATGCCCATGCCATCAGTTGATTTGAGTAACACATCGGCAGAAAGGCGTTTGTCCCGTCCCACAAAAACGTAATTATCTTCATTATATTTGAAGGTTTTGTAACCCAAGACAGGATCATCGCCATAGAAGTTGGTCCTAATGCCGTCTTGTTCCATCTCTGCGGCCACCCCAGCCCGAAGGCCCAATTGGTCGTTGGCATCATAGATGCGGGTTTGCAGCCGAGCTCCTTTCTCGTAAAGTTGACCATTACAGAGGAAGTTGAAGGAATATTGTGGATTGTCCTTGTTATTATGTACTTGTGTTTGGAAGGCAAGCCCATTCTCTCCCGAATTCAAACGGATTCGTACTGTGTCGAGTTGTACGTTGCTCACAAGTAGGGAGTCAACACAGACGTGGCCATTCAGTCCGGTCGAGGGTGATGATGTCAGGTCAACATTTGCGTTTTTGAAATCATAGCCATAATACTTTTTCATCATGCGCAACAAATAGTTATCGGGACCGCTAGTCAGATAAAGTCGCGCGTTAGGTAACTGTTTGCGAAGGCTATGCTGATCAATTATACGTGCCTGAAGTTGGCGCCTCATCTCCTTCATTAGTCCCGAGCCCAAATGCGAAAGACGCTTATATCCATCTCCAGCATCAAAAGCAATGTGAAAGTCGCCACAATCCACTATCGCATGGGTCGTATCACGTCGCGTAAGTACGTCGACGACAATGTCATCTGGGCGATAGGTGCGCTTCAAGTTTGCTATAGTGATGTCGCTCACCAACCCCTGTAATTGATGATGCTCCTTCAAGTCCGAGGCCACGTCTAGGTGTCCACACAAGGCCATAATCATAGGTTCACGCATCAGGTGTAGATGGTATAAGTCAGCTTTTGAAATATCGGCCGCTACGGTAGCTTGAAGTCGGTCAGAGCGTGTCAACGCATCGAATGTAAGCAGGCCTTTGAGCAATTCGTTATTGCTGTTGATGTTGGCATGGATGCGACCATGGCGGACATGGGCTTGGGCCACAATGTGGCTCAAATCATAATTGCTCAGTCCAAAACGGCTCACGCTGGCTTTTGCCTGAAGGCTCGTAGAGGGTGAAAGCAAATCAGTGCCGTGACCATTTATATCTATCCGGGCCGTGAGAGGCCGTATATCTTGCCCGGGAAGGAAATGTGAAATGGCCAGATTGTGTGCAGAAAGATTGGCTTTATACGACATTTGTCGAATGTCAACAGCGGCGTTCCCTCCCAATGTTCCCCCACCTTCACTAAGGATGAATCGACTTCCTACCCGCGGTCCATCGATATTGAAAACTCCTCGGAGTCCAATTCCATAAGGAATATTCAATTGCCTCATAAGATCACGTGGAAGCATTGAGGTGGCAAATCCCAAATGAAATGTTTGGGCTTGCAATTGAATATTAGCCCGTAATCGGTCAATTTGGGCTAGTTGCGAAATCCAACCGTTAGCATCCAAACGGAATGCAGAGGGGAGCGCAACATGTAGGTTGCCAATGGCCAGATGGTTCAAGTTGCCCTTTAGCGTACCGTCGATGGCTAATGCGTGATTAGGCCAGCGCTTGCAGAACTCGGCTGGAACACTTTGCTGGAGGAACAACATCAGATCCGGCTTGCCTATTCGTCCATGAATCTCTGCCAGTAACTTTCCTGGATTCTTTTCGGCAAAAGCGTCGAGATTCATATTGATTCGAGCTTTGAGACGAGTTGTAGGTGTGAGAATTGACAAGGAGGGCAACTGTATGCTAAGGGAATCCATGGAAAAAACGCCCGAAAGACTATCCACGGTTAGCCCGCTTTGCTCACGGAACATACATTGCCGGATATTAGCTTGTAGCTTGGAATCGCAAAAGGAGAGAGAGTCGGCAAGAAGGCTGAATTTATCGAATGCAAGATGGTTGAAATCAATGCCTTTCGAATGCACTTTGAAGTTGTTATCAAAGTTTAGTCGGCCTTGCCTCCATTGCAAGGCGGCCATTTGATATAAGCCTTTCTGGAAATCCACATAGCTTTGGCGGGCTTTCAATTGCCCCAAATATGTATGTACGGCAAGCGTATCGCCCGGCATGTGTAGCGCGAAATCGGTATTGGATACGTGTAGCCGTTCTACCTGTATTTTCCACAAATTGGAGGAAGGAGTGGTGTCAGGAGGAACCGTGTCGCTCAGTTCTACGGATAATTTAGAATCAGAAAGCACGCACTTCTCCACTTTAACCTTTTCTTTTCCAAGGTCAATGCCATGAGCCGAAAGATAGAACTGGCCCACATATCCCCGTATGCGTGCTTGGTGGATTAAGTCAGAGGAATTCACTTTGGCTTGATGAAATCTCAACTCGTCCACCATAACTTGTTTATGAAAAAGGGGAATCAACTCAACGTTAGCCACTATCTTGCGAACTGCGACCAATGTATCCTTTATCTGAGGTAGTGAGTCATTTTGCCTGACAGCCTCTACTCCGTCAATGCCCAAGTTAAGTGGAAATACCAAACGGACCCTCTCCACACTGATTTCCATACCAGATTGTGCGGAGGCGTAAGCGGCGACATGCCTCACCAGCCAGTTTTGGACGGGTGGAAAGTAAATCAATATGGAAAGCAACACGAATAACGACAGCAGAGTTCCTACCACTCGTGTAGCCCATTTGAGGGTTTTCTTCATCTTTTAGTAACAGATAGTTTATTCATCTAGCATGTGAGAGGCTAGATGTTTGTTGATTCCCATAAAGCCTCCATTGATTTCCACAACGTATCATCGGGAACGGGGGCTGTGATTGTGACGGGATGGTGCGATACGGGATGGACAAAGTCAATTCGACGTGCCAGCAGAGAGATGCTTCCGTCGGGATTACTCCTCCGAGCACCATATTTCAAGTCGCCCTTGATAGGACATCCCATATGGGCCAATTGGCAACGAATTTGATGGTGCCTCCCTGTCATGAGTCTGATTTCAAGAAGATGGTAACGTTCGGAATGTGCCAATACTTGGTAGTGAAGCATGGCTTTCTTTGATTGAGGAACCTCCTTGTCATAGACATAACTCTTGTTTTGCCGTTCATTACGCACAATCCAGTTCACCAGCTGTCCATCGTTTTTCGTCGGTGCCTGTTGTGTGATAGCCCAATAGGTTTTATGTATTT
Source organism: uncultured Prevotella sp. (assembly GCA_964420715.1). Taxonomy (GTDB): domain Bacteria; phylum Bacteroidota; class Bacteroidia; order Bacteroidales; family Bacteroidaceae; genus Prevotella. Next base: position 17,590 of record CAYQUN010000003.1, on the reverse strand, counting down.
CGCCATCGCGAAACATCTTGTTCAATCGTGATAACGCTTTTGAAGTGCGTGCGAATACCACAAGTCCAGACACAGGGCGATCAAGGCGATGTACTACCCCTAGGAATACATTCCCCGGTTTGTGATACTTCGCCTTGATATAGGTCTTCACCATCTCGGAAAGCGGTTCGTCGCCTGTCTTGTCTCCTTGGACAATTTCGCCGCTTTCCTTGTAGATGATGATAATATGATTATCTTCGTAGATGACTTTCATTTACATGTTCATGCCGCCATCCACCTGAAGCACCTGTCCCGTTATATAGGAAGACAGGTCAGAAGCCAAGTAAAGAGCAGTGTTGGCAATGTCTTCGACGGTACCAGCACGTCTCAAAGGAATGTTCTTCACCCACTCTTCGCGCACCTTTTCCGGCAGTGCCTGTGTCATAGCAGAGTCAATGAATCCGGGGGCGATGGCGTTGGCACGAATGCCCTTCGCACCCATCTCCTGTCCGATGCTCTTGGCCAAAGCAATTAGTCCGGCCTTAGACGCGGCGTAATTACACTGGCCGGCATTGCCATGAACACCAACGACCGATGACATATTGATGATGCTACCCTTGCGCTGGCGCATCATTACGGGCACGCAAGCGTGAATGAAGTTGAATGCGCTCTTCAAGTTCACGGCAATCACGGCATCCCACTGTTGCTCACTCATGCGCAGCATGAGGCCGTCTTTCGTGATACCAGCATTGTTCACGAGAATGTCGATAGAGCCGAACTCCTCTTTCACCTTGGCCACCACGTCGGCCGTCTGGGCAAAATCAGCAGCGTTGCTTGCATATCCTTTGACCTTTACCCCCTTGGCGGCGATTTCACGCTCCGTGGCCAGACCTCCATGTTCTTCATCAATGAAAAGGTCCGTAAAAGCGACATTGGCGCCTTCTTCAGCAAATTTCAGCGCGATGGCCTTGCCGATACCGCGCGCGGCTCCTGTGATCAGAGCAGTCTTTCCTGTTAATAATCCCATAATTGAATTGTATGTATATAACTAATGTTAACTAATAAATACGATCGGAGTATAGTTACCGTTCACGTTGGCTTTGTACACTCGCTTTGGTGCAAAGGTAATGCAAATCGGACAGATTACAAAATATATTTTGCATTTTCTGAATTGTTGCGGACCTTATATGCTCTTTTAAAAAATATAATGGGATATAAGGTTTATGGATGTTGCGGCACGCAATGAGAAGAGGCGTGGGTAAATCTCACAATACGAATTATTGGACTTTCTTACCATCACGCCCGGGAGTTGCCGTTTGTGGGCTTCCCGGGCGCAACACATATGTAATAAAAACCTATGCGACGAGGAAAAAGCCCGCGTCGCTAGAACAAAGAGGCGTTACTTGAAGATGAAACTCAGCATGAATACCACCGAGAGAACGGCTAGCGTAAGATTGATTTCCCGATAGTGTCCCGTGCAAAGTTTAATGATTACATAACTCAAGATACCCAAGGCTATGCCGTTGGCTATACTATAAGTAAGTACCATCGTAATCATCGTGATAAACGCGGGGAAGGCATCGTCGATGTGGCTCAACTCAACTTTCTTCACCGAGTCCAGCATCAGCACTCCCACCATTACTAGCGCTCCGCTGGTAGCGGCTCCGGGGATGATGAGGAAAATGGGGCTGAGAAAGAGGCTTGCCAGGAAAAGGATTCCCACGACGAAAGAAGTGGCTCCAGACCTTCCACCCTCAGCAATGCCAGAAGCGCTCTCCACATAGGTCGTGATGGTGGAACTGCCCAACATGGCACCGCAGGTGGTACCGATGGCGTCGCTCATCATGGCTTGCTTGACATGTGGAATAGACCCGTCGGGGCGCACTATGCCTGTCTTTTCTGCTAGTCCGACGAGCGTGCCCACCGTGTCAAAAATGTTCACCAGCAAAAGGGTGAAGAGAACCACGACGGTTTTGAAATTGAGCAGTCCCTGGAAATCAAATTGGCAGAATATGGGACTCAAACTTTTGGGCAGGCTCACCGGAATCCATCCGTCGCCAAACGAGGTGAGCCCCATGGGAATACCAATCAGAGTAGCCACGATAATGCCGATGAAAAGGCTTCCCTTCACATTGCGTGCCATGAGGATTCCGCTGATCAGGATGGCGATGATGCCTAAAACCATAGGCTTGTCAAATGTCCCAAGTCCCACAAGCGTGCCTTGAGCGTCAACGATGATGCCGGCGTTCTTTAGTCCGATGAAGGCGATGAACATTCCGATGCCAGCCGATATGGCATAACGCAAATTGCGAGGGATGGAATCGAGGATGAGTTCGCGAATGTTCAAGAAAGTGATCAGGATGAACACAATACCCTCAATGAGCATGATGGCCAGACTCTGTTGCCAGCTGTATCCAAACACGGTGCTGCACATGGTGTAGGCGAAAAAGGTGTTTAGTCCCATGCTCGGTGCTTGGGCGAACGGGAGCTTGGCCATGAAGGCCAAAAGCAAAGTGGCAATGGCAGACGCAATGGCTGTAGCGGTGAACACAGCCCCCTTGTCCATACCTGTGCTTGACAATATGCTGGGATTGACGGCAAGGATATAGCTCATGGTGAGGAATGTGGTGGCTCCGGCCACGATTTCCGTTCTCAATTTCATACTTCCCGGTTCGAAGCCGAGAGCTTTTTCTAATACTTTCATAAAATAATAGTTTATGGCTTTATAGTTTATGGCTTTAGTTGCTTGTTTTGGTCGTTTAAACTTACACCTTGTGCGTCGTCTATGCCCCGCCAATCGTCGAGGAGCATTCGGGCAATGCTCAAAGGTTCGGGAATTTGTGGAAGGTTGTCACGTGTAAACCAATTACCGGCCGAGAGTTCTTCACGTTGCAGGCGAATATCGCCCGCAACATAGTCGGCATGAAAGCCCACCATAAGTCCGCAAGGATAGGGCCAAGGCTGACTTCCAAAATACCTCAAGTTGTTGATGCTCAGCCCCGTTTCTTCTTTCACCTCGCGATGGACGGCCTGCTCTAGGGTCTCACCGGTTTCCACGAATCCGGCCACGAGCCCATAGGTTTTCCTATCGGCAAAGTTACGGGCGTGTACCAACAACACCTCATCGCCTCGGTGCACGAGGGTAATGATGGCCGTGGCCAGTTGTGGCCACACCTCTTTCCCACAATTCACACAGCGTTTTGAGATGTCGGTGTGCATTTTCATTGGAGCTCCACACACACCACAAAACTTATTGTTCTCGTCCCAATAAAGCAGTTCGCGGCACTTTCCGGCTTTCAGATACAAGCTTGAAGGAAGTCTGTAGAAGCTTTTCCTCAATGGGCACATCACGTAGCGTCCGCTTCCGTCCTGTTGCGGAGCATCAATCATGTAGGTCTTCACCAAGCTGCCGTCTTCCATCGGTGTGACATTCATGATGTGCGTCCATGCCTTTATGCTTGTGGGCGGACAGTCTTGGCACGGTATGGAGAACGATCCATCGGCCTGGTGCTCAAGCATGATGTCGGTTTGGCAAAATACGAACCAGAATGTCTTTCTATTTTCCATGATTCCTACAAGTCATCTTACTTTTTATTAGGGTTGAAAATCAACTTGTAGTCGCGCTCTGCCGCGGGTTTTACCCACGACTCGGGCACGAAACGCCAGTTGTTGTTAGGAGACGGATCTATCGTCTTTTCTCGTTCTATTTCCTTCATCAGATAATACCGTTGATCGTGCGGGCTCCGATATTCTATTCTGTTTTGAAGGCTGTCCTTGGCAATACCGGCGCCCCGAGTGAGCAACTCTCCTCCGCCATTGGCGCGATAGCTGTTTATGGCAACCCGATAGATGGCTTTCTCGTCAAAGGGCTTGCCATTGCTCAATCGCAGAATTTGCACTTTTTCCCCATTGGGACGTGTCACGTCCACGATGTAATCAATGCCGGCGGCCGAGTCGAAGTTGAAAGTGTAGTTCTTGAAGCGAGCATGTTGATTGTCGGTCTTGGTGGTATCGATGAGGAAGAGGTGGTCGGTAGAGTCCTTCATCGTATTCACCCATTGGTCGTAGCTCATCTCCAAGTGCTTGCGTATTTCCTCGCCGGTGAGCCTCATCACACAGAGTTGGTTCTCGTATCGATAAAGTTTGAACATGTCGGCCACGCGCAAGGGGCCTTTGGCAATCATGGCGTTTTGCAGCAAGGGAGCGTTGAACGCGATGTCGGCCCCCGTAAGCTTGAGTTGCATATTTTGAATCAAATCGCCAAAGGCGCTGCTGCCAAAGAACATGTCGCGTGTATAGAGGGAGCGTTTCAAGGTTCCTATTTTCTTGTTGACGAAGCGTTCCACCTTCTCCGTATGCGGCTTAAAATGCGCCATGTATTTGGCGTCGATTGTACGTCGGGCCACGCTCACGATGCGTCCGGTCACCTGAGTATGCACGTTGTTGCCCTCCATCGTCACCGTGATTTCGGCATCGGCCACGTTCTTGGCATTGTTGGCAGGGTCAAGGCACACCACGCTTTTGCCCTCGCCATTCTTCACGGTCCCACTCCAGGCGGTATGGTCGTGGCCAAAGAGCACCAAGTCGAATCCCGGTACGGCCTGTGCCACGTGGATGCTGGCATCCTCTTCCATCTCAGAAGTAACGATACCTCCCTGTCTTCCACTATGGAAAAGGCCGATTACGACATCCGGATGCTCGTTCTCTTGGAGGAAATTCATCCAGTAGCGTGCGGAGGTCACCATGTTGTCGAAGCGCATGCCGCTCCACACCTCTTTGCCCAGCCAATTGGGAATGGCCGGCGTGAGCATTCCCAGTATGGCTATTCTTACCCCCTCGCGCTCCAGTATGGTGTAGGGTTTCAGATAGGGCCTGCCCGTCTTGGCGTCGACGACGTTGGCTCCCAGTACAGGGCACTTTACTTCGCTTATCCACTTGTCGTAGACAGCATGTCCGGGCTCAACATCGTGGTTGCCTATGGTCTCGGCATCATAGCCCAAGTAATTCACCACCTGTGCGGCGATGTTGGTTTCCGTCGTGTCGATATAGTTATAGTAATAGCTCGTGGGTTGTCCCTGGAGGATGTCCCCGTTGTCCAGCAAAATCAAGTTCTTTCCGTAGCAGGCACGCAGGGAGTCTACATATGAGGCCACACGCGCCATGGAGCCGGCCATGGGCTTCCGCTCCACAAAGTCATACGGGAAAAAGCAACCATGCACGTCGCTGGTTTGCACAATTCGGAGCTTTATTGTTTTTCCGTTCATACTTGATGCCATGACGCATGCCAAGAATGCCAACAAGATTTTTTTCATGCTGCAAAGGTAATGCAAACCGGAGACATAACAAAATGAATTCAATCTATTTTTATTTCGGACCGCGCGTATGGCCATATATATGCTTGCTTGGGGCTATAAATATCATGATTGTTTCCTTGCGCCGATGGCATCAGACATAAAAGCATTGGACTTTATAGCGTTTGTGTTGAATATTCTGACAAAGATTGTCTCTATGCCGTTCTTGCAATGTGTAAGAGCCTCTCTTACGTCCTAAAAGAGCCCATATCGAAGGCTTTGAAGGCCGTTCTTAGAAGCTAAGAAGGCCGTTCTTGCAATCCTTCGCCCGGTTTTCGCACACCTTTACAAACGCGCAAGCACAACAAGCGCATATGTTTCAAAAACGTCGCAAATTAACGCTTGCCTTTGTCTTTTTGCAATATTCAAAATAAAGGGCATATATCGAAAATGTAAAAAAATGGAATTCTTTAAAAGAGAGGAGTAGAGAAGTGTGACCCATACTATTTTTTGCTAAGCCATATCGTTTCTTTTTCTCGCCTTATTTGATTACCTTTGCATCAGAAAACAAACTTAAACAACACATGAAACGGAAATATAAAACTGCAACACTTTGCATACAAGGAGGTTATCAGCCAAAGAATGGAGAACCTGTCGAAGTGCCAATCATTCAGAGCACAACATTTAAATATGATGACTCAGACGAGATGGCCCAGCTCTTCGATTTAAAGAAGGAGGGATACTTTTATTCGCGCCTTCAGAATCCAACCCATGATGCGGTGGCCCAAAAAATCGCGCAGCTCGAAGGTGGGGTGGGGGCCGTATTGACCTCTAGTGGCCAGGCCGCCAATTTTTATGCCGTTTTTAATATCTGTGAGGCGGGCGACCATATCGTCGCCTCGAATGAGATTTATGGTGGAACTTTCAATCTTTTTGGCGTAACCATGAAGAAGTTGGGCATTGACGTGACATTCGTGAACCCCGACGCCAGCGAAGACGAGATCCAGAATGCCTTCCGTCCCAACACTCGTGTTCTTTTCGGGGAAACGATAAGCAATCCCGGCTGTGCAGTCCTCGACATTGAGAAGTTTGCGACCATTGCTCACAAGAATGGGGTCCCGCTGATCATTGACAATACGTTTGCGACACCAGTCAATTGCCGGCCATTTGAATGGGGCGCCGACATCGTCACGCACTCAACGACGAAATATATGGACGGCACGGCGTCGCAAGTGGGTGGCGCCGTGGTTGATAGTGGAAATTTTGACTGGCTTGCACATGCCGGCAAATATCCGGGCCTGTGTACACCTGACGAGAGCTATCATGGCATCATTTACGCAAAGCAGTTTGGCAAGATGGGCTATGTCACGAAGATCATATCGCAACTTATGCGCGATCTCGGCTCTGTTCCGGCGCCCATGAATTCATTCATACTCAACCTTGGCTTGCAGAGTCTGCACCTGCGCATGAAGCAGCATTGTGGCAATGCGCAAAGGGTGGCCGAGTTCTTGCAAGACGACCCGCGCGTCGCATGGGTTCGCTTTGCCGGCTTGGAGAACAACAAGTACCATGCCCTTGCCGAGAAGTATATGCCCGGTGGAACTTGTGGCGTCATGGCTTTCGGACTAAAAGGAGACCGCGCCACGGCCGTGAAATTCATGGACTCGCTGGAAATGATAAATATCGAAACGCATGTGGCCGATTCACGCACGTGCGTCCTCCATCCTGCAAGCCATACCCATCGCCAACTGACCGACGAGCAACTGCGCCAAGCGGGAATCGCGCCCGACCTCATCCGGTTGTCGGTGGGCATAGAGGATGCTGACGACATCCTTGACGATATTCGCCAGGCACTTGATAAAATATAAGAATATGAAAGAGAAGGGGGTGGGGTGGCGAGTCACTTTGCAAGCTTGCCTATCTCCCCCGCTCCTTTACCTTTTCAACCCGTTGGACTCAAGACAACGTGCTTTGCGTCGCCCAAGGCAAGATGGTCGTATCCATGTAATAATCGGTTGGGAAAATATAATATAAAGGTGATTTCTCCGTTACTTACAAAAAGAAAAGTAGTGGAAATCGTGAAAGATTCTCATATCATATACACAAGCCGGCTTGTTGTCGCCTTGCTGATGACGCTGGCGGTGGCAGGTTGTGGTGCCGACCGCAATCTGAGGCGTGGTGAGAAAGCCTTGGCCTTGGGCGAATACTTCGATGCCGCCGACGAATTCCGTCAGGCTTACCGCAAGACTCCTCCAAAGCAACGTGACAAAAGGGGGCAGATTGCCTTGAAGATGGCAAGATGCTATGACAAAATCAATTTCACTCCCAAGGCTATTGCCGCCTACAACAATGCCGTGCGCTATCAGCAAGCCAACGGAGAAGACCAGTTGGCATTGGCCAGGCTCTTGTTGAAAAACGGTGATTACAAGCAAGCCGCGAAGATGTTTCAAGTTTTGGTAGATTCCATGCCTGACAACGTCTTGGTGGCCAACGGGTTGAAATCTGCGCAAATGGCCCCGCAATGGAAGAAAGAAGGGAGCCGGTATAGCGTGAAACGCATGGACTTGATGAATAGCCGCCGTGACGATTACTCTCCCATGCTTCTTGGCGACGAATCTGACCAACTTTATTTCTCCTCAACAAGAAACGAGGCGCAAGGCGAAGACTTGAGCGGTATCACGGGCACCAAGTCTGGCGACATCTTCTTCTCGGAAAAGGACGACAAGGGGAAATGGAGCAAGCCAGAGGTGGTAACGGGAGGGGTGAATACTGACTACGACGAGGGAGCGTGCTCGTTTAGTCCCGACGGGCGGACGATGTATCTCACGCAATGTGTTACCGACCCATCATCACCACGCTATGCACAGATCGTTACATCTAATCGTTCTGATGCGGCATGGGGCAAGGCTGCGGCGCTCGAAATCACTCGCGACACGCTCTCAAGCTATGCCCACCCCGCCGTTTCTCCTGATGGGGAATGGCTTTACTTCACGTCGGACATGCCAGGTGGCGAGGGCGGGCTTGATATATGGCGCGTTCGTATCACGGCCGCGGGGCTTGGAGGGGTTGAGAATTTGGGAAAGCCCATCAACACTCCGGGCGATGAGGAGTTTCCCACATTCCGGCCTAACGGCGATTTTTACTTTTCCAGTAATGGCCATGTCGGCATGGGGGGGCTTGACATCTATATTGCCAAAGTAGACAAGAATACGGGTAACTACACTCTCTTTCATCCCGGTTACCCTTTGAATTCCGAGGGCGACGATTTCGGAATGACGTTTGAGGGTCCACATAACCGTGGATTCTTTTGCAGCAACCGTAAGGACGGACGGGGATACGACCATATCTACACCTTTGAAAATCCCGAAATCGTGCAGACCATCAAGGGATGGGTTTATGAAATGGGGGGATACGAGTTGCCTGCTGCCCAAGTTTATATCGTCGGATCTGACGGCACCAACAAAAAGGTGTCGGTGAAGGGAGACGGATCGTTTACCGAGGTGGTCCATCCCAATGTGGACTATCTGCTTATGGCTACATGTAAAGGATTCTTGAATCATAAGGAAGAACTGAAGGTGGAGCCTGTGAAAGATAGCAAGGAGTACGTACTGCAATTTCCTTTGGCCAGCATCACGGCACCTGTGCTGATTGATAATATTTTCTATGATTTTGACAAGGCCACACTCCGGGCAGAGTCAGAGAAGGCCCTCGACGAATTAGTGAAACTTCTTCAGGAGAATCCTAACGTTACCATAGAGCTTAGCGCACATTGTGACTACAAAGGTTCGGCGGAATATAACAAGCGACTCTCGCAACGAAGGGCGGAGTCGGTTGTGGCGTATCTTGTGACGCACGGCATCGCCCGTGACCGGCTCACCCCCGTGGGATATGGCAAGGAGAAGCCTCTGACGGTAAGAAAGAAAACTACAGAGAAATATCCATGGCTGAAAGAGGGCGACGTGCTCAATGAGGATTTTATCAAGAAGCAAATTCCCGAAAACCAGGAGATATGCAATCAATTGAATCGCCGGACCGAATTTATCGTGCTGCGTACTACGTATGGAATGTTTGATGAAAAGGGCAATCTCAAGAATCCTCCGAAGCCCAAGCAGCAAGAAGAAGATAAGGACGACGGAAATGGTTTTGATATTGAAATAGAATGAGATATTGAAATAGAATGAGCTCGACACTTCCGCCATCCTTCGCCGAACACACCCGCGCCCTGATGGGTGCTTCGCGCTTTTCCATCTTGCAGGACGCCCTAGGGGAGGAGCCCCGGGCAAGCATTCGCTTGAACCCGTTCAAGGTGGATGCAGACAAGGTGTGGCCCCAAGGTGCAGACGCCGTGCCTTGGTGCCGATATGGGGCCCAGTTGAAATCGCGTCCGGAGTTCACCCTTGATCCGCTTCTCCATGCCGGATTATATTATGTACAAGAATCCTCGTCAATGTTTCTTGACCACGTTCTTCGTACACTGGTCCACCAACCAGTGAGAATGCTCGACCTATGTGCCGCACCGGGAGGAAAGACGACTTGCGCTATGGCCGCCCTGCCTCAAGGTAGCACGCTCTACAGCAATGAGCCCGTGAAGAAGCGTGCCAATGTGCTGGCCGAGAATGTCATCAAGTTCGGGCATCCCGATGTTGTGGTTACCAACAATTATGCTGGCGACTACCAGAAAGCGGGATTCATGTTTGATGTCATCCTTGCTGATGTACCTTGTTCGGGCGAGGGCATGTTTCGCAAAGACGCCATGGCCGTGGAAGAGTGGAGCCCCTCCAAGGTGGAGCAATGCCAAAGATTGCAACGCGAAATCGTGAGCGACATTTGGCCCTGCTTGCAACCGGGAGGGATACTCGTTTATTCTACGTGTACATTTAACGAGCACGAGAATGAGGAAAACGCCCTATGGATTGCGCATGAGCTGGGAGCAGACTTCGTGGAGATTCCCATAGAAGCTGACTGGCATATTACGCCAAGTCTGATGGGAGACCTCCCCGCTTATCGCTTCATTCCCGGATTTGTCCAGGGCGAGGGGCTTTTCTTAACGGTGCTGAGGAAACATGGCGAAAGCAACCGTTCGAGGCTATCTGCAACCAAGCCCAAGTCCCCCAGGGGGTTGCGCGTTCTCTGCCATGGCGTGGCCCCCGACGTTCAAAAAGGGAAGAATTCCATTCCCGACATAACACGGGCTTTAATGACCAATGGCGCCTGGAGCTCGCCCAACTCTATGGTTTGGAAGGGGCCGCTTGTCGACGTAGATTACATTTCGGCCATCAATTTCCTAAGACACGAGGCCATTACGTTACCACTCACGGCACCCCTAGGCATCGTGCAGGTTCGATGGCGGGGATACGCGCTTGGATTTGCCAAGAATATTGGCAATCGGGCTAACAACTTGTATCCGCCTGCATGGAAAATCAAGACGACGCATCTCCGGGCAACACCTCCGGAAACACTCTCTTTGCCCCAAGCATATGCGAATTGACCTCATTGCCGCCGTGGCCCGCAACGGGGCCATTGGCTATCAGAACAAGTTGCTTTACCACATCGCTGAAGACATGGCCCGCTTCCGCCGGATCACTCTTGGGCATACGGTAATTATGGGAAGGCGCACGTTCGAATCGTTGCCTAACGGCCCATTGCCAGGAAGGCGCAATATCATTCTCAGCCGGCACTTGCGAGCATGTGATGGAGCGGTGGTTGCTCATTCATGGGCCGAAGCCATGGACCGCTGTGACACCGCCGACATAGCCTTTGTCATTGGGGGCGCGCAGATTTATCTTTCGGCCATGCCTTGGGCGCAACGGATGTGGCTGACCGAGATTGACGACATCCCGCGCCGTGCTGACGCTTTTTTCCCCCGCTTCAACCGTTCTCACTGGATGTTAGTGAATGAAGAGAGACATTCCCAAGGGCCTGGCAGCCCTTGGGCTTTCAGCTTTGCCGATTATCAATTGATTGCCAGATGAAATCCGGCCCATCTATAAGAGGGAAGAGCCCGAGTTAGAAAACTACTGCTCGTCGGTTTCACCCAGTTCCGCGGCCGTGGGGATAGGCAACTGCCTGTCAATGGCCGAGTTAAAAGAGATGATGGTCTCGCTCCGAGCCAATCCCAGCGGTTGAAGTTTGTCGTGGATGATTTGCATGAGGTGCTGATTGTTGTGAGCATACATCTTAATGAAGAGATCCATGCCTCCTGTCGTTGCGTGACATTCCACAACCTCGGGAATTTTTTTCAATTCCTGAATCACATAGTCGTGATCTTCTGGATTTTTCAAGTACAAGGCCACATAAGCACATGTTTCGTAACCAATTTTCTCGGGGTCGACTACGAAGCGTGATCCTTTAAGAACCCCTTGGTTCACCAATTTCTGCACGCGCTGGTGGACAGCCGCACCACTCACGTTGCAATCGCGTGCTACTTCAAGGAAGGGGACGCGCGCGTCCTCCGACACAATCTTCAGGATTTTTCTATCAAGGCTGTCTAGATTTACTTTTGCCATAATTCCAATTTTTAGCAAAGTTACGGCAAAAAAATGTAATCTCCAACTTTTTATACAAATTTAGTTTTCATTTATCAAACTTACCCCTATTTTTCCTGACCAGCCTCTGTGGCCGAATAGCTCACACGCAAGGCCTTGGCACGCCGTAACGCCAATTTGACGTCTGTGATGATGCCCATGGGGGTTGCCTTGTCTGCTTTTAAAGACACCGTCATCCGTTGCAAATCTTCCGGCGCCATAGCAGAACGTTCATTTCTCACATATTCTTCCAATTCCTCTGGCGAGGACACTACCTTGTCGTTCATTTGAACGATGAAATGTTCGTTGTCCTGACGGCTACCTTGCGCATGACCAATATAAATATAGGATATGGCGGACTTCTTTTCCAGCCGGGTCAGTTCCGTGCCTTGAGGAACTTGGAATTTCACTTTCAGTTCGGTTTTCCTCATATGGGTGACGATCATAAAGAAAAAAAGCACGGTAAAAATCAAATCGGGAAGGGATGACGTGTTAAGTTCCGGCACCTCATGCCGTCTTTTGCGTAGTATGGTCATGGCTGCACTCCTTTCGATTTGGAAGAACGCGCGTCGTCCTCCTCCGTATTCGCCGTGGCATACGACTCGCTGATGCGGTGGGGGACGTCACTATCCACCGCATTGCGCTGCGTGGGTGTAAGGGCCGCATAGGTCCGGCCATAGCGCGCCCTGGCCCGTTTGTCACGCAACTGGCGGTAAGCCGCCATCAGTTCATCTTGCACGTGGAAGTATAGGTCGTAGCTCGCATTGCGCTCCGAGCGAAGAGTAATGAGGTGGTGGGGTCCGCGCTTCTCCACCAGTGTCATGACACGTCGCCGGAGGTTCTTCACCTGTTCGGGCTTGTCATTTACCAAAAGCACATTGTCGTTTGACAGCTCGATTCTCAGCATGTTCTCACGATTCACATCCGTTTCGCCCTGTTCTTCCCGAGGCTGGAAAGGTGGAAGCTGGCGCAGCAATCCCTTGTCGGCATCCATGGATGTGGTTACCAGGAAAAAGATAAGCAACATAAACGAGATGTCTGCGGTCGAGGTGGTATTCAACCTGGGTACCTTGTGTTTCCTTTTTAATATCATTTCCTTTTATTTTTCTTAGACCAGACAGCCCCGAACGCGACCGAGCCCGTCGTCACAAGAAGCAAGACGAGAGATGTGGAGACAAACATATCGGCCGCTTTGAGCCACAAGGTTTCGCGAAACGGCTCGCCATTAACCGATATGGATGATGCCGATCCCAACAGGAATGTAACCAAAAGGCATAGCAGGGTGAATATTGCCACGCAACGGTTAATCCGCGTCTCGGGAACTCCGTTCGCCATAGAGCCTTCCCTGCCTGCCAGACGGCCCCGCCTAATCACCGACACGACCACAATCACTCCCGCAATCATGAGCAGCAAGAGCGTGAAGACGATGAGGACATCGGTAAAGAGGGGAGCGTTGAAATTGGGATTGTCAATATAGAGTTCGTCAAACCCTATCCCGTAGAATAAGGCAAATATCACAACGGCGATAATCATGAGCACGAGGAAGGCGCGTCGTGAAATTTTCTCGGCAGGCCACGTTTGCATCCGCTTCATCATCATTCCCCCTTATTCCTTTGCCTTGTATTTAGTGAGTATGTCGAGCAGCGTGATGGCAGCGTCCTCGATTTGATTGTCAAGGTGCTCAATCTTGCTCAAGATGTAATTGTAGAAGATTTGCAGAATCAAGGCTACGATAATGCCAAAGATTGTCGTAATGAGTGCGACCTTCATTCCCGCGGCAACGATAGTGGGACTGATATCACCTGCCGCCTGAATCTGGTCGAAAGCCATCACCATGCCAATGACGGTGCCAAGAAATCCCAGCGAGGGCGCCATGGCGATGAAAAGCGTAATCCACGAGCACCCTTTCTCCAGATTGGCGGCCTGCAGCGTACCATAACTCGATATGGAACGCTCTATGTCGGAAATGCGCTCATGGCTTCTCAGCAATCCTTGGAAGCAGATGGAAGCCACGGGGCCCCGGGTGTTCCGGCACAACGCCATGGCCCCCTTGACATCGTTCTCTGCGACTTTTTGCTCGATGGCAGAAAGGAGTTGCCTCGTGTCAACTTCCGACAAGCTTAGATAGATGATGCGCTCGATGCAAAATGTCAGTCCGAAGATCAGGGCTAGCGCGACAAGCGACATGAAGCCGGCATTGCCTTCGATAAAGATGGTCTTGAGCGTCTGGTGGATTCCGCCGGCATCATTTTGTGCCCAAAGTCCCGCGGGGATACCAGACAGGACATATACGGCCGCAATACGCGGGAAGTTCATTTTCATGATTCTTATTCTCCAATGATTTTCGAGTCGCAAAGATACATGAAAATCTTGTAGATACCAAGGAATTAACTAATTTTGTAAGATGGGCCTGATGAAAGGGGGTGCCCGAGTGCCGGCAACTTGCCCTTCACCTCCTTGGGCTACTCGGTTTTATTGTAAGAATGTGCATAGTTGAAGAAGGGCTCCCTGACCGCATCCCTCACCGAACCCGTGTAAACGTTTCCATAGGGGTCTGTGGCACGAATCACAATCTGGCTGCCGGGCGTTTTCGGCTCGTAGGCATAAAGGTGGTTCATCAGCAAATAGCCGTTGCTTTTGCTCACGAAATGATAACTGATGCTTTTGCCATATTTATGCAAGTAGCCCGTGGCAAATGCGTCTTGCCCCCTGCCGCTTAACCTGCGCATTGGGGTTTCCACTCCGTCTTCCAAGGCCACCACGCGCCATCGGCTGTCAGCATTGAATATGTTGGCCACCACGCAACTGTCGCCTGCGGGCAGATGCCAGTCTGCGGAATAGCTCTCCCCATTGAAGTCCGTCCCCGCATAGAATATCGACATTTGCCGGTTTCGTGCCCAATTAGTGCCCTTATACCATGCGTCTGTTATGCCGGTGCCCGAGAAGTGATAGACATAATAGCCATTGGGGGTGCCGCAAATATTGATATTGGCTTGCCAAATAGCGCCGCACGCCGCAGCATGGCAATGTTCCAGCACATGACCCTCCTGGGTATCAATCTCGTGGTTAATTGCAAAATGCGTATGTCCGCAAAACAACTCATACCCGCCTCCGAAGTCCTTGAGTAAGCGCAGGATAGACGACAGGCAGGCCGAGTGATAATGTCCCTCCTCCGAGGGCAAGGCCAAGGGGACGGCATGGGAGGATGGCGACGTGCCCATGGTGAACGGGATGTGATAGCACAATATGACCTTCTTGTACCGGGGCACCAGCCCGAGATCGGCCTCGAGCCACCGCAACTGCGACTGGGTGAGCTCTCCTGGCTGGCAGTACCCTTTGCCTTTTATAAAACGGACGTTGTTGAAGCACACATAGTGTTCGTCGCCACGGTCAAAACTATAGTCGGTGGGGCCCCAGACGTCCTCCCATTTGCGCTGGTACACCGCCTTGCCGTCTTGGTCGTGATTTCCTATTACGGAGAACAAGCGCATCCTGCTTGAACCGAGTACTTCGCGAATTTGCAATTCCAATGACGGATTATAGCCTCCGTAATACTGGACATCGTCACCCATCGACAGGCCATAGACAGGAAGGCCGCCAGGCCACAATGCCAGCCCGCGCCTCACATCAGCCATGGTCTCATCGGCGAATCGCGCGACATCGCTCTTTTCCAAGCCGTTGTCGGAATCGTCTATATAATATGGTGAAAACGAATTTGTGACTTGCGGATCACCAAAGACTATCATCCTATACTCATGCTCCTTTCCATGAGGAAGCCGACGCAGCACGAAGTCATAACGGGTCCGGTTGGCCGACAGGGGCAAATAGAAACTTGCCGTGTTGTCGGTTGGCGAGTGCGTGGGAACCTCGCAATCGGCCGGTACCGTGTAATAAACAAACCGGGCTTGCGGATCAGCGTCCAACTGATAATATCCCTGCGAGTCCGTTTGCGTGCATGAATAACTGTCGCTTATCACGACGCCCCTCATCGCGGCTCCCGAAGTATCGCGAACCACGCCGCTTATTCTCCGCAATGTCGTCCGGGCTGGCTGCCGTGTGACATCAGGCTTCGCCTTCCTCGCCTTGGGCTTGGGGGCGGGAATGTCGTCCTTGGGCGCGTTGCGGGCGCGTGGCGAGGCCGTATCGGCCTGTGCGGACAATCCGTGCGAGCCAAGCCAGCCTGCGTTCCACGCCCCCAAACACGCCAGCGCCACTATCGACAATATGGAGGCCATGAGTATGGCATATTTCTTTGTTTTCATCATGCTGCCTGTTTTTACTTTACGGAGACAAAATTACGCTTTTTTACTCAAATCACCCCATTTCTAGCGAATAATAATTAAAAATCAAGCTTAAAAGTTTGGATATCTAACCAAATGTGCTTACCTTTGCACCAGTTTTCTCGCTCCAATCCATTTTGTAGTGGATTGGAGATAACAAAAGGAGAGATGGTAGAGTGGTCGATTACAACGGTCTTGAAAACCGTCGTACCGCGAGGTACCGGGGGTTCGAATCCCTCTCTCTCCGCGAACCTAGAAAGGTATGCTTTTTAGGTTAAGCCGTTAAGAATCAGCTTCTTAACGGCTTTTTTTAATTGGGTTCAAATTCCATATTTTGACCTAAGACTCCGCATTTCCCACACTTTTTCCCACACTTTTTCCCACACTTTTGGGCCGAACACTTTTTAACATGACTAATGGTGATAAATTATGTAAATATTTTCCAGACGAATAAATCACTTGTTTTCAGCTTTTTATGTGTTTATTCAGTGTCGGGATTTGAACTATTCTTATCATTGCTTATCAAATTTTATCATTCGGGCTTGTTAGCTAATATGATATTGTATCATAATGGTGTTTATCATTAACAACGAAGGAAAGTGATCAATTGATCATTCGTGGCTACAAAAGCCCATTGCCAGCAAGCAGCGGAACATTCTTCTCACAACTCGGTAATGTTTGGCATTGAAAGAAAAATCTTTTGAAATGTTTGTTAGTCTTGGATAGAATGACTATTTTTGCAAAGTAAAGTTTTAAAGAAGATTGACTTTGATATTGTGAAGCATCTGTATATCATAGCAGGTTGTAATGGGGCAGGCAAGACGACTGTTTCAATGACTATTTTGCCAAAGAGCCTTTTGGTAAAAGAATTCGTTAATGCAGATGAAATTGCAAAGGGGCTTTCTCCATTCAATCCCGAAGGTGTGGCTATAGAGGCAGGGCGTTTGATGCTCGAGCGTATACAGTATTTGCTTGGCAAAGGAGAGTCGTTCTCGATAGAAACAACATTGGCAACACGTTCTTATGTCAATCTTGTAAGAGAGGCTTCGAGGTTAGGATACATGGTTCACTTAATTTACTTTTGGTTGAATTCTCCACAATTGGCAGTTGACCGTGTGGCTGAGAGGGTAAGCAAAGGTGTAATATTCCATACGATGTCATTCTTCGCCGATATTCCAAAGGCATATACAACTTGTTCAAGCTGTTTATGAAAGAGGTTGATTTGTGGGCGATTTACGATAATAGTGAATATAAGCGGGAAAGAATAGCAACAGGAGGTAAAACAATTTCACCGACGGTTTATGATATAGATAAATTAAATCAGATTAAAGACTATGTCAAATAAAGAAGCACAAGAGTTTTTTAATAAGTTAGATGACGGCTTAGTCCTTGCCGAGCAAGAGATGCTTCGTGACAAAGCTTCACGAGGTGAGTCTATAGTATATTCTGATTCTAAAGGCAACATAAAGCATGCTTTGGCAAGCGATGTGCTGGCAGGGCGTATACATGAATAGCA
>CAYQUN010000002.1:0-154683 GCA_964420715.1 uncultured Prevotella sp. | reverse complement strand
TGAAAGCGTTTATCTGACGCTTGTTCTTGACACTCAGGAATCTGGTAAATTTCATTCACGGTCAAGAGCGAGGCAACGATAGATGCTCATGGGGTGTATATGCACCAATCATCGTCGCTCACTTGTGTTAAAGAGGTGGGCAGGGTGGTGTGTCTATACATATCGGCGTGGGCTTCTGTGTTGCTCGTTCAACTGTGAAGGGCAATACCAGAGCCTCTGAGTGTGGGACGAGTAACGGAAAGGACTCCCACGCTTTTTTTGTATATATTCCTCAACCCTTAGTGTTAACGGGCAGTTGGGAGCCGGCCCAAGCAAGTTTCATCTTACTGTTTCGAACAGTAAAAACAAAATGAAAGCCAATGAAAAGATGCATGAAACATCTGCTTGCAGTCCTGCTGTTGTCGGCGTCAGTGTCGGCGTGGGCTGAGAGTGGCGTTGTGTTGGTCCTTCACAACGGAACGTCAGTGGGCTTTGCCTTTGACCGGACGCCCGTCGTCAGGACGGACACGGCGGCAACCCTGCTCGTGGAGACGGCGGACGGCCTGTCGCTGAGCTACAACTATGACGACGTTCAAAAAATCTATCTCGCCGACATCTCGGCGACGGGAATCGGTGCGCCGGGCAGTGCCGTGGCAATGCCCGTCTTCCGTGCGACGAGGAACGGAATCCTGGTTGGCGGCCTGGCGGATGGCGAGCGGGTTGAAGCCTTTGCGCCCGATGGCTCGCTTGTGGGCTCGACGGTGGCGAATGGCGGCCGGGCCTCCATCGACCTGCCGCAAGCCCCGATTTCCGTTTACATCGTCCGAACGTCTCACGGTGTGACATTCAAATTCATCAACAAAGCTAAGTAATGACATCATCATTAAAAAATTGAACGAAATTATGAAAAAGACATTTATCATCATCGTGCTCGCCCTGTGCGCCCTTACGGTGAGCGCGCAAATGAGTCACCCCGTTTTGGTTTGGCAGAATGGCAACAAAATGACCTTGAATCCCGTTGACAGCATCACGTTCGTGCAGACGCCCAACGTGGCCGACTCGGAGTTTGTCGACCTCGGGCTGAGCGTGAAGTGGGCCAAGTGTAACATCGGGGCCGCACGCGAAGACCTGTACGGTTCTTATTTCGCCTGGGGAGAAACCAGGACCAAGTCTGTTTACACTTGGGACACGTATTCGCTTTGTGACAGTTCCCTATTTGCTCTGACAAAGTATTGCGTCGATAGCCACTATGGCAAGGACGGGCTCACCGACGGCAAGACCATTCTTGAGCCTGTGGACGATGCGGCCACGGTGCTGAAGGGAAACGCTTACCGGTTGCCCTCGTATGACGACTGGTTGGAGCTGAAAGACAACTGCAAATGGAAACAGGAGACTGTGAATGGACATGATGGATATCGGGTTACGGGTCCTAACGGCAATTCCATCTTCCTGCCTTATGCGGGCTATCGTAACGGACAGACACGTAGTAATGATGGAATTGATGGGTGTTACTGGCTTGGACAGACGCAAGGGGATGGTGAAGCCTATGTGATAAGTCTCAACAGGTTGCACCAGTCTGTCGGCCAGATGTTTCGTGCCACGGGCGGCTCCGTCCGTCCGGTCCTGCCCTAGGAGGAATGTTTGCGAAGTGAAACGCCCCGTTGGGTTGAAGCCATGGGCACTTGCGCCTTCTCGTGAAGCCTCTGATGGTCAAATAAATTCAAACCCGAGTCGGGGCGGAATCCAAGGGAGCCCTTCTTGCCATGTGAAAGCGGCCTTTTGACCTTGTCGGAAGGCCGCTTTTAGACCGTCAGAAGGCCTCTCTTAGGATGCAAGAACGGCCTTCTTGGAGTCAGATTCCTTCTTTTTCGATTCTTTTACAAACCTGTAAGCGGAACGTTCCTCTTTCGTTTCGTTATGTCGTCTTTCCTCTTGTTTTTGTTTCATATTGCTTTTCGCCCCTCGGTGTGCTTCCTTCGGCATGTGGCTCTTTTTTGTAAAGCAAAATCAAGGTGGGCATAGTTCTCCAGTTTTCTTCCTCCTCGTGCCAGTTCCCCTTCCGGCTCATGGGCCGTGCTCGCCCTGACCGAGCTCGACGCCAAGGCCAGGGAGGCGAGAGAACAGGAAGAATCCGCAACCGGCATTGTTCTTTCCATTATGATTGCAAATATTGAAACAAAAACTTGAAAGTTACAAAATTTTATGCTTATCTTTGAGGCGGAATAACAAGGGAACACGTGATGGGGTTCTTCATACTCTTCGCCATTGCCCTGGCATGTACAATGGGGTTTGCCTGCACGAGGGACGGCAAGCCCTCCTCCTATGAATCCATGCAGGGAGACATCGACTATATGAGGCAGAAAAACAGGATGCTGAAAAAGCAGATGAAGCAGGAAAGGCTCGACGCACTGCGGGCGTGGTACGGCCCGCGCAAGTTCAAGCAGATGGTGGAGGAAGGACGCATCAAGGTGGACTAGTATTTTGCGAGCTGCCGAATCGTGCTACTTTGGGGGCGTAAGCCCTAAAAGTAGCATTTTTTATGGCAGGCGGGATGCAAGATTCGCCACACGCATATTCCCCAACGACGACGCTCGGGCGGGATGGGACATCCGTATGAGAACCTGTTGGCCCCTCTCCCGTGTGGACCGTTGGGTATGCCCCACAAGGCGGGGGCGCACCCTGCACGTGCAGAAGCGAACGAGGGGCGCGTGCTTGGGGGCAAATGGCGGCCGATGCCTCCGCCCGCCGGAAATGTCCGCCGGCCCACGAAGGGAATCAAGGTTGGCCGGGAAGCCGTGTCGACGAGAAACGGCAGATGGAACTCAAGTTCCAACGAAAGGCCTCTTTCCCTTGAAATCCCATAGGCCGGACGGTCGTGATGGCGATGGGGGGGGGACGGCCGGCGTCGTTGGGATGAGGCTGTGTGGAGGCTGGAAAGAGAAGGAAAAAGTCTGTCCTTATCTTATAAATATATAAAGGAAAACAGGGCCCGCTTTTGAAGGGAAAAGCCACAAAAGAGACTTTTTTCGAAAAAAAACGGCGAAAAGTTTGCACGCTTACAAAAAAAGCCTTACCTTTGCACCGCATTTAGAGAAATGCTCCTTCGTATGAGGGATTATGCGGCAATAGCTCAGTTGGTAGAGCGCGACCTTGCCAAGGTCGAGGTCGCGGGTCCGAGTCCCGTTTGCCGCTCAGCATTTTGGATGACCCTTAGGCCAAAGGTTTCGCTTTGGTATGTAGCCCAGGTGGCGG
The DNA here is from genome assembly GCA_964420715.1 of uncultured Prevotella sp. Taxonomy (GTDB): domain Bacteria; phylum Bacteroidota; class Bacteroidia; order Bacteroidales; family Bacteroidaceae; genus Prevotella. The sequence continues at coordinate 151,452 of CAYQUN010000002.1, read as the reverse complement.
AATTGGTAGACGCGCACGTTTCAGGTGCGTGTGTTTCACGACGTGCAGGTTCGAGTCCTGTTCTGGGCACTGTGTTTATTTGGGGTTGTTTACATGTTGGAGGGGTGGCGGAATTGGTAGACGCGCTACTTTGAGGGGGTAGTGACTTTATTGTCGTGGGAGTTCGAGTCTCCTCCTCTTCACTTGTTTCATTTTTTTTTTGTGTGCGGCAATAGCTCAGTTGGTAGAGCGCGACCTTGCCAAGGTCGAGGTCGCGGGTCCGAGTCCCGTTTGCCGCTCACTTATATTTTTAAGAGAAACATTATTTTTCAATGAGCTTATACTTGAGATACTTTGATAAGGAGACGCTGGTTTCCTCTGTTGACGAGGCTATCGACTTCTTGCGTTCCATTCCGGATATAGAATTCAATGAAGACTTGGAAAACGACATCCGCGACTATGTGGCCAGCGACGTGTTCTATCCCAAGAGGTATAAGGTTCGTTCGAAATCCTATTTCATCATTATCAAGACCACGGCCAAGACCATGCAGGACTTCAAGGCCAAGAAGGCCGTCCATAGCGGGCCGGCCGAGGGCCGGAAGAGCGGGCCGGCATCTGATGCCAACCGCTTGCAGCAGGTGCAGCCAGGATGGTATGAGGGCTCACTCGACTTCAAGCGCGTGGTGCTCGTGCCGTCGACAGGCAAGCACGAATATCGCGACACGCACTTCGTGGCCAACGTCAAGGCTCGGTCGGGGCAAGACTGCTACAACCGCATCGTGGAACACCTGAAGGAGCGTGTCGACGGCCGAAGCCAGTTCCCGTCGGCCAGGGGCAAGTGCTTCCACTTCAAGTATCTGGGCAAGTGGAAATAAGAAAGGAGGAAAAATGAACAAGGTGATGTTGATTGGCAATGTCGGCAAGGATCCCGACGTTCATTATTATGATGCCGACCAGTCGGTGGCCCAAGTCACCCTGGCCACCACGGAGCGTGGCTATACTCTCCCGAACGGCACGCAGGTGCCCGACCACACCGACTGGCACAACCTGCTCTTCTATCGGGGGCTGGCCAAGGTGGTGGAAAAGTATGTGCACAAGGGCGACCGGCTCTACGTGGAGGGACGCCTGCGCTATCGAAGCTATGACGACAAGCAGGGACGGCGCCGGTATGTGACCGAGATTCTCGTGGAGAATATGGAAATGCTGAGCTCGAAGCCGGCCCACGACGAGGCTCCCGCGGCCGCTCCCGCTGCCAAGCCGGCGCAAAACACCGCCTCGCAGGCGGACAATCAGCTGCCTTTCTGATGACACCCTTGTTCGATCTTATCACGTTTCCGCAGGTGGGGCAGCTGGTGGAATTCCACGCTCCCACGATAGAGACGCTGCTGGCGGCGGTGCTTGCCGCCCTGTTGCTGCTGGTGTCGGGATTCGCCAGCGGCTCCGAAATCGCCTTCTTCAGCTTGTCGCCACAAGACATTGACAACCTCAACCCGGAACGCAACGCGCGCGACAAGAGCATCGAGATGCTCCGCAACGACAGCGAGCGCACCCTCGCCACCATCCTCATCACCAACAATCTGGTGAATGTGACCATCATCATGCTTTGCAACTATGTCTTCGGCAAGCTCGTCGAGTTTCATGCCGACTGGTTGCAGTTCCTCTGCATCACCGTGCTGCTCACCTTCCTGCTGCTGCTTTTCGGCGAGATTATGCCCAAGGTGTATAGCCGGCAGAGTCCGCTTGCCTTCTGCCGCAGGGGCGTGGGGGGAATCCTCTTCCTGCGCAAGCTCTTCTGGCCCTTGGAGACCATCCTCATCCGGAGCGGGAGCCTGGCCGAAAAGGCGGCTCCGAAGGAGAGTCGGCAGCTCAGCGTGGACGACCTGGAGCAGGCCTTGGAACTCACCGACAAGAACGACATCAAGGACGAGCAAAGCATGCTCCAGGGCATTATCCGCTTTGGCGATGAGACGGCCAAGGAGGTGATGACGAGCCGCCAGGACATCATTGACCTCGACATCAAGTGTAGCTATGCCGAGGTGCTGAAGTGCATCGTGGACAACAACTACAGCCGCATTCCCGTCTATCAGGACAATACCGACAACATTCGGGGCATTCTCTATATCAAGGACTTGCTCCCCCACCTGTCTAAACCCGCGTCGTTCAGGTGGCAAAGCCTGATCCGCCCGCCTTACTTCGTGCCCGAGACCAAGAAAATAGACGACCTGCTGAAGGAATTCCAGAAGAACAAGGTGCACATCGCCATCGTGGTGGACGAGTTCGGAGGAACGAGCGGACTCGTGACCATGGAGGACATCTTGGAGGAAATCGTGGGCGAAATCAATGATGAATACGACGAAGAGGAGAAGTTCTATTCCAAATTGAACTATAACACTTATGTGTTTGAGGGAAAAACGCTGCTGAGCGACTTCTGTAAAATCCTCAACATCGACGACGACGAGTTCGCCGACGTCGAGGGGGATGCCGATACCGTGGCCGGATTGCTGCTCGAAATCAAGGGCGATTTCCCCAGCATGCACGAGAAGATTGACTATAAGAATTATTCTTTCGAGGTGATGGGCATTGACGGAAGACGTATCAGCAAGGTGAAGGTGACCGTTCATCCCAAGCAACAACCCCTGGCGGAGAAGGGCTGAGAGGCCTTGAGGCACCGATAAACGAAGATTGCTTATGCCGTTGATTTCTGTTCGAAAACTGACCGAAGACGTTTCTCTGGGCTTGTGGAAAATCGACGAGAATGTTGATGAGTTCTGCAATCGGTTCCCGTATCTGGCTCAATACAGGCCGAGGCTGGAGTCGCTCTATGCCAGCGAGCCGCGCAGGTTGGAGTTCTTGGCCGTGAGGGCGCTCTTGCACACCATGGCGGGCCCCGACGTACGCGAAATCAGACACGCCGACTCGGGACGCCCCATGCTCAGCGGATGGCAGATCAGCATCAGCCATACACGGGGCTTTGCGGCGCTCATCCTCTCCCGGGAGAAGTCGGTGGCCGTTGACATCGAGTTCGTCAGCAATCGCGTCGACCGTGTGGCCGACCGCTTCTTGCGTCCTGACGAGCAGGCACCCGACACCAAGAGCCGCCTCATCGTGTGGAGCGCCAAGGAAACGGTGTATAAGTATTTCTCTGATGACGACCTGCGTTATCACGAGATGCAGTCGTTCGTCTTGCCCAACGGCATTTGCGTCGTGGTGAACTTCAAGCGCATGGTGTCCATTCCCGTCACTTACGAGCTTACATCCGACTACGTGCTCACTTATGCTTACGACGAATAGGAAAGGGGTGAGCGCGCGTGTGCACGCGCTGTGCTCACAGCATTCCCTTCGACGAAGGCAGTTGGAAGTGGTAGATGTCGCGTTTCACGGCCATGCGGAGACTTCGCGCAAAGGCCTTGAAGATGCCCTCTATCTTGTGGTGCTCGTTGGTGCCTTCGGCCTTGATGTTCAGGTTCATGCGTGCCGAGTCGCTGACGCTCTTGAAGAAGTGCATGAACATTTCGGTGGGCATCTCGCCAACTTTCTCTCGCTTGAACTCGGCGTCCCATACCAGCCAGGGCCTTCCGCTGAAGTCTAGGGACACTTGGCAGAGGCAGTCGTCCATGGGCAGGCAGTATCCGTAGCGTTCTATTCCGCGTTTGTCGCCCAGTGCCTTCAGCAGGCATTCGCCCAGTGCGATGCCCGTATCTTCGATGGTGTGGTGCTCGTCAACGTACAGGTCGCCCCGCGTGTGCACCGTGAGGTCCATCATGCCGTGCTTCCCGATTTGTTCCAGCATGTGGTCGAAGAATCCGATGCCGGTGGAGATGTCGCATTTGCCGGTGCCGTCGGCGTTCAGGCGGACGTAGATGTCGGTCTCCTTGGTGGTGCGTTTCACTTCGGCAACGCGCTCTCCAGCGAAGAGCAATTCGGCTATCTTGGCCCAGTCGAGCCCGTCGCGGCCCAGGATGAGGGCCTTGCAGCCCAGGTTTGCGGCCAGTTGGGCGTCGCTCTCACGGTCGCCGATGACGTAGCTGCCTTCCAGGTCGACGTCGGGATTGTCGATATAGGCTTTCAGCATGCCCGTTCCGGGCTTGCGCATGGGCGAGTTGTCCTCGGGGAAGTGCCGGTCGATAAGGATGTCGTCGAACGTGATGCCTTCGCCCTCAAGGGTTTGCAGGATGAAGTTGTGTACGGGCCAGAAGGTCTCTTCGGGAAAGGATGCGGTGCCCAGACCGTCCTGGTTGCTCACCATGACGAATTCAAAGTCGAGGTGGCGGCGGATAAATCCCAGGTTCTGGAATACTCCCTTGACGAATTTTAATTTTTCAAATGAGTCGATTTGCTCGTCGTCAGGTTCCTCGATGAGGGTTCCGTCGCGGTCGATGAAGAGTATTCTTTTCATTGCTCGGTGTTGATTTTCAGTTGATTCTTGTTCTTATCACGGGTGTCTGACGCTCCATAGAGATACGCCATGAGGGCGTAGAACCACACTCCGATGTAGCAGAAGACAAAGGTGGAGAGCGTGCCCACGGCCATCACCAGTGCGGGGAAGGCGGCCGGTGTGCCGAGAGGGTCGCCGTCGAGGGCGCCCAGTTGGGCTACGGTTTGTGCTGTGGCGAGCACCATGAAGGGCAGGTAGGCTACGAGGGTGGCTATGGCGACGATGATGAGGCTGATGAAGAGCGCCGTGAAGAAGCGCCCCCAATGGCGGAATCCACGTGACAACAGCGTGCCGGGATGGCGCAGGCCTGTGCCGAAGTCCATCATGTAGCACGATTCGGCGAAGGTCAGTGCGGGTGCCAGCACCATCACGAGCAATCCCGCCAGGGCCAGCGTAGCCGTCTCGATGAGGCCGGCGGTGGCGGCCGTCATGGTCTTGTGGGCGGTGGCGGCCGTGCAATATCCCAGGGCCATGCCTGCCAGGAAGAAGATGATGAAGCCGATGATGGCCATGACGACGTTCCATTTCAGCATCCGCCAGAGGGTGGGACGGAAGGCCTGACCGTTGAACAGCTGCCATATGCGTGCGCCCCAGACCACGGATGCGGCCAGCAGGGCCACGTAGACTGCCGTCTGTATCGCCCACGAGGTCATGGCGTTGGCCTGTCCCCAGTCGTGCAGGGCCTTGTCGGGCAGTCGGAACCAGAAGGTGATTGCGCAGAGCACGGCCACGGGAAGGGCTGCCGTCCACGTGCGCTTGAGCAGCGTCCAGATGTTCTTGACGATGAATTGATAGGCCTCATGAAAGCATGCCGTGAGGCTACGGTCTTTATAAATGTTTATTTCCATTTCTTCTGAATTCTGCGCAGACAATGGCGGTGGCCACGGCCACGTTCAGGCTGTCGGCGGTTTTGTGTCCTTCTGGATAGTTGGGGATGCGAAGCCGGTGGCTTACGCGGGCCCGCACTTCGGGCGACAGGCCTTTTCCCTCGTTGCCCATGACGATGATTCCGCCCGTCGTGAGCGGCTGCTCATAGAGGTTTTCGCCGTCGAGGAGGGTTCCGTAGACGGGAGTCCCCTCGGGCAGATGGTCGAACCAGCGGGGCAGGTCGGCATAAAAGACGGCCACGCGGGCAATGCTTCCCATGGTGGCCTGCACCACCTTGGGGTTGTAGACGTCGGCCGTGTCGGGGCTGCACACGATGCGGCCGATGCCAAACCAGTCGGCTATGCGTATGATGGTGCCAAGGTTGCCGGGGTCTTGCACGCCGTCGACGGCCAGCATCAGCTCGTCATCGGCAGGCCCGGGGAGAGGGGCGCCGGCCTGGGGGACGGGGCTCCGTTGGTCGAACACGGCCAGTACTTGTTGCGGATGTTGCAGGAAGCTCACCTTGCGCAACTCCTCTTCCGTGGCCTCGATGTATTCGGTGAAGAGGTTGCGGTTGTGTTGCGAAAGCCATTCCTTGGTGGCTACGATGCAACGGGCGGGACCCGCCTCGAGCAGGTCGGCCACCACCTTGGGCCCTTCGGCCACAAACAAGTGCTCGGCGTCACGGTTCTTCTTGAGCTGGAGCGAGCGGATTTGCTTGGTCTTGTTTTTGCTTATCATTCCGCCTACAAAGGTACGGCAAACTGAAGATAATTCAAAACAAACTGATTTATTTTGTTCCCTTTTTGCCCGAATCTCTAATTATTTCCTTACCTTTGCTCTATAAAAACAGAGGCTTTGAAGCGATTCTTATATTTCATACTTCCATCCCTGCTGATTCTCAGTGCCTGTTCCTCCTCCCGGCTGTTGCCCGAGCATGAGTATTTGCTCGACAAGGTGGAGCTGCGGGCCGACGAGAAGGGCTTTGACGTGTCGGCTCTGGAGCCCTATGTGAGGCAGAGGGCCAACTCGAAGTGGTTCTCGGTGTTCAAGATTCCCTTGGCTACTTACGCCCTGGCGGGCCGTGACTCGACCAAGTGGATCAACCGTACCTTGCGCAAGATAGGCGAGGAGCCGGTGGCCTATGACACCGTGCAGGCCCGATTGTCGTGCCAGGACCTGACGATGGCCCTGCAGAACATGGGCTACATGAATGCTTCGGTGCGGCTGTCCACTCGTGTGAAGGGCCGGAAGCTCAAGGCGGTGTACACGCTCCACCCCGGCACTCCTTATTATATAGACAGCGTGGGATATGACATCCAGGACGCTCAAATCGCACGAGAGCTTGCCTCCGGCCCCGATTCCGTGCTTGGCGGGCTGCGCAGGGGAATGCCCTTCACCGTGGCGAGCCTTGACAATGAGCGCAAACGCATCACGCGCGTGTTGGCCGACCGGGGGTATTATCGCTTCCACAAGGACTTTATCCAGTATAGTGCCGACACGATCCGTGGGCGGAAGGGGGTGAGTCTGACCCTGCACCTGCTGAGATACCGTGCCAGCAACAATTCGCCTGAGACCGACCATCCTCGTTACAGCATTCGCCAGGTGAACTATCTTGCGGGGGATACCGGCCGTATCCATCTCAGAAGGAGCGTGCTGGAAAACAACACGGCCATCCGGGCGGGCCGGCGGTATAGTGCTTCCGACCTGCAACGCACCTACAACAACTTCAGCCGGCTGGGGGCGGTGAGGTTCACCAACATCCGCTTTAGCGAGGTGCCCGACTCGTTGATGCTCGATTGCAACATCCAGGTGAGCACCAACAAGCCTTCTACCTTGTCGTTCCAGCCCGAAGGTACCAATACCGCGGGCGATTTGGGAGCGGCGGCATCGCTCACTTACACCAACCGCAATATCTTCCGAGGAAGCGAGCAGCTGAACGTGGAACTGCGTGGAGCCTTCGAGGCCATCACGGGGCTGGAGGGCTACCAGGACCAAGACTATCAGGAGTACTCGGTGGAAACGAAACTCTCGTTCCCCCGATTCCTGGCTCCCTTCCTCTCGCGAAGCTTCCGCCGGAGGCAGACGGCCTCGTCGGAATTGTCATTGAGTTGGGACCTGCAGAACCGTCCCGAATTCCACCGGCGTGTCTTCTCGGCCGCCTGGCGGTACCGATGGAGCGAGCCTAAGCACAATCTGAGCTATCGGCTTGATGTGCTCGACCTGAACTACGTGTACATGCCATGGATTTCGGAGACCTTCAAGCACGATTATCTTGACAGTGTGAGCAACCGCAATGCCATCTTGCGATATAACTACGAGGACCTCTTTATCATGAAGATAGGCTTCGGCATCAGTTATAGCGACGGCGTGCACGCCGTGAGGGCCAACGTGGAGACGGCTGGCAACTTGCTTAGCGCTTTCTCGCGGCCGCTTCGTTTCGAGCGGAACGCGCAGGGCCAGCACACGCTCTTCAACATCGCCTATGCGCAATATGCCAAATTTGACGCCGACTACGTGCGGCTGCTCGTGTTCGACAATCGCAACACGCTCGCCCTCCATGCCGGACTGGGGGTGGCCTGGCCTTATGGAAACAGCCGGGTGCTGCCCTTCGAAAAACGTTATTTCTCGGGCGGAGCCAACTCGGTGAGGGGCTGGAGCGTGCGCGGACTGGGGCCGGGAAGGTTTCGTGGTACAGACGGGCGCATCGACTTTATCAATCAGACGGGCGATGTGAAGCTCGACTTGAATGCTGAATTGCGCACGCATCTGTTCTGGAAAATCAACGGGGCCGTCTTTGTCGATGCGGGAAACATCTGGACCTTGCGCGATTATGCGGAGCAACCGGGCGGGCAATTTCGGTGGAACAAGTTCTATGAGCAGATTGCCGTGGCCTACGGAATGGGGCTGAGGCTGAACTTCGGCTATTTCATCCTGCGATTTGACGGCGGAATGAAGGCCGTCAACCCCGCCTACGCCTCGCAGAAGGAGCACTACGCCGTGTTTCATCCCGACTTCGGGCGCGACTTCTCGTTCCACTTCGCCGTGGGACTTCCGTTCTGACGGGGGCTGCCCGCCATGGAGCCAGGGAGATTTCCCGGCACGCTCACCACCCGTCCGCAATTTTTCCAGGCGGAGGCCAAGGCGTGCCGAAAAAGGCGGAGATATTCGTTTTTTCCAACAAAGATGGCCGAAAAGTTTGCGGATACCAATCCTTTTTGTTACTTTTGCAAGAAAGACTACCTAGACATGTTACGATTCATATCCTTCGGTAGTGGAAGCAGTGGCAACTGCTACTTGCTCTATACCGATACGGATGCCCTGATGATTGACGTGGGGGTGGGGGTGCGATTGCTTAAAAAGTCCTTCACCAACTATGGGCTCTCGTTCGGGCAAATACATCATATCCTCGTTACACACGACCACGCCGACCACGTGAAGACCGTGGGCGCTCTGAGCACGGAGTATCATCTGCCGGTCTATACCACGCAGGAGGTGCATCGTGGTATCAACCGCAACTATTGCGTGCGCAAGAAGATTACGCCTGACAACGCCAAGGTGGTGGAGAAGAATGTGCCCTTCGACGTGGGCGAGTTCCGTGTGACGCCTTTCGAAGTGCCGCATGACAGCACTGACAACGTGGGCTACAAGGTGGAGTGCGGCGGCGTAGTGTTTTGCCTCATGACCGATGTGGGGCACCTCACCGGGCAGATGCTCGACATCATTGGGCAGGCTGACTATCTTGTGATCGAGGCCAATCATGACGCCGAGATGCTCCGCTCGGGGCCTTATCCGCAGTATTTGAAGGAGCGTATATCCGGACCTTATGGCCACTTGAGCAACGACGAGTGCGGGCTGGCTCTGGCCGAGCATGCCACCGCCAGGCTCAAGCACGTGTGGCTCTGCCATCTGAGCCAGGAGAACAACCACCCCGAACTTGCGCGGAAAACCGTGGAGCACATCCTCCGCAGCCATGGCATCGTGGCGGGAAAGGACTTCGCTCTCGACATCCTGAAGCGGCGCACGCCCAGTGAAATCTATAAACTGGTGTAGGGGGGCTACTCCAAGGAGAGGAAATAGCCCAGCTTGTAGCATCTGAAAACCCACAGCGACGGGGCGTTCCCCGTGAGCTGGCGGCGCTGTCGTCCGCCCGTAAGCTTGTGGAAGAGGCGGATGGCTGGCCAGAGGACGCGTATCTTCCCTGTCTCGTCGAGCAGTCGTGAATACCCCTGCAGGTCGGCCTGGAACTCGTGGAGCGTGCGCAGTCCCTCCTCGGTCTTGGCCACGAAAGCGGCGTTGCTCTCGAAACTGGCGAAGAGGAGCGGGTTGTCAATATGGCTGATGGCCACTCCGGCCTTCCTGAGATGCTTGCCGAAGAGCACGTCCTCGTAGCCATAATGGCGGAACCGCTTGTCGAGCGGATGGGCAAGCATGGTGTTGCGGGCGATGAGGAAGTTGGATGTGTGGAAGTCGGCGTAGGGATGCAGTTGCCTCTGCGCGGCTTTGTGGGCGGCTTCGGCCCGCTTCTCGTAGGCAAAGCGTAAGTTTCCTTTCAGCTTCTTATCATCGCCGCGTACTTCGTATCCGCCATAGACCACCTCGCCCGGTGCCTCGCGGTAGCTTTCGATGAAGTCGGCCCGGCCCACCACCATGTCGCTGTCGACAAAGAGCAACCAGTCATAGCGGGCCCTTTGGGCCAGAAAGTTGCGTATGGCCGCACGCCCCGTGTTCTGCGCACGCCGCTCGAAGCGGCAGTTGTCCAATCCTCCGATGCCGTGGTTCGCCTCGATGGATGCGGTGTCAGTCGACCCATCGTCGGCCACGACAATCTCATAGTGCAATCCCTCTTGGTCCTCGCACTGCTTCTGCAACTGCTTCACCAGCGTATAGCAGGAGCAGTTGTAGGTGGGAATCAATATAGACAGCTCGTTTCGCATTGTAACGACAAAGGTACGGAAAAAATCACAAAACACCGGTTTCTGATGGATTTATTTGTGTCGGAAACGGAAAATGCGTAATTTTGCACGGCAAAAGGAATTTTGAGATTCTTTCATATGGCCGGGCCGTCTTGGGGGTTAAACATTGTCCGGCGGGCCGCGTCTAATGTTCTGAAAGGCATTTCGGGAAGCCGTCAAAGGCTTTTCTCCTACGATGTGAATGGAAAATTATGGCAAAAAGATAAAATTGTAATGATGAAAAAAAGATTGTTGAAAGTCACCGTCTTGGCCGTGACGCTCATGGTGAGCGGGCAGGCCAAGGCACAGATTGATTTGGGAAGCATCATCAACGGCATCACGGGTGCCACTCAAACCAGTACGACGACAAAGAAGCATGCCGGAAAATCAAAGCAAGACTCCACCATCACCACCTCGCCTGTCACGGGACTGGGCAGCATCATCTCCGGACTGACCACCATCTTTGATGGAGACAAAGTGGCCTCGGCCGACAGGATTGTGGGCACGTGGACCTATACCGAGCCCGCCGTGGTGCTCAGCGACGACGACGTGTTGAAGAACCTGGGAGGCAAGGTGGCTTCGGCCGCCATAGAAAAGAAGTTGCAAACCTATCTCGACAAGGCCGGTATCACCAAGGGGAAGATGACGATGACCTTTGACAAGGAGGGAAACTTCAGCCAGTCGGTGGGCAAGAAGACGATGAAGGGCACCTATACCGTTGACGGCAAGGACGTGGCGCTCACCTATGCGGGCGGCGTGAAGCAGTTCGTGGGAACCACCCAGCTCGATGGCAACAAGCTGCTAATCGTTATGGATGCGAGCAAACTGCTCAAATATGCCAAGACTCTGGGCGCGTTGACTAACAATTCCACCGCCGCCACGCTGGGATCGCTGCTCGGTGGATATGACGGGCTGGAAGTGGGATTGACCTTGGAGAAAAAGGTTAAATAAACCTAAAATGCTTCCGCCCCGTCGGCAATCCCCGCCACAAAAGGCGGAGGAGGCTTCCTTAATTGGGCAAAAATGAGTAACTTTGCACCCGCATTCACGAGATGGATGCATTAAATTCAAACCTTATTACATAAAAAATTAAATGGCAACAAAAATCAGATTACAGCGCGGCGGACGTAAGGGCTATGCCTTCTACAGCATCGTCATCGCCGACGCCAGAGCACCACGTGATGGTAAATTCACTGAGAAGATTGGTACTTACAATCCCAACACCAATCCCGCTACCGTAGATTTGAATTTCGACCGTGCCCTCTATTGGGTGGAGGTTGGCGCCCAGCCCACCGACACCGTGCGCAATATCCTCAAGGGCGAGGGCGTTTACCTGATGAAGCATCTCCGCGGAGGTGTGCGCAAGGGTGCCTTCGACGAGGCTGAGGCTCAGAAGCGCTTCGACAGTTGGAAGGCTGGTAAGGATCAGAAGAACAATGCCGTGCGCGATGGCGAGGCCAAGGCTAAGAAAGAGGCTGAGGCTAAGGAGATTGAGGCCGAGAAGAAGGTGAACGAGGCCATCGCCAAGAAGGTGGCTGAGAAGAAGGCTGCCGAGGCTGCCGCCAAGGCTGAGGCCGAGGCTGCTGAAGCTGCTGCCGCTGCTGAGGCTGCCGCTCCCGCCGAGGGCGAGGCTGCTCCTGCCGAGGCTTAAGACTTGTCGGCAATGCGGCCCCCTAGGGGCTTTGCAATGGAGAAAAACATTGGGGGAAGTTGAAACTCGCAACGAGTTTCGGCTTCCCCTTTTTCGTACCCCATGTTTTCGAGCGGCTTGGAGTGCCCTTGAGGCTATGCAGCAGGCATGCCTTGCCATGCCACCTTGCGTGTGGCAACGTGAGGCGTATGCCCAACCACACGCCATGTTGTAGCGGCCTGCGTGTTCGGAGAATGTCCTGTGCTGGGTGGATTGCCCTCGAGGGTCCGTCATGACTGGAGCGCCCATACCGACGGGCATGCAGGGATGGGGCGGACGGCTTCGCCTTGGTGGAACTGGATGAAGGTGCGACAGGGGAGCGGATGGAAAACATAGGGACACAAAAAAACGAAAGATTCACATCTTCCGTTATCCTTGATGAGGGGAGCCTCTATGGGCTACCACCTCGTTTTCGTCTCTGTTAAACCTAAAACCTAATCTTCTTTACCTCAACTAACACCTTAGTCGCTTGTTATCCTTTTCTTTTCTACCTTACTAATACCAAAACAATCTTACCTAAAACTAAACCTAATACTAACTAACTTAACCTAAACAATCTAAAACCTAAAAACCAATTTTTTTCTTTTTGACACTGCAAAGGTACGACGAATCTTGCAAGCACACAACTTTTCTTCGACTTTATTCTTGATTTATGCGCAATACTTGACCTAAATCAAGCGTTTTGTGTGCGCACACAACAAAAGTGCTCCCTCTTTATATAAAAATGTGCGGATGATGGGTTGGCTGTGGTTTAGCCGTATTCCCGACTCCTGTATGACCGCGTGTGACGATGCGGGATGGACTTTGAATGAATGTCAAGTATTCTGATAAGTGTCGTCTCCACGGCGTTCTTACAAAGTGTAAGCACCATTCAGAGCTTGCAAGAAAGCCTTTAAGAGACCCTTTGAAGGGCTTTCTGAGCTTGTCTGAGAGCCTTTCTTGCATGCGAGTTCTGCTTTTTCTCACTTCTTTACAAAAGCGTAAGTTCTTCAGGTTGAAATCCTTTCAAAGTGTCACAATCAGGCGGATATGCTGACTTTCTGAAAAGGACGTATTGGATGGAATGGGCTGATATGTCGTGTTTTTTATAAAGTCAACACAAGAAGGCGGCCGGCATTCTTCCAGAGGAGGAAGGATGCCGGCCGCCTTCTTATAAGGGATTGCCGCAGGATGCTAGTTGTTTGTAGAGCCTCCGACAATGTCGAGCAGTTCGTTGGTAATAGCGGCCTGCCGGCTCTTGTTGTATTCCAGGTTCAATTCGCGCAACAGCTCGTCGGCGTTGTCGGTGGCCGTCTGCATGGCCACCATGCGCGCGGCATGCTCGGAGGCCACGCTGTCGAGGAGGGCCGTATAGACCATGAGGTGCAGCAGCTTGGGAACGAGCGTGTAGAGCACGGTCTCCAGGTCGGGTTCCACGATGAAGTCGTCGTTGAGTTTGACGCCTTTCACCGATTGCCGTTCCTCCTCGCGCTCCTTGCGCTTGCGCAAGTATTCCTGCGCCTTGGCCGTAGCCACGTTGGACGTGAGGTCGCGGTCGTTGTCCTCGCCGATGGTCTCGGTGGAGAGGTCGATGGGCAGCAGGGTCTTGCGGGTGAGGATTTGCGAGCCGGCGCTTTTGAAGTGATGATAGATGAGTTCGATGCGGTCGATTTCGCCGTGGACGAACTTCTGTCCCACCTCGTGCATGATGTCTGTGCACTGGGCGGCGTCGGGCTTCTCGGCCAGGTCAAGGTAAGACCCGGCCTTGGTGAAGCCAAGCTTTTCCACCTTCTCCTCCACCTTTCGTCCGATGGGATAAACAAGAACGTCGATGCCTTGAGCCTTGTACTCGTTGCCCACCTCGCGCATCATCTTGATGACATTGTTGTTGAATCCGCCGCAAAGCGAGCTGTTGCTGCTGAACACGATCAATGCCACCCGCTTCGTCTGTGCGTGCTCCATCTCGTAGATGGTGTTGGTCTCAGGCATGGAGACGAGAAAGCTCTTCAGGATGTGCTCCAGCAGGTTCTCGTAGGGCAGCATGTTCTGGATGGCCACTTGCGCATGGTGAAGTTTCGACGATGCCACCATCTTCATGGCACTCGTAATCTTGCGGGTGCTGTTGACGGAGGCGATGCGAGTCTTTATCTCTTTTAACGACGGCATAGGCTGTTACTTTTTAAACTGTCCGGCCACGTTGGCCATCACGTCCTTGATGGTGGACTCGCACTCGGGTGTGAGTTGTCCGCTGGCCAGTGTGCCGATTACATCCTGGTGCTGTGAGCGCATGGCGTCGAGGAACTGGTCCTGGCACTGGCGCACCTCTTCTACGGGCACGTCGTGGAGCAGTCCGTGCACGCCGCAATAAAGGATGGCGATTTGCTCGCCGACAGGCATGGGACTGTATTGCGGCTGGATGAGGAGCTGGTTGTTCTTGCGTCCGCGGTCGAGGGTCATGGCCGTCACGGGGTCCATGTCGCTAGAGAACTTGGAGAAGCTTTCCAACTCTCGATATTGTGCCATATCGATTTTCAGCGTTCCGGCCACCTTCTTCATGCTCTTCACCTGTGCGCTTCCGCCCACGCGCGACACCGAGATGCCCACGTTGATGGCGGGCCGGAAGCCCTGGTTGAAGAGGTCCGATTCCAGGTAAATCTGTCCGTCGGTGATGGAAATCACGTTCGTGGGGATGTAGGCGGACACGTCGCCGGCCTGGGTCTCGATGATGGGCAGTGCGGTGAGCGAGCCGCCGCCTTTGACATGTCCCTTCATCGACTCGGGCAGGTCGTTCATCTGCTCGGCAATCTCCTGCTGGTCGTTGATGCGTGCGGCACGCTCCAGGAGGCGCGAATGCAGGTAGAACACGTCGCCGGGGTAGGCCTCGCGTCCCGAGGGACGGCGCAGGATCAGCGACACTTCGCGGTAGGCGACGGCCTGCTTGGAAAGGTCGTCGTAGACAACGAGGGCGTCGAGGCCCCGGTCGCGGAAGTACTCGCCGATGGCGGCCCCGGCAAACGGTGCGTAGTATTGCATGGCGGCAGGGTCGGCGGCGGTGGCGCTCACGATGATGGTGTAGGGCATGGCGCCGTGGTCTTGCAGCGTCTGCACGAGGCTGGCCACGGTAGAGGCCTTTTGGCCGATGGCCACATAGATGCAATAGACGGGCTTGCCGGCCGCGTAGTTGTCCTTTTGGTTGATGATGGTGTCGATGGCGATGGCCGTCTTTCCGGTCTGTCGGTCACCGATGATGAGCTCGCGTTGCCCGCGGCCGATGGGAATCATCGAGTCGACTGATTTCAATCCCGTCTGTAGCGGCTCCTTCACCGGCTGCCGGTAGATCACTCCGGGAGCCTTCCGGTCGAGCGGCATTTCGAAGGCGCCCGTCAGGTCGATGTCGCCTTTGCCGTCGATGGGACGTCCCAGAGGGTCGATTACTCGGCCGAGGAAGTTGTCGTTCACCTGGATGGACGCGATGCGGTGGGTGCGCTTCACGCTCTGTCCCTCCTTGATGCCCGAGGTGGGACCGAGCAGCACGCAGCCCACGTTGTCCTCCTCCAGGTTCATCACGATGGCCATCGTGCCGTTTTCGAACTCGAGCAGCTCCGAGGCTTCCACATTCCGCAGGCCGTAGATGTGGGCCACGCCGTCGGCTACGGTGAGCACCGTTCCGACTTCGTCGAACTGTTCGGCCTGGTTGATGCCCTGAAGTTCACGCTCGAGCACTTCCGACACTTCGCTTGGTTTTATTTTGTCTGACATTAGTTCGTTATTTTTTTAGTTGTACCAGGATGTTGCTGAGTTTGGTCTTCACGCTGGCATCCATTCTGTAAGTATCGTATTCGAGGACGAAACCGCCGATGATTCCGGGGTCCACCTCGGTCTTGAACTCTACAGTTCCCTGAGTCTTGCTTTCCACCATCTTCCTCATGCGCTCTTCGGTTTGTGGCGACACGGGTACGGCGGTGGTGAGCTTGCCGCGGGTGATGTTCTTCTGTTTTCTATAAAGAGTGATGTACGAAGCAGCCATGAATTGCAGGGTGCTTTCCCTGTCTTCCTTCAGCACAAGTGCAACGAAGCGCTTGCTCAGGTCAGTGGGATTGCCGCCCATTGCTGTCTCGAGCGCATGCTGCTTCTTGTCTTTCTGGAGCATAGGGTTGTCGATGGTAAACCTCAGGTCGGGCACGTTGATGTAGCAACTCGAAAGCGACTGCATCTCGTCGTAGACCCGGTCTTCGGTTTTCAGCTCAGTAGCACTCTTCAGGAGGGCCCGGGCATATCTTACCGCTATAACACCTAAATCCATACGCTATTTGTTCTTACGTTTTTCATCAGAAGAAACTTCATCCAGCAGCCGGTCTATCAATTCCATCTGCTTTCCGTCGGTGGAGAGTTGCTCCTTGAGGATCTTGCCCGCGATCTTCACCGAGAGGTCGGCCACCTGTGTGCGGATTTCGCGAATGGCGTTTTGCTTCTCGGTTTCAATTTGGGCCTTGGCCTCGGCGAGCAGGCGCGCGCCTTCCTCGTTGGCCTTGTCTTGGGCTTTCTCCACGATGGCATCGCGGGTTTGCGCGGCCTCCTTGAGGATTTGGCTTTGCTTTTCGCGTGCCTGCTGCAGAATGGATTCACCTTCTTTTTGGATATTGGCGAGCTTCTCGTTGGCCTCATGTGCCTTCTTCAGGCTCTCGTTGATGTAATCGGCACGGCCGTTTACCATCTTCACGATAGCCGGGAATCCCCACTTCCACAAAATGAGGAAGACGATGAGGAAGACCAGAGTCATCCAGAATAGCAAGCCGCTATCAGGAATTAATAAATCCATATGTTCTGGTTAAAGTTCTGTTGTTCTTGTCGGGAGAAATGATTACATGACGATAGCAAGGATGGCGATGATGACGGCGAAGAATGCCACACCCTCGACCAGGGCGGCTGCGATGATCATCGACGAGCGGAGGTCGCCCATCTTCTCGGGCTGGCGGGCCATGGCGTCCATGGCTTGGCCACCGATGCGACCGATACCGATACCTGCGCCAATTGCGGCAAGACCTGCGCCTACTGCGGCGCCCAACTTTGCTACTTCTGCTGCTAATAATAATGAAATCATAATCTTGATATTTTAAATGTTATAAATTTATTCTTTTTCTGATTCTCACCGGCTTCCTTCTCGATTCCAGCCCGTGGCTTCTTGCCCTTCTTTGGCTTTCCTCCTGATTTCGTCCGGTCCCTTCAGGCTTTTCTCTTGATTTGTCGCCCGGTCTTAGCCGGCCGCTTTCTTGATTTAGGCGGGTTGCCTTTTGGGGGCTCAGACCAGTCCCGTTCTTGGTTTAAGCGGGCTCTTTTCCCACCTTGGTCCTGATCCGTTAACCTCGGCCCCGGCCTTTGCTCCGTTGTCCCTAAGGCCTTGTCGCGGCCTTAGGCGGCCGCGGTGTGGGGATGGATGTGGGCCAGCGAGATGAACACTGCGCTCAGCATGGTGAACACGAGTGCCTGAATGTAGCTCACCAGGACTTCGAGTAACATCATGAACACGCTCATGGCAACGCTCACCACCGTCATTCCCGAACCGGCAAGCCAGTTCACCACTGCGTTGTCGGCAATGCCGAACATGATGAAGATGATTGCGGCGAACGACAGCGCGATGGCATGACCGGCCATCATGTTGGCGAAGAGTCGGATGATCAGGGCCAGTGGCTTGGTGAAGATGCCGAAGAGTTCGATGAACGGCATCAGGGGCACCGGCACCTTGAGCCACAAGGGCACTTCGGGCCAGAAGATGTCTTTCCAGTAGGCGCGGGTTCCCGTGAAGTTGGTGATGAGGAATGTTGTCACGCCGAGGAAGCACGTACAGGCGATGTTGCCCGTCAGGTTGCCCCCGCCCGGCGGGAAGGGGACGATGCCCATGAGGTTGCTTAAGAAGATGAAGAAGAAGCATGTGAGCAGCCATGGCGCATATTTCGGTGCCTCGTCGCCCATGCAAGCCTTGATCACATCGTTGTAGACGCTCATGATGAACATATGCATCAGGCCGGTGAATCCGCGTGGTGCCTCGTCGTCCACCTGGTGCTTGCGGCACCAGCGCGCGGGAATGAGCACGCAAAGGAGCAGCAGTGTGGCGTTGATGAACAGCACGCATACGGTCTTGGTGATGGAGAAGTCCCACGGCTTCACTTCCTGCGACCCCACCTTTTCCACAATCTTGTTGGGGTGACTCTTGGCGTCACCGTTCTTGATTACCAGGTTGTAAGGGCCGGGCCGGTCGCCGTTGGCGTCGGCTTCTTCCGAAAACTGGCCGCTGCTGAAGACGTGCCAACCTGTTGTGGTGTGCACGATTACCGGCAGATGGATCACCACCGGGCGCTTGTGCTGTTCGTTGCCAAGGTCGGTGATGTGCCAGTCATAAGAATCCTTGATATGTCCCCACAAGATGCCCTTCACGTCGACGTGGGCCTTCTCCGACATGTCCCGGGCCGAGACTTGCGCCGGAACCGCCGTCAGCACCATCACGATGATGAGAAGCAGATGCCTGATATGTTTCAAATTCTTATTTCTCATTGATTTTGTTTCTTTTTTCAACTCGTGCGAAGTAGATGCAGTCGAAAGCGAGGATGATGGCGTAGAAGCCTCCGAAGATGGCCACGAACCCCAGGATGCGTTGTGAGTCGGGGCGCATGAGCACCGCTCCCACGAGCACCGTGGCCAGGGCGGCCATCATCCGCAAGGCCGAGGCCGCGATGTAGAACTTGGCCAGCTGCCCTTGTGCCCTTTGTGCCACCGCCTTCCATGCGCGGGCGTAAGCCGTTCCGCAAAGCAGCGAGAACACCACGGTTGCCGCCAGCGGTGCCACCAGGCTTGTGTCCTGAACGATTTGCATGGCCAGCAGAGTGACGAGCATCATGGCGGCGATGAGCCACAGCAGCACCTTTTCGTAGTGCCTGGCGATGCGGTCTACACCTCCACGCATACGTTCACTTCGTTCTTTTTCACTTCCACGAATCCGCTCTTGATATCAATCTGGCGGCGTCCCTCTTGGGTGGTGTATTCCACCTTGCCTGCCTCGAGCGAGGAGATGATGGGTGCGTGGTCGGTAAGGATTTCGAACGAGCCGAGCGTGCCCGGCACCGTGACGTTTTCCACCTGGCCCTTGTAGACCACCCTTTCGGGACTGATGATATTCAACTGTAACATTGTCTATTCCGTTGTTGCGTATTCATATGAGGCACTTCCGCGCCCGCTATCCTCCAAGGGAGTGTTTAGACTTGTGCGGCGGCCAGCAGTTTCTTAGCCTTTTCCTTGGCGTCGTCGATGGTTCCCACGTTGAGGAAGGCCTGTTCGGGCAGGTCGTCCACCTCTCCGTTGAGGATGGCGTTGAAGCCCTTGATGGTGTCTTCGATGGAGACCATCACGCCCGGGGTTCCCGTGAACTGTTCGGCCACGGCGAAGGGCTGGCTCAGGAAGCGTTGCACTCGGCGTGCGCGTGCCACGGTGAGCTTGTCTTCGTCAGACAGCTCGTCCATACCGAGGATGGCGATGATGTCTTGCAGCTCGTTGTATCGTTGCAGCAGTTCCTTCACGCGCTGTGCGCAGTCGTAGTGTTCCTTGCCCACGATGAGAGGGTCGAGGATGCGCGACGTACTTCCGAGCGGGTCCACGGCGGGGTAGATGCCCAGCTCGGTGATTTTTCTGCTCAGCACGGTGGTTGCGTCCAGGTGGGTGAAGGTGGTGGCCGGGGCCGGGTCGGTCAGGTCGTCGGCAGGCACGTACACGGCCTGTACCGAGGTGATGGATCCCTTCTTGGTCGAGGTGATGCGTTCCTGCATCTGTCCCATCTCGCTGGCGAGGGTGGGCTGGTATCCCACGGCCGACGGCATGCGTCCCAGCAGGGCCGACACCTCGGAGCCCGCCTGTGTGAATCGGAAGATGTTGTCGATGAAGAACATGATGTCGGCCGCCTCGCCGTTCTTGCCTCCGTGGTCACGGAATTCCTCGGCGATGGTCAGTCCCGACAAGGCCACGGAAGAGCGTGCCCCGGGCGGCTCGTTCATTTGTCCGTAGACAAGGGTGGCCTGCGATTTCTTCAGTTCCTCGGGGTCGACGAGCGAGAGGTCCCATTTGCCCTCGTCCATGGCTTTTTTGAATTTTTCTCCGTATCGTATTACGCCCGAGTCGAGCATGTCTCGGATGAGGTCGTTGCCCTCGCGGGTTCTTTCTCCCACGCCGGCGAAGACCGAGTATCCGTTGTGTCCCTTGGCAATGTTGTTGATCAGCTCCATGATGAGCACGGTCTTTCCCACGCCAGCTCCGCCGAAGAGTCCGATTTTTCCACCTTTCATGTACGGTTCTAGCAGGTCGATCACCTTGATACCCGTTTGCAGCATCTCCTTGTGGGTGGAGAGTTCTTCGAACTTGGGAGCCGGTCGGTGTATGGGGTATGCGCCGTCCATGTCTAGTTTCTTCATGCCGTCGATGGGTTCCCCGATGACGTTCAGCATTCGTCCTTTGATTTGTTCTCCGGCTGGCATCACGATGGGGCTCCCCGTGGGCACGGCCTCGAGTCCGCGTTGCAGTCCGTCGGTGTTGTCCATGGCCACGCAGCGCACGGTGTCCTCGCCGATGTGCTGCTTCACCTCCACCACCAGGTCTCGTCCGTCAGGGCGCTTGATCTTCAGGGCTTCATTGATTTTAGGAAGCACCTTCTCGGGATCCTCGCCCTTGGTGTCGAAGAAGACGTCGATCACCGGGCCGATGATTTGAGAGATGGTTCCGTTGATTGTTGCCATAAGCTATATTTTTAAATTGTTTAGAATCGTTTTATTCCCAATCGCAAAAGTACTGAAACTTTTTTGGAAACCGCTTTTAAAAGCAAAGTTTTTCCCTAAAAATGATTAAATTTAAGTCTTTTTTGCTAGATGGAAAGTTCGTCGAGCACTTTGATGAGTTTTCTGTCGAAGGGCTTGTCGCTTCTGATGGCCTCGCTCATCGGCACGTAGACCACCTCGTTGTTTCTCACGCCCACCATGATGTTGCGTTGTCCCTGTATGATGGCCTCGATGGCACCCACGCCCGTGCGGCTGGCCAGGATGCGGTCGCGCGCCGAGGGGCGTCCGCCTCTTTGCAGGTGTCCGAGGATAGAGACGCGCACGTCGTACTCGGGGAATTCCTTTCTCACGCGTTCGGCGTAGTACATGGCTCCGCATTTGGGGCTTTCAGAGACGATGACGATGCACGAGCGCTTCGACTTTCTGATGCCCCGCTCCATGAATTGGGCCAGCTGGTCCACGTCGGTGGAGTCCTCGGGTATGATGGCCGCCTCGGCACCGCTGGCGATGGCCGAGTTTTGTGCCAGGAATCCTGCGTCGCGTCCCATGACCTCGACGAAGAAGATGCGCTCGTGGCTTTGCGCCGTGTCGCGTATTCGGTCGACGCATTCCACGATGGTGTTCATCGTCGTGTCATATCCGATGGTGTTGTCGGTGCCATAGAGGTCGTTGTCGATGGTGCCCGGTAGTCCGATGCAAGGGAAGTCGAAGTCCTGTCCGAAGTGCATGGCTCCGGTGAGCGAACCGTTTCCTCCGATGACCACGAGGGCGTCTATGCCCTCCTTCTTCAGGTTGTCGTATGCCTTCTGCCTGCCTTCCTCGGTCATGAATTCCTTGCTTCTCGATGTGCGCAGGATGGTTCCTCCGCTGCCGATGATACCGCTCACGTTTTCCGTGGTGAACGGTTTGATTTCGTCGGCGATCATGCCGTCGTATCCCCGATAGATGGCCTTGATGGCGAAGCCGTTGTAGATGCCGGCCCTTGTCACGGCGCGGATGGCGGCGTTCATGCCCGGTGCGTCGCCGCCCGAAGTGAGCACTCCGATAGTTTTGATTTTTGCCATAATCGTTTTCCTTTTTTTATTTTTATGTTTTTATTCTTTTTCCACCTTGTTTATATATAGTGTCCCTGGTGCGTGCCGGACCTTTGATGTCGGGTTTTCACACCAGGCTGGCGGCCCACATGGCCGCCATGCCGAGCAGTCCGCCGAGCAGAGCCTTCCATCCCACGTGTCTGAAATACCATCCCACGTGCATGCGCTCCATTCTCATCAGTGCCAGTCCGCTCATGCTTCCGATGCAGAGCACGTTTCCGCCCGCCATGGCGCAGTAGGCCGTCACCTTCCAGAATTGGTCGTTCACGGGCAGTTGCGAGGGCAGGGTGAAGAAGCTTATGGCGGTGGCGAAGTTGTCGACGACCGAGCTCAGCACCCCCACCATCAGCCCGTAGATCCACAAGGAGCCGATGTGTTGCTCCATCTCGTTCCATAGCCAGTCCACGGCTCCGGTCTCCTTGGCCACGCCCAGGGCCAGCATCATGCCCATGACGAAGAGCATCATCTGCAGCACGCCGTATTGCAGCACGTTCGGCACGCGTTTCTGAGCCATGGTGTCGGCGCGCATCAGCTTCCGGTTCACGGCCTCGTTCACCACCCAGAGCACGCCCAGCACGCACAAAGCGCCGAGGAAGGGGCTCAGCTTGGTGATGTTGTGGAAGGTGGGGATGAACCATAGTCCGCCAATGCCCACGAAGAGCATCAGCAGCCTTTGCCAAACGTTCAGCCTGGTGTCGTCGCCCCGGTAGGGCATGGTGATCCATTCGGTTTCCACTCTCTCGGGCAGCATTCTCGCCAGCATCCACGTGGGCACCAGCCAGGCCAGCATGCAGGGTGCGAGGAGCGCCATGGAGAAGTTGCTGGCCGTGACGAATCCCGAGCTCCACAGCACCAGTCCCTCGGGGTTTCCGATTACGGTGAGCGCTCCTCCGCAGTTGGCGGCTATGGTGATGGCCGACCCGTACACCATGCGGTCGCGCCGTTTGGGCACGATGCCGTGCATGATGGTGAGCATCATCACCGTGGTGGAGAGGTTGTCCAGATTGGCCGATAGCGCGAAGGTCACCCCCGCGAGCGTCCACATCAGCCTCCGGCTCCGGCGCGTGCGGAGCAGCTGCCTGATGAAGTCGAAGCAGCCGTTGTTGGTCAGCACCTCCACGATGGTCATGGTGGCCAGCAGGAAGAGCACCACCTCGGCCGCCCTTCCCACGTAGGGCAGGAAGATGTCTGAGGCGATGTATTGCTTCACCTTGGCGCTCGTGGCCACGGCCCCGCCCAGGAAGTCGGTGTATCCCGCCGCGTGCCGGTTCATCACGAAGTCGGTGCCGTAGCAGATGTACAGCACCCATCCCGCCGCCGCGGCGAAGATGGCCACGGCCGCCTTGTTCACGTTCGTGACGCTCTCTGTCGCGAAGAGCACGTAGGCCAGGAGCAATATGGTAACAATGATCAGCGTCATCATATAAATTTCTCCACAAAGATAAGAAATTATAGCAAGGAATCCTAAACAAATCCAGTTTTTTTATATCGGTTTAACGCAAAAGGACATCATTGTATCCATAATGAAAAGTGTTTTGCAAGATAGAGTTGGCAAAGGGCGCGCTATCCTCCGTCCGCGCCGGCATGGCATGGGGCCGGGGCCGTTTGGCATGCCATGCTCCCGCCCCCGTCGTGGTCCGGCTTGCCGGAGGGGGCTTCGGGGGGAGGGTGGCGGACGTTCTTGTTGTCAAGAAAAACTGCAATAAAAATGCTCGGCGGATTTTTGCATTCTAGGAAAAGATTTGTAATCTTTACAATGGAAAACGCCACCCAAGGCCCTCGGGGATTCTTGTTTTATGACAAAAAGGGCATAAAATCATTCTTCCCGGCAGGTTGGAACGCCACTCTTGGCCTCTCATTTGGGCCTTCAGACCTTGCTTGGAGGCCTCTCTTAGGGTCTCACTTGGGGCAAGTGAGACCGTGGAAGGGATGAAAAACGAGGATGAAATTCAGCTGCGGAGCGCATTGCTCTGAATATCAGCTGATTGGCGAAAGCCTCGAAAAAAGGGCTTCTTTTCGGCCAAAAGCCTTGATGGTGACGGCGGAGGGCTGGAAATCAAGGTTTTCGTCAGGAAAAATCGCATCCGTGCCTTGCCTGTCCGGAGCGTCCGCCCCCACCATTCGGCCCTATGCGTCCGTCCCCGTCCGTCCACCCTTGCGCCCTTTTTGCCTGATGCGCCGCATCTTGGCGGTGAGCTTGTCCCACAGATGAGTCTTGCTGTGGAGGATGCGCAACGAAAGAGCAAGGCTGCATGCCGAGAGGACGATGCCCGCGGCCCAGTAGAGCCAGCCCGTGAGCAGAAGGCACGTCACGCACGCCAGCAGCCCGATGGGGAACAGCAGGAGCATGTACAGGCGCACGGAGCGCGATGGCAGGTAGCCGTAGCGGAAGCGTGTGAATCCCACCACGAACACCAGGTTGAGCAGTCCGCTCAGGGCCAGTCCGTAGCCCGTGCCCGTGAGTCCGGCGATGGAGAATCCGGCAATGACAAGCCCCACCACCATGACGTCGCCCACCGCCTCCACGAAGAGATAGGCCTTGGAGTCGCCTTTCGACAAGGCGATGTACTCGATGGGCAGCGAGATGGCGCGGAAGTACATCGCCAGCAGCGTGAGCCGCATCATGTCGGCCACGGGCATGAACTTCCCGCTATAGAGCAAGGGCAGCAGGATGGGCAGGAACACCATGAACAGCACCAGCAGGGGAGCCACCAGCAGGAGGCACACCTCGATCTGCCGGTTCACCACCTGGTTGAGCTGTGGGCCGCACCCCGTGATGGCCGACAGGCGGGGGAAGTAGTCGGTCTCCATGGCCGAGAACACCATGCCGGCATAGGTCATGGTCATCATGTAGCCCGCGTTGAAGAGTCCCACCTCCATCAGGTTGGTGGTGTAGTTCATGTAGCACCTTATCAGGAAGTCGGCGCCACTGCCCAGGAATCCCGCCAGGACGAAGGCCGTGCCCAGCCTGATCATGCCCACGCCCTCGTGGAGCTGCTTCCGCCCGAAGGTGACGCTGAAGGGAAAGAGCCGGTAGGAATAGGCGATGGTGATGGCGAGCTGCGACAGCGCCATGATGATGATTGACGGAACGATGGCTTGCTGCCACCAGAAGTAGTACAGAGGCACCGTGAGCACGAGGGCGGCCACGACGTTGAGCAGCGAGATGAAGGCCAGGTGCTTCAGCTGGCGCGTGCCCTTGAGGATGGCGAATTCGCCTCCCGACACGGCCGTGAGCAGCACCACGGGCGAGAGCAGGATGAAGTGGAGCGTGTGGTCGCCCCAGCTGAAGGTCCACCGGCTGAAGAACGGGCCGAGCACGATGCAGAGCAGCATGCCCGCCAGGCCGGTGAACAGGCTCCATGAGCGGATGAGCCTGACGGTGTGGAGCAGCCGCTCGCGGTCGCCCTGGTCGTAAGCCTCCGACACGTTCTTCACCCCGCTCATGGGTATGCCGAGGTTGGTGGTGTCGGAAAGCAGCTTCAGCGTGCTGTTGAATAGCGACACCAGCCCCATGCCGTCAGGGCCCAGGAGCATGGCCACCAGCTTGTTGCGCACCAGTGAGACCATGATGTTGAGTCCCTGCACGCCGCCAAAGAGCCCGGTATAGCGCAGGATGTGGGGATAACTGTCATCGCGTTCTGCTTTTTCCATCGAAATATTAACGGAAACAAAATCTTTTTATTACCTTTGTGGTGATGAAATTATCAGTTATCCTTCCCGTTTACAACGCCCAGCGGTCGGTGAGGCGTTGCATGAGGAGCGTGCTGGGCCAGTCCGAGCGCGACTTGGAACTCATTGTGGTTGATGACGGCTCGACCGACCGGAGTGCCGAAATCTGCAAGGAGGAGGCCGCCAAAGACCCCCGCGTGGTGCTCGTCAGCCAGGACAACCAGGGACTCTCGGCGGCCCGCAACGCCGGACTGGGCCGCGCCCGTGGCGAGTGGATCACCTTCGTGGACAGCGACGACACCCTCTCGCCCGACACGCTGCAGGAGGTGTTCGACGCCATTGCCGCAAGACATGCCGACGCCGACCTGGTGGAATATCCGGCCTTCGTCTATCTGGGCAACCTCAAGAAGGAGCACCTGCTCCGGCTCACCGACCGCGACTTCGCCTCGGCCAAGGGCTATTGGCTCGGCACCAGGGCCTACACCCACTGCTACGCGTGGAACAAGTTCTACCGGAGGCGCCTCTTCGACGGCGTGCTGTTTCCGCCCGGGCGGCTCTTCGAGGACGCGTGGACGCTGCCGCGGCTGCTCGAACGCTGCCGCAAGGTGGCCACCGTGGACGCCGGCCTCTACAACTATAACTGGAATCCGCGGGGCATCACCGCGCTTGCCGACGGCAAGGCGCTGACCGACCTGCTCGAGGCTCACCTGCAGGTGCTGCCGGCGATGCACGACGCCGACTACTATGCCGCCGTGCTCAACATCGCTCTCGACGTGTACGCGGCCACGGGACGCGTGCCCGGGGGATGGATCGACCTGCCCTATAACGACACATGGAAACTGAAACTGCTACACAAAATAGGATTGGAAAAGCTATGCCGACTCAACAAAATCATTCATCTGTTCCACAAGCCCCGCTCGTGAGCTTCATCGTGGCGGCGTGGAATCTGGAGCCCGGCTTGCTGGACGAGTGCCTGGAGAGCATCGCCGCCCTGTCGCCGGGACGCACCGAAAGGGAAATCATCGTCGTGGACGACGGCTCGGCAAGGCCGGCCATCGAAGGCCTCGCACGCTGGCAGGCCGACATCATCTACGTCAGGCAGCCCCATCAGGGGCTCTCGGTGGCACGCAACACGGGCTTGCGGCTGGCCACGGGCGAGTACGTGCAGTTTGTCGATGGCGACGACAAGCTCGTGCCCGCACCCTATGAGCACTGCCTCGACATCGCACGCTATCAGCACCCCGACATCGTGACGTTCGACATCACATGCGGCGGGAAGACAACCATGCCCTACAACTTCGACGGGCCCGTGACCGGAAGCGCCTATATGCACAACCACAACCTCAGGGCGGCGGCTTGGGGATACATCTTCCGGCGTGCCATCTTGGGCGGCTTGCGCTTCACGCCGGGATTGCTCCACGAGGACGAGGAGTTCACGCCCCAGCTCTTCCTCAGGGCCGAAAGGGTGTTCACCACCCGTGCCGGGGCCTATTTCTATCGCCAGCGAGAGGGCTCCATCGTGCACGAGCGGGATGTGCGCCATACCTTGGGGCGTCTCGGCGATACCGAGCGGGTCATCTTCCACTTGCAAGCCATAGCGCAACGGCTGCCCGAGGGCGACCGCGTGGCGCTGGAACGACGCGTGGCACAACTGTCGATGGACTATCTCTACAACACCATACGACTCACGCACAGCGGGCGGAGGCTGCAACGGGCCATCGACAGGCTGGCCGGACGGGGGCTGTTCCCCCTGCCTGACCGGCACTACACGCCCAAGTATGTTTGGTTCCGCCGGGCGGTGGGCAGCAAGGTGGGGCGCCGCCTCCTGCTGGCTCTGATACGGTGAGACGCGGCGCCCGACGGCCGAATGGGCCGGGGGGATACGAAGATAAAACTTTTCGGTATGGAGAATCATGGCATGAAAATACTCTTGATGGGGGAATACAGCAACGTGCACGCCACGCTGGCTGACGGCTTGCGCTCGCTCGGACACGACGTGACGGTGCTCTCTGATGGCGACTCGTGGAAGAATTATCCACGCGACATCGACCTGTCGCGGCCGGAGGGACGATGGGGCGGGGTGGCCTATGTGGCGCGGCTGGCACGCATCCTGCCTCGGTTGAGGGGCTTCGACGTAGTCCAGCTCATCAATCCGATGTTCCTTGAGCTCAAGGCACGTCGCATCGCTCCCGTCTATCGCTGGCTGCGCCGGCATAACCGCAAGCTGGTGCTCGGGGCCTTCGGCATGGATTATTACTGGGTGAACGAGAACGTCACGCGGCGCCCCTTGCGCTATAGCGACTTCAATATCGGCGCCCGGCTGCGCTCTGACGAGCCCGCCCTGCGCTATCGGGCCGACTGGGTGGGCACCGACAAGCAGCGGCTTTGCGAACTTGTGGCACGCGATTGCGACGGCATCGTGGCCGGACTCTACGAGTATTGGGCTTGCTACAAGCCTCTCTTCCCCGAGAAGACGGTGTTCGTGCCCTTCCCCATCCGCACGAAGGCGGTGCCCGATGTCGGGGGCGTGCCACGGAGGCTGCGTGTGTTCGTCGGCGTGAGCAAGCACCGCTCGGCCTATAAGGGCACTGACGTCATGCTCAGGGCGGCGCGGGCCGTGGCCCGGAAATACCCCGACCGCATGGAGCTCAGCGTGGCCGAGGGAGTGCCCTTCGCTCGCTATGTGGAGATGTTGCGGGGCGCCGACGTCATTCTGGACCAGCTTTACAGCTACACGCCGGCCATGAACGCGCTCGAGGCCATGAGCCAGGGCGTGGTGTGCGTGGGGGGAGGCGAGCCCGAAAACTATGAGATCTTGGGCGAGAAGCAGTTGAGGCCCATCGTGAACGTGCTGCCGAGCGAGGAAAGTGTCTGCCACGAGTTGGAACAGCTGGTGCTCCATCCCGAGCGCGTGGTCGAGTTGAAAAGGCAGGGACTGGACTATATCAGGCGCCATCATGACCATCGGAAGGTGGCTGGCCAGTATGCCGCCTTCTATCGGCGGCTGCTTGATGGGGACGCCTGTCCGGGAAAGGATGCGGAGGAGGAACGGCGATGAGTTGGAAAAGGCAGTACCGGTGTGCCCGTTGTGGCTACGAGGCCGGCATATACGAAGGCAAGGGATTCATGGGACAGAAGATTGTGACGGTGGCGTGTCTTGATTGCCACACCCTGCAGCCCCTCGTCTTGGGAGGCGTCGTCGGGCAGTCGGCACCATTGTTCAACACCATGGTCGACCGGCTTTGCCTCAATTGCGGCTCCTCGCGCATCCGGGAATGGGACGGGGAGACGTGTCCCCGTTGCGGCGGAACGATGAAGCCCACGGGCGAGCGGGAGTTTTGGACCTGAGCCTCGTGGGCGTGAGGCGTCGCGCGCGTGTTGCCGTCAAAGGGCGCCCCGCCTTCCTTCGCACCACGTCATGAGCTTTTGGAAGAGGGGAACGCGTTCGAGGATGTCGGGATTGCCGGTGATGATCATTTGCTTGCGGGCCCGGGTGAGCGCCACGTTGAGCTTGCGGTCGATGGAGTGGCCGTCTTCCTCGAACGTGTTGGCCGTGAGGAAGTCGAGTTGGTAGGGGTGTTGTACGGTGAAGGAGTAGATGATGATGTCGCGTTGCGACCCTTGGTAGCGTTCCACGGTGTCGATACTCACCTGCCGGAGGGGCTCAATGCCAGTGGCTTCCACTTCGCGCCTCACCATGGCAATCTGGTTACGGTAGGGCACGATGACGCCCACGGTGTGGTGTGCGTCAAACGAAGCGCCCTCGCGGTGGTAGATGTCAACCAGGCATCGTGTCACGATTTCGGCCTCGGCCGGGTTCACCTTGTCGGAAAGTTCGGCACTGGCACACCTCGGACTGGGGATGAACATCATGCGGCGGCTCGAACTGGGCTCCAACTGGTGGGCGCAGGGCACGGGTCGCAAGTGCTCGTTGAAGTAGAACATCTGGTTGGGAAAGGCCGCGATGTCGGGGTGCATCCGGCCTTGCCGGTGGAGCACGCCCGTGAATTGGGTGCGGTGGTGGCTTTCCTCCCAGCGGATGAGCCTTTCAAAGAGTGAGTTGCGGAGGTTGTTCAGGCCGATGGCGCGCAGGCGCGGTTCGGGCACTTCGGAGTCGCTTTCACCTTGTTGTACCACGGCGGGCAATTGCTTGTAGTCGCCGATAAGGATGAACTTGTCCACCTTTGAAAGAAGTCCCACGAGGTGTGGCTCAAGAATTTGGCTTGCTTCGTCGATGATGGCCGTGTGGAAGTGCTTGATGTCGAAGATGAACGGGCGTGCTTGCAGCATCGAGGTGGTGCCCACCACCACTCTTGTTTCGGCAATGCGGTTGCGTACGGCGTCTAATCGGGGCTCCGAGGCCACGGCCTGGTCGAGCAGGTGGTCGCGGAAGCGCTCGTCGCAACTGAAGGTGTTGCCCAGCCTCAGATAGTCGATGCCAGAGTCCTGGAGCATTTCGCATATTTCGTCGACGGCCCGGTTGGTATAGGCCATGAGCAGGAGCTGGTGGTCGTGGGCCAGTCCCTCGCGCACCATGAATTGCAGCGCACGGCTTGTCTTTCCCGTGCCCGGAGGTCCCACGAGCAGGAAGTAGTCTTGTGCCCGGAGGGCGCGGAGCAACATCGGGTCGAGGCACTCGTCATAGCTCCGGCTCAGGTTCAACGTGTCGTCGAGGCGTGGAGGCCTTTGTCCCAGCAGGAGGTCGCGGCACGATTGGGGCCCGGTGATGAATTGGTAGAGGCTTCTCGTGTCCGACGATGTGCCTCGGGCGGAGTGTTCCACGGCCCACACCACGGCGCGCCCGCGCAGGTTCTTGGCGGGTTGGTCGAAGACGAGGGCGTTTTGTTGCCCGTCGGCGAGATGGACGACAATCTCCTGGGAGGCGATGGAAGCCATCACGCCTTTGAACAGGATGGCCCGTCGCACGTCGGGCTCGTCGCCCTGGGCATAGGCGTAGAGATACACCATGTCGCCTATGCGGAAGTTGGGCAGAAAGTCGTCGCCTTGGTCGGGCACGTGCAGGGTGAGCGTGTCAAATCCGTTGAAGGATGTACTCTTTTCCCGTTTCACGAGCTCCAGGTCGGTGTAGATGTTGCCCGTGTCCTTCTTCTCGGCCAGCGGCATGGTCCACAGGTCGCTTGAGGCGCTGGCTACACCCTCTTGTATGCCTATGCGTCCCACCACGTCTTCGCGCATGACAAAGGTCATGGCCCGGCAGAAGTAGTCGCGTTCCAAAGGCGAAATCGCATGCAGGGGGGATGTGAGGAAGGCGAGTTGTGGCCGGAGGTAGGTTTCGAAGAAGAAGTCTTTGCAGTTCTGTGTGTTGAGTGTGTCGGGATTGAGCAGGTCAAGGAATTGGCCGAATCCTTCCCGGGCTATGGCGAAGAGTGTGGCGACCACCTCGTTGCGGAAGGCCAGGGCCTCGCGGAAAAGGCTTCGGAGCAGGGCCTCGGACACAAGTCCGTCCTCGTATTTGGAGTAGAGCAGCCGGACATCGCTGTGGTTGAAGCCGAAATTGCAATGAAGTACGCCAAAGTAGAGGAGTAGTTGTACGTAGTGTGACTCGAGTTGCACGCTGTGCGTGCGTGGATTGTAGGAGTGGCGTTCAAGGTAAATGTTGCGTCCTGACTTTTGTTCCACAAGCAGTTGCATGTCCGTAGTCATCAAGTCGACACGTCCCTGCAGTCCCAGGGCTTCGCATACAAACGAGGGTTCGAGTAAGGCTTTGTCGCGGTCGTGGGCGCTTTGTCCACGTCCTGTCGTGTCTCCGCACGGCGCGAAGAGCGAGTCCACGGCCTTCTTGATGTTGGAGGCCTGCGTCTGCGCGTCTTTATAGAACCGCTTGGCTTCGAAAATCTTACAGGAAGAGTATTCGAGTGCTTTCTCGCGAAAGTTCCCCCGTATGGTGTCGGCGATGTTGAAATCCGTCCCGCGGTTGATGACATCATCGAGCACACTTCCAGCAAAGTTACCCAACAGGGTGGCTTGCGTGTTGGCTCGCGGCTTCATCAGGTTGAGCACGTAGAGCAGGGGATGGTGGCCGAAGTCGGTGAAGCATGCCGCGATGGAGCTGATGTCGACCAGGTAGTCGGGTTCGAACACGATGTAATGACTCTCCACGCGGCCTTGTTCCACGTGATTGTCGATAAGGTTGAGTTGCGTCCCCTTTTTGATGAGTTTCGTCAGGGCGTGGTGGTCGGCGCCCCATTGCGTTGAGGCAAGGTCGATGCGAACTTGGGTGTGGGCGTCATCGTCGATGGAGGCCGTGATGGAGTCCTCGTCCCACTCCTCCACGATGCACCGCAAGCACCGGTTGTTGACCTTGGCGTGTTCGGCTTGGGGCCACGGCCCATGGGGCAGGCGTCGTGTGAGGCCGTCGGGAACGGACGTGGAGAATACGGCTGCGACGAGTTGGGCCAGCGCCCGTGCGTCGTAGAGCACGTCTTCGGGCAGGAGTTCCGTTTGCCGGTTGCTGTCGCGCCGTGCCTTTTGCACGGCATTGATGTCGGCTTGTGGGAAGCGGAAGCGATGACATAGGTAGTCCACCTGTGAGAACAAGTTGCCAAAGTTCTGCCCCGTGTCCTTCACGCCTTCGTGGCAGCAGAGCACGAGCGTGTCGTGCATCATCCTGTTCAGGGCCGGAGCCTTGGGCGCATCGGGACCCACGAGGACCTCGATGCGTGTGAAAAGTTCTTCCGGCGTAACAGCGCTCCCCATGGTTGGTTACGCCTCCTGCTGCTTGGTGCCCATGCGTGCCTCGACCACGTTCACCACATAGTCGCCCAGTTTCTCGCACTCTTGGATGATGTCCATGTACATCGTGCCGATGGCGTAGTTGTATTTTCCGTCCTCGATATCGTTGATGTTTTGCGTCTTGAGCTGGTTGCGGTAGTTGTTGATTTCATTCTCGATGTTGAACGATCGGTTCACGTCGACAATGCTTTTGGGATGAGTGAACATGAAGTTCATGTGGGTGAGGGCGTCGTCGGTGAGTTCGAACATCTGATGGATGTGCTCGTACTGGTCTTCGGTGAAGTCCTCTTTTCCCTCCTTCTTCCGGTTCAGGGTGCGTGCCATGTTGTAGCAACTGTCGCCAATGCTTTCCAACTCGCTGATTTCACGCAGCATGGAGCGTATCTTTCCTTTGGTTTCATCGCTCAGATGGGCGTTGCTCACTTGGTCGAGATACTTGGCGATTTCGATTTCCATGTTGTCCGAGATGCCTTCGTATTTCTCTATCCGCGTGAAGGTCTTCACGAATTTGTCGTCATTCTTTTCGCTAAGCAGGTCGCGCACCATGCCGAACATGCGTTGTATACGCTCGGCGAAGCTTGAAATTTCCTTTTGTGCCTCGAACACCGAGAGCTCGGGTGTCTTCATGATGCCCGTCTGGATGAAGCGCAGTCTGAACTCGTCGTCTTCTTGGTTGGGCTTGGGTTTCCACACCCAGCTGCACACCTTGGCCACCTGCTTCACGAAAGGCAGCAGTATGATGGTGTTGGTGACATTGAAGCAAGTGTGGAATGCGGCCAGGGCGAATGTGAGCTTTGTGGCCGATGGCACCACCGAAGCGTCGGTGGGGTCTAGTCCGACCAGTCCGCAAGTGAAGTTGACGAAGTGCTTGAACACGCACAGCACCCATATGACGCCAAACACGTTGAAGAACAAGTGGCCGAAGGCGGCCCGTCGGGCTTCTGTGTTGGCCGTGAGAGCCACGAGGTTGGCCGTGAGGGTTGTACCGATGTTCTCGCCCAACACCAGGGCGATGCCCAGATAGATGGGCAGTCCGCCCTGCGTGCAGAGCATCATGGTGATGGCCATGAGGGCGGCCGAACTTTGAAGGATGCATGTGAGCACCGTACCGAAGAAGAGGAAAAGCAGGATGGTGGCAAAGCTGTTGGGGTCGAAGCTGGCAAAGAATCCCTGCAAGGTCTTGAGCTCGGCGGGGGGGATTTGCGATTCACCCAGTGTGGCGAGGGCCAGGAACATGAAGGCAATGCCGAAGAGGAAGTCGCCCACGTAGCGCCGTTTCTTGGAGTAGATGAGCAGGATTCCGATGAGGAACACCGGCCACACAAAGTCGCTGACGCGGAACGAGAAGCCCGCCGACATAATCCATGCCGTGAGCGTCGTGCCGATGTTGGCACCCATGATGACCGATATGGCCTGCACCAGCGTAAGCAGTCCGGCGTTTACAAACGACACCGTCATCACCGTCGTGGCGGTGGATGACTGGACGGCAACGGTGGTGAACATGCCCGTGAGCACTCCTGAGATGCGGTTGGTGGTCATGGCTCCCAACACATGGCGAAGCTGAGGACCCGCCATCTTTTGCAATGCCTCGCTCATAATCTTCATGCCATAAATCAGAAGTGCGAGGGCGCCTACAATCTTCAGTAAAAGAATCGTCATATTCTATAATTTTGTTGAGCTGTTTTCTTGGTTGTCTGTTTTTTATTGCTTATCTTTACCACCGAATTCAAAAACCGCAGCCTATGACAACAGAAACGAAACAAGTGATACAAATCCGTTGCAAAAATAATAAAAAAACTCTAAATGTCCCCATCGGAAGCACACTTTCTGATGTTTTTCGTCAATTTCAATTAGAAATGGACTATGGACCCGTGAGTTGCAAGGTGAACAACAAGGTGGAGGGGCTTCACTACCGCCTCTATCACAACAAGGATGTGGAGTTCCTTGACATGCACACCGCATCGGGCTCGCGCAATTACACGCGCACGCTCTTCTTCGTGCTTTGCAAGGCCGTGCACGACCTCTATCCCGACTCCGAGGTGGTGATCGACATTCCCGTCTCCAACGGCTATTATGTCAACTTGCGCATCGGGCATCCCGTGGAACAGTCCGACGTCGACGCCATCCGGCGCCGCATACAGGACATCATTGACGCCCATCTGCCCATCCGCCGCTTCGAGGTGCCCACCGAGGAAGCCGTGAGGATGTTTGCCCAAAAGGGTGACGAGGCCAAGGTGAAGCTTCTCAAGAGTTCGGGGTCGCTCTACACCACCTATTATCAGATAGATGATTATGTGGATTATTACTATGGCTCGTTGCTGACCAACACCTCCAAGCTCTACCTCTTCGGGTTGGAGAAATACTATGACGGCATGCTCCTCCGCATTCCCTCGCTCACGGATCCCGGCCGCCTGCCCGCCATGACGCGGCAGGACAAGATGTTTGAAATCTTCAAGGAGCATCACCATTGGCAGGCCATTATGGGCATCCGCACCGTGGGCGACTTCAACGAGGCCGTGGACCGCGGGCTCACGACCGACCTGATCAACGTTTCCGAGGCGTTGCAGGAGAAGAAGATCTCGCACATCGCCGACGAGATTGCCTCGCGCAAGGGGGTGAAGCTCGTGCTGCTGGCCGGGCCCTCGTCGAGCGGTAAGACCACTACTTGCAAGCGGCTCTCCATCCAGTTGCTCGCCAACGGCATCAAGCCGCTGCAAATCTCGCTCGACGATTATTTCGTCGACCGCGCGCATACGCCCAAAGACGAGAACGGAGAATATGACTACGAGAGCCTTTACGCCCTCAATCTCGATCTGATCAATGAGCAGTTCAACGCCCTCTTCCGTGGAGAAGAGGTGGAGTTGCCCAAATACAACTTCCAGACGGGGCGGAGCGAGCCCAGCGGAAAGCGCCTGCGCATGGCCGACAACAACGTGCTTGTGGTGGAAGGCATCCATGCCCTGAATCCCGAACTTACGGCCCACGTGCCCGAGCGGCAGAAGTTCCGCGTCTATGCCAGCGCCCTCACCACCATCCTCCTCGACGACCACAACTATATCCCCACTACCGACAACAGGCTCCTGCGCCGCATCATCCGCGACTACAAGTATCGCGGAGTAGACGCCCAGGCCACCATTCATCGCTGGCCGTCGGTCAGGGCGGGCGAGAACAAGTGGATATTCCCCTTCCAGGAGAACGCCGACGCGGTGTTCAACAGCGCCATGCTGTTCGAACTGGCCGTCATCAAGACCCAGGCCGAGCCCCTGCTCCAGCAGGTGCCCGAGGATTGTGAGGAGTATTCCGAGGCCTACCGCCTGCTGAAGTTCTTGCGCTACTTCCGGCCCATCTCCAATCGCGACGTGCCGCCGACGTCGCTCTTGCGCGAGTTCCTGGGTGGAAGCTCATTCCATTATTGATTCATTCCGGAGGCCTTAAGCGATGAAAGACTTCGCCCGGTTCCGCCACCGGTTTCATGAGTTTGGCGGATGGAGGCTCGTCCGTGCCTATGCCCGTATGGGCGTGCTGGGCACGGGCGTGCGTGCCTTGGCCCGCTGCGCGGTGGGGCGTCGCTCGCTCAAGGAGGCCTATCCCGCCATCACACGTCGCGTCGACCGCCTTCTCCTTCGACGCTATTTGCCGGTGCTGGATTCGTGTGTGGCCGGGGAGCAGGACCCGCCCTCGGGGCGGGAATCCGGCGCCCGTGTGAGCCGCATCGTGTGGACGGCCTGGCTCCAGGGCGTGTCAGAAGCCCCACCACTGGTCCGGGCCTGCTGGGCGTCGGTCTCCCAAGCCCTGCCGGGCTACGAGATGCGTGTGGTTACGGCCGGAAACGTCGGCCAATGGGTGACCTTGCCCGACGACATCGTGCGCAAATACCGCCGCGGGCGGATTCCCCAGGCCATGATGGCCGACCTGGTGCGGCTGGCCGTTCTCGAACGTTATGGCGGAGTGTGGATTGACGCGTCGGTGCTTTGTACGGGCTTTGGCAACGAGCAGTTGCGCCTCCGCTGGGCTGCCATCGAGCAGGCGCCGCTCACCATCTTCCGCTATTTCCAGCGGAGACGGCGCCAGGCCATCGGACTTTCCAACTGGTTTATCGCCGCACGCAGGCATTCGCCCGTCGTGGGCGCGGTGCTGAAGATGCTTCTGGCCTATTGGCACGACTTCGATTGTGCCGTCGACTATTATGTCTGCCACCTCTTCCTGGGCGAGGCTCTCCGGGCGTTCCCCCGTGAGCAGGAGTCCATGCCCCGCGAGAACAGCTTCCACAGCCTCCTGCTCGGGCAGGCGTTCGGCCGCGATTTCGACGCCGTGGCGTGGGACGACCTCGTGGCCCATGTCAGTTTCCACAAGCTCAGTTATCGCAATGTGGCCCGTGCCGTGGCCAATCCCAAGAGCTATTGCTCGTGGGTGCTCGTCCACTATCGTCCGGCTCAGGGCCGTGACTTGCGTTGGAACTCGAACGAGCCCGTGAAGTCGCAATAGTCGCGCTCGGCCGACGTCACATGGAGCTCCACCGACGCGTCGTTGTGCACGTTCATGTCGTATTCCAGAATCTCGTCGCGGTGGCGCGCGTTGAAGCGGATGTTGAGCGTGGTGGAATCCTTGTAGACCACTACGGGTTTGGTGATGGGCCCCACGAAGTCGAGCGGGCTCTCGTAGTCGAAGTTGATGCGGTAGGCCCGTCCGTAGTAGGGCAGGTTGCTGTCGATGGAGTCGCCCATGACATGAATCCTATAATAAGAGGTGAGAAACCTCGGCTCCATGGTGCGCGGGTGCACATAGTCAAAGGCGATGACATAGTCGGAGTCGCGCAGGGCCCGCTCGATATTCTCCACGTTCCGTTGCAGCTGGCTGGCCTTCCGCTCCGCCTTGAGCCCCGCCGCCTTCGGCGTGCCGCAGGCCGCGAGCAGCGCTCCCAGGACAAGGATGGCTAGAAAATGCTTCATGTGTGATGACAATTTGATTGCTTGTTTGCAAATATACACATTTTCAAACAAATTCCGAGCGGGTAGCTTCATTTTTTCTATCTTTTCCATTATCTTTGCATCCGGGGTCGCCTCAGGCAAATCCACCCTTCCTTCATCATTTAATTGTTTTTCGCCATGACCAACATTGCTTTTTTCGATGCCCACAGCTACGACCGGGAGTCGTTTGACACGTGGAACCAGGATTTCGGTTTCCGCATCCATTATTATCGTGAGCACCTCTCGCCCGACACCGTTGAACTCACCAAGGGCAAGGAGGTGGTGTGTGTCTTCGTCAACGACGAGGTCAGCGCCTCCGTCATCGAGCGCCTTGTGGAGAACGGGGTCAGGCTCGTGGCCCTGCGTTGCGCGGGATTCAACAATGTCGACTTGAAGGCCGCCGCAGGCAAACTCTGCGTGGTGCGTGTGCCCGCCTATTCGCCACACGCCGTGGCCGAGTATGCCGTGACGCTCATGCTCGCACTCAACCGCAAGGTCTATCGCTCCACCCAGCGCACCCGCGAGGGCAACTTCCGGCTCTCCGGGCTTCTCGGCTTTGACATGTATGGCAAGACCGTCGGCATCATCGGAATGGGCCGCATTGCCAAGGAACTCATCAAGATTCTCAAGGGCTTCGGCATGAATGTCGTGGCTTACGACAAGTATCCCGACATGGAGTTTGCCAAGGAGCATGGCGTCAGCATGACCGACTTGCCCGACCTCTATGCCCAAAGCGACATCATCTCGCTCCACTGCCCGCTGACGCAGGAGACGCTGCACATGATCGACCAAGACGCCATTGCCCTGATGAAGCCCGGCGTGATGATTATCAACACCGGACGCGGCAAGCTCATCCGCACCGAAGACCTCATCCAGGGCTTGCGGGAGCACAAGGTGGGCTCGGCAGGGCTTGACGTCTACGAGGAGGAAGCCAAGTTCTTCTACGAGGACCACTCCGACCGCATGATCAACGACGACCACTTGGCGCTCCTGCTCATGATGCCCAACGTCATCGTCACGTCACACCAGGCCTTCTTCACCCGCGAGGCGCTGCACAACATTGCCACCACCACGCTGCAGAACATCAAGGACTTTGTTGACGGCAAGCGGCTCGTGAACGAGGTGAGGACCCTGTAGCAAGGGGGATGGGGCGCTTCCGGAGCCGGCTCGCGGGCCTCGTGGCAGGTGGGGGTGGTAAATTGTTTTACACTTCCTCGACGCCTCATGGATTCCCGTGTTTGCAAGATGTGGGATTATGGGCCTTTTCGTGACATTTTGAAAGGAAAAGCCCCTTGAATGCTTGCGCTTTTGTAAAGAAGCCGGAAAAATGGGAGTGGGGGTGCAAGAACGGCCTTCAGAGACCCTCGGAGCGGCCTTCTTGCATCCTGTGAGCGGCCTTCGGAGACCCTCGGAAGGGTGCTTACACATTGCAAAAGCGGCGTGGAGAGCATCTCGGTTAGGAATGTTGACAAACTTCCGCGGCCGTGCGGGCGTCGCCGCCTCATCCGGCTTGCATGGTGAGCCATCGGCCGAAAGCCTTTCGTTACACAAATCCTTTTCTCCATTTTTTCCCCGAAATATTTGTTTTTGGGCAAATCATTTCGTAATTTTGCCAAGACGCTTCACCATCAATCTTGAAACCTATGCGACACTTGGGCTTGTTCCTCCTTCTGACATTGCTTTCCTCACCCGTGCTCCGGGCCGCGGGCAATGTTTTCAGTTCCTATAACATGACGTATATGAACGTGACCAGCGGATTGCCCAACAACTTCGTTGACGACATCTTCGAGGACAGCCACGGATTCATCTGGATGGCCACGCGCGCCGGGGGACTGGTGCGTTATGACGGCTACGGCTATGATTCGTTCGGCATAGGAAGCCGGGGAGTCCAGCTGAAAAGCAACAGCTGCCGCAATGTGAGCGAGGACAGGTTCGGCCGGCTCTGGGTGTCGTTCGAGGAATGCACCGAGGTGCTCTCGCTCGCCACCCTGCGCCCCGTGGTGCCCCAGTGCGCTGCCGGGGCCGACCCGCGCCAGTTGGCCCGCCTCCTGGCCGAGCCTTCGGTGCGCACCTACCGCGACGCCTCCGGTGCCATGTGGGTCGTCACGCTCACGCGCGTCTGCCGCCTTGCCTTCGACGGCGAGGGAAGGGTCGTGTCCATCCTCTCGCGCCCCTACCATTCCAACACCCCCGACGTGCCCCTGGCCGACGCCGATGACGGCGGCGGGGTGCTCATAGGCTATGGCGGCACGGTGCGCAAGTTCTATGTCCGTGGGCGGCGCATCCTCGAGGAGGGGGCGTTCAGGGGCAAGCCGTCGTTCAACAATCTCTATGTCACACGCATCCTCCGTTCCGGTTCCACCCTCTGGTATGCCACCAACAGCGGGCTCTATGCCTATGATGGCACCCGCGAGCGCGTCTTCCACTACCGCCCCGACGGGCGTGGGCTGAGCCACGACTTCGTGAGCGACATCGCCATGCTGCCCGGCGGACGCTTGCTGGCGGGCACGCTCAATGGCATCGACATCATCGATCCCGACGGACGCGTGGACCACTGGAATGCTTCAAGCCCGGTGAATCCCCTGCCAAGCAACTTCGTCAACTGCCTGCTTTGGCGGCACGGACTCCTTTGGGTGGGCACCGAGTCGGGTGGGGCGGCGCGCCTCTCGCCACGGCTGCTCAAGATTGACAACTACACGCACTCCTCCGCGCCGGGCTCGCTCTCGCCCAATGCCGTCAACGCCATCCTCACCACCCCCGGCGGAACGCTCTGGGTGGGCACCGTGGAAGGCGGACTGAACAAGAGGGTGCGCGGAAGCCGGGACTTCGTCCACTTCACCACGGCCAACAGCGCCTTGCCTCACAACTCGGTGTCGTGTCTGGCCGCCGACGACCAGGGACGGCTATGGATTGGCACCTGGGGCGGCGGGGTGTGCTCGCTCGACACCGCCACGGGGGCCATGACGAGGCTGGCCGCCGACGTGGTGCACCAGCCCCTGCTCACCTTCGTGGGTACGCTCACCTTCGACAAGGCTAACCGGGGTTTGTGGATAGGCACCAATGATGGCGTATACTTCTATTCGTTTGCGAAGAAAATCGTTGAGGATCCGTTTGTCAATTGCCGGGAAATCCGTGGATGCATCGGTTCGCTCCTGGCCCGCGACCATACGCTCTACATCGGTTGCATCGAAGGCATGGTGAGGGTCTTCACCGCCTCGCGGCCCACTGGAACGGGAATGTTCGTGGCCTCGCGCACGAAGTATAAGCTCGACCGGCAGAGAAGCGGCATCGTCGACAAGATTGACGCCTTCTGCCAGGCCCGTGACGGAAGCCTATGGATGGGTAGCAATGGGTACGGACTCTATCACTACCGGAAGGACTCTACCGGGCACTGGGCCTACAAGGCCTACACCACCAAGGAGGGACTGGCCAACAACGGCGTCAAGGGCATTGCCGAGGACCGGAAGGGCTCCATCTGGATCACCACCGACCACGGCCTCTCGGTGTTGAACCCGCGCACGGGGGTGTTCACGAACTTCACCGAGGCCGACGGGCTGGTGAGCTCGCAATTCTATTTCAACTCCGCCGTGGCTTCGGCGGACGGACGAATCTTTCTCGGAACCGACCGGGGGCTCGTCGAGGTGGATGGCGAAAACCGCACCCAGGCTTATCCCGGACGGCTCTGCTTCACCCGCCTGCAGGTCAACAACGAGCCGGCGCAGGCCGACGGACGATGGCTCGACGACGACATCTCCGTGGCGAGCGACATCCATCTGCATGAAAGCGACCACTCCATCGAGATCGCTTTCTCGGCGCTCAACTACGGCACCGAGACGCAGGGTGTTTACAGCTATCGCATGAGGGGACTTGAAGAAGAGTGGATTCCGCTTCCGCCGGGACAGCACAGCGTGCGCTATTCGGCCCTCCCGGGCGGAAGCTATCGCTTTGAGGTGCGCTATGCGTCCGCGGCGAGTGGCGCCCGCATGGAGACGCGGGCCATCAATATCCGCGTGACGCCTTATTTCTATAAGAGCTGGTGGTTCGTGTCCCTGCTTCTGCTGGCGTTCGCCGGCGGGGCGACGTATGCCTACCGCGTGCGGATGCGCAAGATGCGCCAGGCTGAGGCCGACCGCCTCTACCGCCCCATAGAGGCGGCTTTGCGCGAAAGCGACAACCCCGGCAAGCTGCAGCAACGCATCAAGAGCATCCTGGAGAACGACCAGCGTTACCGCACAAGCCAGGCCAAGAGCCTCGAGGCCGACAAGGTGGCCACGAACCGGAACGCGCGGCCGTTCATGGAGGAGGTGATGGAAATCATGGAGAGCAATTACACGAATCCCGACTTCGGCGTGCAGGAACTTTGTGCGGCGCTCGGACTGACGCGGAGCGTGGTGAGCCAGAAAC
Source organism: uncultured Prevotella sp. (assembly GCA_964420715.1). GTDB lineage: Bacteria > Bacteroidota > Bacteroidia > Bacteroidales > Bacteroidaceae > Prevotella. The sequence continues at coordinate 109,844 of CAYQUN010000002.1, read as the reverse complement.
TCAATGCCGAAGTGGGAGTGCCGACGGCCAAGTTCATCAGGAACTACCGGCTTGACGTGGCCCGCTCGCTCCTTGTGGACAATCCGGCCGACCGGAACATCACAGAGATAGCCTACAAGGTGGGATTCAACGACCCCAAGTACTTCACGCGTTGCTTCACCCGTCACTTCGGAGTGCCTCCAACGGGCTACAAGGGGCAGGGGGGATGATGGCTGCCGGTGCCTGGCGGGGCGCGGCCGTACCTATACGCAACTCCCCGGGCCGGCCTGTTGGCACGACCCGGGGAGGACTGTGAGATGAGCCTTCAGGCTCGGAAATCCTTTATTTGCAATCCAGCACGTACACGTGGAAGCTCTTGGCGGGAAGCGGAGCCGTCAGCGACGCGCCGCTTTGGCCGGTGAGCGACGTCTCGACGGGCTTCACCTTCGAGGGCGCGTCGAGCGTGTTTTGTGCCGATGGGTCGGCTTTCAGCTCAATCAGCTTGCCTCCGACAATGCGCTTCCCCTTCAGCTCGATGTTCACCTGCTGGTCTTTGTCGCTGCTGTTGGCCAGCTTCACGATGACTTGCTTCGTGGCCTTGTCGATGACGGACGAGGCGTAGAGCCCGTTGAGGCCTTCCAGAGGCTTGCCTTGCGACGTGGTGGCGAGCACGTTCGTTCCCTTGTACAGGCCATAGAGTTGCTGCACGTACCAGTTGGCCGAGCGCACCGTCCTCAGGTTGTCAAACCAGATCAGGTCGGGTTTCCACTGCCATCCGTCCACGTGGGCGAAGAGGGGAGCGTACGTGGCCTGCCAGACGACATCGGCGTTGCGCTCCAGGCCCGTCATGAAGGCGGCTTCGGCGAGGGCGCCCTCCCAGTTGTTCAGCGAGCCCTTGCCGTGGGCGGCATATTCGCCCGCAAACACCTTCGGACCCTTGCGGTCGTAGTTGTCGTATCGTCCGGCGTTGTCCAGGAACCATTGGGGCGATCTGTAATAATGCTCGTCTACGAGGTCGACACCCAGCCGGCGCATCTCCTTCCATCCATAGTCGAAGTCCTTGCCGTCGGCCGACGGGCCGCTCGATCCGCAAATCTTGATTTCCGGGTAGCGTGCGCGGATGGCCTTGACAAACTTCTCCAGCCTTTCCGGATAGAGCGGGCCCCACTGCTCGTTGCCAATGCCGATTTGCTTCAGTCCGAACGGCTTCGGGTGGCCCATGTCGGCACGCACCTTGCCCCATGTCGACGTGGCCGGCCCGTTGGCAAACTCTATCAGGTCGAGGGCGTCGTCGATATACTGTTGCAGGTCGTCCACGGCCACGTGGGCGTTCTTGTCGTTGTCCTTGTTCTGGTATTGGCACGCCAGTCCCACCGAGAGAACGGGCAGGGGCTCGGCGCCGATGTACTCGCTCAGGAGGAAGAACTCATAGAATCCCAGTCCGTAGCTTTGATAGTAGTTGGGAAAGAGGCGGTGTGGGAAGGTGTAGTTCCATCGGTTTTCGTTCAGCGGACGGTTGCCCACGGGTCCCACGCTGTTCTTCCATTGGTAGCGTGTGGCCAGGTCGGTGCCCTCCACGATGCATCCGCCGGGGAATCGGAATATGCCCGGATGCAGGTCCTTCAGGTCTTCCACCAGGTCGGCGCGGAGTATTCCTTCCCATGCGTCGCCGGGGAAGAGCGACACTTGGTCAAGGTCAACGCCCTCGGCGCTTTCCAGATAGATGCGCATCGAGCCCCGTTCCACGGTCTTTGTCGATGTGAGTTCGGCCGTGTACTTGTGCCACTTGTTGTCAGAAATGTCGATGCCCTTCTTGGCCATCACGTTGTCTTTGTCGTCCACCAGCTCCACGCGGATGCGGGCCTTGGTCCCTTGCAGGTCGGCCAGGCGGGCGTAAACCGAGAACTTATAGTTCATGTCCTTCTTCAGGCCCATGCCGAAGAAGCCCTTGTTCTCCAGCCCTGTGAACTTCTGGTCGTGTCCCGCGTTGCGCAGCTTGGCGTAGTGCGGGTTGCGGTCGAAGGCCGGCTGGTAGTCGTCGATGTCCACTTTGCCGAAGGTTTCCCATCCCATCAGGTGGTTGGGGAACTCGAACGATCGGTTCTCCACCATGTCGGCATAGAGTCCTCCGTCGGCACCGAAGTTGATGTCTTCGAAGAAAATGCCATACATCGTCGACTGCACGGGTGCTCCCGGCTTCGTGTTCACGCTGATTTCCACCGGTTGCGCCCATGTCACGGCGGCCATGGCCGTGACGATGGCCGTTGTTAAGGTCTTTTTCATTTTCATTTTTTAGGAAAGCTGTATTCTATTGTTGATTCACTTGTGTTCATGGTTGTGGGCGTTGCTTCATACCACTTTGCAAATATAGTGGAAAAAATCAAGTTCCGAGTGGATTTTTCCAAGAATCTGTTGGATACTCTGCATTTCCGTGTGGATTTGCCCGGAGCGCCACCCTTTTACTTCAGAAACTTGCGCTTGCCGTCGGGACCAAGGTAGAATCCGGTTTCGGGAGGCTGGTTGTAGCCGACGTTCTCGTTGGCCACCGACGCGCGATAGGTGGGGTCTTCCTCAAGGCAGTTGATGCGGTAGGGCGTCGGAATGGTCGACACGTAGAGTCTGAGCTCGGTGCTGTTGGCGTTGCGCACGAGCACTTCCTCTCGCCAGTCGCCGAGGATGTCGGCCGAGAGGCACGGGTTGGACTTGGTGGAATTGTTGAATCTTCCATCGAATTGGATGAGTTCGTCGCACTCTCCGGTGGCAGGATTGTATTTGGTGACGCGCTCGTGGTCGAGGAGTTCGCGGGTGAGGTCGCCGTCCCACCACACGGAGAAGTTGCACGACAGCCGCCGTGGCGGCCGTTGCCAGTTGCTATAGTCGATTTCTCCGGAGGCCTCGCTCGTCGGGCGCACGGGCTCGCCCTTCATGTTGAGCAGTCCTCTGGTGTTGGCGCTCCATAGCTCAACGCCGTAGTTGGTGGAGTCGATGTCGGCGGCCATGCCCCGTCCCACGTCGAAATTGGCCTTCTTTTGGAAGATGATTTCGCCCGTTGCGGCGTCGTGGAGTTCCGATCCGTCGCGCCGGTTCTCGTGGACGTTCCACACATAGAGTTTGTCGTCGGCCGGGTCGGCCACGAGGTGTAGTGCGTCGCCATGGCCCATGCGCGTGTTGTAGAGTCCGTTTCCGTCGTGGTCGACACACATGGCCCCGTAGACGATTTCGTCGCATCCGTCGCCGTCGACATCAGCCACGCGCAGGTTGTGGTTTCCCTGTCCGGCGTAGTCGGCCCATTGCGGGTTGTTGGTGTCGAACACCCAATGTTGCGAGAGCTCGTGCCCGTCCCAATTCCATGCCGCCAGCACGGTGCGCGTGTAGTATCCGCGGCAGAACACGGCCGATGGCCGCCGCCCGTCGAGCCAGGCCAGTGCGGCCAGATAGCGTTCGGAACGGTTGCCGTGGTCGTCGCCCCAGCTGCGGAGGGGCCCCCGTGGCGGATTATAGTCGACGGTGGCGAGGGCCTCGCCGGTGGCGCCGCTGAAGACGGTGAGCCGCTCCGGCCCGTCCATGATCCGTCCGAAGCGTGGCCCCGGCTCGTCAGACCGCCATATCCGCGTGCTGTCGCCGAGGACGCGTCCCAGCCCGTCCCGTGTTCCGTCGGCAGTCTTCACCATGAGTTCGGCCCGTTGGTCGCCGTCGAGGTCATAGAAGATGAAGGGCACGTAGTGGGCTCCCGAGCGGATGTTGGGTCCCATGTCGATGCGCCAGAGGCGCGTCCCGTCGAGTCGGTAGCAATCGAAGAGGGTTCTCTCGGTGATTCCCGCGCGCGAGTTGTCGGCCGAATTGTTGGGTTCCCACTTCAGCACGATTTCGTATTCGCCGTCGCCGTCGACATCGCCGATGGCGGCATCGTTGGCGATGTACTCTACGTTGCGTCCGTCGCGGTAGGTCATGTTGGACACGGGCTTGTCGAGAGGGATGGCGAGATAGCCCGCCGGAGTGTTGGCCTTCAGGCGGAACGTGCCGTTCACGCGTCCGCCCATCACCTTGTAAAGCGCGTCGGCGCCGGTGGGATGGTTGTCGACGAAGAAGCTGCCTCCGGTGGTGAGAGGCTTCTTGTTGAGCTTCACCCCGTTGCGATAGACGTCGAAGGGCTCGCCGGGACGGTCCGAGGCGAGGATTCGCCAGGATAGGGCCACCCGTCCGTCGGCCTGCCTGAGGGCCACGAGTCCGCGGCCGAGGCGCTCGCGCTGCATGTGTGCGGTGTCGTATCGGGTTTGCCCCTGCGCGCCCATGGCGGCGAGCAGGAGCAGGACGGAGAGTGCGTGCGTTAGGATGCGGAATATTGCTGACATGATGTAGCTTGTCTCTTATTTGGTGATTCTGAACCAGTCGGCGTCGATCCAGCCACGGTTGGTGGTGCCTTCGGGCTCTTGTGCCACGAGGCCGACCTTGGCGCCGATCCACTTGCCTTCGCGCATGGTGAACTCGTCGCCCACGTCGCGGAACTTCTTTCCGTTCGCGCTCCACGAGAATTTCACCTTGCCCTCGCGCACGGTCATGCGGAGGTAGATGTCCTCATAGAACCCGAACTGGTATTGCACTTGGTCCTCGCCCGTCCGTTCGAGCGTGGCGAGCACCTTTACCGTCTCCTTGCCGCCCTTGTCGGCCTTGGCGCAGGTGATTTGTTGGAGCTGGAACTTCTCGCCGACGCGCTTCACCACGAGTGCCGAGTAGTCCATGCCCATCATGATGATGCCTCCCAATTGGTGGTCGGCCTTGGCCACGAACCGCATCTTGGTGGTGGCGGTGAAGTTGTCGGCCGGAGTCTTTTGGAGCAGCAGGTTGGGCGTGTTCCAGATGGTTTTGTTGCTCTTCCAGGTGTAGAGCCGGAATACGCCGAGCGTGGTAGGCATGCCGAAGGCCTGGTCATAGTTGGCGTGCCATTGCCATTGCTGTCCGAGCATGGGCGAGTTGAACTCGTCGCTCTCTTGCGGATTCACTTTCACGTTGGAGTCAGACTTGGGCTTGCGGTAGGTGGTGTATGGCTCTCCGCAATATCCCTTCTTGGGCATACGTCCCATCACGGGCCAGTTGTCTTTCCACGTCACGGGCTGCAGATGCACCACGCGTCCGTAGGCGCCCTTGTCTTGGAAGTGCAGGAACCAGTCTTCGCCATACTTGGTGTGCACCCATGCGCCCTGGTGGGGGCCGTTGACGGGAGTGGAGCCCTGTGCGAGCACCTTCATGCTCTCGTAGGGGCCATAGGGCGACTTGGCGCGCATGGCGAGTTGGAATCCCGTGGCCACGCCGCCTGCCGGCGCCATAATCCAGTACCATCCGTCGCGCTTGTAGAATTTCGGTCCCTCGACGGTATGGTTTTCGTTGCCGTTGCCGTCGTATACGATGACGGGCTTTCCGATGGCGCGTGTGCCGTCGGCCGACAGTTCGCGCACGGTGATGACGCTTGCGAACCGGTTGCGGCTGTTGGCCCATCCGTTGACGAGGTAGCAGCGCCCGTCGTCATCCCATAGCGGGGTGGTGTCGATCATGCCCTTTCCGGGAATCACGAGCACGGGGTCGTCCCACGGTCCGGCCGGATTCTTGGCCTTGACCATGAACACGCCGTTGTCGGGGTCGCCCCAGTAGATGTAGAAGTGGCCGTCGTGGTAGCGTATGGAGGGAGCCCACACGCCGTTGCCATGAGCGGGCCTGCCTGCGAAGAGGCTGTCGGGCACGAGCCGGTCGACGGCGTGGCCGATGATTTCCCAGTTCACCAGGTCTTTGGAGTGGAGTACGGGAAGTCCCGGAATGCAGTTGAACGAGCTTGCGGTGAGGTAATAGTCGTCGCCGACGGCGATGGCGTCAGGGTCGCTATAGTCGGCGTTGATTACGGGGTTGGTGTAGGTGCCGTCGCCGTTGTCGGGGTTCCACACCTGGCTGTGGTATTGCGCCAGGGCGGGCGAGGTCGCAAAGAGCATGGCAACGAGGATGAGGTTTTTCATTTTGCTTTGTTTGTAGATGAATGATCGTTTGTCGTTATGATTGATTGCTTGATATTGTCAGGCACCGGTGGCGGTGTGTCCGAGGCGTTTTTAGGGGTTCAGGTCGTCATCGTCATACCAGTCGTCGTCGAGGTGGTCCTTGTATCGTTCAGTCTCATAAGAATGTGCGGTGATTTGATAGACGATGGCCGCCGCCGTCTCTTCCGCCGAGATGTCCGAAGCCGAGTCGAACCGGTGTCCCGCCAGGTCGCTCACCGAGCCCAGGTGCGTATTGGTGACGAGCAGTTGCCCGTCGGCGTCACGGCTCACCTCGATGATGTTGTCGAAATAGCCGAAGGTGGGTTTCACGTCGCGCAGCGTCTCGTAAGTGCCGCGATAGACGTCAATGTCGTTGATCGGCATTTTCTCCAGTTCAGCCTTTACGCCGTCGAAGTCGACGGCGTTCATCAGTTCTTTCACGTTCATTTCTTCTTTTTTTGTTTGCAAAGATAATGCAAACCGAAGACAATACAAAACAAAACCCCAAAGTTTTGTTTTTATTGTTGAGGTGCCGCTTATCTTCCATTGTATAGAAAGATCATGCAAACCGAAGACAATACCTCCCGAAAGCGACGCCCCCACCGCTGCTTATACCCCGGCAGGACTCCCCCGCAAGGCGCGTGTAGGGTGGCCCGTGGCCAGCCTATGCGCCCCTCGGCTTGCCCGAAGAGGCATGAATATTCCTTGTGGAAAGACGTGTAAAGAATTGGAAAAAAGAGGACAGCGTTCCCCAGATATTCCCACTTGCCCCGAATGAGCGTCTCACTTGCCCCGAATGAGGTCCTCACTTGCCCCAAATGAGGCCCTCACTTGCCCCAAATGAGCACCTCGTTTGGGCTCTTTTGCAATGGGTTGAGTTACAGGTGATTATACGGGTGCTATTCAGAGAGGGCACTAGGAATGCCGTATGGAAAAATATATACAGTTTGAAAGACTCCTTCCCCCAAGGTCCATCCACCTCTTTCCCCGTGCTCCCGCCCGTTCTCCGTGGAGCCCGATGCCATCCCCCGAGGGGGCGCCCTCCCTCTCCCCGTCACCTTCATTTCTTGACTCCCATCATGAATTTTCGCCGGCAAGGGAAAAGTTTTCAGTTTTTCGCTTTGCATTACGTGGAAATTTCGTACCTTTGCAACCTAAAGAATTCAACAGAGAACTAACATGGCTGAAAGAAAGAAAATCAAGACTGCGCTCATCTCGGTGTTCCATAAGGACGGACTTGAGGAGCTGCTCAAGAAACTCAACGACGAAGGTGTGAAACTGCTCAGTACGGGCGGAACGCAAAAATTTATCGAGTCGCTGGGATATGCGTGCGAGAAGGTGGAAGACATCACCTCCTATCCCTCCATCCTCGGAGGACGTGTGAAGACACTCCACCCGAAAATCTTCGGCGGAATCCTGGCACGCCGCGACAATGAGGGCGACCAGGAGCAAATGCGCCAATACGACATTCCCGCCATCGACCTCGTGGTGGTCGACCTCTATCCCTTCGAACAGACCGTGGCCAGCGGGGCCTCCGAGACCGACATCATCGAGAAAATCGACATCGGCGGCATCTCGCTCATCCGCGCCGGAGCCAAGAACTTCCGCGACGTGGCCATCGTGCCAAGCAAGGCCGAATACGGACTCCTGCTCGACGTGCTCAACAGCAAGGACGGAGCTACCGACCTGGAAGACCGGCAGCTGCTTGCCACAAGGGCCTTCGGCGTGAGCAGCCACTACGACACGGCCATCCACAACTGGTTTGAAAGCATTGCCAAGTGAGCCCCGGCAACAGCAGAAGCATAATAAGGCAGATAGACTTACATTCAAAAAAATAATTTTGAGTCAATGGGATTTTTTTCATTCATTCAGGAGATTGCAATGGATTTGGGCACCGCCAACACCATCATCATCAGCGATGACAAGATTGTGGTGGACGAGCCTTCCGTGGTGGCCCTCGACCGGCGTACCGACAAGATGATTGCCGTGGGCCACGAGGCCAAGATGATGTATGAGAAGACACACGACAACATCCGGACCATCCGCCCGCTCCGTGACGGCGTGATTGCCGACTTCACGGCCTGCGAGCAAATGATGCGCGGACTGATCAAGATGGTGCACACCGGAAGCCGCCTCTTCTCGCCCACGCTGCGCATGGTGATCGGAGTGCCCTCGGGATCGACCGAGGTGGAGCTCCGGGCCGTGAGGGACAGCGCCGAGCATGCCAACGGACGAGACGTGTACCTCATCTTCGAGCCCATGGCGGCTGCCATAGGCATCGGCATCGACGTGGAGGCTCCCGAGGGTAACATGATTGTCGACATCGGCGGCGGAAGCACCGAGATCGCCGTCATCTCGCTCGGAGGCATCGTGAGCAACAATTCCATCCGCATCGCGGGCGACGACCTTACGGCCGACATACAGGAATACATGAGCCGCCAGCACAACGTGAAAGTGTCTGAACGCATGGCCGAGCGTATCAAGATCCATGTGGGATCGGCTCTGACCGACCTGGGCGACGAGGCTCCCGAGGACTACGTGGTGCACGGACCCAACCGCATCACCGCGCTGCCCATGGAGGTGCCCGTGTGCTATCAGGAAATAGCCCATTGCCTCGACAAGACGGTGGCCAAAATCGAGAACGCCGTGCTCAGCGCTTTGGAGAACACGCCGCCCGAGCTCTACGCCGACATCGTGAAGAACGGTATCTACCTCACCGGAGGTGGCGCATTGCTGAGGGGACTCGACAAGCGGTTGGAAGACAAAATCAACATTCCTTTCCACATTGCCGACGACCCACTGCACAGCGTGGCCAAGGGGGCCGGAGTGGCGCTGAAAAACGTGGACCGGTTCTCGTTCTTGATGAGGTAATGGGAGCCACGGCATGAGAAATCTCCTAGCATTTCTAGCCAAATACAACTACTGGTTCCTCTTCGCCTTCCTCGAGGCCGTGAGCCTCGTGCTGCTCTTCCAGTATAACGGCTATCAGGGCAGCGTGTGGTTCTCGTCGGCCAATTACGTGTCGGGCAAGCTCTATGAGTGGGACTCGGCCGTGGAGAGCTTCTTCTCGCTCAACAAGGTGAACCAGGAACTCACCCAGCGCAATGTGTGGCTGGAACACCAGGTGCACCTGCTCGCCGACAGCCTGCAACGGGTGACGGGAGACACGTCGCTGCTGCGCGAAAACAAGTACGCCATGCTCAGGACATTCAAACTCGTGCCGGCCAAGGTGGTGAGCAACACCATCGACCGGCGCGACAACTTCATCACCATCGACCGGGGATCGGCCGACGGCGTGAGGAAGGACATGGGCGTGGTGTGCGGCAATGGTGTCGTGGGCATCGTTTATCTCGTCTCCAACCACTATTCGGTGGTGATTCCCGTCCTCAGCTCCCAGTCCAACATCAGTTGCGCCATAGAGGGACGCGGATACTTCGGCTACCTGCATTGGACGGGCGGACGCCCCGACATCGCCTTCGTCGACGACGTGCCGAGGCACGCCAAGTTCTATCTCCACGACAAAATCGTCACCAGTGGTTATTCGTCGGTGTTCCCGCCGGGGGTGGCCGTGGGCGAAATCCTGCATGTCTATAACTCGCCCGACGGGCTCTCTTACAGACTCATGGTGAAGCTCTCCACCGATTTCGGCAACCTGCGCGACGTGTGCGTCATCGACGACAACCGCATGACCGAGCGCCTGAAAGTGCTCCAGGCTGCTCAAGACTCGATAAAACCACAGGAGGAATCCAATTTCAAACGATGAACATCGACTTCTTACACCGCATCGGAGTCTTCGTGGCACTCCTCGTAGTGCAGGTGCTCATTCTCAATCATGTGCACTTGTTCAACGTGGCGACGCCCCTGCTCTATGTCTACATCGCGCTCCACTTCAGCCCCGACTATCCCCGTTGGGGCGTGTTGCTGTGGTGCTTCGCCATGGGACTGCTCGTCGACATGTTCTCAAACACCCCCGGCGTGGCCGCGGCGTCGATGACGCTCGTGGGACTGGTGCAGCCTTCGTTGCTGAAGCTGTTCCTTCCGCGGGATGCCGACGAGGGCCTCGTGCCGTCTATGAACACGCTCGGGCCGGGAAAGTTCGTGCCCTATGTGCTCATCCTCACCTTTATATACATGGTGGCTTTCTTCTCCTTGGACTCGTTCAATTTCTTCAATTGGGAGCTCTGGCTGGTCGACATCTTCGGTAGCTGGGCCCTCACAATGGTGCTCATCCTCGTGATGGAGCATTTCAGGAGGCACTGATGAAGGACTATTCGCTTGCCAACCGCCAATATGTCATCGCCGGCATCGCCATCACCATCGTGGTGGTCTATTGCATACGGCTCTTCACGCTCCAGCTCCTGAGCGATGATTATAAGAAGAATGCCGACTCCAACGCTTTCTTGAAAAAGGTGGAGTTTCCCTCGCGCGGAGTCATCACCGACCGTCACGGGAGGCTGCTGGTCTATAACCAGCCGTCTTACGACATCATGGTGGTGATGAATGAGGAAAAGGATCACCTTGACACGCTCGACTTTTGCAACACGCTCGGAATCACGCGCGAGTGGTTCGACCACCGCATGGAGCAAATCAAGCACGAGCCCGGATATTCGCGATACACCCAGCAACTCTTCATGACCCAGCTCAGCGACAAGGAGTACAGCGTGTTCCAAGAGAAGATGTTCCGCTTCCCCGGCTTCTATGCCCAAAAGCGAAGCATCCGCCAATACGAGACGCCCTATGCCGCACACGTGCTCGGCGACGTGGGCGAGGTGTCGGAAAGCGACATCGAAAAGGACGATTACTATCAGCCGGGCGACTACATCGGCAAGCTCGGAGTGGAGCGCAGCTACGAAAAGGAGCTCAGGGGCGAGAAGGGGGTGCAGATCATGTTGCGCGACGCGCACGGCCGCATCCAGGGAAGCTACCAGAATGGCAGGCTCGACCGGCGGCCTGTGCCGGGCAAGGACCTCACGCTGGCCATCGACTTGAACCTCCAGGCCCTCGGCGAGCGCCTCATGGAGGGCAAGCTGGGAAGCATCGTGGCCATAGAGCCTGCTACGGGAGAGGTGCTCTGCATGGTCTCGGCACCGTCTTACGACCCTCGGTTGCTCGTCGGACGGCAACGCGGACGCAATCACCGCGCGCTCCAGCGCAATGTGTGGAAGCCCTTGCTGAACCGGAGCATCATGGGACAATATCCTCCGGGGTCTACCTTCAAAACCTCGCAGGGACTCACTTTCATGACCGAGGGCATCATCAACTCGCACACCATGTACCCGTGTCATCATGGATTCTATTACCGGGGACTCCACGTGGGATGCCACGGACACGCCTCGCCGATTTCGCTGGTGCCCGCCATCTCGACGTCGTGCAACGGATACTTCTGCTGGGGATTGTTCCACATGATAGGCAACCGGCGGAAATACCCCACCGTGCAGAAGGCCCTTGACACGTGGAGGGACTACATGGTGAGCATGGGATTCGGCTACAAGCTAGGCATTGACCTGCCGGGCGAGAAGCGCGGACTCATCCCCAACTCGCACTTCTATGACAAGGCGTACCGCGGATCGTGGAACGGGCTCACCATCATCTCGATCTCCATCGGACAAGGCGAGGTGAACCTCACGCCGCTGCAAATAGCCAATCTGGGCGCCACCATCGCCAACCGGGGCTATTATTATGTGCCCCACGTGGTGCGGAAGGTGAAGGGCGAGCCTCTCGACACGACTTTTACGCGGCGGCACTACACCAAGGCCAGCCGCCGGTCCTATGAATACATCGTGGCGGGAATGCGCTCGTCGGCCATGGGGGGCACGTGCCGGCACCTGAGGAGCCTGCCCTTCGCCGCCTGCGGAAAGACCGGAACGGCGCAGAACCGTGGGCAGGACCACTCCGTGTTCATGGGCTTCGCACCTATGAACCAGCCCAAGATTGCCGTCGCCGTGTATGTGGAGAATGGCGGATGGGGGGCCGACTATGGCGTGCCTATCGGCAAACTCATCATGGAGCAGTATATACAAGGTAAACTTAGCGCGGCCTCGGAAAAAGAGGCCGCGCAGATGCAACACAGAAGAATCGCTTATGGCTCTAAGAACAGGTAAGGACGACAAGCAGCCCAGCGTGCTGGGATCGCTCGACTGGTGGACGGTGGGCATCTATCTGTGCCTGCTCGTCTTTGGATGGATCAGCGTGTGCGGGGCCAGCTATACTTATGGTGACACCGAAATCTTCAGCCTGAGCTCGCGCTCCGGAATGCAGATCATATGGATTGCCACGTCGGTGGTGCTCGGCGGCGTGCTCCTCTTGCTTGACGACAGGTTTTATGACACTTTCGCCTACATCATCTATGCCGCGTTGCTCCTCCTCCTCTTTGTCACCATCTTCAATCCCCACCAGATCAAGGGCTCCCGCTCGTGGCTCGTGCTGGGTCCCCTGCGCTTGCAACCGGCCGAGTTTGCCAAGTTTGCCACGGCCTTGGCCGTGGCAAAGCTGATGAGCACCTATGGCTTCGACATCCACCGGCTGAAGCACTTCTTTGCCGCCTGCGCCGTCGTGTTGCTCCCCATGCTTATGATCATCGGGCAGCGCGAGACGGGCTCGGCCTTGGTCTATACGGCCTTCTTCCTCATGTTCTATCGTGAGGGAATGCCGGGCAGCATCCTCTTCACCGCCGTGGCCATGGTGGTCTATTTCGTGGTGGGCATCAAGTATGAGCAGGTGTTCCTGTTTGATACGCCCACCTCGCTGGGCAAGTCCGTCGTGCTCTTGCTCGTGCAAGTCTTCACGGCCGGCATGGTGCAGAGCTATTGCAAGTCGTGGCGCGACACGGTTTCCATCCTGGCCTACTGCCTCGGCATTACCGGTGCGGTGTTTCTCTTTTCCGAGTTTGTCATTCCTTTCGACATCGTGTGGGTGCAACTCTCGCTCTGCGCCGCCCTCGTAGGCTATCTTGTTTTCAAGGGGCTGGCCACGCGGTTGCGCAACTACTTCTTCATCGCGCTCTTTGCCTTGGGCTCGGTGGGGTTCTTTTATTTTGCCGACTACTTCCTCAACGATGTTCTTGAGGCGCATCAGCGGGTGCGCGTCAACGTGCTCCTCGGACTCGATGACGACTTGGCCGGCGCGGGTTACAACGTGCACCAGAGCGAGATAGCCATAGGCTCGGGCGGACTCTTGGGCAAGGGATTCCTCAATGGAACGCAAACCAAGCTGAAGTTCGTGCCCGAACAAGACACCGACTTCATCTTCTGTACCGTGGGCGAGGAGGAAGGCTTCTTCGGCTCGGCGGGCGTGTTGCTGCTCTTCCTGGCGCTCATCCTGCGGCTCATCAAGATTGCCGAGCGTCAACCCTTCAAGTTTGGGCGGGTCTATGGCTATTGCGTGTTGAGCATCTTCCTGTTTCATGTATTCATCAATGTGGGCATGGTGCTCGGCCTCACTCCCGTTATAGGTATTCCTCTGCCATTTTTCAGTTATGGCGGCAGTTCGCTTTGGGGCTTCACCATCCTTCTTTTCATCTTCCTCCGCATAGATGCGGGGCGCAATCTCATCCGGAACTGACGCTGGCGGCGGGGGACCAGGATGGCGGCACGCCTCCTGCAGGCATGTCTTCCCTAACATACCGGCAGGCGAATTCATCCCAGTCGGAAGGCCGGTGGGCGATGTTTTGTGATATTCACAAAGCGTAAGGAGAAATAAAATAATTCTGTCAAATTGCAAAAAATCAAACGCTTTTGCTTGCAATTTTGCTGGATAATGCTTACCTTTGCATTCGTAATTCCAAATAAAACAAATGAAAGATGAGTAATCTGATCATTCCCGAAGGATACAAGGCCCTGCTTGATATGCGACAGACAGAGCAAGGTATCAAGCTGATTAAGGAGTTCTTCCAGCAGAATCTTGCCACCGAACTTCGCTTGCGGCGTGTCACGGCCCCTCTTTTTGTGCTCAAGGGCCTCGGCATCAACGACGACTTGAATGGCGTGGAGCGTCCTGTGACGTTCCCCATCAAGGATTTGGGCGACGCCCAGGCCGAGGTGGTGCACTCGCTGGCCAAGTGGAAGAGGCTTACACTGGCCGAATATCAGATTGAGCCGGGATATGGCATCTACACCGATATGAACGCCATCCGCGCCGACGAGGAACTGGACAACCTGCACTCGCTCTATGTGGACCAGTGGGATTGGGAGGCCGTGATTGTCAAGTCACAGCGCAGCGTCGCCTTTCTTGAGGCCGTTGTGAGGCGCATCTATAGCGCCATCCTGCGCACGGAGTATCTCGCTTGCGAGACTTATCCGCAAATCAGTCCGTTCCTGCCCGAGGATATCCACTTCATCCACAGTCAGGACTTGCTCGATATGTATCCTGACAAGACCCCCAAGGAGCGCGAGGATGCCATCTGCCAGAAGTATGGCGCCGTGTTCATAGAGGGTATCGGAGGCAGGCTGAGCGACGGCAAGAAGCACGACGGACGTGCTCCCGACTATGACGACTGGAGCACCATTGCCGAGAATGGCAAGGCCGGACTCAACGGCGACATCCTGATATGGTATCCGGTGCTCGGCAGGAGCTTCGAGCTCAGCTCCATGGGCATACGTGTGGATAAGGAAAGCCTGTTGCGGCAACTCAAGATTGAAGGCAAGGAGGGACGCGAGAAACTCTTCTTCCACCAGCAATTGCTCCAAGGCAAGCTTCCGCTCAGCATTGGTGGCGGAATCGGACAAAGCCGCCTCTGCATGGTGATGCTCCACAAGGCTCACATTGGCGAGATTCAATCCAGCATCTGGCCCGACGACATGCGCGAGAAGTGCAAGCAGGCGGGAATGCCGCTCATTTGACGGAACAGGAGGAAACGAGCCGGCGGTCATGGTCCTTGCAGACGATGGCCGCCGGCTTTTTCGTGGACTTATACGTGGCTTCCCGATGGGTAACGATTGTCGTTTCCCGTGTCGGCATGTCCGGCCTCTTCGTCCTAGGGACGGGCTGGGCGGAACGACGGGGAACGCAACCAGGCCAACTGCTGCCCCGTTGGCTTGAAATCTTTACATTTCTGACGTCTCCCATTTCCCCTCCAGAATCAGAATATCGGGATAACGGCTTCCTGCTGACATTCTGAAAGGTTTTCCGAGGGATGGACTCACAACCTTGTAAAGATGCGCGAAAGAATGCGGGATGCCTGCAAGAAAGACTTTCGGAGCCCCCTGGAAAAGCCCTTTTGAACTTGCAAGGAAGCCTTTCCGAGATTCTCGGAAAGGCACTTACACATTGCAAAAGTGGCGCGGAGGCATCTTTGCTCCGGATCGTTGACCGTGCGTGAAGGCGTGACAGGTGCTTTCCCAGGTCTTGGGATTCGTCTGACTCGCGTGATACCAGCAAGGTCAGCTTCTTGACTTAGCGGTCTTCCTGCTCCAGCGTGAACCAGCCGTCGGCGTCCCAGCGGAGTCGGCGTTGCACCAGGATGCTGGCGCCCTTGAGCGGAACGGAATAGCCATGACAGACGAAGACGTCGTCGCCACCGAAAGTATAGACGGCGCAATGCCCCATCGCCTCAAACGCGCGCTTGTCGCCTTGGGCCACGAGCGTGCCGCCCCCTTGTGCCATGTCGCGGCCTTCACGGTCGAGATAGGGGCCGGAGACATTGCGGCTGCGGCCCACCACCACGCGGTAGTTGCTCTTTTCGCCCCGGCAGCAATAGTCCCAGCTGACCAGAAGGTAGTACCATCCGTCGTGGCGGAAGATGAAGGGAGCCTCGACGGCGTTCACCCCCGCATAGCGCGATGTGGGATTTTGCAAGCCTTCGGGCGCGTTGTGGTGGTAGCGTCGGGCGAGGGTGATGCGCTGGAACGTGGAGTCGACCACAAGGCGCTCGTCGGTGCCACGCATCCACGAGCCATACTGGCGAAGGTCTTCGCTGACGGTGGTGAGCCGTATAAGCTGGATTCCGTCCCAAAAGCTGCCGAAGGCAAGCCACACGCAGTCGTCATCATCGACTGCGAAACAGGGGTCGATGGCATTGAAATTGTCATCCTTCCGGCTGGAGACGAGGCATCCCATATCGTCCCAATGAAAGGCCGAGAGCGATGCGCAACGTGCCAGGCCGATGGCCGATGTGTTCTTGCCGAAGGTGGAGCAGCTATATGCCATCCACCACCGGCCGTGCCAGCGGAGCACGTCGGGCGCCCATACATGGGAGCGGAAGCCAGGAACGCTGTCGCGGGCCCATGCGGGAATGGTGCCCAGCGCCCCTCCGCGGCGCAAGGTCCACCGGCGGCGGTCGGTGGACGTCATCACTTGGATGTGGTTTCCCGTGGAGAAGAGATAATAGGTGCCCCCCTCTTGCGCCATCACGGGATCGTGCACCATGGGCGTGTCGGTGACGAGCGGTGGCGGCAGCGGGCGCTTGCCTTGTGCCTGCATGCTGGCCGAAGCCAGGAGAAGCACGGCGGTCAGAATGTGTTTTGCTTTCATGTTGTGTGGGCAGAGGGTAATGAAATGTTTTAGTGAATTCGAGGTAAGGGTGGATGGCCCCCCGCTATGGGGCGGACAAGTTGCCGAAGGAGGCCGGCGGTACCTAATAGAGCAGCACCAGTCCGGCCACGCCGGCATAGCAGATCATGTGGATGGGATTGATTTTCAAAACTTTGGTTCCGATGAACGAGGCCACGAAAAGTCCCACGCATATCCAGAAACGCCACGGGTCGGCCGGAGTGTAGAAGTTCTCCGAGTTCATGAGCAGTAGCGTGGCCGCGGCCAACAGTCCCACCACGGCGGGGCGCAGGCCTGCGAAGATGCTCTGTACGACGGGCGTGTGCATGTATTTCATGAGCATCTTGCTGATGAGCATCATCAGAATGAGCGACGGAAGGACGAGGGCGAACGTGGCCGTGGCCGATCCGAGCATGGACATCAGCATGCCGTAGCCGGCGTTGTGCACCGCCGTATAGCCGCAATAGGTGGCCGAATTGATGCCGATGGGGCCCGGAGTCATCTGCGAGATGGCGATCACGTTGGTGAACTCGCTCATTGTCATCCAGTGGAAACGGGTGACCACTTGACCCTGGATGAGCGAAATCATGGCGTAGCCGCCACCGAAACCGAAAAGTCCGATTTCGAAGAAGGTGATGAAAAGTCGTAGGAAAAGCATACGGTAGTCTTTTTACTTCGAAGGCTTGAGTGCGGGCATGGGGGCTTACTCCGAGGGTTTGATGTATTTGCCATAGACGAATCCGCCCACTCCGGCCGCAATGATGATCCATATGGGGTTGACTCCGAGCAGCCAGATGAGTATCGCGCCGGCAACGGGAATCCAGCAGTTGGTCAGCGTGACGTGGGCACTCTTGGCCAGGTTGAAGGTGGGTGCGGCGACGAGTGCCACCACGGCGGGGCGGATGCCGGCGAAGATGGCCTGTACGATGCGGTTGTCTTGCAGGGTGTGGAAGAACATGGCGATGGCCAGGATGATGAGAAACGAGGGCAGCGCCGTGCCGAGCGCCGAGCACAGTCCGCCCCGCACCTTGCGCAACTTGTAGCCGATGAAGACGCTCAGGTTGATGGCGAACACCCCCGGGCAGCTTTGCGCGATGGCGATGAGGTCGAGGAACTGCTCTTTGTCAATCCACTTGTAGCGGTCGACCACTTCGGCTTCGATGAGAGGAATCATGGCATAGCCACCCCCGAAGGTGACCATGCCAATCTTGAAGAATGTCTTGAACAGCGTCCAATACATATCCGGAAAAATCTCTCGTGACTTACTTCACGCGTTGCTCAATCCACTTGCGTGCGTTGACGAAGGCCTCGATCCACGGCGTCACCTCGTCGTCACGGTGGTTCTCGGGATACCATCCGCACTGCCAGGGGAAGATGGCGCGCTCGGGATGCGGCATCATGGCCAGGTGGCGTCCGTCGTCAGAGCAGATGCCGGCCACGTTGTAGTCGCTTCCGTTGGGATTGCCGGGATATTCGGCATAGTTGTATTTCGCCACCACGTTGTAGTGGTCTTCGGGTTCGGGCAGGTAGAACCGTCCCTCGCCGTGTGCCACCCAGATGCCGAGCTTGCTTCCGCTGAGCGAGCTCAGCATGACGCTCTGGTTCTGGGGGATGGCGAGCGAGAGGAAGGCGCTCTCGAACTTGTGCGAATTGTTGGGACGCATATGCGTGTGGTGCTCGTGCGAGGGGTTGATGAGGTTGAGCTCCACCATGAGCTGGCAACCGTTGCAGATGCCGAGCGAGAGGGTGTCGGGGCGTGCGTAGAACCGGTCCAGGGCCTCCTTGGCCTTGGGATTGTAGAGGAAAGCGCCCGCCCAGCCCTTGGCCGAGCCGAGTACGTCGGAATTGGAGAAGCCGCCGCAGAAGACGATGAAGTTCACCTCGTCGAGGGTTTCGCGTCCGCTGATCAGGTCGGTCATCATCACGTCCTTTACGTCGAATCCGGCCAGATACATCGTATAGGCCATTTCGCGCTCGCCGTTGGTGCCCTTCTCTCGGATGATGGCGGCCTTCACGCCGCTGGGCTTGCGTCTCAGCGGGCTGATGCCATAGTGGGCGAAGGAGCCCTTGAAGTCGGCGCCGAAGTGCGTCTCCACGGGTTGCTTCTTGTAGTTGGTGAGCCGTTTCTTGGCCATGCCGTTCATGCTCTGCTTGCGGTCGAGCAGATAGGACGTCTTCATCCATTTCTCACGCAGGGCGTCGATGTCGAACACGTGCGAGTCGTCGCCGTTCACCACGGTGAGCGTGCGCTCCTGGGGTGTGGGATAGCCCAGCTTGGCATAGCCCACTCCGGCGTCCTCGAAGAGTTTTCTGAGTTCGTGCTTGTGCTCGTCGCTCACCTGGATCACCACGCCGGGGTTCTCGGCGAAGAGCGTCTTCACCACGTCGTCGCTCTTCAGGTCGTGCAGGTTGATGTGCATGCCGCCGTGCGTGTTGGCGAAGGTCATTTCCAGGAGGGTGGTGATGAGTCCTCCGGCCGAAATGTCGTGTCCGGCCATCACCCATCCGCGCTTGATGAGTTCCTGCACCAGGTTGAAGCAGTCCACGAAGTATTCGGGGTTCTTCACCGTGGGCACGTCGCTGCCCACCTTGCCCAGGCTTTGTGCGAAGGCCGAGCCGCCGAGTCGTTGTGCGTCGAAGCTGAAGTCGATGTGGTATATGGACGAGTTCTTATCGTTCACCAGTACGGGCGACACGGTCTGTTTCACGTCGCTCACCTCGCCTCCGGCGCTCACGATGACCGTTCCCGGCGAGATGATCTTCTCGCCTCCGGGGTATTGCTGTGTCAGCGACAGCGAGTCCTTTCCCGTGGGCACGTTCACGTGGATGGCGCAGCAGAAGTCGCTCAAGGCCTGCACGGCCTCGTAGAGTCGGGCGTCCTCGCCCTTCTGGCTTCGGCAGGGCCACATCCAGTTGGCCGAGAGGCTCACGTAGTCGAGCGGTTGGGCCGTGTTGTCGCCCTTCCGTCCCAGGGGCGCCCACACCACGTTGGTCAGAGCCTCGGCCACCGAGAGCACGCTTCCCGCCTTCGGGTCGGCCAGTCCGGCCTGTGGGGCGTGTCCCATGGCGGTGGCGATGCCGGCCTCGCCGCGATAGTCCAGGGCCACCACGCCGCAGTCGCTCAAGGGCAGTTGCAGCTGACCCTGGCACTGCTGGCGGGCCACCTTGCCCGTCACCGAGCGGTCCACCTTGTTGGTGAGCCAGTCCTTGCAGGCCACGGCCTCGAGCTGGAGCACGCGTTCCACATACTCGTCGATGCGGTCCTGCGTGTAGGTCACGTCCTCATAGCGTCTCTCCACGGTCTCGTCCCTCATCACCGTCTTGGGCGTATGGCCGAACATCTGTGCCACGTCGAGGTCGAAGGGCTTCACGCCGTCGCCCTGCACGAAGGCGAAGTGGGCGTCGCCGGTGGTCTCTCCGACCACGTACATTGGCGCGCGTTCGCGGTCGGCGATGCGTTGCACATGCTCGAGCCACTTCTCGTCAATGAGCAGTCCCATGCGCTCCTGGCTTTCGTTGGCGATGATTTCCTTGGCCGAGAGCGTCTTGTCGCCGATGGGGAGCTTGGTCATGTCGATACTTCCGCCGCAGTCCTCCACGAGCTCGGAGAGGCAGTTCAAGTGTCCTGCCGATCCATGGTCGTGGATGCTCACCACGGGATTATTGTCCTCTTCCACCAGCGCGCGCACCAGGTTGTAGTCGCGTTTTTGCATCTCGGGGTTGGCTCGCTGGATGGCGTTGAGCTCGATGCCGTTGCTGTATCGTCCCGTGTCGACCGACGACACCGATCCGCCGCCGAGTCCGATGCGGTAGTTGTCGCCACCCACCACGACAATCTTGTTGCCCGGTTGTGGTTCCTTCTTCAGGCAGTCGCGCTTCTTGCCATAGCCCACGCCGCCGGCCAGCATGATGACCTTGTCGTAGGCGTATTTCTCTTGGTTCTCCTCATGTTCGAAGGTGAGCACGGAACCGGTGATGAGGGGCTGTCCGAACTTGTTTCCGAAGTCGCTCGCACCATTCGAGGCTTTGATCAGGATCTGCTCGGGAGTCTGGTAGAGCCATTTTCTCACCGGCATGATGTCCTCCCAGTCGCGTTCGGGATCGGGCTGTCCGTTGTCGTCCTTCAGTCGGGGATAGGCCGTCATGTAGCACGCCGTGCCCGCGATGGGCCACGAGCCGGTGCCTCCGCCCATGCGGTCTCGTATTTCACCTCCCGTTCCCGTGGCGGCTCCGTTGAAAGGCTCCACGGTGGTGGGGAAGTTGTGGGTCTCGGCTTTGAGCGAGATCACGCTCTCGATGTCGGTCACGGCAAACCAGTCGGCCGTGCTTTGGTCCTTGGGGGCGAACTGCTCCACCACGGGCCCCTGGTTGAAGGCCACGTTGTCTTTGTAAGCCGAGAGAATCTGGTGCGGATTCTCTTTGGTGGTCTTCTTGATGAGATTGAAGAGTGATGATTCTCTTTCCTTGCCGTCGATGATGAACTGTCCTCCGAAGATTTTGTGCCGGCAGTGTTCCGAGTTGATTTGTGCGAAGCCGAAAATCTCGGAGTCGGTGAGGGGCCGCCCGTTCTCCTTCTCCAGCTTGTGCAGGTAGGCAATCTCGTCGTCCGACAGGGCCAGGCCCTCCTCCTCGTTGTATTTTTCCAGATTGTCGACGTGTTTGATGGGGTCGGGCTTGTGGTTCACGGTGAAGATGGACTGGTCGAGGCCGTCGTACATGCGTTGCAGCATGGGGTCGTGTTCGGCCTGTTCCGATTCCACGGGGAAGTATTCCTCAATGCGCGTGATGCCCACGAGGCTCATGTTCTGCGTAATCTCGACGGCGTTTGTACTCCAAGGGGTGATCATTTCCCGGCGCGGGCCAACGAAGAAGCCTTTCAGCTCCTTGGCCTCCTCCAGCGTGGCGTCGCCGTAGAGCCAGCTCAGCTCGCCCGTTTCCTGGGCGTTGGGCTCGTGGTCAATCTCGGTAGCAACTACACTCTTCGACGGTGTTCTGAAAAAAAGAATCATATACCTAATTATTCTAAATGGTGAGAGGTTTTGTTTCTGTATGCAAAGGTACGGCAAACCGAAGACAATACAAAACAAAATGCATTTTGTTTTTATCGTTAGGGGCGTGGTATGCGCTATTTTGTTGGCCTGCGGGCCGAAGATGGCTCAAGATGATGCTTTTCCCCTTGCGGGGACGGGGCAAGGCGCGTGTCCGTCCGGGGCGACGCAACTTGCCGGCAATGCGAGATGGCTCCGTCCTTTTCCATATTTACGGGTTGAAAGGAAAAATATTGACCGGTCTTCCCGCTCGTCCTCATCCATACACCCATGACTTGGCAAAAAAATCGAACGAAGGCCTCGTTGCGGCGTTCTGACATAGTGTAAGCATGGTTTAGAGACTCTCTGAAGGCCGTTGAGACGTCCTCGGAGAGGCTTGGAGACGACCTCTGAAGGCCGTTGAGAGCATGTCTTTGTGCTTTTTCCGGATTCCTTACAAGTGCGTTATTTCTTTGGCGGATATTTGCTCTTTTTGTCGCTTTGCGGCCTTGGATGCTGACACTTTGATTTTTAAGAGAAGGCGTCTTGGGTAGGTGGAATAACGGACAAGGGGGATTTTTTGCGCCATGGCACGGATGATGGAAGTCGTGAAATGGTTTGACAGTGCACCTCTCCGCAGCAGCCGTCGTGCCTTGCCGGACTTCCAAGGTCTTCGCCTTTTTCTTGTTTGCTCACACGGGCACGGGTGGCTTGGCGCCATGCTTCCGGCGGCGTTGGCAGGGGCGGGCTATTGCTGCCGCCCCTTGAGGACGTAGTTGGTCACCTGGACGGTGCTGATGAGCGAGCCCGCGTCGTCGGTAATGTCGACGTGCCACACATGAAGCGTGCGTCCCTTGTGCTGGAGGCGGGCCAGTGCCGTGACGGTGCTGCCTGAGTGCACGGCGCGCACGTGGTTTCCACTGACGTTGATGCCCACGCACACCCGGCCGGGGCAGAGGGCCATGGAGGCCACACCGGCCAGATTCTCGGCAAGGGCCAGGGAGGCGCCGCCACTGAGGAATCCGAACACCTGCTTGTTGCGGTCGTCCACTTTCATGCGGGCCATGGCCGTGTCGGGCTCGGGTGTGGAGATGAATTCCATACCCAGAGTCTTGGAAAGGCCGTCCTGGCCTTCCACGATTTTCTTTTCTTTCTCGATATCCATCGTTTTGAATCTTTTTTTTGAGTATTGGTGCCGTTGGGTGGCGTTACTCGTTGAGCGTGCCACACATGGGGCAGCGGCCCTTGTGGTGGAGGGGCGCTCCGCAATGACCGCAATAGCCCACCACGCGGCTCTTCTTGAAATAGGCGCGGATGGCGTAATAGAAATAGAGGGCAAGGAGGATGTAGCCCACGAAATAGAGTGTGCTGACGCTGAAGACGATGTAGCATACGGCACATACGCCGGCCAGTCCGAACAGATAGAGCATGGCCTGGCCGAAGGGCAACTGCTGGCGAACCACGTCGGTGGCGGCAATGGCGACGATAAGCATGGCCCACACCGAACAGAGGAAGACGGAGAGGATGAGCGGCACCGAGAAGGGATTGAGCGTGGGATGATAGTAGAAATGGCGCCACGTGTCGGGGGCGAAGAGCTGGATGCTGGCATAGAGCGTGGCCGAGGCGGCTACGATGAGGCAGAGCAGGGTGGGATAGAAGGAATCGATGTCGTTGAAATGGACAATCTTGGCGTTGCGCTTGTGGATGAGGCGCACGAGGTAGGCTACGCCGATGAGGACGATGACCACCAGGAAGATGAGCAGGTGGATGTCTGAGAATGTTGAGATGAATTGTGAGATGGGATCGTCAGGAACCACCTTCTTGAGCAGGGTGGACTCGTGAATCCACCCAAACTGGCCACGCTCGGTGGCCACGAGCACCCATGACGTGTCGGTGGAGTCGTGGGGCATGGTGCGGAAGTCGGCCACCACCAACCGCGAGTGGCGGGCCACCTGGAAAGAGTCGATGCGCATCTGGCTCACCTTCTCCTCGGGCATCTGCCGGATGAGCGAGAGGCTGTCCGATTTCACCACGAAGTTGTAGTTGCGGCCATAGAAGTGGGTCTGGGGCTGCTTGTTGTGGTAGCACGACGAGAGGGTGAGTACCAGCAGGAGCAGGGGCACGACAAGGGCGCGAAGCGGGACGTGGAGGTGTTCTCTATTCACATTCATCGTTGCGGTTGGGTTTCTTGGGTTTCGGCATAAACGTTCATCTGGCATTCGCCACAATGGAACTCCAGACGGAACCGACGGCCGTCGGGGAGCGAGAGGTGGAGCGGCTCACGCCATGTGGCAGGGGTGCCACCATGGCGCACGCAGTGGCCCAGTGCATAGCGGAGGCAGTGACGGCACTGCATGATGAGGGAATCGGCGGGGGCGCCGGAGCCTGACGCGGGAAGCAGTTCGAAGGCCGGAGAGGGGTGGGGCAGTCCTTGCCTGCGGTAGAAAGCGGTGGCATCGGGATTGGCGATGTTGTAGATGTAGGGGAACTGGCGGTGTTCGGACGTGGCCCAGTTGCTCAGGGCGTGGCCGTCGGCGTCGTCGGGAGCCGTGCTTGTGAGTGGCTTGGGTGGCTCCGGAGCGTCCCCGGCCGTCGGCGCGGGGCATGCCGCCGTCGGCATGGAGCGTTGGGCAAAGGCCTCAATGGCTTGTCGGCGGAGTTCGGCCAGCCGGCTGCTGGGGATGAAGAGACGCAGGCAGTCGGGGGCGATGTCGAGATGGTCGAGCCGGTAGGAGGTGCCGCCGAGCTTGGACAGGTTGCGCACGATGTTGTCGTGTTGTGGCTTTTGAGCCTCTTCATGGGGCAGCTCGATCACCGTCTCGACGCCATCGGCCTCGTTGTCGGCCGATTCCACCCGCAGGGCCAGACCTTCGGCCACGCTTCTGAGGCGCATCCTTATGGGCAGCGTACGCACCGCGGTGGTTCCGGCGAGGATGCGCTGGAAGGCCTCGTCGCTGTTGCGGTAGAGGCGGAGGCCGGGGTGTAGGTGGCGGGGCATCTTGAAGGGGAAAAGGCGGTTGCCCTCGGCCCGGTTGACGCGGAAGCCGACAAGCTCGGTGCCTTGGCTGCCATCAGTCGATGGGGCAAGGAAGCAGAGACCGTCGCCATTGGCAAATGACGCTGTCCCGGCCACGGTGAACGAGGCGCCCCGGAGTTCCTTTACTCGCCCCACATATTCGCCGAGGGCTTTGGGCGTGTCGAAATTGGCGATGCCGGGCTGTCGGCCTTGGGCGAAATAAGTGGTATAGCCGCGGTTGAAAGTCTTGTGGAGGTCGGGTGTGAAGCGATAGTCGACGCTTCCGCGCGAGGCGCGCACGTATCGTTCGGGGTGGCGTGCTACGATGTTGTCGAGCTTCTGGCTATAGGCCGAGACGACATTCTTCACATAGTCGGCGTCCTTAAGCCGGCCTTCTATCTTGAAAGCCGTGGCGCCGGCCTCGGCGAGGGATTCGAGTTGTTCGATGAGGCAGAGGTCCTTGAGCGAGAGGTAGTGGCGTTCGGGTCCCACTTCGTGGCCCCGGTCGTCATGAAGGCGGAAGGCCAGACGGCAGAACTGGGCGCACTCGCCGCGGTTGGCCGAACGGTGGAAGCAGGCTTGCGAGGCATAGCACAGGCCGCTGTAGCTCACGCAGAGGGCTCCGTGGACAAAACATTCGAGCTCGACATCGGGACACGACTGATGGATGCGGGCCACTTCGGCGACGGAGAGCTCGCGGGCGAGCACCACGCGGTGGAAGCCTTGGGACGCAAGCCACGCCACCTTGGCGGGCGTGCGCGAGTCGCATTGGGTGGAGGCGTGGAGCTGCAGGCTTTGTGGAAGTCGCCCTTCGGCCATGGCCTGGCGTACGCGGACAAGCAGCCCGAGGTCTTGGATAAGCAGCGCGTCGGCTCCGGCTTGGGCCAGTTCGGCCACGAGGCGGAGCGCCTCGTCCATCTCGGAAGCATAGACGAGCGTGTTCACTGTGACGTGGACGGTGGCTCCGAAACGGTGGGCATAGTCGCATAGCCGACCGATGTCGGCAATGCTGTTGCCGGCCGCGGCACGTGCGCCATGATGGGCGGCGCCGATATAGACGGCGTCGGCGCCGTGGTCGATGGCGGCAAGGCCAACTTCGAGATTCTTGGCGGGCGCGAGTAGTTCGAGGCGCTGCATGGTTGTCTGTGCTTGGGGTTTGTGGCTTGTCTTTTTTCCTGGTCAGAGATAGACAGGAGCAGGATTATTTGATTTTGTTGATATCGTAGGGAGTCTCTTGGTAGATGTAGTAGTCGATCCAGTTGCTGTAGAACAAATTGGCCGCGCTACGCCACCTCACCACGGGATGTTTTTGAGGATCGTCGTCGAGGTAGTAGTTCTTAGGCAGGTCGACGTCGTCGCGCTTGCCCATGTCGCGCCGGTACTCGTTGTCGAGCGTGTTGGGCGCATATTCCAGATGGCCGAGGATGAAGAACTCGCGTCCGTTCCTCGACATGACGATGCTGACGCCCGCCTCGTCGGATTTTGCGATGGTGTGAAGCTCGGGCACCCGGTCTATATCGGCCTGCCGCACCTCGGTATGCCGGCTATGGGGCATGAAGAAAACATCGTCGAAACCACGGAAGATGGGCAGCAACGGGTCGACGGGACGTGTGGGGAAGACGCCGAACTTCTTTTTGGGGAGCGGGTATTTGGGTACGCCATAGAAGTGATAGAGTGCGGCCATGGCTCCCCAGCACAGATAGAGCGTCGACTGCACGTTGGTGCGGGCCCAGTCGAGAATCTCGACGATTTCACCCCAATAGTCCACTTGCTCGAAAGGGAGGGTCTCGATGGGCGCACCGGTGACAATCATGCCATCGAACTTTTGCCGCATGAGCTCTTGGGAGTCCTTGTAGAACATCATCATGTGCTCGATGGGAGTGTTCTTCGGCGTGTGGCTCTTGAGCTTCATGAAGTAGATTTCAAGTTGCAGCGGCGTGTTTGAGAGCAATCTCACCAGGTCGGTCTCTGTGGTGACCTTCATGGGCATGAGGTTGAGTACGACGATGCGCAGCGTGCGGATGTCCTGCTTGTGCGCACGGCTTTCGTCCATGACGAAGATGTTCTCCTTTTTCAGAAGGTCTATCGCGGGCAACTTGTCAGGCAAACGTAATGGCATAAATCTTTCCTTTCGCTAATTTTTAATCCCGTTCTTCCATATAAAAAATCCCGGGCATAGGCTTTGGGGCCTCTGTCCGGGCTTCTCCGTTGACCACAAGGTAGCGGAGGCGTAGCTTTCTTAGTTGGCGGCCCCGGTACCGGTGGTCTCCTCTTCAGCAGGCTGGTCGAGGCCAAGTGCGCGCTTTGCGTTCTTGCTCTCGGGATTGAGCTGGATGAGCTTCTGATAGTAGGGCTTTGCGGCCTCCAGGTCGTTCTTGGTGCCCCAGTAGTAGAAGCCGATGTTCTCGTAGGCCGATATCAGGCTGCTCTTCTCGTCTTCGGTGATGTCACTGCCTTTGGCTTCGAGCAGGTCGATGCACTCTTGGAGGTATGTGGCACCCTTGTCGTCGTATCCGTTCTGCGTGGCTTGGATTCCGGCTTGAAGCAGGGTCCAGGCTTTGAGCGAAGGCCACTTCTCGGCCATCTTGTTGTACACGCCCACGGCTTTGTCGAAATTGGCTTCCTTGTCCTCGCCTTTCTTCACCTTGGCCAGATAGATGTTGGCCAGTTTGGCAAAGTCAGAAGGCTTCACGGCATCGCTCTTGTCAAGATAGGTCTGGCTGTATTCCAGAGCCTTGTCTTCATTGCCCATGGCGGCATAGGTCTCCGAGATGTCCTGGTAGGGCTTGAAGTCCTTGGTGTCGATGGAGAGGGCCTCGTTGAAGGCGGCGATGGCCTCGTCGTACCTCTTCTCTCCGCGGAGGGCGCGTCCGTAGTAGTTATAGTCGCGGGCGGTCTTCTTGATGCTGGCGTCCTTCATGATGGCCTCTGCGTACTGGTTGGCCAGGTCGTATTTCTGCAGCTCCACGGCGTTCCATAAGCCCAGGCGGGCGAAGGAGACGGACTTGGGGAACTTCTGCACGCCGAGCTGTGCCAGGTCGAGGCTCTCTTCGTATTTGCGGAGGATATAGTCGGTCGTGGCGTACTCGAAGAGGTAGTATTCCTTCAGAGTGTTCTTGTCGGTTTTGCTGAAGTACTCGTAGGCCTTCTCATAGTTGCCGGCAGAATAGAAGTCGTTACCAGCCTCGGCGTCGATGGGATAGTCGGGACGCTCGGCCTTGAGCTTGTTCAAGGCTTCGGCGGCCTCGTCGGGGCTGACCTTGCGGTAAATCTTGGCCAGGTTCATATAGCCGGCGGGATTCTTCGGATCCATCGTCATGGCCTGCTGATACCACATGGCGGCGTCGCCACCATCGTCCTTCATCACCTGGATGTCGCCCAAGAGCACGTATGCGTCACCATAGTTCTTGTTCTTGGCAATCACCGTGTTGGCCAATTCGGTGGCCTTGTCGTAGTTCTTGATGGCCATGAGCGAATAGCCCAGTGCCACGAGAGCTTTGGGGTCCTTCTTGAAATCCTTGGTGAAGGTCTTCACCAGGTTCTGGGTTTCCTTGCTGTCGGGGCTTGCCTTGAGTGCAGACTCGATGGTCTTGAGCTGGCTTTGATAGTCGGCTTCCTGGGCCGAGAGTGGAGTGCTGAGGCTGAGCATCAACGCTCCGGCTATGAGATATTGCTTTGCTTTCATATTCTTCTTCTTTGTCGTTCAACAATATTTCTTTTTACCTTTGTTCTGTAAAGATACCCTTTCTTTTTCCTTGGGATGCCTTTCCTTCAGGGTTGGCGTCCCTTATTTGTTCTATTTTCCTTTTTTGCCTTTTTCTTCTAGTTTATGTTCGATGTTCTTTTATAAGACGTCATGAAGCATGGAAAGTTGTGGGATTTAACGATAATTCCATTTTCTTCATTTATCTTTTGCCTTTTCTGAGTCCCGTCGGAGGAATCGTGGGTTGGCGAGTCACCTTCTCACGACTTCGTCCGGCGAAGGCTGGTTGCTTTTATCGCTCCTCTGTGAGGGCGAGCCCCTGCCGCGTTCTCTAGCGCTTCACGTCGACCTTGCGGATGACGATGTCGCCGCGATAAGGCAGGAGTCCGGCCTTGAAGATGATCATTTGTCCGCGTGGGTTGGCAATGTAGTTGGCGAAGCTCCACGGCAGAGCATGGCTTGGGTCAACCACCAAGCAGTATATGGTGCGCACGAATGGGTAGCGCCCGTCGAGCAAGTATGCCTGATAAGGTTTCCAACTGTTCATTTCGTTGGCTTTGTCCTTGATCGAGACAGACATCACGTGAATGTTCTTCTTGAATGTGGTGTTGGTGGTGTCGCGTCGGTCATTGAGCCAGTTCGACCCGATCACACCGATGGCATTGGGTGTCTTGTCGACATAATCGACCACTTCCTTGCTGGTCTTTGCGGCGTAGATATTGGGGCTGTTGATGGGCTTGCCCTTCAGCAGCGAGTCTACGACGTAGCTCAGCGTGGCCGACTGCTTGTTGTCGAATACCACCTCGATGTCGCCTTTGTTGGAATGAGGATAAATTTCGTTCCACTTTTTTACTTTCCCGCTGAGGATGCGTTTCACGTCGTTGACGGTGATGCACGTGTCGGAGTTGTTTCTGTTGACGATGAGCGCCAGTCCGTCGTATCCGATGGGGAAGACCGAAGGAATAATGTTCTTGGCCTTGAAATAGGCCTCTTCTTGTGGGAGCAGCCTTCTGGAAGTGATGAGCAGGCACGTTTTCATGTCCTTCAGCATTTTCAGGCCCGTGATTTCATCAGTGTAGATGGGTTTGAGGTGAGCTTTGGGGTACTCGAACTCAAACTGTTTTCGCTCCTCTTCGATGATGGGACTAAAACTCTCGTCGGCCACGAATTGGATCGTGCCCGACGTTGGAGTATCAGTCCTCATGCCCTTGGTTTTCTTCTGGCCGCAAGAGGCCAGAAGAACCAAGGCGAGAGTGAATCCTATAAAACTATAAGATGTTTTCTTGTTCATATGCAAATGTTGTGATTACTGCAGTCGGAACATCACAGGCACGTTGAACTTCACGCGCACGGCCTGTCCGTTCTGCTTACCGGGATTCCAACGCGGCATGCTCTTGACGACGCGCATGGCCTCCTTGTCGAGCGACGGGTCGACCGAGCGTGCGGTGCGCACGTCGGTGATGGAGCCGTCACGCTCAACCACGAAGGACACGATGACACGTCCCTGCACGCCGTTCTCCTGTGCTACGACAGGGTATTTGACGTGGCTGGAGAGATACTGCATCAGTGCGGCGTCACCACCGGGGAACGACGGCATCTGCTCCACGACCTCGAACACCTTGTTGGTGGCGGGTGCGGGCTTAGGCGGTTCTGGTGGCGGCGGCGTACCCACGGCGATGTCGTTACGCACGGCCTCGAGTCCACGGTCCTTGGAACCTTCCACGTTCTCGTTACCCACGGCTACGGAAGCGTCGAGTTTGTCCTGAGCCTTCAGCTGGTTGTCCTCTTTCACGAGTTCGTCCTTCTTGATGACAGGAGCGGTGAACTTCTGCGTCTGGCGCGCCACAGGAATTTCCTTCTTGGGCGTCACTTTCGGCTTCACCTGCTGTTTCTTCTCGCGCTTCTTCTCCGTCTGCTGGAGTTTCGAGAGCTGGATGGCCTCCAGTCGTGCCATTTCGGCCTCCTGGCGCTTTTGGTCGATGACTTTCCAGGCGAGGAATCCTCCGACGATGGCTGCGGCAACGATCAGAATCACGAGCGACTTGATGTTTCGCGACGAGGTGCCCTTGCGGAGCTGGTAAGCGCCGTAGGCCTTGTTCTTGTCAGCGAAAACCATGTCGACCCATTTAGGGTCGTATAGATCAATTTTTGCCATATCTTCTTTTTGTTTAAATCATTGGTTCTTTGTCATCTTACATCTTGATGCCCTTGGATTCGAGCAGTTTCTCATCGTCGGGATTGATCTTGTCGATGACGTAGGTGCCAATATTCAAGATAGTCATTTCGTCGAGGGCGTCGACCATGTTCTTGTACACCGCGTTGTCGGTGGGCTTGATGACGATGGTCAGCGTAGGAATCTTCTGTCCGTTCACATTTCCGCCTTTGATTTCGCTCAGTTTCTTCTGGTAGATGCTGTCTGGCATCATCTTCGGATTCTGTGCTTTCTCTTGCTGGAGTTGCTTCACGGCGAGTCCGATTTGGCGCACGGGGCGGATACCATTTTCCGTGGCATGGTCCTGGAGCACCTTCCGGATGCCCTGTGATCCCCATGTGGTCTCTTTGAGCCAAGCAGGATTGTCGTACTGCGGGATACCCTCGCCGTAGTAAATCTTGTTGTTGGCAGTGACATAGATGGTGACGGTCTCGGAAGCCTTGGCTTCGTTTTTCTGGTCGTCACGTGTATCCTTGTCGTTACTCGGCATGGTGAGCTCCATCGTCTGCGGTTTGCTCAGCGTGGTACAGAGCATGAAGAACGTAATAAGAAGCATGAGCATGTCCACCATGGGGGTGAAGTCCACGCGGACATTCATCTTCTTCTGCTTGCTTTCTTTCTGTTTCGGCATATTAGTCCTCCTCCTTCTTTAGCTGAGTTATCATGTAGTAGTGGCTCTCATCCATGTCCTGAAGCTCGTTCATCACGCGCTTGACAGTCTTGTAGGGAGTATCGGCGTCAGCTTTGAGTGCGATTTTGATGTCTTGGTTGACATTACGCGCGGCGTCGACCCATTTCTGGAATTCGCTCATGCCTCCGTTGATGCTGTCGAGAGGGATGCCCTTGGTGGGCAGCACTTTCTCGCGCTGCTTTGACGGCAGGGCGAGGTATTGTGCGAGCTCCGTCATGGGCACGCCGAAGGTGCTTTCGCCCTTGAATGTCTCCACCTGCTTGTCGGAGAGGCTTACGCCGAATTCGCCGGCCATGGCCTCGAGCGTGCTGCCCAGGTCGTTGGCCTTGTCAATGCTCATAAACACCTGGCCTTCTCCCGTCGGTTTCCCGGCGGCGTCCTTTTCAGGACTGACCAGTATGGTCAGGACGCCGTTCTCGGGCACCTTGATTTCGGACACTGACCCAGGCGTGTTCACCTTCACGGGCTCATTCTTGACAAAGGTCGAGGTGAGCATGAAGAAGGTCAGCAACAGGGTCATGACATCCGACATAGGTGTCATGTCGATCCAGACGTCGCTCTTCTTAATTTTTACTTTACCCATAGCGATAAATATTTAAAGGGTCAGCAAAAATTAAGCCTCTTCCGTGTGGTTTGCTTCGTATGTCTGAGCGATAGAATAACCAACCTCGTCGAGAGCGTAAGTGAGCTTGTCGACCTTGTTCGTGAAGTAGTTGTACGACACCACGGCGCACCATGACGTAGCGATACCGAAGGCCGTGTTGATCAGAGCCTCAGAAATACCTTGCGACAGAGCAGCCGAGTCGGCACCACCACCAGCAGACAGAGCGGAGAACGAACGGATCATACCGGTCACGGTACCGAGCAGTCCGGTCAGCGTACCCAGGGTGACGATGGTAGCGATGATGGGGAGGTTCATGGTCAGGGTAGGCATTTCGAGCTGCGTAGCCTCCTCGTGAGCCTGCTGGATCTTGGCGATCTTCTGCGACTTCTTCAGTCCGGCGTTTGCACCATGGTCCATGTCGTTGTAAGCGGCGAGCGAAGCGCTGACCACGTTGGCCACCGAGCCACCTTCCTTGTCGCACAGCTGCTGTGCCTTTGCCAGGTCGTTGGCGTTGAGGGCAGCCTTGATGTTGGCCACGAACTTAGGCAGGGAGCCCTTGCCGAAGGCGGTCTTCAGAGCCAGCCAGCGCTCGATGGACATGGCGAGCACGGTGAGCAGCAGGGTGTGGATGACAGGCACCACGACGCCGCCCTTGAAGATGGTTCCCCAGACATCGGCGGGCTGGGTCTTGGCTTCGCCGTCCTGGAAGTGCATCGGGTTGCCGAACCAGGTGTAGAACAGAACAAATGCGATGATGGCGCAGACGACGATAATCCAGAATGCGCCTCTTACTCCTTGAAAGCCCTGAGAGTTCTTCTTGGGGCTGGCAGTTTTTTTGTTAGTTGCCATAAAGTTTGAATTTAAAATTTTAGTTTATAGATGAAATTATTATTTCTTCCCTCTTGTTTCTTGTCTTCTTTGGGTTTAACGTGGATAGACTGACGATTATTGCCCACAAGTTGGCCTTATGGGGCAAATCTTTCGCAAAGATAATAAATTCGTCAAAACTACGACGTTAATTAAGAAGATTTAACGGAGTAAATGTCCTTAAACATATTTTCGGGTATGTTTTCCGTACTCTTGTGTTTGGGCTCCGTGGTGCGGGTGGGGGTGTTGTCCCGCGTGCTTCTTATTTCAGTTCGGCCAGGGCCAGCTTGATGCGCCTCATGGCCTCGCGGATGTTGTCGTCGGATGTGGCGTAGCTGATGCGGAAGCATTCGGGATCGCCGAAGGCGTCGCCCCCCACGGTGGCCACGTGGGCCTTTTCTAGCAGGTAGAGGGCGAAGTCGGTCGAGTTGTTCACCTGTGTGCTTCCATCGGCCTTACCATAATAATAGGAGCATTTTGGGAAGACGTAGAACGCCCCTTCGGGCACGTTCACCTCCAGTCCCGGGATGTCTCTCACGAGTTCCACGACGAGGTCCCGCCTGCGCAGGAAGCCCTTCCTCATGTCTTCCACGGCCTGTTGTGATCCCTCGTAGGCCTCGATGGCCGCCATTTGGCTCACCGAGCAGGTGCCGCTGGTGTATTGTCCCTGGAGTTTGTTCATGCCTTTCACGATCCATTCCGGCGCGGCCACCCATCCGAGCCGCCATCCCGTCATGGCGTAAGCCTTGCTCACTCCGTTGCAGATGATGGTTCTTTCTTTCATTCCGGGTGCGGCGGCGATGCTTCCGTGCGTCCCCCCGTAGTTGATGTGCTCGTAGATTTCATCAGAGAGGACGAAGAGGTCCTCGTGTGCGAGCACCACTTTGGCCAGTTCGTCGAGTTCGCCTTGCGAGTATACGCTTCCTGTGGGGTTGCTGGGCGAGCAGATGATGAGCATCTTGGTCTTCGGCGTGATGGCGCTTTCGAGTTGGTCGGGCGTCATCTTGAAGTTCTGCTCGAATCCGGCGCGCACGATGACGGGCGTTCCTCCGGCGAGCTTCACCATCTGCGGATAGCTCACCCAGTAGGGAGCCGGGATGATGACCTCGTCGCCCGGGTTCACCAGGGCGAGGATGGCGTTGCACACCCCCTGCTTTCCGCCTGTTCCCACGATGACTTCCGCGGGTGCGTATTCGAGTCCGTTTTCCCGTTTCAGCTTTTCCGCGATGGCTTTTCGCAGGGCCGGGTATCCCGGCACGGGCGAGTATTTAGAGTAGTTGTTGTCGATAGCCTTCTTTCCGGCCTCCTTGATGTTGTCAGGGGTCATGTAGTCGGGCTCGCCCACACTCATGTTGATTACGTCGATGCCTTGCGCCTTCATCTCGCTGCTTTTCTGCGACATGGCCAGCGTGGCCGACGGCGCCAGTCTGTTCAGACGGTCTGATAATTGTGCCATAATTCTTTTCGCTGATAGTTCTGCTTTGCAAAAGTAAGCAATTTATTCGTTTCGGCGAAGAAAAAAAATCATTATTTCGCCTTTTGAGGTGAAAAAGTAATCATCTTGCAATGCATTTGTGATGTTTTGAGGGAAAGAGGTCATTTGCTAGGCCATGTGTCGGGAGAAAAAGGCCGAGGATGTTTTTTCATTTTTTTAGAAAGAGGGCAGTCCATGTCGCGGGCCATGCGCCGGAGATTGCGAAAAAAGCGAACATGAAAGCGATGGAATTCTCTGAGAGCCGTTCAGAGCATGTCTGAGGGCCGTTCTTAGGGTCTAAGATGGGCCTTCAGAGCTCCTTTGGGCTGCTCTCTTGGAGTCTCTCGGAGGCCCTTTTGCAATCCGTTGCCAGTCAGTGTGTTGCGGAGCGGCGTTTCCGGTCAGGCTCGATTTGTGCCGTATTGAAAAATATTGAAGACGACAGGTGGCTTGCGGTAAAGAAAAAGAGGATGCATCCTACGTGGGAACGTGGTGCATCCTCTTGCTGCTCGAGTCTGATTGCAGGAATCAGAGTCCATCAGAAAGATGGGTTGTTTTTTTAAAAAAGGGTTGCCCTTTCCGAGGCTGCCCCTGTTTGATGTCTCAAAGATAGGGAAAAAAGGAATCGCTTCCAAACATTTTGCTTGTTATTTTTCGTTTTTAACATTGGGTGCGCACACAAGTCTCGCGGCCCGTTCGCCTTCCCTTTCGTGCGGAGTTTTCTCGCACGCGTACCCCATTATGCAGGGTGTCGAACAATCCAGTCGCGTTCAATTCGGAGAATAAATATAGTTTTTTCGCCTTCGTTAAGGTTAATCCAAATTTTTTTTGTACTTTTGCAAAATAGATTCTCCAGTATGAATCACGGACCATCGCCTTTTGTGCGAAGTCGGGAAAAAAGAACTAAACCAAGAAAGCATGAGAAAACTTATAGGAAGTGTTGTGGCGTGCCTGCTCGTCCTGCTTTGTGGATGTTGCGCGGGCGGCCATCACCGGAGTTCCGCCAATGTCGAGGCGGAAGAAGACGGCGGCACGTTGACGGGCTATTCCAAGCTTGCGCCCCTGCGCGTGAAGTTCTATTTGGAGCGGTCGGGAAGCATGACGGCCTATGACGCCCCCCAGGGCGACGGCTCTTTCAAGAAGGCCATAGTCAGCCTGCTGAATGCCCTGCCCGGCGACAAGAACCAGCTTTTCATCGTGAACGATAGCATCCACCCCTATCCCAAAGGCATCCGCCAGTTTGTGGAGTCGTCCGATATCTTTGCCTCGACCAAGGACATCGGCAATCCCGCCTACACCGACTTCCGCAAGATTTTCGACGCGCTGCTCAATCAGACCAAGCCGGGCGAAGTCTCCGTGCTCGTGTCCGACCTGATTTATTCGGTGAACGGCATGACGGCGGTGAGCCCCCAAAAGCTCTTTGCCGACGAGGAGGGCATGGTGAGCATGGTGTTCAAGGACGCCGCCAGCCAGAAGTCGATGCTTGTGGTGCAGATGTCGGGCTCGTACAACGGTCCTTACTACACCTACGCCTCGCCCGCGTCGGGCCGGCAGTACAACGGGCGCCGTCCCTACTACATCCTCGTGGTGGGCACCAATGCCGACATGCGCCGCTTGGCGGCCGACGAGCGTTATGCCGCCTTCCGCGACTTCAAGTCGCTTGCCGGCTACCGTGGCCAGTATCTCTTTGCCTGCGACGCCGGCTCGTCCGACAACGGTTGCCGCCCCTATGCGGGATTCCTGATGAGCGGAGGCGACATCGAGGGCCGTTTCCGGCTGGACCGCGACGACAGGAACACGCTCACCAGCGTGACGCCCGACGCCACGACGGGGCGGCTCCGGCTGGCGCTGGCCGTCGACCTGGACCACCTGCTCGTGCCCGAGAGCTGGTCCGCCAATCCGGCCAACTACACCATTTCCGGCGCCGACGGGCTCCACATCGTGAAGATACGCCGCATCGACGAGCGCGAGCGCACCAACGAGGCCCGGCCCTATATGGGGACGGCGTCGCACGTCATCGTGCTTGAGGGGCGCGACCTGAAGGCCCGCACCGATGCCGACATCACGCTGCGCAACGAGCTGCCCCGGTGGGTGGCGGCCTCGTCGACCGACGACGACACCCAGTTGGGCGCACGCAACTTCGCCACCACCACCTTCGGGCTGTCCCACCTGATGCAGGCCGTCTTTGACAGCTATGCCCGTGGAAGCGCCCGCCCCGGTTACTTCAAACTGCATATCCGTCTCGAAAAATGAAAAAATCCATCTATCCCATCGCGGGCGTCATCATCACCCTGCTGTTCCTGTTCTTTGCCACGCCGCTCTATGAGGCGTTCTTCTACGACAGCGAGTTCTCCAACGCCATGTACGACAACCACGTCTACCTCTTTGTGAGCCTCATTGCCGCCGCCGTGTCTTGGGGCGTAGCGGCCGTGTTCTATTATGTGGTCGACAGCGTGAGCTTCTCGCGCTGGTATCACTGGCTCATCATGCTCGGAGTGGCGACGCTGTTGAGCACGGTGGGAGGCTACATCTGCGCCGACCGCATCTTCACCTCGCTCGACTATTCGTTCTTCGGGCCGTTGCTGAGCTTCTCGCTTGTCAACGCCCTTGTCGAGGTGGTGCTCTTCGTGGTGGCCAGTTTCAGCATGCGCTGGTGGTCGGTGAACTGCCGGCATACGCCGCTGCCAGAATAACAGAATACATAACCCTGCATCCAGACATCCTTCAGATATGCGACTATTTCTATTCCTCGTCGGCGGCACCGGGTCGCGCGTCATGCGTCCCCTCATCATGCAGTTTGCCGCCGGCATACATCCCACCGACGAGCAGGGACGGCCCATGCCCCTGGAGGTGGTGCCCATCATCGTGGATCCCCACCGGGCCAACGAGGACCTCAAGCGCACCGAGAACCTCCTGCGGTGGTACAAGCAGATACGCCATGCCATCTATGGCGACGAGCCCGACGTGAGGCAGGGCTTCTTCTCGGTGAAGATTTCCACCCTGCACGACATCGTCCCCCAGGGCTCCTCGCTGGCCGAGTCGTTCCTCTTCAACATGGGCTCGGTGGCCTCGAAGAAGTTCCAGGACTTCATCGGCTATTCCACCCTCGACAGCGCCAACCAGGCCCTCTGCTCCATGATGTTCTCCAACTACCAGCTCGACACGAAGATGGACATCGGCTTCGTGGGAAGTCCGAACATCGGCGCCGTGGCCCTGAACCAGTTCAAGGACAGCGAGGAGTTCCGCCAGTTTGCCAACGTGTTCCAGAAGTCCGACCGCATCTTCGTGGTGTCGAGCATCTTCGGCGGCACCGGCGCCGCGGGCTATCCCATCATCGTGAAGAACATCCGCGACGCGGCGCGCAACACGTCAATCAGCAATCGGGGCGACTTGCGCGACTCGCGCATCGGCGCGCTCACCGTGCTGCCCTACTTCAATGTGCAGCAAGACAGCAACAGCCCCATCTCGCGGGCCGACTTCATCTCGAAAACCAAGTCGGCGCTGTTCTATTATCACGACAACCTTACCGGGCTGAGGCGTGGAGGGCAGGACCTGAACGAGTCAAAAGTCAACGCCTGCTACTACGTGGGCGACGAGATTCCCAGCAATCCCTATTTCAATGATCCCGGCGACAACGGGCAGCGCAACGACGCGCACGTGGTGGAATATGTGGGCGCGATGAGCATCATCGACTTCTGCGGCATCCCCGACGACCAACTCGTGAGCGAGGGCGGCAACGCCCTCAATCCCATCTTCAAGGAGTATGGCCTGGCCAACGACAAACTCTCCTTGACGCTCAAGGACTTCGGCATACAGACGCGCACGATGATGAACAAGCCCCTCATCAAGTTCTATTTGGCCTACCTGTACATCACGCACCAGCTGGCACACGACATCGGACACGGATACACGCAGGACAAGCCCGAACTTACGCGGGGGTTCCTCACCACGAGCTTCTTCACCACCTTGCAGCAAAACTTCTTCGTGGCCTACCGCCAGTGGCTTGTCGAGCTGAAAGGCAACCAGCGCTCGTTCGTGCCCTTCAACCTCGATGCCGAGAAGCCCTCCGAGGCCATCAACGGCATCGCGCCGAAAACGGGATTCTTCAAGTCGCCACTCGACTTCAAGTCGATGCTCGGCGCCATGAACCGGGCTTCGCAACAGGCCGGACGCACGGGGAAATATAACAACCGGCCGGTATTCAAACTGGCCGACTTGCTCGACACGACCCTCGACCGGCTCGTCGACGAGAAATTCAATGGAGTGATTTGATTATGTCGAAAATACTATCCTACAACAAGAAGACGACCGGCGAGGGGTGGATACCCCTGAACAGCCAGTACAATGCCGACGAAATCGACATGATAGCCGATCCCAACGCGGGGCTGTCGCAGACGCCGCGCACGGCCATTCCCTCGCCCTTCGCCCAGATGGACTTGGTGAAGAACGCCTTCCAGCGGCTCTCCACACACGCCAACCTGCAAGGCGAGCTCATGGACGAGCGGCTCGTGGCCAACGCCCTCGACATCGCGCAGCTCTTCTTCAACTTCGGCGAAATGCGCGAAAGGCTGAGAATCGTGGAGTGGAACCGGGCCTCGGAGCTGAAACGCCTCGTGGAGGAACCGCCGCACCGCCTGCTCGGCGAGACGCTGGCCATGTATCTGGAACAAGACAAGGAGGCTTTCAACTTCGACCGCATGGACCGCCTCTTCTTCCTCGTCTATGGCAACCAGGTCATCGGCTCCACGTCGCCCGTGACCCTCTTTATGGCCACGCCCAACGCCATGGAGAACCTGTACCCCATTCCCGTGGAGCAGAATGTGAACCTCTTCGACGAGTGGCGCCAGCTGTGGGAACGCGAACCGGCTTTCGTCAAGTATCTTTACGCGCTCTTTACGGCGTGGCCCGAACTGAAGAGCCTCTGCTCGGAAGTGAACCATTATCTCATCACCTGCTTCCCGCTCCTTCCCGCTCCGTTGCAGGGCGGGATTCTCAAGGACATCGGCAATCCGACGGTGCTCGACCAGGAAGCCGCCGACAGGGCGCGCGCCTTCCTCGACACGAACTATGCGCTCATGGACGAGGGCGTGGAGGCCCTCGGCGTGCCCTTCTACGCCCGGCGGCAAGAGGATGTGAAGGCGGCCATCGCCAAGAGCGACTTCATGATGCTGCCTGCCCATGCGCCCGAGGGCGAGCCGGTGCCGCTGGTGCTGCAAAACCATCTCGGAGCCTCGCAGACGGAGCCTTTCCGGTATATCTCGGGCAATTGGGACGACTCCATCGTCATCCGCCCCGCCGACTACGCGCCCGCACCCGAGAAACGCGTGCTGCCCGCCACGTCGCACCAGTATCCGTGGCTCACGGCCGACGACTTCTTCCTGCCGGTCATCGTGAAGCTCGGCTACACCCTCGACAGGGATTGCTTCTTCGACGGCAATCTGTCAATAGACTCGCGTGACGCTGACGACAAGGATTTCCTCCTGCCGCTCAAGCCCCTCTTCTTCAAGTATTTCGACACGGCCGACCTTTGGGGCACCATCGGCGGGAAGCCCCGCTTCGAACTCCGGCACAGCCGGACGGGGACGGTCGACTTGGTGAAGGCCATCCTGCGCATCCCCGTGGCCAAGACGGGAAAGTTCGTCACCTTGCAACGCACCTATACGGCTTCGGCCGATGGCGACCTCGCCTTCGACGTGGCCAATGACCAGGGCAAGATCGTCACCGTGGCCTTTGCGCTGTCGGTGTTCCCCTTTGTCCACGCTCCTGGCCTGCAACAATACAACGTGCAGCTCGTCGACCGCGCCCTGGGCGCTCTCCAGGAATGCCGGCTGAGCCTCTCCTTCCACCGCAACCAGCAGCCTTCCGCCATCGAGGTCGTGCCTCGACATCGCTCCCTGAAGAGCGAGAAGCGCGTCGGGTCGGCCTATTACAAGGTGCCGGGCAACTTCGACTACATCGAGGTGGGGCTGAGCGATGACCGCGGACAGACGATCGCCACCGGGCTCGTGGCTCCGCGCTGGCCCGAGTATGTTCCCGGAAACGACGCCTTCACCTTCGCCGTCGACTTCGGCACGACCAACACGCATGTGGAGTGCATGACCACCGACACCATGCCGGGACCGTTGCAGACGGGAGCCACGGGGCGCAACAGGCTCGTGGCGACGCTCTATAACGGCACGCAGATACTTTACGACGTAATCATCAAGCAGGAGTTCCTGCCCGACGAGATCGGGGCCGACTATGGATTCCCCCAACGCACGGTGCTCAGCGAGAGCGAACGGCTCGATGCGGCCACCATTGACGACATCGTCGCTCTGGGCGACGCCAACATTCCGTTCATCTATGAGAAGGAAAGCATTGGCTATGGCAACCGCATCGTGCCCAACCTGAAGTGGAGTGCCGAGCCGGCTACGGCCAAGCGGGTGAGGGCCTACCTCACCGAGCTGGCGCTTCTGATGCGGGCAAAGGTGCTGCTTGAGAACGGCGACCTGAGGCGCACGCGCCTGGTGTGGTTCTATCCGCTGGCGATGAAGGTGGGGGCCGTGCGCCGCATGCAGGACATGTGGGCGCGAACCTTTGCCGAGGTGTTCGGCTGCGAGGCCACTGACGACAACCTCATCCAGATGCCCGAGTCGGTGGCACCCTATTATTTCTACAAGTCGAGCAGTCATTTCCGCGGAGCGGCGGCCACCGTGGCCAGCATCGACATCGGCGGAGGGTCGAGCGACGTGGTGGTGTTCGGCTCCAATGCCACCCAGCCCACGGTGCTCACCTCGTTCCGCTTTGCGGCCAACGTGCTCTTCGGCGATGGGTTCAGCAATGTACCCCTGGCCGACAGCAACCCCATGGTGGGCAAGTATGCGGCCTACTTCAGACAACTCTTCAACAGCGACGACGACCGTTACGGCGAGCTTAACGGAATCCTCGACGACATCATGGCGAAAAGAAAGTCGGAGGACATCAACGCCTTCCTCTTCTCGGTCATCAACAACAAGGTGGTGGGTGGCAATGAGGTGTTCTCCTACAACCGCCTCCTTGCTGAAGATGGCGGGCGGAAAATCGTCTTCATCTACTTCTACTCCGCACTCATCTACTATGTGGCCACGCTCATGCATAGCCGTGGCCTCGACCTGCCCAGAAGCGTGATGTTCAGCGGGACGGGCTCGAAGGTGCTCGACATCGTGGGCCCACAGCGCGACCTCGACCTGCTCACGCAGGCCATCTTCGAACGGGTCTACGGGGAAAAGTACGGCCCGGATGGATTCTCGGTGGTCATGGAGCGCAAGGAGCCCAAGCAAATCACTTGCCGCGGGGCGCTGATGCAGGTGCGCTCGAAGGAGGGATGCCGGCAGGTGGCCGACTTGAACCGGCTCATGGACAGCTTTGACAATCCGTTGAAGTGCAACTTCTCGATGATCGGGCGGAAACAACTCACTTATGGCGATATGGAGCGGGAGGAGGTGCGTGCGGACATTTGCAATGCCGTGCGGAACTTCAATGATTTCTTCATCACGCTTTGTGCCGACATTCATGTGGTCGACAGATTCCTCGTCGAGCAGAAAAGTCTCACTCTCTTTAAGGAACTGGTGAACAAGGACTTGGAACATCATCTCATCAATGGGTGGAACTTCGTGAACAAGGACCTGGAGCAGAAGAATGACGACGACCCCATCGAGGACACGGTCTACTTCTATCCCATCATCGGTTCCATACGTGATAATCTGATAGAGAAGCTATGATATTTGGTAACAAGGGGCAGTTGCAAGAGCAGGTGGATGCTTCCCTGGAGCGCATCGGACAATTGGAACAGCAGGTGGAGCGACTGGCTTCGCTCGTGGAAAGGCAGCAGAAGGACATCGAGAAGCTTCACGGGCGTCTCGACGAGTTGCGTTCCGCTCTCTCCAGGACGGGCGAAAGCCTTGCGCCCCAGTCCGGCGAGGCGGACGCCCGCACCCATATGGAGGGCTCCGACGGAGTGAAGGAATCAGGCTCGTCGCGCGAGCAGACACTCTATTTCGGTCCTCCTCAGGCCGACGGCCTCATGAGCGAGCCCTCGGTCACGGTCCGCGAGGGCGACAGCATTTACCAACTCGACACTCCGGATGGCTCTCATGGCGTCTTCAGCGTCATCCCCACACCCGACAGCTTGGCCACGGCCCTGATCAGCGTGAGCCAGTTTGTGAAGCCCGTGTGCCGTGTGGTGGGAACGGTGAGCGCGCAGGCCTCTCGCCTGGAGACCCTGCACGAGGGGACGGCCGAATTTCATGACGGCTCGTGGGTGGTGACCCGTAAGGCCGAGGTGAGATTCGTGTAGGCTCACGCACGCTTTCCATGGCGACGAATATTCTAAAAGGAACAATGAAAAAATGACGCAGATAGAAGTAAAATGCAAGAAATGCCGATACCGGTTCATGGTTGACGTGAATCCGGGCGAGACGGAAATCTCCTGCGTGTGTCCGAGGTGCGGGCAGCCATTCATGCACCTCGTTGGCCCGTCTGACAAGGGCGTAGGAATGACTCCTCCGCCCGTTCCGGCGTCCGTTTCTTCCCCAATCC
Source organism: uncultured Prevotella sp. (assembly GCA_964420715.1). GTDB lineage: Bacteria > Bacteroidota > Bacteroidia > Bacteroidales > Bacteroidaceae > Prevotella. The sequence goes on along the minus strand of CAYQUN010000002.1, from coordinate 67,210 downwards.
ATGCGGAAAGGCGGCCGGAAGGAGGTGACGCGGAGACGGCCCGCGAGCCTTTGCCGCCGGCCACGCCCCAGGATGTCACGCCGGCCACGTCAACCTTGCCACCTCTGCCATCCTCCACTTCCATGTCGACCGTACACCATCCATCGGGCTATGCTGTCCCGCCCTCCTCGTTGCGCCCCATCCATAGCAGGGGAAGCGTGCGCCGTGGCTGCGCGTGGGGGTGTTTGTTCCTGCTTGTCGTCGTTGCCATGGGGGTGTTTCTGGTGTGGCGTTGTGCCTCGAGAGACACCGGAAGTATGGGGGCACAGGTGGAAACCGTGGACGCCGCCAATGAGGAGAGGCTCTCGGCAGATGAAAGTAATGTGTCCAAGGCTAGTGAAAAGGATGGCGACGATGCCAGGCAATCGCCTGCGTGGCTGGAGGATACTTGGTATGGCATGGCCGATTATGGTAAGATTACGATCTTGTTCCGCAAGGGAACCATCAACTTTACGGCGGGAAAGAAAAAACGTACCGGCACCTATACAATTCATGGAAACAAGATTCGCTGCAGATTCAATTCTGGGAAAGTCACGACTTATCGTCTTGACCGCAAGAACAGACGCGTCATCACGGGCGACAAGATTACACTTGAGCCTAATGTCGCCGGTCCGAATTGATTCCTCCGCGCTCCCCCAGGCATGGGTGTCGGAACGGGTAAGGCAAAGGCCGGCGGGCGCTCATGTGTGTGGCTTCTGCGATTTTGTGTGAAGAATGGAACGCTGGATTTTCGAAGAAATGTTGTATCTTTGTGACCAATGATGAAAAAACGAATACTTTCCCTGTTCCTCATAGCCTGCCTGGTGGCGACGGCGGCCATGGCCGATACCCCCAACGAGCGGCAAGCCCGCCGCGTCTTCGACCGCGCCTACCAACTCTTCTTCGGTGCTCGGGGCGCTTCGCTGGACTATAGCGTGACGTTGGGCGCTTTCTATCAGTGTAACGGCACGATATGGCAGAAAGGCAAAAAACTGAAATTTATCGAAGACCGCATCTGCTCGTGGTGCGACGGCACTACCTATTATCGCGTCGACCGGAAGAAGAAAACCGTGGAAGTGCATAACCCCAATTCGCCCAAGAAAGACAAGTATGCCAATAAATTCACTTTCAGGGCTGACGATTTCGTGTATCATGTGGCCGACGGGGGCAGGGACTTCATCTTGACCCTTGATGCCAAGAAGTCGGTGAAGGGATACATCCGCCATGTCAAGGCGCGTGTAGACAAGCGTACCTATGAGCCCAAGAGCCTGAAAATCAAGGTGGTGTTCTTCTGGGCTACGGTCAATGTATCGAATTTTAAGAGCGGTGGCATCGACGATGCGGAGTTTGTTTTCCCCAAAAATAAATTCGCGGGTTACACGTTTACCGACAAGCGTCCCGACTGACGACATGAAAAGGAGGTGTGGCGATGATGAGGAAAATCATTCATGTAGACATGGACGCCTTTTTTGCCTCGGTGGAACAGCGCGACAGTCCCGAACTCCGTGGCAAGCCTATTGCCGTCGGCTTTGACGGGCCGAGGGGCGTGGTGTCGACGGCAAGCTATGAGGCACGCCGCTTTGGCGTGCACTCGGCCATGTCGGTGATAGCGGCGAAGCGGCGTTGTCCGGGGCTCATCATGGTGGAACCCCACTTCAAGGTCTATAAGGAGGTCAGCAGGCAAGTGCACGAAATCTTCTTGGAGTATACCGATTTGGTGGAGCCGATTTCTATCGACGAGGCCTTCCTCGACGTCACCCGGAACAAGGCCGGCATGTCGCTGGCACGAGACATCGCACTGGAGATTAAGGCCAAGATACGCCAAAGGGTTCATCTTACGGCCTCGGCGGGGGTGTCTTACAACAAGTTCCTGGCCAAGATCGCTTCTGACTACCGCAAGCCCGACGGCATTTGCACCATCCACCCCGATCGCGCGCTCGACTTTGTCGCGCGTTTGCCAGTGGAGGACTTTTGGGGTGTGGGGCCGAAGACGGCCATGCGCATGCATATGATGGGCGTCTTCACGGGGCGCCAGTTGCGCGATGTGTCTCTGCGCCATCTCACAGAAGTGTTTGGCAAGGCCGGAGCGGTGTACTATGATTTCGCGCGGGGCATCGACAACCGCCCAGTGGTGGTGGAGCACGAGCGGAAGTCGGTGGGGTGTGAGCGAACTTTCCTTGAAGACATCAGCATCAGTTCGGCGGTGGTCATCGAACTTTATCACACTGTGCTCGAACTGGAAGAGCGCCTCAAGAAAAGCCAATTCCGGGGACGTACACTCACGTTGAAGGTGAAGTTTGCCGATTTCACGCAAATCACGCGGTCGATTACGCAAGAAAAAATACTCTTTAAGAAAGACGACATCCTGCCCGTGGCCAAACGGCTTATGCGGGAGGTGGACTTTGAGCGCCACCCCATCAGGTTGATGGGGCTTTCAGTGTCTAATTCTTCCTCAGACAACGGATTGTCCGAGCGACGTCCGCGATGGGTGGAGGGTGAGCTTTTTCATGGCGTGTCCGCCCCATGAGGTGTCTTTCTCATAACGGAATCCCACCTTATTATATAAGTGCTCGGCCCGGGGGTTGCCTTTGTCGACGAGCAGTGCCACCTTGTCAATGCCCAGTCGGGTGGCTTTGTCTATGGTGGCCTGAAGCAGCGCCGTGGCCACGCCCTGATGCCGGAACTCGCTTCCTACGCAGATGGAGTCGATATAGAGCTCTCCGGGCTCGGTCTCGTCGGCCATGTCCGTATAGTCGATGCCGAATTCTTTGCGTGCTCCGTCAATGAAGGCTTGGCGGAGCTGGTGGAGCAGGGCACCGTCATAGCTTACGCAACAGCCCATGAGCACGCCGCGGCCCTCCATCGGCTCGCCGTGTTCCGAGGTCCACGGATTGTCCGAGAGGGCCACGATGGTGTTCCGATAGCTGTATTGGCTGTCGTCACGGGCCACGAGGGCGCACATGAGGCGATAGAAGTCGGCCAAGGTGTGGGCGGGTCCCGCCAGATTCTGACAGCACTCATAGTTCATGGCTTCCATGATGAGGGCGGCGATTTCGGCACTTTGTGCCGTTGATGCAGGTTCTATTTTCATGAGTTGGTTGTTCGGGTTATGCGTTTCCTCCTTATGGCCCAGCGGACCGATTCGTAGAGGGTGATGCCCACGATGGCCGTGGAAATGCCAAGAAGCACGTCGATGGTGTAATGGTGGCCGGTGTAGATGGCCGTACACCAAATGCCCGGGCAGAGCACAGCCAGCAACGCGCACACCCACCAGCGTCGCCTGCTCAGTATGGCGTAGGTGAGGGTGATGATGGGATAGGCGGCGTGGAGGCTCGGTACGGCTGCGAACACATTGGAGTTTTGCCCGTAGAGGGCGTGGAAGATGCCTAGGTGCGTCATGGCGTCGAAACGTGCCAGAGCGGCCGTGTTGCCCGGCGTGCCTGTGATGACGTCGAAACCATAGTTCATGGCATACCATGGCGGGGCTGCGGGATGAATATAGTAGCCGATGAATCCCAGGATGTTGACGCATAGCCAGCACCACGAGAAGCGGCGCGTCCATTCGGCATGCCCGGTGAAGAACATGGCGAAGGCGAAGATCAAGGGCACGGGTACCCAGCTCATATAGAACAGTCCGGCCAGGAAGTCGGCCCATGCCGCATGATGGACGGCAAAGTACTCGCCGGGGATGAGGAGCCCGCTGGTCAGTATGTCGGAGGCTGTGCCAGGGCAGGCCGAGGCCGCGCCGAGCATGTCGGTGTGGCCTACGGCAATGCCGAAGAGATGTTTCTCCGCATTATAGAGGCCGGCAACGTCGACAGGATTCACTCGATAGTTGGGCCAAAGCCCCAAGAGCGAGTATACGGCACCGAAGATGAACCAGGGAGTCATGCTCAGGGCAAAGCGGCGTAGTGGCTTTGCGGCCACCATTGCCACGTAGGTTACGGCCAAAATAATGGGTATGTTCATGCTTAGGGTTTGGATTTCAGCTGCTTGTCCCACTTCAGCAGCCTTTTATATTCTTTCTTGGTGAGACGCATAAAGGAGCCGTGCTGAGGCCCGGTAACACCCTCGATGTCGACAGGGTCGCTGAAGTTGCGCAGGTTTTCGTCGGCCTTGCAGATGCGATAGTGCTTGGGATTGTCACTATATTGGATATAGGCCACGCGCCAGGTGGGGTCGCCGATGAGTTGGAAGGCGCTCGACCCTTCGCATCTCTTGCGGCCCTCGAAGCTCACATAGTCATCCTCGATGGGCTCGCCCCAGCCATAGGTGAGGTGGTCGCTCGTGGCCGTATAGATTCCGGTCTTGCCTCCCTCCTTTTTGATGAGCATATGGTATTTCCCATCGTTGAGCAGGTTGATGTCACAATCAATCGTGGCATAGCCCCAGTCGAAGAGCAGTTTTGGGGTGGTGAGTTTGGTAAAGGTCTTGTCGGCATGGCTGTAATACATGCGGTCGTATTTCTCCTCGGCACGGTTCAGCATGCTGTAATACACCATGTATCCGCCCTTCTCGCCGTCAGGCCATACGAAGTCGGGGTCCCAGAAGATTTGCGGGGCCCATACGCGGTTGATGGTCGACCAGTCCTTATAGGGTGAGACAGCCGTCGCACCGTCGCAGAAGATGCTCATGCCCTGTCTGAAGTCGAAGGTTTTGCTTTCCCAGTTGATCATGTCGCGGCTTGTAAGCAGGTCGATGCCATAGTTGTCCCACTTGTGGCTCTTGGCCACGCACATGTCGGTGGTTACCATCAAGTATCCCTTGCAATCATGGGTGCGGGTGATATAGGCGTCGCGTGTTCCGCCCTCGATGCGTGCGACTTTGGCGGGATCGAAGATGGGCTTGCCGTCATTGATGTCCTGATAGTGGTAGCCGTCGCGGCTCACGGCGTAGGCTGTCCATTCGCCACGGTCGCTCATGTGGCAGAATAGGTAGCCGTAGTCACCTTTTACGGGGTTTTGTGCCTGTAATGACAATGGGGCCAGCAGGGCCAGGGCGATGATACTTGATGATAGCTTCATGATGTTTTTATTGTTGTTTGCTTTCGTTTCTTGTGGGTGGAGTCTTCCGTGCGCCGGTCACGAGGCTCTTTCGAGTCCCCGCTTGCGGTAGCTCCAGATTTCTATGGAGTTGATGATGTTTTGCCAAAGAATGTAGCAACCCGGCCCGACCGAGCTCAAAGGGTTCAGAAAGGCCGTGGCCACCCAGATGGCAAAGGCGGTGTTCTTCTGTCCCAGACTTTGCCCCGCCTCGACAGTCTTGCCGAAATAGTGGCCGATGAACCGTCCGGTGGCAAATTGGATGATGCAGAGTATGAGTCCCATGGCGGCAATGGCGACGAGAAAGAATACCGACGTATGCTCCCATGCTTCGGTAATATTCATCACCGTAGTGCCCGTGACCACTACCAACGAGCATCCCCACAGGTAATAGCTCAGGTCGTGTATGCCGATGATCCACTGGTGGAAGCGCTTGAGCAAGTGCTTGGTGAGGAAGGCGAGCGCCATGGGGAGGACGAGCACCATGCTCACCTGCCAGAGAATACGTAGGAAGAGGGGGAAGAAGGCAATATGTGCGGCGGCCTCGGTGGTCTGGGGAAGCATGGGGAAGCACAATGGAATGAGCAGGGCGGAAATGAAGTTGGAGATGAAGGTATAGGTGGTCATCTCTTCCAGGTTGCCTCCAAGTTTGGCCGTTACTACGGCGGCCGCGGCGGCACATGGCGCGATGATCACAACGAGGATGGCTTCGAGCATCACCAGGGCGGCGCCGCCAATGTGGAAGCCGAGTATTACGCCCAAAAGCGCGGCCACGAATACAATTTGCTGGAGACTGATCCACAAATGCCATCTTACAGGGCGGAGCTTCTTGAAATCCACTTTGCAAAATGTGACGTAGAGGATGAGGAACATGAAGTCGGGCAGAACGTGGCTGTTGAATGGGGCGTATCCGTTGCCGATGGGTTTCAGAAAGGGTACAAAGTGGAACAGCAAATAGACACTCGCGCCCGTGACCATGGCCACGGGGAGCGTCCAGTCCCTGATAAATCGAATCACTTTGCCCATCATCACTGAATGTCGTTTAGATTCTGCAAACTTACAAAGAATTTTTCAAATATACATCTTTTGCTGGTGTTTTTTCTTTCCTATGCAAGTGGGAACCTTCTTTTTTTGTCCATTTAATCTTTTTTTTTCGAACGTTAGAGCTCTGTTTCTGTCGTTTAAACCCCAAGAAGGATTCTCTGATGTTGTTGGGATGAAATGGATTATTTATCTTTGCACTTGGTTTCCGTCAAAGGCATGAAAACCTGTCATGAGGTTTATATCAATTTAACGTTAGAATAACAGACAAAAACAAGAAAAAACTTTGAGAATCTGAAAAAAAGAATTACCTTTGCGCCAAATTTTTAAATGCATTGAATTAGAAAAGATTGAAGAAGGTGAAAATGAGCTCTTTATTAAAGGCTTGCCTGCTGAGTGCAGTGGTGGCGGGAGTTGCTCCTGCTAGTGCTCAAACAGTGCCATCATCCAACAATAACTGGTATATTGGCGTGCAAGCGGGTTTGTTGAATAACTATGGGTCGTATGGAGGCGACCTTAACTTCTCAAGCCATATCCATCCCTCTTTCGGTATTCTTGGCGGGAAGTGGTTCAATCCTTGGATTGGAGCCCAATTACAGTTCAATTTTGGCCACAACACGGGTGCCAGCAACCTGGCCAACCAGCTCGGTCCTGACTATTGTTACGGTTTTAATACGCTTTCGGCCAATCTTGATGCTGTGGTAAACCTCACACGACTTTTTGGTGGGAGCGCTTACCAGGGTAGGTTTAATCTGGATCTCATTGGTGGTGTCGGATTGGTGAACACCTTCGGATTTAACAAGCAATGGTGGAACGAGGACGGTGTGGTTGTGACTAATGAGGATGGCAAAACCGCTATAGCTATGGCTCACAATACTGACGGCAGCTCATTGTTTGGCTACAAGTTCGGTCTGCAGGGACGTTATGCATTGAGCAGAACGCTTGAGCTCTCGCTTGAAGTGACCAACACTTTCACCGGTGACAAATATGACGGCTACGACCTTGACGGAAGCAACGATGGATACATCAATATTCTTGTTGGATTAAACTATCGTATTCCCACGGGGGAAAAGGCCGCGAGCAACGTTAAACAGCGTGCTTCGCGAGAGGAACGCAACAATGCCGCGGCTTTGAAGCGTGCACAGGAGTGGCAGAAACAGCAGGATGAGAAGAAGGCTGCTGCCCAGAAGGCTGCCGCGGCCAAGGCTGAGGCTGAGGCGCAGAAGCGCAAGGAAGTTGAGGCTGCAGAAAAAGCCAAGGCTGAGGTTGCGAGGAAGAAGGCTCAAGAGGCTGACCGAAAGGCCGAACTGGAGGCACAGAAGGCCGAACAGGCCGCCAGACAAAAGGTGCGGAAGGCCGAACAGAAGACAGAGGACGAGGTGACTGCCGTGGCTGCAACGAAAAGCGAGACGAGCAACACCTATGCGGATAATAATGCCAACCATTACCAGTTTGCCATCGATTTCGAGGGCAACAGCAACACGCTCAGTGCCGCTGCAAAGAAAATCGTGGCCGATGCTGCCGCACAGTTACTCAAACTAAACAACGATGATGACCTCTATATCACCATTAGGGGGCAGAAAGCAAAGAATGTCGATAAGTTCCTGCAGAGGGCCGAGGCCGTGCGTAACGAGCTCTTGAATGAACATTTCATTGCCGCAGGGCGAGTCTTTGTGGAGCGTGAGTCGGCCATCGTGCGTTCTATCAGCAGTCAGACACAATGTGTCATTATCTATATCGCTGAATAACCAAAGCAAAAAATTGAAATATGCATCCGAAAAAGTTTTTGCCAGTATTCCTCGCGACCGTGTTGCTGGGATGTTCTCAAACCTCCCAAGCTAAAGGTTGGTTTGCGGGGACTTCCTTAGGCTCTAACTTTACAGTGGTCGACAACTCTACGGAGTGGAACTTGATGAGTAATCTCGGCCATGCCCTCGGCACGAGCGTTGGCCTAAATGTGGGCTATTATTTCTCACCCCATATAGGTACGCGGTTACAGCTCGCTTACATGTCGCAGCACGCACGGGCCAACGGTGAGTTCGTAGAGAAGCACTTGAGCGACCATGACGGGCTTGTTTCTGACAATGGCTTCTATCAGTATGACGTGTTTGCAGGCTATGTGGACTTTCTCTACAATTTCAGCGAGTCGAAAGCCAATCCGCATCGCAAGTGGAATATTGTGGGGATTGCGGGCATCGGAACCAACAGCACCACGCATATCGAAAGCAAGGCGGCCAGGTGGGCAGAGGCCGAACCCACGGGATTCCCTTCTTTCACGGACAAAACGGGAACCTACTTTGTCGGGCGCTTGGGCTTGTTGGCCAGCTACGAGGTGGCCAGGAATCTTGATGTCAGTCTTGAGGGCAACGTGAATATCACCGATGATGATATAGAGGGCATCAATTTTGACCGCAGTTGCAACTATTATTTCAATGCCATGCTCGGCATTACTTATAATTTTTAATCGAGAAAAGGAAAATATATAAGGTTTTTCATATATGAAGCGTTTAGTTAAGTTATCTTGTCTTATCGCAGTCGTGGTGTTCAGTGGTTGTGCCACACGCAAGCAGCAAGTTTATCTCGCCGACATGTCACCTGAACGTGAATATCCCGTGGCACAGAAGTACGAGATGGTGATTCAGCGCGACGATCAGCTCAGTATCCAAGTGAATAGCAAGGATCCCGAACTGGCTATGGCGTTCAACCTGCCTACGGGAAGTAGCTATTCCGTGGGCAACGACGGCTCCATCTCGGTCGAGAAGGGGGCGCAGTCGGATGTGAGCGGTTACACGGTCGACGTCAATGGCGACATCGACTTCCCCGTGCTTGGCAAGCTCCATGTGGAGGGACTCTCCGTGAACCAGCTACGCGATATGATTAAGAAACGCCTCATTGATGGCAAACTCCTCAATGACCCCGTGGTGCTGGTCAACATTATCAACTTCAAGTATGCCGTACTGGGCGAAGTGAACAGTGTGGGCAACTTCAATGTGCCTGCCGGAAACCGCGTCACCTTGCTTCAAGCCATTGCCCAGGCCGGCGACCTTACCGACTATGCGCGGATTGACAGCGTAGCTGTAATTCGGGAATATGGAAATAAACGCCGTATCATCTGGAACGACTTGCGCTCCAAGGATGTCTTCCTGTCGCCTGCTTACTATTTGCAGCAGAACGATATTGTCTATGTACAGCCCAACGGCCGCAAGGCTAAGCAGGAGAACCGCGAGAACATGACGTTGTGGACATGGGGTGTTTCTGCTGTGACCACCGTAATGAGCTTGATATTCATGTTTGCCAAATAACGATTGAGAAATGATTCACATGACAGAACAACCCAATTTGTCGCAGGGTGGATACAACAATGGAACGGTGAACGCACAGCCCCAGGCTGTAATGCCTAAGAAGGCGAGCATGAGTCTCACGCCGATGGACATCATCGGCTATCTGCTTGCACATTGGTATTGGTTCCTTCTCTCACTCATCATTTGCTGTACCGCCGCGTGGTACAAGTTCGCCACCACGCAAATGGTCTATCAGTCCAACGCTTCGGTGATGTTCAAGAATCACATGAACGATATGACCACCAATGCGAATCTTGACCGTCTGCAGGGCTATACGCCGACAACCAATGTCTCGAACGAGATCTTGCAGTTCAAGTCGAAGAAACTCATGCACGACGCCGTGGTTCGCCTTCACGCCGAAGTCGACTATATCGACCGTGACTTCCTTCGTGATAAGGAACTCTACACCAGCGCTCCTGTTACGGTGACATTCCTTGATGCCGACGACAACATGTCGTTCGAGCTTGATGCTACTCCCAAACCTGACAAAACCGTCGTGCTCTCCGGCTTCACGTCAGGCGACCGCGACGTGTCAGTGAAGTTGGGCCAGGTCATCAAAACCTCTATCGGCCGTATCAAGGTGACGCCCACTTTGAGTTGGGGCGGAAAGTGGATGAACCATACCATCCACGTGCGTCGTAACAGCGTCGGCACCACGGCTTACCGCTTGAGTGGAAATCTTTCTATCAAGCAGGCTGATGATGCTGATGCCTCGTCCATTCTGAACCTTACGCTTACCGACTTTAACGGCGAGCGGGCTGACGACATACTCAACATGCTGGTCACCATTTATAATGAGGACGACATCAGAGACAAGAACCAGGCCGCCATCAACATGACCAAGTTCATCAACGACCGTCTGCAGATCATTTCAAAGGAATTGAGCGGTGTGGAGTCGAAGTTGGAAGGCTATAAGCGTGCTACCAACACCGTCGACTTGAACCAGCAGGCCACGGCCTCAATCAATCAGAAGCAAGAATATAGTGACCAGGCCCGTGACCTGGCCACGCAGGCCCATATAGGCAACACCATTAAGAGCTATCTCACCAATCCTGACAAGGCCACCGATTTGATTCCTACCAACTCGGGTGTGAGCGAAGGTGTGGAAGCCCAGATTGCCCAATACAACGCAACAAAGTTGAAGCGTGACAAACTCATTGAGAACAGCAGCGACAACAACCCCGTGGTGCAGGCACTCAACAAGTCGCTCAACTCCATGAAGCAGGGCATCATCCGCTCGGTTGACAATGTCAATGCGAGCACGAATGCCAAACTCTCCGACATGCGGAGCCGTGCCGGGCAGGTTGCCGGACAAATCTCGTCTCTTCCCACCCAGCAACGTCAGGTGCTCAGCATTGAGCGTCAGCAGCATGTGAAGGAGGAACTTTATCTCTATCTGCTCAACAAGCGTGAGGAGAGTGCCCTGGCCCAGGTGTCCACCGAGTCTGACGCACGAGTGCTTGAGCCGGCTTCGCATAGTGACATTCAGATTTCCCCCATTCGCGGCTTCTTGCTCATCAAGGGTGGTATTGTCGGTCTGGCCATTCCCGGCGTATTTTTGATACTCGCCCTTTTCATGGACACCCGTATCAAGACCCGTCGCGACATCGAGGGCGCCACCACAGTGCCTTTCCTCGGCGAGATTCCCAAGGAGAAGTCACAGGAAGAGAACGTGCGTGGAAAGTTGGCCAATATTGTTGTCCAAGCACAGGGGCGTGACATCGTTTCCGAGGCCTTCCGCATTGTCCGTACCAACATGAGTTTCATGTCGGTAAAGAATCAGAAAATCAAGGTTGTCACCTTCAGCTCGTTTGGATCTGGCTCGGGCAAGACCTATGTCTCAAGTAATCTTGCCGCATCGTTTGCCTTGGCCAAGAAGAGTATCGTGCTTGTCGACCTTGATATCCGCAAGGGAACATTGACCACCCACATGAGGCATCATCAGGACGTGGGTGTCACCACATATCTTTCCGGTCACAACACGCTTGACGATATCATCAAGCACGACGAACTGGCCGAGGGTGTCGATGTGATTCCCGCCGGCCCCATCGCCCCCAACCCTGCCGAGTTGTTGCTCAGCGAACGTCTTGACCAAATGATAGACGAGTTGAAGAAGCGCTACGACTTGGTCTTTGTCGACAATGTGCCTTATGGCACCGTGGCTGATGCTGCCATCACCAACCGTATTGCCGACCTCACCATCTTCGTCGTTCGTGCCGGTCGGCTCGACAAGCGTATGCTTCCCGAAATCGAGGAACTCTATACCACGAGCAAGCTCAAGAATATGGCGCTCATCCTCAACGGTACCACCGGTGGCGGACGCGGTTACGGCTATGGCTACGGCTATGGGTATGGCTACGGCTACGGGTATGGCTACGGAAACGAGCACAAGAGTGTGTGGAAGAAGCTCTTCGGACGCAAGCGCCATCGTCACCAGCGCAAGCACGTTAAGCAAGGAAGGAAGAAGGAGGACAAGAAATAGTGTTCGGCTTCGGCAGACATAGGCTCGTCAATTCGGGCATCCTTCGGGGCAAGACGGACATTCATTGCCACGTGCTTCCCGGAGTCGACGATGGTTCGCCAGACGCCGACCACAGCCTTGACTTGCTCGATTACATGGCGGAGGACCTCGGCTTCAAGGAAGTGTGGTTCACTCCCCATGTTATGGCCGACGGAGGCAATACAGCGGCCAGGCTCCAAGCCCGGCTGGATGAGTTCCTCCCCCTTTACGAGGGGGACATCAAAATCCATCTGGCCTCCGAATACATGATGGATCAGGGATTTCGCGAGCGGCTCCACACCGACCCCCTGCGGCTCGGCAAGAGCCACTTGCTCGTGGAAACAAGCTATATGAGTGGTCCCCACGACCTTTACAAGATTCTGGAAGATGTGTGGAATTGTGGATTCCACCCTTTGATCGCTCATCCCGAGCGCTATATGTATATGGACATGGACGACTACAACGAGCTCAAGTCCAACGGCTATGAGTTCCAGCTTAATTTCATGTCTCTATCAGGCTACTATGGACCCGTGCCCAAAGAGAAGGCCGAGCGCTTCCTCAGTGAGGGCATGTACGACTTCACCGGCTCTGATCTCCATCATTTGCACCGCTACGAGGATTATCTCTACGATCTCAAGCTTACGCGGAAGCAACTTGACGCATTGGAGCGATTGCTCGAGAACAACGTAAACGTGTAATATACACCGACCACCAGTTACCATCGCTCGTCTTGACTGCGGGTACATGTAACCCTAAAGCGGTCCAACCGACTATCAGGTAACCTTGCCCAGTAACTTTGATACGCATTATCAAAGGAGGGAGAGGATTATGTGAATACCCCTTGTCCTGTCGTGTTGGACCCAGGCGATGAATGCAAGTATGAAAATATTAGCCATTGTCATTACTTATTTTCCCGATTCCGAAATGCTTCGGCGCAATGTGGATGCTTTCCGCCAGAGCGTGTCGAAGGTGTTGGTATGGGAGAACACGCCCCAACCCGAGGCTTCTGCCTACCGCTTTGTCGAGGGTCCCGACATCGAGTACTGTGGCGGTCAGGGCAATGTGGGCATTCCCACGGCTCTGAACTATGCGTGGCGTTACGCCCGTGAGCACGGGTTCGACTATGTGCTCACCATGGATCAAGACTCTCGTTGGACAGGCTTCGACCAGTTTCTTGAGGCCACGGTCGGCGCCAAATCGTTTGCCGAAGACCGGAGTGTGTGGGGCCCTAACGCATGGCCCGAGTTTCATCCAGCCCTCTACACCACCCGCGATTACCTCATCACCTCGGGCATGCTTGTGCCAGTGGCCGTGCTCAATGCCGTGGGCGGTTGGCCTGAGACGTTCAAGATTGATTGTGTCGATATGGATTTCAGCTATCATTGCCGTCATCATGGTGTCACGCTCTATCTGGTCAACCGCGGTTTCCTTCATCAGCAGTTTGGCAGCACCAAGCGCGTGCGGTCACTCCGTGCCCTGTTCTTGAAGAAAATCGACGTCACCGTCTATCCCGCCCGTCGTTGGTACGGCACGCTCCGTAATGGTATCATCATGCATAAGAAGTATGTCGATTTCCCCCTTCGTGGTTATCTTCACGACTGGATTTGCGTACGTGGCCGCCACGTATTGCTCTATGAAGACCACAAGTTATCCAAGTTCTATCAGATGTTCCGTGGCATTGTGGCCGGAATGTCCTATCGACTGAAATCCCAACCATGAAATTCTCCTTCGTCCTCCCAGCCTGGAAAGGCAAATATCTCAAGGAAGCCATCGCTTCCATTTTGTCTCAGACATGTAGCGATTTTGAGCTCATCGTTGTCGACGACTGTTCTCCTGACCCCATCAAGGACATTGTAGACAGCTTTCATGATCCGCGTGTGAGCTATCACCGCAACGAGCGCAACATCGGCGGCACCGATCTCGTGGCCCAGTGGATGCATTGCCTTTCTTTTGCCCATGCCGATTATGTGATTTTGGCCACCGACGACGACCTTTACGAGCCCGGATTCCTGTCTTCGATGGAGCCTTTGATAGCGAAGTATCCCCAGGTACATCTGTTTCGTTCGCGCATGATGACCATTGGCGCTGATGGACACATCCAGTTTCTCGACGATTGTTTCAAGGAGTTTCTCACCACTGACGAGTTCGTCTATCATCTCTTCCACGGCATGATTCGTGGCATTCCCCACTACGTCTTCCACCGGAAGGCATTGCTGGAGAAAGGTGGTTTTGTCAACTTCCCCCTGGCATGGGGCAGCGATGACGCCACCGCTATCCTCATGGCCGATCATGGTGTGGTGAACAATCAAGACAATCTGGTGCGTTTTCGCTGGAGCGATGTCAATATATCAAGCGACAGCAAGTCGATGCCACGGAAGATTGAGGCCCGTCTCCAGTATCATGTCTGGCTGCGCCGTCACCTCCGTCCCATTCCCACGGACAGCGAGTACAATCGTTTCTTGCACCGTAACATTGACGATTATTGGCACCAGGTAGTCAAAATCGACCTGATTACGTTCCTTCGCAAGGCCTTTTGGCGCGACAAGGCGGCATGTCTGCGTCTCATCTGCGCCAGCCCCGAGCTCTCCCGCCACGACAAGTTGTCCATCATTTACCATGCATTTTTCTATTTTCGCATCTCGCGCTGGTGAGCATCCGGCTCATCGGGTTTAGTTCCGATATACCCTAATGGCAGAATCACTCCAAAAGAAAACTTTCTCGGGCATAGTGTGGGGATTTCTCCAGAAGTTCCTGCTTCAGATCTTTGCTTTTGCCCAAGGCATCGTGCTGGCCCGCCTCCTGTCGCCTTCCGATTATGGCCTCATAGCCATGACGGCCATCTTTTTCGCCATTTCCTACACCCTTATCGATTCCGGTTTCTCGCTTGCCCTGGTGCGCAAGAACCATCGCACGGACATTGACTATTCCACGGTCTATGTCACCAATATGGCCTTGTCCTTCTTCTTTGGACTGGTGCTCTTCCTTTGTGCGCCCCTCATAGGCGACTTTTATAAGCAACCCCTCCTGACCAACATAGTCCGTGTGAATGCCGTCTACATGTTCATGCTCTCGTTGATTGCCGTACAGAATGTCCGGCTCACCATTCAGCTCCGTTTCAAGGTGCAGAGCATCATCTCGGTAGTCTCCACCATCATCACCGGCATCTGCTCCATGGTGCTGGCCTGCTGTGGTTTTGGCGTGTGGTCGCTGATTTATCCCAACTTCCTCAACATCATCATTCTCGGTCTGCTCTATTGGCACTATCAGCATTGGTTTCCCGGCTTTAAGTTTTCGTGGGCCTCTTGGCGCGAGTTCTTTTCGTTCGGTTCGCGCATCCTGGCCACCAATATGCTTGAAACCATCTATGGCAACATCACCCCTCTGGTGGTGGGCAAGGCCTTCTCGCCCAAGCAATTGGGCTATTACACCAAGGCCAATGACTATGCCAAGTTGCCCGCCGCCACCATTACCAATGTGTTGGGTCACGTCACCTTCCCCATTTTGAGTGAGATTCAGGATGACGACGAGCGTCTGGCACAGGCCTACCGGCGTCTCATCCGTGTGACCGCCTTTGTCATCTTTCCCGCCATGATTGGCTTGGCCGCCCTGGCCCGTCCCTTCATCATTGCCATCATCACAGAGAAGTGGGCTCCAAGCATCATCTTCCTGTTCATTCTTTGCTTCGGCAATATGTGGAGCCCCATCAGCGCGCTCAATCTCAATCTTTTGCAAATCAAGGGGCGTCCCGACCTCTTCTTCCGTCTACAGGTCATCCAGAAAGTGCTTGGTCTGCTCTTCTTGTTGGCGAGCGTGCGTTTCGGACTAGTCTTCCTTTCCTGCGGAGTGGTGTTTACGGCCTTCTTCAATGTCGTTCTCAACACCTATTACACGGGCAAGTTCATCCATGTAGGCTATCTTATGCAGATGCGCGACATGCTGCCCTCGTTGCTCTACTCGCTCTCCATGGGCGTAGTGGTGGTGGGAGCCACGTGGTTCATTCCCAGCATGTTGATGCAGTTGGTTGTGGGCATACCGCTTGGCATCGCTTTCTATGTGGGTGTTTCCAAGTTGTTCAAGTCGCCAGAACTCGACTATGTAGTCCAGCTTCTGCGCACTAATGTTTTCCATCGGAAATAATCTTTTGCAGAAATTCACCATGAATACACCATCCCCCCTAGTCTCCGTCATCATCCCCCTCTACAATGCCCGAGCCTATATTGGCGAGTGCATCAACTCGGTCTTGGAGCAGACCTATCATCCCATCGAGGTCATCGTGGTCGACGACGGGTCGACCGACACTTCGGCCGATTTTGTGGAAACCCATTACGGCAGCCATGTCCGCCTGGTGAGGCAGGAGAATCAAGGCGCTTCCGCAGCCCGCAACCACGGTCTGGACGTAGCCACGGGCGACTACATTCAGTTTCTGGATGCCGACGACACGATGGCTTATAACAAGATAGCCAGCGAGATGATGGTGTTGGAACGTGCGGGGTTCACCGGCACCGATGTGGTCTTCTGCCAATGGAACTTTATGGAAGATGGCACAACGGGCATGAAGTCCGTGACCCACGATTACGATCGTGCTGTCGACGCGCTTGTCGAATGCCAGCTTCAGGGATGCGGCATCTATCCGCATTGCTATCTCACCCCCCGTAAACTCATTCAGAAGGCCGGCCGCTGGGACGAGACCCTCACTTTGACCGATGATTCCGAGTTCTTTGCCCGTGTGCTGGCCAAGGCCGACCGCCTGCTGTTTGCTCCCAACACCTTCGTGCTCTACCGTCGTGGGACGCCAGGAAGCTTGAGCAAGCAGAAGTCCGATCACGATGTGGAATGTCTGATGCGGGGCAACATCGCCATTAGCGAGATCATCGAGGCGAGCCGTCATCCCAAGGCCGATGAGGCGGTGAAGGCCCTGTTGGGCAATCTGTTGCGCATCACCTATCCCTATTATCCCAAGCAGCGCAAGCTGGCCGAGGCCTATTTGCAGCAGCGCTTTCCCGGCTACGAGGTATCCTATCCCCGGCTGAATTGGAAGGAATGGCTCTGTTATTGGGCTGTTCGGTTGAAAATGATAAAGCGATAGTAATCCCTTTTCCCTATACTCATTACCCATGGCAAACATCTTCATCACTTACGCCGATATACGCTACAAGGAGTCGCTGAAGCGCCTTCGCCGTCAGGCTCGCGCCTCGGGACTTTTTGACAAGGTGGTCGCCTACACCCCTGCCGACCTTCCCCCCTCCATCACCGGGTCGCCCCTCATGGCTTTCCATCGTGGCGGAGGCTACTGGGCATGGAAACCCTATCTCATCGTCCGCACCCTGGCCGAGGCCAACGAGGGCGATGTGGTCTATTATATGGACTCGGGTTGCACGCTTCGTCCGCAAAGTGCCGAGTGGGCCAGCCTGCGAGAAGAGATCAAGCGTCACAAGGCCATCTTCTTCCAGTATCGTGATGACATGAAATATCCCGGATGGGAGAAGGTTTGCACCGCCCCCGCCAACAATTCGTCCCGCATCCGCCATTGGATGAAGCAGTCTTCGCGCGATTATTTCACCCACTATTTCGGAACTGACGAATATCTTGATTACTGCAAGATTTGGGGCGGATTCTGCATCGTGAAGAAGCAAGGCCCCCTGCCGCGCACGCTCGATGAATGGCTGCGCATCACGCTCTTCCGGCCCGACTTGGTGGCCGATGCGTTCGGCCCCGACCTCACCCACGAGCCGGCCGACTACAACGTGCACCGTCACGACCAGGCCATCATCACCCCCCTCATCTGGCGCTATGGTCGCGAAGACGACATCCTTGTGCTTCCCGAGACCTCGGAGTCGCAAAGGGACGAGGCCGCCGTGGTGGCCTCCCGCTTCATTCAAGGACCCATCAAGTCGCCCCTGCTTTGGTTGAAATACAAGTTCTATCACCTTTTGCACCCCATGCAGTAAGATGAAACTCAGCATCATTACCATCAACTACAACAACCGGGCCGGACTGGAAAAGACCATGCAGAGTGTCTTGGCCCAGACCACTGCCGATTTCGAGTGGATTGTGGTCGACGGAGCGTCGACAGACGGCTCGGCCGAACTCATCCAGCACCACGCCCGTCGCTTGTCCTGGTGGGTGAGCGAGAAGGACAGTGGCATCTACAATGCCATGAACAAGGGCGTCCGTCATGCCACGGCCGACTATCTGCTCTTCCTCAATTCCGGCGACGTGCTTGCCGACTCCACCGTGGTGGAGCGCATCCTCCCCCTGTTGAGTGGAGCCGATTTCGTCGCTGGCAACATGTACAAGTCTGAACATATGGGACAGGACACCCTGTCGGCCGACACCATCACCGACCGGCAGAAATTGCTCAAGACGCTTTCGCGCTCCACGCTCATGCATCCCGCCACCTTCATCAGCCGTGCCGTTTTCAACCGGTTTGGTCCCTACCGCGAGGACATGAAGATTGTGTCCGACTGGTGGCTGTTCTATTCCGCCATCATTCTTGGCGGTGCCACGGTGAAATACGCCCCCGTGGTGGTGTCCATCTTCGATGAGACAGGCATCAGTTCGGTCAACCGGCAGGCCTACCAGCAAGAGCGTGAGCGGTTGCTCGCCGAGCAGCCTTATCTCTACTTGCTCCACACCTTTTATAATATGAATCTCGACATTGTCGAGGCGTTGAAAGGCAATCGGATCATTTTCAATTTGTTCCGCATCTATTTTTACTTCTATCGCAAGCGTCATCACACCGGCGATAAGCGTTAATAAGTCAGGTCACCACCTCAAGTTAGGGTATGAAGATACAGAAGCAGATGAAGCGCAAGAAACTTTTTTTCCTACTTTATAGCATGAATGTCGGCGGTGTGGAGAAGTCATTGCTCGGCCTGCTTTCGTTGTTGCCGCAGGAGGAGTATGAGCTTCACGTGGGACTCGTGCATCCCGAAGGCGGTTTTCTGCCCCTGCTCCCTGCCGGCACCACCGTCCACACCATTCCAGCTCTTGCCGAACATTGGGCCGAACTCAACGAGCCGCCCCTGTTCACTGTGAAAATGTGGCTCCGTCAAGGGCGTGTCGTGTCGGCGTTGTGCTTCCTGTTCTCCTATCTTTATGGCAAGCTTCGTGGCAGCCGCTACTGGATGTTCCGTTATCTCTTCCGCCATGTGCAGCCGATGGAAGGTGAATACGACCTTGCCGTGGCCTATGCCGGTCCGGCCGCCGACCTCGACTATTATGTCTGCCGGCTTGTCGACGCCCGTCGCAAGGCCGTGTGGATTCACTTTGATGTGGATCAAGTGGGAATCGACGCCCCGCTGATGCGCCGGCTCTATCGCCTTTACGACCGCATTTACGTGGTTTCGCAGCAAGGAGCGGAAATCTTTGGCAAGCGGTTTCCGGCCCTCAAGTCCAAGGTACGCGTGTTCCACAATGTGGTCTCGGCCGACCAGGTGCGGGCACAAGCCGCCGTTGGTCCCACCTTCACTGATGATTTCAGGGGCAAGCGCGTCCTCACCGTCGGCCGTGTGTCTTCGGAGAAAGGACAGGCCGAGGCCGTCCAGGCCCTCCGCAGGCTTGTCGACGCGGGCCACGACGTGCGTTGGTACTTTGTCGGCGATGGTCCCGACCGTGCGCATTGCGAGGCTCTGGCTGCGGAGTTGGGTGTGGCCGACCGGACCATCTTCCTCGGTACGCAAACCAATCCCTATGCCTTCATGCGCGATTGCGACATCTACGTGCAACCCTCTCACTACGAGGGCTATTGCATCACGCTCCACGAGGTGCGTTGCTTCCAGGTGCCCATTGTAGCCACACGGTTCACCGGTGCCGAAGAACAGTTGTCCCATCGGGCCAATGGTGTGATTGTAGACATGTCCCCCAACGAAATAGCTCGTGGCGTGGAGCAGGCTCTGACACTGCCGGAGGTAGCAGGGGTGGCGCATTTTCAGAACGACATCAGCCTTTTCACCGAAATGATGGGTTGATTCCAAGCCAGTCCATGCGATTCCAATTTAATCTATCCCAAGACTTTATCTCGGCCTTATGATTTTCAATTCTTTCCAGTTCGTCTGGTTGTTTCCCATCATCTTTTGCGTCTATTGGGCATTGTCCAGCCGGCGGAAGTTGGCGGAAAGCTATCCACGGATGGGCAATGCGTTGCTCATCATCCTTTCCTATGGCATTTATATGCAGTGGAAGCCCGTCTACGCCCTCATTCTGTTGGGCATCACGGCATGGACCTATTTGTTTGCCATCCAGCTGGAGCGCCGTCATCGCAAGTGGTATGGCGTGTTTGCAGCCGTGGTGGCGTTGGTTCCGCTGTTGCTTTTCAAGTATTATAATTTTGTCAACGACAGTCTCATCCAGTTTTTCTCCCTGTTCGGCATCAGCGTCGGGTTGCCCGGTCTGAACTGGGCCTTGCCCTTGGGATTGTCGTTCTACACGCTTCAGGCTTTGGGCTATTTGCTCGATGTCTACCACCGCCGCATACCCGCCGAGCGCGATTGGTGGGACTATATGCTCTTTGTGTGCTTCTTTCCGCAGATTGTCTGCGGTCCCATCAGCAAGGCCAAGGACCTGCTTCCGCAGATCAAGGCGCGTCGTGAGTTCCGCTATGCGCAGGCCGTCCAGGGTTTGAAGTGGCTTCTCTGGGGCATATTCCTGAAGGTGGTGGTGGCCGATCGGTTGGGTGAAACCGTCGATTACATTTTCGGCAACTACACCTCGCAGAGCGGTCCTTTCTGTGCGTTGGGTGCCTTTCTTTATGCCTTCCAGATTTACGGCGACTTTGCGGGCTATTCGTTCTGCGCCGTTGGTGTTGGCGAGCTACTGGGTTTCGAGCTCATCAACAACTTTCGTCGGCCTTATCTCTCGCAGAGCGTCACCGAGTTCTGGCATCGTTGGCACATTTCGCTGTCCACCTGGCTCAAGGACTATGTCTACATTCCCTTGGGTGGGAGTCGTTGCAGCCGTGCCCGCAACTATTGGAACATCCTGGTCACCTTCCTGGTCAGTGGCGTTTGGCATGGCGCCAACTGGACCTTCATTGTCTGGGGCCTGCTTCATGGCGTGTTCCAGATTGCGGAGAAGTTCCTCGGGCTGAACAAGTTGAAGTCCTCCGGAGTCCTTCGTGTGTTACGCGTCGTGGGCACCTTTGTGCTGGTCGATGTGGCATGGATCTTCTTCCGTATGCCCACGTTGGCCGACGCATGGAACTTCGTGGTCAAGATATTGACCGACCTTCGCTTCTCAGTCGACGTGGCTCTGCCCGAAGTGTTTTGGTGCCTGTGCCTGATTGTCATGGTGTTGGGCAAGGACGTGGCCGATGAGAGTCCGCGCCTGCACTCCCTGCGCCTGCTTCATAGCGGTCATGTCGTCGTGCGCTGGTCCACCTATGTCATATTGCTATTTCTCATTCTCTTCACAGGCGTGCTCGCCTCGGGCAAGTTCATTTACGCAGGATTCTAATCAGTATGAAACGTTTTTTCCAACTATTGACCCTTTTGTTGGTCGTGATGTTCCTGATAGACTTTGCTTGTGGCAAGGCACTTGATGCAGTCCGCGACCATGTAAAGGGTGGCGAGATGGGCAAGGCGGCCTATCTCTGCCGTGTGTCCACTGAAGACTTACTCGTCATGGGGTCGTCGAGGGCCTTTCACCATTATAATCCGGACATCCTCGAAGACTCCCTGCACGTGTCCTGTTTCAACGCCGGGAAGGATGGTATGGGCATCATCTACAACTATGCCCTCTACCGTCTCATCTGCCAGCGGCGCATTCCGCGCTTCATCGTCTATGATGCCTATGTGGCTACCGACCTGTTCAAGTCGGACAATGCGCGTTATGTCTATCCCCTCCGTGCCTATTATCCCCAGGCCGGAATCGACTCCGTGTTTTGGGCGATAGACCCCACCGACCGTGTGAAGATGTATTCCCAGCTCTATCGGTACAACTCGAGTTTTCAAAACTTATGGGAGGGAGTCACCCAAGAGCCGGAACTCGGCCACAAGGGATACAGTGCCTATCAAGAAAAAAGGACCAATGCTTTCCCCGACTTAGGTATTGACTATGACACGCTGAAGCTGGATTGCCTGGAGAAGTTTGTACGCTTGTGCAAGAAGAACGGCACCCGGCTCATCTTCGTCGCCTCGCCCAAATACGCAAGCAAGCTCCATCGGGCCTATGCTCCCCTGTGGGCACTCTGCAAGAAGTATGATGTCAAATACCTGGATTATTATGATGACAAGCGCTTCCTGGCTTCCGACTTTTGCGACTCTTATCATCTCATCAGTTCCGGTGCCGACAAGTTCACGGCCATCTTGGCCCACGACCTGAAGCCTTGGCTCAAGGCGGAATAGCTTGCCAGGCATTACGAAGACTTTCTTATCAAGTATGAAATACCTCATCGCACAAGACTGGCCCATCTCTCATGGCAACCATGCCGGCATGGCTTGGATGAGCCGCCGGCTCGCCGAGCAGTTTCCCGATGATTACCGTGTGCTCGTGAAGGACGCCCCGCGCGAATTCAAGCCCCGCACCGGACTGGGCGGACTGGTTGACAAGGTGTGCTACAAGCTCCACATCAATAACGACGGCAATCCGAGAATCCACTATCGCGACAAGGTCTATCCCCGCGAGTACATGGAACTTTGCCGTCCCATGTTCGAAAAGCTTCAATCCGGCGACAGCGTCTTCCTCTTGGAGTACATGGAGTTTGAGACTCCCCAATATCAGTTGGCGTGCTACCTTCGCAAGCATTATCCCGGCGTACACATTTATGGAATGGTGCATTTCACGGTCGACATCTTGCAGAGCTATCGCGCCCACAATCCCCGTCTGTTGGAACAGTGGGCACGTCCCGTCGACAAAATACTCACCTTGGGCTCCTCGCTCACCCGTTATCTGGTGGATTGTGGTCTGAGGTCCGCAACCATCAGCACCGGATTCCACTATGTGGACAGCGATTATTATCGCAAGTCGGTCCCCGTGGAGGTGGGGTCTCCCCTCACGATAATCACCATGGGTTCCATGCGCCGCAACTATCAGCTCTTGGCTGATGTGGTCTCGCGTTGTCCCGAGGTGCATTGGGTGATATGCCGTGGTCGCAAGAGCGAAGTCGACAGCCTCTTTGCCGGATGCAAGAATGTCGACATGAAAGGCTATTTGTCCGAAGACGAGTTGCGTCACCAGATGGATTTGGCCGATGTGTCCATCAGTGTGATGGAAGACACGATAGGCAGCAACGTCATTACCACGTCGCTGGCCATGGGACTGGCCATGGTGGTGAGCGATGTGGGAAGCATCCGCGACTATTGCGACGACACCAATGCCATGTTCTGCAAGAACACGGCCACGTCGTTTGCCGAGGCAGTCCATGCGCTGAGCGCCGATCCGCAACGCGTGCTGTCCATGCGGAAGGCCTCGTTGCGACATTCCGAGAAACTCCATGTGCCGGCCATCCACCGGTGGTTCTCGTCACTGTCGTGAAGGGTTCCGCAACATGCCGGCCGGCTCTCATGTGCGTCGGTCGGCCGTTCCCAAGTATAAATCCAGAGTCATGAAACCGAAGAAGATATCTGTTGTCGTTCCCATTTATAATGTGGAAGCTTTTCTTCCGCAATGCCTTGACAGCCTGTATGCCCAAAGAGGCGTTCTGCTGGAACCCATCTTGGTGAACGACGGCGCCACCGACGGTTCGCCGGCCCTTTGCCGTGACTATCAGCGCCGGCATCCTGGGACGATTGTTGTCGACAAGGCGAATGGCGGACTCTCCGACGCACGCAACGCCGGACTGGCTCACGCCACGGGCGACTACGTCTTCTTTCTCGATGCCGACGACTGGATGGCTCCTGACGCATTGACCAGTCTGCTGGCTTTTGCCGAGGCGGAGCATTGCGACGTGGTGCAGGGTGCTTTCTATTATGCCTGGACCGACCACTTGCTCCTTGACGACCGCTATACCCACGGGAAGCCCGAGGCCTTCACGCTGGGCCGCGACGAGGCCATGCGCGAATTGGTGAGCAACCGGTATGTGAAGAATTTTGCCTGGGGAAAACTCCTTCGCGCCGACATCGCAAGGCGTCATCCGTTCAAAAAGGGAGCCTGGTTTGAGGATTCTTTTTGGATGCATCACATCATCGAGGAGGCGCAACGATATGGCGTGGTCAACCGTCCGCTCTATTATTATCGCCAGCGCGAGCAAGGCATCTCGGGCACGTTTTCGGTTCGCAACCTTGATTTGTTGCGCGGAAATGAGGAAAGACTGCGCTTCATCCAGTCCCGTCATCCCGATTTGTTGCCCGATATGGCCGACTTCTATTGGCGTCTCTGCCGCCAAATGCATGCTTTGGCCGATGCACGCGGAGGCGAGGTGGCGCGTGCTTTCGATGCGTATTGCGCCAAGGCCGATGCCGAATACCGCCCGCTTTTCAACGAAGTCCTCGGCTGCCGGACCGACTATCGGCTTGCCACACGCCACCCAGAAATCGCCAAGGCCTTTGGCTTCGTGCGACGGGTTTACAATCATTTCTTCGGAAAGCGGTTGAAGCGAATCGATTTGCATTCTTCAGGATGCCAACAAAATATTCACGAAGAAAAACATTAGTGTAGCATGAAAAAGAAATTGTCGATGGCGCCATCCACCCTTGTGGGGCAAAACAGGGCGTTTCTGATGGGCATCTCCATCTTGGCTATTCTCTGTGTACACCAAATTTGGATACCTCACAGCTGGTTGCTCAATTTCAATCGCTTGGTTGTCGGGCCCGTTTTCTTGTGCGTGTTCTTTTATGTTTCAGGTTTCGGACTCTCTTTTTCCTTGCGTAAGCACACGCTCAAAGAGTATTATCTGCGCCGGTTTGTCCGGTTGCTTCCGGTGTGTGTGACTTGCGGAATCATCAAGATCCTGCTCGACAACTATGGACCGGCTTTCATTCAAGACAGTTCCACGACTTCCGCCTCATCCCTCCACACCGAATGGTGGACGGTGTTGGGCCTCGACCTGTGGTTCATTCGTTGCATCGTCATCTTATATTTGGTGGCCCCCCTCCTCTTCCGGTCTGTCCGCAAGTGGAGCGAGGCTGCGTTTTGGGTGTCCATTCCCGTGTCCTTGGTGTTTGTCTGGCTGCTTTCCGGATACCCCATCGCCTTCCAACCATTCCTCTATCTTCCCATCTTCGTTTCTGGAATGGCCTTCGGCTTGGGCAAGCTCAAGCTCCGCAAGGTGGGGGCGTTGCTGGCCGTTGTGCTGTTCTTGGCCTATAGTGCGTTGATTTTGGCCTCGCAATTCCAATGGATAGGCTTCAGCCACGACTTGGCAGATAATTTCTGCATTTACATCTTCGTGCCTTACTGGACGATTGCTTGGGCCTGGGTGGGAAGCAAGCTGAAGTCATGGCGTTGCGACCGTCCCTTCGTATGGATGGGCGGCTGTACGCTCGAACTCTATCTCTTGCATGAATTTATTTTCCATTGCGTGTTCAACGGATTAGAACCCGGCCGTGAGTGGCACTTCCTGGTGGCCCTCGCCCTGTCGTTCCTGACGGCCTTCCTGGTGAATAAGGCCGTTGCGTTCTACAACCATTCCATTGTCGCCATATCCCACCCCCGATCTCCCCAATCATGAAAAAGAAGCAAATGTTTGTCACCATCGACTCGCTGGGCGCCGCCGGGGCCGAGAAAAGTCTGATCACATTCCTTTCCGTGCTCGACTATACACGGTTTGATGTCGACCTCCAGTTGTTTAATTATGGTGGTGAATTTGAGAAATACATCCCCAAGGAAGTGCATGTGCTACCGCCTTTCGAGTACACGGAATTTGCCAATCAAGGTTTCGTAGCGCAGTTGAAGTCGATGGACTTCCGCAAGCTTTTTGCCCGGCTGGCCTTCTCGTTGTCGTTGCGCAAGCCCTATCACCTCACCAATGGAGCCAAGGCGCGGCTCTACTGGAAGCACGTCGGTCCCTGTCTTCCCGCCCCTGCGAAGACTTATGACGTGGCCGTGGCCTATGCCCAGGGCGTTCCAACGCTCTTCGTGGCGGGCAAGGTGAAGGCCCGCAAAAAGCTGTCGTGGGTGAATGTGGACTACCGGCTTGAGGGTGTCAACCGCGACTTCCAGCGGCCTTTCTATGCCGAAATCGACCATATCGTGCCCGTTTCCGATTCGGCCCTGCGCACCTTCCAAGGCATCTATCCCGAGTTTGCGCACAAGATGACTGTCATCCGCGATATGCTCGACGCCAACTTCATCAATCGTCTGGCCGGCGAGCCCATGGAGAAGCCCATGGACACGAGCGTGCCGGCCTTGGTCACCGTGGCCCGTCTGAACAAGGATCAGAAGGGCTACGACATCACCCTTGAGGCCTGCCGGCTGCTCCGCGACCGTGGCGTGTGCTTCCACTGGTATGCCGTGGGGCGCGGGCCCTACCGCGAAGAGATGGAACGCTATCTCGCCGAACATCATCTTCAGGACGTGTTCCACTTCATTGGCGCCACCCCAAATCCCTATCCCTACATCAACAACGCCACCCTCTACGTGCAAACCTCGCGTCATGAGGGCTACGGACTCTCCATTGCCGAGGCCCGCATCCTGAACCGCCCCGTGGTGACCACCGAGTTCGCAGGCGTCTACAACCAGATGGTGCCCGGAAAGAACGGACTCGTGGTGAAGATGACACCTGAGGCTGTGGCCGATGGGGTGGAGCGGTTGCTTGCCGACAAGGCGCTCTACAATGCGATACAGCAATACCAGATGCAGGAGAAGAAAGGCAATACCGAGGAAATAGAGAAGTTCTACCAGTTGGTTGAAGCCTGATCCGTAATACGATAGATGATGAAAAAGCGCTTTTTTATTGCCATACACTATTTGGAAATCGGCGGAGCCGAGATGAGTCTCATCGGACTCTTGCAGGCTTTGGACTACACCCGTTATGCCGTCGACCTCTTCGTCTACGGCCATCGCGGCGAGCTGATGCAGTTCATCCCCAAGGAGGTGAACCTGCTGCCCGAGATTCCCGCCTACGCCGCCATAGAGAAGCCCATGACCCAATGCCTGCGGCAAGGCCAGTGGGGCGTGCTCTTCGGGCGCTTGAAGGCCCGGATGCAGTATCGCGCCTATTGCCGACGCACCCATCCCAAGGACGGGGCCGCCATCCTGCAATACATCTTCAACGCCGTGGAGCCCTTCCTGCCCTCGCTGAAGGGGTTGGGCACCTACGACCTTGCCATCAGCTTCCTCACCCCCCACAACATCGTGCTCCACAAGGTCAGCGCCCGGCGCAAGGCCGCGTGGATACACACCGACTACACCCACATCGACGTGAACGCCCCGTTGGAGCTCCCCGTCTGGTCCGGCTTCGACCACATCGTGTCCATCTCGCCGTCGGTGCGTACCTCGTTCCTGAAGGTCTTCCCCTCGTTGGAGTCCAAGATTGTTGAGATAGAGAACATTCTCTCGCCCGCTTTCGTGCGTCGCCGTGCCGCAATGATACCCCGGGAAGTGGTGGAACGCGAGATGCCCCGCCGGCCCGGAACGGTGAACATCCTTTCCGTGGGCCGCTTCTCTGATGCCAAGAACTATGACAACGTGCCCGACATCTGCCGCCGCATCATCGCGCTGGGCCAGCCGGTGGTGTGGTATATCATCGGCTATGGCGGCGACGAGGCCCTCGTGCGGCGCAAGATTGCCGAGGCCGGCATGGAGCGGCAAGTCGTCCTGTTGGGCAAGAAGGCCAATCCCTATCCCTACATCCTGGCCTGCGACATCTACGCCCAGCCCTCGCGCTACGAGGGCAAGTCGGTCACGGTGCGCGAGGCGCAGATGCTCTGCAAGCCCGTTGTGGTGACCGACTATGCCACGGCCCGCAGCCAGGTCAGCGACGGCGTGGACGGATGCATCGTACCGATGGACAACGCGGGGTGTGCCGGCGGCATATTTGGCTTTGTCAGGAACCAGCCGTTGCAAAGCCGGATAACGGACTATCTTGCCACGCACGACTATGGAAACGAGCAAGAGGCCCGCAAGGTGGAGCGGCTGGCCGAGTGAGTACGGATCTCCCCGGGACGGATTCGATAACAAACATCGCAGAAAATGATTCCCAAGATAATACACTACTGCTGGTTTGGCGGTCATCCGCTGCCGGCATCGACACGAAAATACATTGAGAGCTGGCGCAAGTTCCTGCCCGGATATGAAATCAAGGAGTGGAACGAAAGCAACTTCGACGTTGACGCCTTGGCCTATACGCGCGACGCCTATGCCGCGCACAAATACGCCTTTGTGAGCGATTACGTCCGTTTCAAGGTGCTCTACGAGCAGGGCGGACTCTACTTCGACACCGACGTGGAGGTGGTGCGTCCCTTGGACGACATCATCGCCCGCGGCCCATTCATGGGGTGGGAGACGGCCAATGCCCTTGGGCAATACAGCATCGCCCCGGGACTCTGCATCGGATGCGAGCCGGGCATGGCCTGGCTCAAGGCGGTGCTCGACGAATACCAGACGCTTGCGTTCCGCCTGCCCGACGGACGCATCAATCCCTACTCCATGATTCCCTTGGTGACCAAACTGCTTGGTTCCAGCGGACTGCGCATGGACGGCAGCGAGCAGGCCGTGGCTGGCCTCACCCTCTATCCGGCCGACTTCTTCTGCCCCATGAACTCGCTCACCGGCGAGGTGCGCCTCACCGGCAACACACGCACCATCCACTGGTATTCCATGTCGTGGCTGCCCTGGTGGAGACGCCTGCGGCTTCGCGTGATGCGCCGTGTCCGCCGCTATCTGTAGCGGGGTGGGGCGGGGGCTGCAAGGCTGATGGAAATCAGAAAAAAGCGGACAGCAATGCGCCCGTGGCCTTGAGACGGCGCAAGAAGCCCGTTGAGAGGCCCTCACTCGGGGCAAGTGAGGCCCTGACTAGGCCCAAATGAGGACCTCTCAAGGGCTCTCTTGCAACGTCTTGATAATCAGTATGTCATGAATGACTTTGCGTGAAACGAGAAGTTTGAAAAATATAGACTTGGTATTATGGGCCATGAAAAAATGGCAACAACAAAATTGGATAAGCAATTGAAAAAACAACCCACATCACGGGTGGAGCCCGGAGCGCCCACGCTCACCGTCTTCACCCCGGCCTATAACCGTGCCGGAACCCTGCGCCGCACCTATGAAAGCCTGTGCCGGCAGACCAGCAAGGACTTTGAATGGCTCATCATCGACGACGGGTCGACCGACAACACCCGCCAGGTGGTGGAGCAATGGACGAAGGAGGGAAAGGTGCCCATCCGCTACATCTACCAGCAGAACCAGGGCATGCACGGCGCACACAACACGGCCTACCGCAACCTGCGCACCGAGCTGAACACCTGCATCGATTCTGACGACTACATGCCCGACGACGCGGTGGAGAAGATTGTGGACTTCTGGCACAAGCACGGGTCCGACAAATATGCCGGAATCATCGGCCTGGACGCCTTTTCCGACGGACGCGTCATCGGCCAGCCGTTCCCCGAAGGGCTGAAGCAGACCACATGGAGGGGATATTATGAGCAACTGCATGGGTCGGGCGACAAGAAGATGGTCTACCGCACCGATGTCATCACGCGCTATCCCGAGTATCCCGTCTTCCCCGGCGAGAAGTATGTCGGGCTGGCCTACAAGTACGGGCTCATCGATGAGGACTATCCTCTCTTGGTGATGAACGAGGTGCTCGTGGTGGTGGAATATCAGGACGACGGCTCGAGCCGTGGCATGTGGCGGCAATATTGGAACAATCCGCGCGGATTCGCCTTCTACCGCCGCTTTGACATGAGCCAGACCCAGTCGGCGGGGCGGCGCCTGGCCGACTGCATCCACTATGTGAACCACTCCATCCGGAGCCGCAACGGGCGCTTCCTGGCCGAATCGCCTTGCAAGGGACTCACGCTGCTGGCCCTCGTGCCCGGATGCGCGCTCTACTTGTTGAACCGCTACAAAGTGAAGAAAGGAAGCCTCTACAAGCAATGAAAATCCTCCATGTCATCACTTCGCTTCGAACGGGGGGCGCCGAGAAACTCATCGTCGACCTGGCACCGCGCCTGCAAGACGACGGATTCCAGGTGGACGTGGCCCTCTTTGACGATGCCGACACCCCCTTCCGTCGCCGCCTCGTGGACACGGGGACGCACGTCATCGGGCTGGGACATTCGCCCTACAGCCCCCTCTGCCTTTGGAGGCTGGCACGAATCATGGGCCGTTACGACATCGTGCACACCCACAACACCTCGCCGCAACTCTTTGCCGCCCTGGCCGCCCTCGTGCACCGGCGTGTGAAGCTCGTCACCACCGAGCACAACACCTCGAACCGGCGACGGGCCTGGAAGTGGTATCGCCATGTCGACCGGTGGATGTATGACCGCTATAACACGGTGATCTGCATTTCGGCCAAGGCCCGTGAGAATCTGGAACGCTATCTCGGCCGCACGAAAGCCCGCGTGGTGCTGGTGAACAACGGCGTTGACGTGAATGCCTTTGAGTATGCCGCACCCAATCCCGCCATCCGTGAGGGCTCGCATCGCTTCGTGGCCGTGATGGTGGCGGGCTTCCGCGAACAGAAAGACCAGGACACGCTCATACGGGCCATGAGCCTGTTGCCGGAAGACGGCTACGAGGCTTGGCTCGTGGGCGACGGCGCCAGGCGCGAAGCCCTTGAAGCCCTGGTGGCCCGGCTCGGTCTTGAGACCCGTGTGCGATTCTTCGGTGTGCGCTCTGATGTGGCCTCGATACTTCACACGGCCGACGCCGTGGTGATGTCGTCGCACTACGAGGGACTCTCCTTGTCGAGCATCGAGGGCATGGCGGCCGGCAAGCCCTTCGTGGCCAGTGATGTTGACGGCCTGCACGACATCACCGAAGGGGCGGGCCTGCTCTTCCCCGAGGGCGACGCCGAGGCCCTGGCCCGGACGCTGAGGCACTTGAACGAACACCCCGGCGAGGCGCGGGACGTGGCCGCGAGATGCCTCGGAAGGGCACGGAACTTTGACATCGGCCACATGATTACAGCATACGAGAATATTTATAAATCCATTTAAATATGGCACCTTATTTATATACGGTTATTTTTAATTACACCATACTGGCACTGATCATCATTGCTTTCTTGCAGTGTGAGTCGAAGTCCATCTTTGAGGATGGCACGGTGTCGCTCACCTCGGGCTTCGGAGTCCTGTTCAGCGTGGCCCTCATCCTGTTCATGGGGCTTCGTCCGGTGGGTTTCGCCTTCGGCGATATGATAGTATACAATGCCGTCTTTCAGCAATATGCCAACTCGCCCGACCTGTTCGTGAAAGACAGTGACTGGTTGTTCTACAACCTGATGAGCATCTTCTCCAAGTTCACCAGTGCGAAAGTCTTCTTCCTTTTCTGCTCGTTCTGCTATGTGGGAAGCTTCTGGCTGGCCATGCGCCGCATGTTCAAGAGTTACTACTACATTCCCTTCCTGGTGATTCTCAGCATGTTCACCTTCTGGAACTATGGCGTCAACGGCATTCGCAACGGCATGGGTGCGGCCATCTTCATCCTGGCCCTGACCTATGTCGACCGGCTCCCCGTGGCCATCCTGCTGGCCTTTGTGGCCATGGGCATACACTCATCGGTCTATCTGATGACGGCGGCGGCCGGAGCGGCCTTCTTCTACAAGAACAGCAAGCACTATCTCATTTTCTGGTTCCTCTGCATTGTGATGTCGCTCGTGGCGGGAGGAGCCATTCAGGGCGCACTGGCCGGGGCGGGAATCTTCGGCGACGACGAGCGCTTCACGTCCTACCTCACTTCCAACGAGGAAGTGCAGCGCCAGCAGGGTATGGTGGTGAAGACGGGATTCCGCTGGGACTTCCTCATCTATAGTGCCGTGCCTGTCGCCGTGGGCTATTATTTCATCTTCAAGCAGAAGTTCCAAGACGAGTATTATCACTGGATTTACAACATCTACCTGCTCACCAATTCGTTCTGGGTGCTCATCATCCGCGCCGCCTACTCCAACCGCTTCGCGCAGATTTCGTGGTTCATCATGCCCGTGGTGCTCGTCTATCCCTTCGTGAAGGCCCGCTTCTGGGAAAATCAGGAGAACAAGCTGGGCTACGCCCTGCTGGTGTTCTATGTGTTCACCTTTGTCTATAATGTCGTTCCGATGTGGTTAGCATAATCGTTCCTGTATATAATCTGGGTTCCAAGGTGGGCAAGTGCCTGCGCTCGATAATGGCCCAGACCTACGCCGACTGGGAATGTGTCGTGGTGAACGATGGTTCCACCGACGACAGCCTGGACCAATGCCGGAGGCTGGCCCACGGCGATGGCCGCATACGCATTGTGGACAAGGCCAACGAGGGTGTGGAGCGGGCGCGCTTTGACGGGCTCCGGGCCGCCCGTGGCGAACTGGTCACGTTTGTCGATGGCGACGACTGGATCGATTCCGATGCCCTGCGGCTGATGGTTGAGGCCATGAAGCAGAGCCATGCCGACTATGTGGAAATCGGAGGGCGGCGCATCATGGACGGTTGGGGATGGGTGAGA
Organism: uncultured Prevotella sp.; assembly: GCA_964420715.1. Taxonomy (GTDB): domain Bacteria; phylum Bacteroidota; class Bacteroidia; order Bacteroidales; family Bacteroidaceae; genus Prevotella. The sequence goes on along the minus strand of CAYQUN010000002.1, from coordinate 34,745 downwards.
AAACCCATTCCCTCTCCGGTGAAGGGGCTGGTGAGGCAGCCCGAACTCTTCCAGCGCTACTATCTGTCGTTTTTCGGTGTCAACATGCTCTCGGTGTGCCAGTGGGGCAAACTCTACCGGCGCGAGGCCATCGACAGGGCCTGCCTGAAGCCTTTCGGACTGGCCATGGGCGAGGACTTGGTGTTCAACATGCTGCTCTTTCCCCATCTCGAAAGCATCTGCATCATCGACGCCGTGGGTTACAACTACCGCTTCGGAGGCATGACCACACGCTATAATCCACGACTCTTCCCTGACTTGAAGCGGCTCTATGAGTTGAAGAAGCAACTCATAGAAACTTATCATTACGACAAGGCGCGCGACTACATCCTCTATGAAATCGTCAATGTGCTGAAGTCGGACCTCCGGCAGCGTCTCTTCTTCCGCTATCAGGGCCATGAGGAAATCAAGCAATACCTGGCCCATGAGCTGGCAGACCCCATTTGGCAGGATGTGGCCACCATTTCGGACAAGTCCTACCTGCGCCAACCCTACGTGAAGGCCCTGCTCGCTGGCGATGCCGCCACCCTGCTTGGGGCGTGCGAGGAGCAGGTCAAGGCCGAATATCCCAAGTGGAGGCTCAAACAGGCGGCCTCACGTCTCTTGGCCCGCCTTTGAGCCGGTTGGCACGAGGGGGATTCCTTTTCGATTCATAATATTAAAAAAATAATCTTTTCCAACTATGTATCTATACGGAGCCAGCGGCCATTGCAAGGTCATCATGGACATCCTCCGCGCCATGGGCGAACCCGTGGAAGGACTCTTTGACGACAACCGCGAGTTGTCGGAACTTGGCGGACTGCCTGTCGGTCACGATTATGCAGGCCAGCAGCCGCTCATCATCTCCATCGGGAGCAACAAAATTCGCAAGATGCTGGCCCAGCGCCATGCCGTGGCTTACGGGCGTGCCATCCATCCGTCGGCCATCGTGTCGCCTTCGGCCACGATCGGCGAGGGCACGGTGGTGATGCAGGGAGCCATCATCCAGGCCGAGACCCGTGTGGGCCGTCACTGCATTGTGAACACCGGCGTGAGCCTGGACCACGAGAACGTGCTGGGCGACTATGTGCATGTGTCGCCACATGCCACGCTTTGTGGCGACGTGCAGGTGGGCGAGGGCACCTGGGTGGGTGCCGGAACCACCATCATCCAGGGGGTGCGCATAGGCCGGTGGTGCGTCATCGGTGCGGGAAGCGTGGTGAGCCACGATATTCCCGACGGGTCGCTGGCCGTGGGCAACCGTTGCCGGGTGCTGAAGAAAATCAATCAAGACTTGCTATGAAGCAAAAAAAACTGTTCAGGGTGACCACCGTCGACCTGAGCCTTGACGTGCTGTTAAGAGGGCAGTTGCGCTTCCTCAACCAGTATATGGAGGTGGTGGGTGTGGCCGCAGACACGGGCTTGCTCCAGGGCGTGGCACGCCGTGAGGGCATACGGGTGATCAATGTGCCCATGCACCGTGAGATTTCGCTGGCGGCCGATGTGAAGTCGCTGGTGGCGCTGATACGCCTCTTTCGCCGCGAGCGCCCCGATATCGTCCACGCCAACACCCCGAAGGGGTCGCTGCTGGCCTTGCTCGCTGCCAAGCTCACGGGGGTGCCCAACCGCGTCTACACCGTTACAGGCCTCCGCTATCAGGGCTCCAAAGGACTGATGAGGGGCTTGCTGAAAACCATGGAGCGCATCTCGTGCGGGTGTGCCACGCGCGTGGTGCCCGAGGGACGGGGCGTGTTGCACACGCTGCAGGCCGACCATATCACGCGGAAGCCCCTCAGCGTGATCTATAATGGCAACATCAATGGCATCGACACGGATTATTATGCACCCCAGGCTCTTCCGATGAGCCGTGAGGAGGCCAGGAAAAGGCTGGATTTGCAACCGGACGACTTTGCCTTCGTCTTCATTGGCCGCATCGTGGCCGACAAGGGGATGAACGAGCTGGCCGACTGCATGCGCCTGCTGACGGAGAAATATTCGCGGCTCAAGCTCATCCTCGTGGGCAAGTTCGAGTCGGAACTCGACCCCCTCCAGGGCGACAACGAGCAGTTCTTCCGCCAGTCGGGAGCCGTACGCTTCGTGGGATGGCAAACCGACGCGCGCCCCTTCCTGCTCGCCGCTGACGCCTTGGTGTTCCCCAGCTATCGCGAGGGCTTCCCCAACGTGCCCATGCAGGCCGGTGCCATGGGCCTGCCTTCCATCGTGACCGATATCAACGGATGCAACGAAATTGTGAAGGACGGGCTCAATGGCAAGATTATCCGGCCACGCGACACTGCCGCCCTGGCCGAGGGCATGAGGTGGTTTCTCGACCATGGGGCTGATGTGGAGCGCATGTCGCACAATTGCCGACGGATGATTCAAGAGCGCTATGAGCAGCGTGATGTGTGGAAACACTTGTTGGAAATGTATAAAAACCTTTAGGAAATGAGCGAGATTTCACCTTGTCTTGTCACCATTTGCGTGCCCGTGTATGGTGCCGAGAAATATATAGGGCGTTGCGCCGAGTCGGTGTTCGGGCAGACTTACGCCAACTTGGAGTGTGTCTTCGTCGACGATGGGACTCCTGACCACAGCATGGAGGTGGTCAGAAAGGTGCTGGAGCGGTATCCCGACCGGAAGGCGAAGACCAAACTCCTGCACCACGACCATAACCGGGGAATCTCGGCGGCACGAAACACCCTGGTGGCGGAGTCGGATGGGGAATTTGTATTCTACCTTGATGCCGATGACTGGATAGAGCCAGAGACCATAGAAAGGCTGGTGGAGTGCCAGCTGGCAACGGGAGCCGACATCGTGACAACTGGAAAAGTGGTGAATGAGGACGAGGTGGTTGACGTGTTCGACGAACCCGATTTTGCCTCGGCCGACGAGATGCTCGACCATTTCCTTTCACAGGAATGGCATCACGAGTTGGCCGGACGGTTGGTCAGACGGTCGCTTTTTGATCATGATGACGTGGGCTTCCTTGAGGGGTGCGACCTTTGTGAAGACTGGCACATTATGGTTCAGCTGGCTTGGTATGCGCGGCGTGTATCCATGTTGGACGGGCGGTTCTATCATTACCGTATGAACGACGACTCCATCGTCCATCAGTCCATAAGGGCCGAGCACAAGAAAAAACGGATGCAGGAGAAATATGCCAACCTGAGTTCGCTTGTCGGCTTTTTCGCCTCGAAGAGCCCCAAGTATGTTCTGAAGGTACAAAAGTTGTGCGCGCCATTCTGCTTGCAGATCCTCGTGCTGGGTCTCGACACCGGCGACCGCACCCTTTATCACCGTTTCCGCAAGGAGTTCCTCGGCTTTCCCCGTTCGGTGCGCCGTGGTGCGCTCGACAGGAAACACCGTGCACTGCTGGCTTCGCCTTGTGGCTATCTGTTGTTGAGAGCGGCTAGGAAACTGGCCGGACGAAAGGAGTAGGGCTATGGAGGCTATTGAGAAAACGAATGTCGCACAGTATATCGCCCAGTCGGGTAAGGAGGCTTGTTGCGGTTGTGCGGCTTGCGAGGCCGTTTGCCCCAGGCATTGCGTTGTGATGAAGCCCGACAGCGAGGGATTCCTCTATCCCTCTGTTGACGAGTCGGCCTGCATCGATTGTGGCAAGTGTGTCCGCACGTGTTCCTTCCGGCGGCCTTTCGAGCCCTATGCGCCCAAGCAAAGTTATGCCTTTATCCACAATGACGACTTGGTAAGGCAGCAGAGCTCGTCGGGAGGCGTCTTCACGCGGTTGGCCATGAGCGTGTTGCATCGGGGTGGCGTGGTCTTTGGAGCAAGCTTTGATGCCGAGTGGCAGGTCCGCATCAGCTATACGGAGTCTGCTGAGGGACTTCAGGCTTTCCGTGGAAGCAAGTATGTGCAGGCCTCGGTAGGTACGGCCTATGCCGACGTCAAGGCTTTCCTCCGGCAGGGAAGGCTTGTCCTGTTCTCGGGAAGCCCATGCCAGGTGGCCGGGTTGCATCATTTCCTTGGCAGAAACTATGACAACTTGATTACGGCGGACTTTGCTTGCCATGGTGTCCCCAGTCCCAAGGTGTGGGCCATGTATGTCAGAGAGAAGCAGCGTGAGGCCCGTAGCCCCGTGACCCGTGTGTGTTTTCGCGACAAGCGGGGCGGTTGGCACGGATTCCATCTTACCTTCTGTTTCAAGAATAATACGGTGGCAAGCCAGCCGCAAAATGCGGACCTTTATATGCAGGCCTTTCTTGACAATCTCACGGAGAGGCCTTCTTGCGCGGCATGCAAGGCCAAGAGCGGATGCAGCCACAGCGACATTACCTTTGCTGACTTCTGGGGACTGGAGCATCTGATGCCGGAGCTTGACGATGACAAGGGCGCAAGCTTGGTTATTGTCCGTACGGAACGTGGTGGGACGCTTCTGGATGTGCAGGGCAAGGAGTTCCACCGCGTCGATTATGCCGCGGCCTTGCAATACATTCCGACGTTGGAGACAAGTTCGGCTTCTTCGCCAAAAAGGGAACTTTTCTTCAAGAAACTGAGACGTCGCAGAAATGTGGGCCGACTCATTGACAGGACCTTGCATCCGCTGACGGTCAGACAAAGAATAAATATATGTGTATATCATTGGATTCTTCGACTGAAGAAGTTGTTTTCCAAATGATATGTTTTTAAATACGAACATGAAAAAATAGAATGAGAATAGGAATACTTACGCTTCCACCGTTGATGAATTTCGGTGGCATCTTGCAAGCTTATGCCTTGCAGGAAGTGCTCAGACGGATGGGGCACAAGCCTGTGACGTGGCGACATTCCTTTTACAAGGACACGCCTCTGAGGCGATGGATAGAGGCTGTGAAAGTTGATGTGAGAAGCACGTTGCACTATTGTGACGAGGATTTGCGGATTTCGAAGAACACTCGCCCGTTCATCCACAAGTATCTGAAAGAAAAGAATATCCGTTCGTTTGCCGACGTGCGGCGCTCTGACTATGACGCCATCATCGTCGGTAGCGACCAGATATGGCGCAACGTGTTCTTCAAACCTACGTGGGGAGAAGACGAGGACATTGCTAACGCGTTCCTCGCATTCACCGAGGGATGGGACGTGAGGCGGATTGCCTATGCGCCATCGTTCGGACTTGACCATTTGAACGAGTATACGCCGGAGCAATTGGACGAATGTGGACGGGCTTTGCGACGGTTCGACTTTGTGTCGGTGCGCGAGCAAAGCGGTGTCGGCCTCTGCAAAGAAGCGTTCGGTGTGGATGCCCAGTGGGTGATTGATCCCACCATGTTGCTCCAGGCCGCCGATTACGAGCGGTTCATAGGCAAGGTGACCAAGCCCGGGAAGCCGTTCCTGATGTCGTATGTGCTTGATGATTCGGCACAGAAATCGCGGCTTTGCGAGCTTTTGGCACGCGATCGGAATCTGGTGACAAGGCGGTCTAATGGCAAGTTTGACGACTGGCAACTCCCCATCGAAGAGCGCATCCAGCCACCCGTGGAGGAGTGGTTGGGCAATTTCCGAGAGTCCGACTTCGTGTTCACTGATTCCTTCCATGCCTGCGTGTTCTCCATCCTCTTCCATAAGCAGTTTGCCGTTGTGGGCAATCGCGGACGTGGAATGTCGCGTTTTGTCTCGTTGCTCAGCATGTTTGGGCTGGAAGGACGCATGGTGGAGAGTGAGGCTGACTGCAAGGCGTTGCCCGATATTGACTATGCCCAGGTGGATGCCGTCTTGGAACAAAAGCGTGCCGAAGGTTGGGAATTCCTGAAACGGGCCTTGGCCTGAGACTGCTGAAACCTTTTTTTTGAATCCGTTCTGTATGTATAAGCATTTCTTCAAGCGTATCATCGATTTCTTTATCGCCCTGATGGCATTGGTAGTTCTGTCACCCCTGTTGCTCGTAGTTACGGTATGGCTCCATTTTGCCAACAAGGGGGCAGGCGCCTTCTTTCTCCAGCCCCGTCCCGGAAAGGGAGGCAAGGTCTTTCGGGTGATCAAGTTCAAGACGATGACTGACGAGCGTGACGCGCAAGGCCGGCTTCTTCCCGATGCCGACAGGCTCACCCGCGTGGGGCGATTCGTGCGTTCTACGTCGATAGACGAACTGCCCCAGTTTGTCAATGTGCTCAAAGGTGACATGGCATTTATAGGGCCACGGCCGCTACTGGTGCAATATCTGCCTCTCTACTCTCCCGAGCAGGCGCGCCGCCACGAGGTGAGGCCGGGCATCACCGGTTGGGCGCAGTGCCATGGACGCAACGCTATCAGTTGGGCGCAGAGGTTCAAGTATGATGTGTGGTACGTCGACCATTGCTCATTCCTTGTCGACTTGAAAATCATTTTTCTCACCATCAGGTCGGTCTTGCGCCGTGAGGGAATATCCCAGGAAGGTCAGGCCACGATGGAGCCCTTCAACGGACACAACTAGTCCTTGGCCCTCATGACAGGCTGCTATGGAACTTTTTTTATTTTATCTTTGCCGTGACTTGTTTTCGTGTTTAAGTAATATGAATTCGTGCTTAAATTGATTTAAACGAGATCATCTGACAATAACTTTGAATCCCGAACGTAGATTTCTTCGTTTGGGATTTTCTTTTTTCTCATAAAGTTTTGCTACCTTTGTGGCATAGAACCAGTTTGAGGATAATATGGGGAGCGACAGAACTAAAATTTCCTTCGTCAAAGCATGTGCTTGCGTGGCGATTTTGGCCGTATTGGCCCTTTGGGTGGGGTGTGCTCCATCGGAAAGGCAGGTCTCCCAAGAGTCTGAACAATTGCTTCAGGCTATCGACGATTCCCTCGACAAGCGCTCCCCCGAGGCATTAGGCCTCATCCGGCAGGGTATGGCCTCGGCCCCCGACAGTCTGACGCTGTTCGAGTTCCAGGCTCGTCTGGTAGGCTGGTATCTGCGTTCGGCCACCCCCGATACGCTCTTGCCCCTGGCAAAGGGAGTTGAGGATTTCGCCATCCGACAGCCCGACACCGAGCGGAAAAGACTCCTGCTGGCTTATATCTACAATTGCGAGGGCAGCTATTATCACAGTTTTCACGACAATTCTGCCAAGGTGGTCCGCCTCTATCACAAGGCCTACGAACTGCTTATGGCCAGTGAGGACAAGACGCAGGCCCCCAAGGTGTGTGCCAATCTGGGCGATGCCTATTCCTTTGAAAGCGACCTGCCGGCCACAGCCGAATGGTATCGGCGTGCGCTCTTCCTCGCCGACTCGCTCCGCCTGCCCGACCGTGAGAGTGTAACGCTCTTTCTTGGGCTGGCCTGGGTGTATCAGCATTTGGGCGATTATGACACGGCTCTGAAGTATTACAAGCGGACCGAGCGCAACCAAAACTCGATGAGCGTAAGCATGCAAGCCTATTTCTTGAACAATTTCGGTACATATTATTACTACAAGGGTGACTACCGGAAGTCTTTGGAGAAGTTCATGGCTATGCGGCGCTTGCTCGAACAGAACCACATGGAGAAGAACTTCGACATGTACTTGTGTAAGCTGAACCTTGCCGACGTGTTCCTGAACCTGGGCCAGATCGACAGTGCGACGTGCTATCTTGACGAGGTGGAGCCCTTTGTGCGGCGCCGTTCCGACCTTCCAGCCGTCTATTACTGCCACACCATCCGCATCGGCATTGCCGTGGCGCAAAAAGACTGGGCGTCAGTGAGCCGCATCATCGACAGTGAGGGCGACACCCGCGGCATCGACTTCTCCATGCGGCTCATCCGCTCGCGCTATCTGCGACAGTGGGCCGTGGCTCGTGGCGATTATGCCCGTGCCTATTCCGTGCTGTGCGACGAAATGGCCATGGGCGACTCTTTGGAGCACAACCGCACCAATATGCGTACCGCCGACATCATGGGCCGACTTGGACAGGACACGCTGCGGCTCCACAACAGCCTGGCTATGGCCGAAAGAAAGGCCGAGCAGCAACGTCTGGAGGAGGTGGTCTCCGTGGGAGGCGCCGTGGTCGTGGTGGTCGTGCTGCTCCTCCTGCTGGGATTCCAGCGCTCACACAAGCGCCTTGCCGAGGCCCGCGTGAGGATGATGGACCTGAAGCTGAACAATGTGCGCAACCGGATCTCGCCGCACTTTACGTTCAACGTGCTGAATAACCACATCCTCAGTACTGATGCCAAAGAGGCCAGCGACCTTACCGAACTGTCGCGGCTCATCCGCGCAAGCCTCGACTTGTCGCGCTCCACGGCGCTCACGCTTGAAGAGGAGTTTGACTTCGTGAAGCAATATGTGCACCTGGAGCAACCCATGCTTGGCAACGATTTCGATTTCAGCATCCGTGTGGCCGACGGCATTGACTGCCGCAAGGTGCTCATCCCGTCGATGTTCGTACAGATTGTGGTGGAGAACGCCATCGTTCACGGGCTGAACGGATGGGAAGGACACAAGATGCTCCACATCAATGTGGAGCACCGGCAGGGGGGCGTGGCCATCGACGTGGTGGACAACGGCCCGGGATTCGAGCCCGACACGCTGTCAAGACGCATGCGCACGGGGTCCGAGGTCATCCGGCAGACACTGGCTTATGTGAACTACCGCAACCGGAAGAAGATGCTTTATAATATGAGCAATGTCACCACACCCGACGGACACCGTGCGGGGTGCAAGGTTGTCATCTTCATTCCCGACGGATTCGAATTTCGCAACAAATAAAACATAAACCTAAAAAAACTATAGCCAAATGAAAGTCATCATCATCGACGACAATGTCAAGGCTGCTGAAGAACTGAGCCAGCGGCTTGGTGAGTATTCCGACATCACTGTCGAGGGAATAGCTCATAACGGATTCGACGGACTATCGCTAGTGGGTGAGTTTCACCCCGATGTGCTCTTCCTGGATGTGGAAATGCCCGACATCTCAGGGTTGGAGTTCCTTGACCGGGTGGGATGGATCCACAACAAGCGGTGCCGTGTCGTGATGTACACAGCCTTTGCCGACTACATCTTGCCGGCCATGCGCAAACTGGCTTTCGACGTGCTTCTGAAGCCTATCGTGCAGAGCGAGCTTGACACCATCGTGGAACGGCTCCGTGAGACCAGCGAGGACGTGGGCATAGAGAAAAGTGCCATCAAAGAGTATATCCCCGGCAAGCTGCTGCTCTATACCAACTCCGTCGACTTCCGCGTCATCGACAAGGCCGACGTGGGCCTCTTCCAGTATAGCAACGAGATGCGTTGCTGGGAGGCGCTGGTGGTGGGACGTTCCAAGCCCGTACACATGAAGCGCAGCATCAAGGCTGAAACCGTGACGGCGCTCGACGACCAGTTCGTGCAGGTGAGCCAGCGGTTCATTGTGAACATGAACTTCCTCATCGAGGTGGTCGACGGGTGCTGCAAGTTCTTCCCCCCGTTCGACAAGATTGATTATGTCACCGTGGGACGACTCTACCGCCGTCGGCTCACCAAGAAGTTCTTCTCGCTCTAACGGATTCCTAGCGCTTGGGCTCTTTTGGATTCCCAGGCTTCTCCTTGCCGCAGAATTCCGACAGTCCCGCTATCACTTCCTCGAGTTGGTTCCGGTAGACCAGTCCGTTGACATATTCTTCGGGAATGGCGTTGAAGCCGAACTTCGCACCAAGAATGGCGCAGGCCACGGCCCCGTTCGTGTCAGCGTCGCCACCGGCATTGACAACGGAAAGCAAGCCGTCAACGAAGGAGGGGGCATGCCAGTAAGCCCACAATGCCACCGAGAGGGTGACGAGCGTGTAGCCCATACTGTCGTCGTCCATCAGTTGTTTGATGTCGGTTGTCAGCCGGGCCCGGTCGATATAGTCGGCAATACGCTCATCGTAGCTGTCGGCGCAGTCTATCATGTCCATATATCGGGGCAGCGGCAGACCGTACACGAGGGCGTGAATCAGTTCCGACACGATGACGCACGACCCCACGCAGCGCGGATCGTAGTGGGTGAGCTTGCAGATGTTCTCCGCACACGTCCTCACCGCTTGCGGAAACAGCCCGACCACCGAGGTGCGCATCAGCGCACCGTTGGTTGCTGACTGGTATTGGCTCATCTTCCAAATGAGTTTGGACACGTTGAAAGGTTCTTTGACGTATTCAGCGATGTTGAGCACCTTGTACGTGTTGTTGCCGATGCCCATCGGCGTGCCGTTGGCCCACGACTTGAAGTGCCGTGCGATGTTGGTGGGATTCACGCCCTTGTCCTCAATCACGGCATGGGCAATACACAGCATCATGTCGGTGTCGTCAGTCCAGTCGCCCCTTATCCACCGCTTGCGGTGCCGGTCTTGTACGATTTCGCTGTAGTGATGCAGACCGTTGGGATAGTAGCAGGTCATGTCTTCGTCAGTCATGCCTTCGGAGCCCAGTCCCAGCGCGTCGCCGATGGCCTGTCCGTAGATGCAGCCTTTGAGACGGTCGCCGAAAGAGTTGCCGGCAGTTTCTTTCTCATTCATTCTGTATTTCTCCTTTAAGTCCTTCATGGAATAATCCCCGGCCCCTCCCTAGGGAGGATGAGTCGGGGATTTGTGGTGATGCCCCGTGCGACTGTTGTCCACGGGGCTTTGTTGTTTTCATTGCGGGGCCGTTGTCGTCCTTACTTCCCGATGGGGAGGATGGTGAACGAGAACGTGCGGTCCTGATAGGGCAGCCGGTAAGGCTTCAGCGGCCATGACCCCCATGAATCGCTGCCACCGACACCCATGTGGAATCCGTCGATGAAGAGGTTCGTGAAATCCGACTTCTTCACCTGGTAGCTGTGCCGCTGGTCCTTCTCGGCGCCATCGTCGAGGTCGGCGATGTTGTAGTGCAGCGCCGAGGCATAGAATGTGGCGGGCAGCTCCGAAGTAATGCGCAGTCCGAAGCCGTTGGCATCGGTCTGCTTCCACCAGCGCATGTCGCTCTTGGTGCCGTTTTCCTGCGGCCGCATGTAGGGGTAGAACTGCTGGTCGGCCGTCTGGCTGTAGATTCCCACGCGTTGGCAGTCTTTGCGGTCTGCATAGTTCTCCACGGGTCCGCGTCCATAGTAGAGGCTCTTGTCCATGGCGTAAGGCAGCTGCACGGCCACGCCGAAGCGGAACATGTCGCTGGCCTCCTTCTCGCCGGCCTTCATCTGCATGGTCACGTCCATGGCACCCTGCTCGTTGAAGATGGTGTACGTCATGGTGAGCCTGGCCCCGATGTCAGGCAGCAGATAGGCTGCGGCCACCTCCACGTTGCCCTTGCGCTTGTCTTTCTTCACCGTCAGTCCTTGCAGCTCGAAGGCGGGGTCTCTCCAAGCGGCGAACTTCTTCTGCATTCCGGCCCCCATGTCGTTGTCGGTGGGCGCGCGCCAGAAGTTAGGCTTGAGCGTTCCGCCCTCGCCCAGCAGGCTCTTGCCGTCTACCTCGTAGGTCGTGAGCCATCCCGTGGTGCGGTCGAAGGCCAGCTTGGCGTGTGCGGTCTCCACCGTGATGCTGGTCTCGCCCTTCTTGTCGGCCACCTTGAATTTCGGCTTTTCGGCCACTTGGTCCACGGCCGTCTCGGTGTTGGTGTCTCCCGTGGGCTCCAGTTGCGCATAGGCCACGGTCTGTCCCGGAGCCATGAGCGGCTCGCCAGCCTTCAGCTTGAAGTCCACGTTGAGCAGCAGCTCCGTGCCGTCCAGTTTTCCATCTGTAGCGGAGTGGAAGTCCACATGATAGGCGCGGTGTTGCTGCGGAGCCACGTCGAGGCGTTCCACGACACCGCTGTCTACGGCCACTCCGTTGCTCAGCAGCGTCCAGCAGAGACGGTAGTTGTCGAGATTGCGGAAGAAGTACTCGTTTCTCACGTCGATGTCGGCCCCCTTGTCGTCAAACTTCGTCGTGGTGGCCCAGATGTTCTGATACTGGTAGGCCAGTTCGTAGGCGTGCGGGTTCATCTGTCGGTCGGGTCCCAGGATGCCGTTGCAGTTGAAGTTGTTGTCCGACGGGTCGTAGCTGTTGTAGTCACCACCATAGGTGTACATCTCCTGGTGGCCCGATCCGGGCTGCAGCGAGTTGGCCTTCCGCTCATAGTCGGCCAGCGTGCGTGCGGCGTCGAAGTGGGGTTTGCGGTGCAGTCCCTGGTCGACGAAGTCCCAGTCGAAGCCACCTTGGAATTTGGGATACTTGCGCACCAGTTGCCAGTATTCCTTCAGGTTTCCGCCCGAGTTGCCCATGGTGTGGTTATACTCGCACTGGATGAGAGGCCTGGTCTGCTTGGGATCCTTGCAGTATCTTTCGCAATTGTCCACCGAGTAGTACATCGGGCAGAAGATGTCAGAGTCGTATCCTCCGCCCCACAGGCCGCGCTCGTACTGCACGGGCCGGCTGCTGTCTTCGTTCTTGATCCAGTTATAGGCGTCGACGAAGTTCTTGCTGTTGTCGCTCTCGTTGCCCAGGCTCCACACGATGACGCTCGGGTGGTTGAAGTAGATGCTCACGTTGTGCTGGTTGCGCTCCATGATTTGCTTGGCGAACTTGGGCTGTGCGATTTCGGTAGACTGGTCTTTGCTGTATCCGAATCCGTGGCTTTCCTGGTTGGCCTCGGCCACGACGTAGAGTCCGAACTGGTCGCAGAGCTCATACCAACGCGGGTCGTCAGGATAGTGGCAGGTGCGCACGGCGTTGATGTTGAGCCGTTTCATGATTTTGATGTCCTGGATCATGCGTTCGGTGGTGACCACGTATCCCCCGTCGGGGTCCATCTCGTGCCGGTTGGCACCCTTGATGAACACGGGCTGTCCGTTGACGAGCAGTTGCGACCCCTTGATTTCCACCTTTCTGAATCCCACGTTGATGCGTGTCTCGTCGTAGACGGTGTTGGCGTTGGTCTTCGCTTTGGCGTTGGCCTTCCGGGCCGTTCCGCGTGCGCGTGCCATGCGTGGCTGCATGTCGCTTCCGGTGAACTCCACCTTCAGTTGGTAGAGGTAAGGCGTCTCGGCCGTCCACTTGTGCGGATTTTTCACCTCCAGCAGTCCCTCGGCGTTGCCCCTGATGTCGGGCCATGCGGTTTCCGTGGCCACCACGCGGTTGTCATCGTCGACGAGGGTGAGCCGCAGTGCCCCCTTGCCCTTCACCTTGGCCGCCACGTGGAGCGTGCCGTTCTGGTAGTTGTCGGTCAGGTCGGGTGTCGTCCTGATGTCGACAATCTGGTTTTGCTTGTCCTTGGCATAGAGATAGCTCTCGCGGGCCACGCCGGAGAGCCGCCAGAAGTCCTGGTCCTCCGACCACGAGCCGTCGCACCAGCGGAACGTCTGGAAGGCGATGAGGTTCTTGCCCGGTTTCACGAAGGGCGTGATGTCGAACTCGGCCGCCACCTTCGAGTCCTCGGCATAGCCGGCGAACTGTCCGTTCACATAGAGATAGATGTTGCTGGTCACCGATCCGAAGTGTGCCACGACCTGCTTTCCGTTCCACGAGTCGGGAATGACGATGGTGTTCCTATATGATCCCACGTGGTTGTCCTTCACCGGTACGGCAGGCGGTTTCTGGTCGAAGTGTCCGCGCCAGGCGAATCCCACGTTCACATATACCGGATCGCCGAAGCCGTTGAGCTCCCAGATGCCGGGCACGGGCATCGCGTCCCAGCCGGAATCGTCGAGTCCCACCTCGTAGAAATTGGTGGGTCGCTCGTCGGCATTGGCCACCCATTTGAATTTCCACGTACCCTCGAGCGAGAGTTTCTCGCCCGACTGGAAGTCGGTGTGCAGTGGGAATCGGTTGATGGCGTTCACCTGCAGGTCGTGCCATTCGGTGAATGTGGGCTCTGTCGTGGCGGCGCCTTGTGCCATGAGGGGCGCCGCGAGCAGGGTTGCCAAGAGAATTTTCTTCATTTACAGATGTTTTTGTTGGATGTTTTCAAGTTTGGTATAGTAGTTTTCTGTGTTGTCCGGGCACGAAGGGGGCAGTTCCGTCGTTTAGGGTTTCAAGGCCTTCACCTTGATTTTGAGCGGTTGCCTGCGTTCTTTGACAAACCGCTCCACGTGCGCCTGCCATGCTTCGAGCGAGGGGATGTCGTACTTGCTCCACGCCGCGCCAAACCAGTAGGTGTTCTTCTCGCCGGGTGCCAGTTTGGGGAAGCACAGCGCGTGTTCCACCGGCTTGTGGCTCCGCGCGTCGTCCTGCTCGAAGAGGCATGGCTCCTGTGCTCCGTCGGGAGCAACGACGGCCACGAAGGTCTTGTCGGGGCCGAAGTTCTCGGAGGGGTCGGCATAGGCCGCGTAGTCGCGCTTGGTGATGACGGGCGAGTCGTCGTGGACGACGAAGCCCGCCGCGAGCCGCAGGCCGGCATTGTCGCCGCCCGTATACCACACCGTGCACCGGCTGAAGTGGCTATGCTTGTCGAGGGTCACCACGCGGTGTTCCACGATGCTGTCGCGTCCGTTGAGGCTCACCGGCGGATAGCTTAGCCTGACCGCGAAGCGCAGGGGGCCGTTGTCGAGGATGGTACCCTCGTCATAGCACCAGGGATAGAAGAGCTGCCTGCCGTCGAAGAGGGCCGGCGCTCCGCATCCCAGGGTGGGCCCCACGGCGTAGGAGTCCATGCCGTTGCCGTGGTCGATGTGGAAGGACGTGATGTCGTCCACCTGCTTCTCCTCCTTGCGTTTGCCCGCCTTGCGCAGCTCCCCCTCCAGCTGGTTGCCCCGGTAGTCGATCCAGTAGCGCGAGTCCATGACGAGTTCGGGCGTATTCTTCACCCACACGTCGGTGCCGAAGGATCGCTCGCCGGAGCGTTGCAAGGCCGGACCATACATGCGGAAGATGATTTTGTCGTTCTCCCAGGCGATGTCGTCCTTCCTGATTTTGTAGAACGCCCCATGCACGGCCGGCCTCACCTGCCTGGGTGAGCCTTTCCGCACGGTGTAGGTGGCCTTGCCGCGGGCAGGCAGGTCCACGTCGATGAGCAGGCCACCCTCCTGGGCCGTCTGGCTCGTCACCTCGTTGCCCGCGTCGTCGGTCACCACCCATGTGTTGCCGTCATCGTTCAGTTGCGGCACCTCGACCACTTCCTGCCGCCTCCAGTCAGAGGGGTTGGTGATGGTGACGGCGAACCCGTCGCTGCCGGCCGGTTGCGCCCCGAGGGTGGCGGCCGCAGAGGGGAGGATCGTGGCCAGGGCCAGGAGCCATGCTTTGGATGCTTTCATATATCGCTTTTCGTTATTTCATCATGCCCAGTCCCTGCTGGAGCCACACGGTCATGTAGCCCGAGCCGCGGTGGTTCCATGCGTAGTAGGGGATGAGGGTGAGTTGCGTGTCGGCCACCGTGATTTTCCCGTTTCCGGCCACGGAGAGCCTCTGTGCCGGCGTGGTGAGCGCCACCACGCTGAAGGTCTTGCCGTCGCCCTCGGTGTTCTTGATGCTGTATTCGGTGTTCACCTGGAATTCCGGTGCCGTGTTCACCACCTCCTGCCACACGTTGGTCCCGTCGTTGTCCTGCTGCTCGGCGCAGTACACCAGCGGTCCGCGCTCCACGGCCACCTTGCCGCGGTCGTCGGCCACCTTGTCGTTGGCCACCACGGTGCGCGGCTCCATGTCGAAGTGTATGGTCACCACGTCGCCCTTCTTGATGCCGGGCACGCTGACGTAGCCCTTGTCGAGGGCGTCGTTCGTGGCGGGGAAGACCTCGCGGCCGTTCACCTTCACGCTTGCGGCCAGCTGCTTGCCGTCGCTATAGGCGTAGAGGTCGCTGGGCACGGGCTTGTCCTTGACCCATCCCGGCACGCGTATCTTCAGGCCGGCGCCGCGCGCTCCGCACTTGGCCACGCGGATGGTGATGTCGCCGTCCCAGGGATAGTTGGTCGACTGGTCGAGCACGACGGCCTTTCCGCCCACGCTGATGGTTGACGTGTTGGCGGCGAAGAGGTTCACATAGATGTCGTTGCCCCGCACGGCATACATGTAGCCCGGCACCGAGGGGATGAACCGGCACAGGTTGCTCGGGCAGCAGGCGCAGCCGAACCACGGCTGGCGCGTGGTGGTGCCGTCGGCGTTGAACTTGTACTTGCCGTCGCTGGCCAGCGGGTTGGGATAGAAGAAGCGTCCGCCGTCCATGCTCATGCCCGAGATGACGCCGTTATAGAGCGTGCGCTCCAGGCAGTCGATATACTTGCTGTCGCCGTGGAGCAGGAACATGCGCTGGTTCAGATAGCACTGGGCGATGGCGGCGCACGTCTCGTTGTAGGCCGTGAGGTTGGGCAGCTCGTAGTCGGCGCCGAAGGCCTCGCCGGCGTGCCGTGCGCCCACGCCCCCGGTGATGTAGTATTTCCGTCCGACGATGTTCTGCCAGATCAGGTCGATGGCCTTCAGATAGTCGGGGTCGCCGGTGAGGGCGGCCACGTCGGCCATGCCGGCATACATGTATCCGGCGCGCACGGCGTGTCCCCACGCCTCCTTCTGCTCCACCACGGGCTTGTCGCTCTGCGAGTACTGGTTGCGGATGTGGGTCTTGCCGCGATAGTCGAGCAGGAACTTGGCCTCGTCGAGATAGCTCTTCTCACCCGTGAGCACGTAGAGCCGCGCCAGAGCCATCTCGGCAATCTGGTGTCCCGGCACCACCGTGGCCTGTCCCTCGCCGGCTCCCACCTGGCGCACCACGCAGTCGGCGTAGCGGCGGGCTATGTTGAGAAACTTCTTGCTGCCCGTGGCCTGGTAGTGGGCGCAGGCGGCGTCGACCATGTGTCCCAGGTCGTAGAGCTCGTGGCTCAGGTCCTCCACCTTGCTCCAGCGCGTCTTGCCCGACCAGGGGTGGGGGTGTTCGGGATTGATGGTGCGGGCCGTGTAGAGATAGCCGTCGGGCTCCTGTGCGGCTCCCACCACGTCGAGCACCGAGTCGACGTAGGCCTTGAGCTTCCGGTCGGGATAGGTCTGGAGGATGTAGCTTGCCCCCTCAATGGTCTTGTAGACGTCGGTGTCGTCGAACGGGAAGCCCATGAACGTGGCCACGTCCCACTCCTTGGTCTGCAGTCCGGCGTGTCCGGGATGCTGCAAGGTGTAGGCCGCCATGTCGAAGTTCTTGTACCGGCGCTCGCTCTCACACTTGCTGAAGGCCAGCGGGATGGTGACCTCGCGGGCGGCCTGGAGCCGTTGGCCCCAGAAGGAGTTGGGGCTGAGTTTCACGTTGGTGAACGGCACTTGTGTGTAGGCATAGCCCTTGGCCGATGGTTGCTGGGCTTGCGCCGACGTGCAGAGAGCGGCGCATAACATCATTGAGGAGAGAAATTTCCGCATAAAAAAAAGATAGATAAGTTAGGTTTTATAGTTGATTGTGCAAAGATAGTGTAAAAGGGCGAAAACTCAAAATAATATTCCTAAAATCTTCGAGTCCCGTCCACAATTTTAGTCCCCCCGTCGTGCGGGGGCGCAATGTGCCGTCGGCTTGTCGTTCCGTTGTCGTGCGGAGGACCATGCGGCACGGGCTCGCCCCGTGGGGAGGGTGGAGGGCGCCGTGGTGGAAAAGGCTTGCCGAAGGCGGCCAGAATGTTGGGTGAAGCATGTATTCTTGTAAAGATATTTCGATAGCCGCTATTTGATGCGGTATCAACAATTCCGGCCTGTAACCACTTGCCTTTCAAAGCTTTGCAAGAAGGTAGGAATGAGCTTCTAAGAACGGCCTAATGAGCCCCTCACTTGGCCCAAGTGAGGGGCTCTGAGCAGCCCAGTGAGCCCCTCGTAAGCCCCAAGTGGGAATCTGCCGGTTGCATTGTCGTGATTTTTCCCACTTGACGAAGGATGCGGCCGATGTCGGCCGCGCACTTCGGGTGCTTCGGTCCGGGGCCGCGCCCCGATGGCGGAGCGTGGGTGTCTTGGTGGCTGATGTGGTGGATTTGACGGGAAAATACACAAGACCTCTTCGCGCGCGCACGCGCCTTTTATTGATCTTTTTAAATTAATCTATTTTTACTATATAACTAATGGTTATTAGTTATATAGAGATTATGGGTACCGCTTGGGGGACTCAGGGGTACCAGTTGGGGGACTCAAAGGTACCGCTTGGGGGACTTCTTGGGCGGGGGGTACCGCTTGGGGGAGTCTTTGGGATTTTTTTTTAAAAAAGCCTAAAATGTTTGCAGTCGGCCCCCGTGTTTTGTATCTTTGCAAAAAAATTGAACTAAGAAAGAACTTCGCCGACAACTATCGTGCGGGTCATTGTGCAAAAGCAGCGGAAAGGTATGCCTGCGCCATGTTTCAGAAAATGCCTTTTTGAACTTCGAAGCCACGTTTTACCCCCCCCCATTGGCCCGTGCAAAAAAAAGAAGCAACAGATAAACATATTTTTCTGCTTTTTAAGCTTATTTTCATGCGTCAAATTAAAAAAGAACTTGAATGTGTAGAAAGATTTAAATATAAATTATTACCTTTGCACACAGAAAAAGCTTGCGCTGTCGGGATTCCTTCCACATAGGTCCGAGCCAGAGGCCGAGTTGCGCGGGATGAGTAGTCTTTGTTCACAAACTGCGAACAGAATGCAGTGCGAAATTTAATGACTTATTGAATTGATATGGGAAAGCGTGTCTTATTGTGTTTGGCCCACATGAGTGGAAATGAAATGAAATATATCCAGGAGGCGTTCGACACCAATTGGGTGGTGCCACTGGGTCCCAATGTGAATGGTTTTGAAGCCGACTTGGAGCACTTCGTCGGCGAAGACAAGAAGGTGGTGGCCCTCTGTTCGGGCACGGCCGCCGTACACCTCTCGCTCATCAATCTGGGCGTGGGGCCGGGCGACGAGGTGATGTGCCAGAGCTTCACCTTCTGCGCCAGCAGCCATCCCGTGAAGTATCTGGGAGCCACGCCGGTGTTTGTCGACAGCGAGCGAGACACGTGGAACATGGACCCGAAACTGCTCGACCAGGCCATACAGGACCGCATCGACAAGACCGGACGCAAGCCCAAGGCCATCATCGTGGTCTATCTCTATGGCATGCCGGCCAAGATTGACGAAATCATGGCCGTGGCCCGGAAGTACGACATCCCGCTGATTGAAGACGCCGCCGAGGGCTTCGGCTCGCGATACGACGGGCGGGTGTGCGGCACGTTCGGCCAATACGGAATCCTCAGCTTCAACGGCAACAAGATGATTACCACCAGCGGGGGAGGCGCGCTCATCTGTCCCGACGACGAGGCCAAGCAGCGCACCATGTTCTACGCCACACAGGCGCGAGAGGCTTATCCCTACTACCAGCACGAGAAGATTGGCTACAACTACCGCTTGAGCAACATCTGCGCAGGCATCGGACGCGGACAGATGACGGTGATTGACGAGCACCTGGCCCACCACCGCCACATCGCCGAACTCTATGCCGAGGCCTTCGAGCACGTCGAGGGCGTCACCTTCCATGGAAATCCAGACCCGCGCTCTGACTCCAACTTCTGGCTCAGCACCATCACCCTCGATCCCGACTTGCACGTCAAGGGCGAGGAGCAGGCCTATGCCGCCGCCGTCAAAGGGGCCGTGGGGGGCGCCGCCGGCGTGGTGCACCAGGCTGGAAGCGCGCACACCGACTGCGAGCCTAACCGCAACGTCGAGGCCATGCGCGTCTTCCTGGACCAGCACGACATCGAGTCGAGGCCGCTTTGGAAACCCATGCACAAGCAACCCGTCTACCACGACTGCCCCGCCTACGTCAACGGCGTGTCGGAGCAACTCTTCAAGGTGGGCCTCTGCCTGCCCAGCGGACCTATGGTGAGCGACGACGATGTGAAGAAAATCATAACCCATATCCAGGATGCCCGTAAATAAAAATAAGATGAAAGGATTTAGAAAAATCATCGACTGGTACTTCAAGCGCGATTCGCTGCCCTACTGGTGCATCTTCATCTACGACTGCCTGACCTACTATCTGGCCGGACTGATTGTGTTCATGCTCTCTAACAGCGCCGCCAACACACTGGCCAACCTGCAGCCCTTGCTCTGCTCGCTCACGCTCTATCTCCTGCCCTGCATCGTCTGCTTCCGCATCTTCCACACCTATTCGGGCATCATCCGCTACTCCTCGTTCGTCGACTTGCAACGGCTGGCCTATGCCATGGGCGTGGCGACGATCGTCATCCTGGGATTACACTACGTGGTCTACCGCACGCCCGACAAGGTGATGCTCCACCTTGACTCGCTCCACCTGATGGGCATCTCGCTCATCTCGTTCTTCCTCATGCTCGGCTTGCGCGTGCTGGCCAAAAGACTCTACGATGTGGCCTTCCTCGGCGAGAGGGCGTCCAACGTGCTCATCTACGGCATCATGGACGGCGGCGTGGGGCTGGCCAAGAGCATACGCTCCAACAAGCCTACGAAATATGTGCTCAAGGGATTCATCTCGCATGATTCAAAACTCTCGCAGAAAATGCTCATGGGCGTGAGGGTGTACCAGCCGGCCGAGGTGGAGGACATCCTCACCAAATATCAAATCAAGGCCGTGCTCGTCTCGCCTCTGCGCAACGACGTCTTCCGCAACGAGCAGGAACTGCAAAACGTGCTCATCCGTCATGACGTGAAAATCCTGATGTCGAGCATGGTGGTCAACAGGGTCGACGATCCCTCGGCTTTCCAGGTGAACCGACTGCACGACATCAGCATCGACGACTTGCTGCCGAGAAGCGAGATCAGTGTCGACATGAACATGCTCAGCGCCCAGCTCAAGGACAGGGTGGTGCTCGTGACGGGGTCGGCCGGAAGCATCGGAAGCGAAATCGTCAGGCAGGTGGCCTCGTTCAATCCCAAACAGCTCATCCTCATCGACCAGGCCGAGACGCCGCAGCACGACATCAGGCTGATGATTGCCGAGAAGTTCCCGGGCGTAGAGGCCGAGACCATCGTGGCCAGCATCAACGAGAAGTCGCGCATGGAGCACATCTTCGCAACTTACAGGCCCGAGTACGTGTTTCACGCGGCGGCCTACAAGCACGTGCCGATGATGGAGGACAATCCCTGCGAGGCCATCCACAACAATGTGCAAGGAACGAAGAACATGGCCGATCTGGCCGTGAAATACGGTGTGAGGAAGTTCGTGATGATTTCTACCGACAAGGCCGTCAACCCCTCGAACGTCATGGGATGCTCGAAGCGCATTTGCGAAATCTACGTCCAAAGCCTTGACCAGGCCGAGAAGACGGGCGAGGTGAAGGGCTGCACGCAGTTCGTCACGACCAGGTTCGGCAACGTGCTCGGTTCCAACGGGTCGGTGATTCCGCTCTTCGAGAAGCAAATCCGCGAGGGTGGGCCCGTCACGGTGACCGACCCGAACATCGTGAGGTTCTTCATGCTCATCCCCGAGGCCTGCAAACTCGTGCTCGAAGCCGGCACAAGAGGGCAGGGAGGAGAAATCTTCGTCTTCGATATGGGCAAGCCCGTGCGCATCGCCGACTTGGCACGGCGCATGATCAAGCTCAGCGGCGCCAAGAATGTGACCATCAAATATACCGGATTGCGCGAGGGGGAGAAGCTCTACGAGGAGGTGCTCAACGACAAGGAGACCACCAAGGAGTCCTTCAATCCGAAAATCAGAATCGCCATGGTGAGGCAGTATCCCTATGACAAGGCCAGCCAGGATGTGGACGAGCTGATCAGCACATCGGCCACCTTCGACGCTATGGCCACGGTGAAGAAGATGAAGGACATTGTTCCGGAATTCAAAAGCATGAATTCCATATACGAGAAACTTGACTATCGTGAAGAGGTGGGGGGCAAGGCCCAGGCATAGCCCCTTTTCCCATAACCCCTTCCCCCATCTGCGGCCCACGCCGGCAGGAGCATGAATTTCCTGCCGGCGTGGGCTTTTCTCTGCTTAGGGAAGGGGGAGCAGGCCTTCCACCTTCACTTTCCAGTCGGCCGGATAACCGGGGCGGGCCTTGTCGCATCCGTCCCAGCCGGCGGCCATGAGGGCCGTGGCGATCAGCAGTCCGCCATTGCCCGGCAGGTAGAGGCGCAGGCGGTTGGTCTGCCAGTTGTGGCCTTGGGGCAGGTAAGTGTTCTTCGGCACCGGCATGAGCAGTGCGTCAACGGCGTCGCTGGCCCTGCCAAGGCGGGTGGCGCACATCGCCGTCATGGGGTAGTCCCAGCCCCACGTCTTTTGCCAGTTCCAGTGAGTCAGCGTCCAATCATAGGTCTTCGACATGTTCTCGGCCGTGAAAAGGCGGCTTTGCGGCATCATGCCCAGTGCGCCGAGGGGCATGGGGTGGTCGCTGGCGAATTTGTCAATGCCCGTGGGGTCGTCCGTCTGCTCGGCCACGTGGTCGATGAGGGGAGTGCCCTCGGCCGTGAGGTAGACTCCATTCTTGGAGGGAAGCGGTGACAGCCGGTTGATCAGGTCGTCCCATTGTGCGTCGCGCGGCAGTCCCTGGCGCACGCGCCAGTCTTGTGCCATCTTCATGGTGGTGAGCCAATAGCTCAGCTCGAAGGGCGAGTTTCTCACCGAGTCGGCGCTCAGCGTCTCCTGTGCGGGGATGTATCCGCGGAGGACATACAGTCCCGTGGCGGTGTCGCGCTCGGCGAAGTCGTACATGAAGTCGGCCGTGGCTTGCACCAGTGGCGCGAACTTGTGGAGCACGGCGTCG
This sequence comes from uncultured Prevotella sp., assembly GCA_964420715.1. Classification (GTDB taxonomy): domain Bacteria; phylum Bacteroidota; class Bacteroidia; order Bacteroidales; family Bacteroidaceae; genus Prevotella. The sequence continues at coordinate 12,214 of CAYQUN010000002.1, read as the reverse complement.
GCCTTGGCCTTGCCCTCTTTCTTGTCGGCGAGGGCGGCGCGATAGACCAGTTCGGCCAGGTAGATCAGGTGCGGCTGCTGCCAGATGAGGTAGCTGCCCACGTTGGACGGAGCCTCGGCGGCCGAGGGGTCGGTCATCTTCATCCATCTCACACCCTTGAAGCCCTGTCTGCGTGCGATTTCGCGCGCCATGGGCTCGGCTTTGAAGTACCAGTCGAGCGTGTGCTCCAGCACCTCGGGATGCCCCCAGAGGGCCTGGTAGGTCTGGTGCCAGTAAATCATCTCAAGGTGGAACTTGCCAAACCAGCTGTTGTAGGTGAGTCCCGTCTCGGCCGGCGGATAGTCGCCCGCATCGTTCACGGCCAGCAGATAGAGGCTCTGCACGATGCGCCGCTCCAGCTCGTGTGCCCTCGGGTCGGTGGTGGCGCCGAAGTCAATCATTCCTCCACGCTTCCAGTAGTCGTGCCACCATTCGGCCACGGCCTTCTCCATCTTGGGGAATTGCATCCAGGCGTAGCCCTTCCACGTCGCGTCGGCATTGTCGCCGGCGGCCTCGGCCGTGTTCTCCGGCGTCCATTCGCAGGCAAAGGTGAAGTCGTTGGCCTGGGTGGTGATGTCAATCTCATTGCTTCCCACGGCCTTCAGTTTCACCACGCCCGTCCAGTCGAAGCGGATGAAGAACGTCGTCGAGTCGATTTCCACCTTCAGTTTGAAATAGTTTGTGCCCGTCTCGGCCAGTGTCGTACGCACAAGGTAGCCCTTGCTCCAGTCGCAGGCGTCGTCGGCATGTCCTCCGGTGGGGTAGGGAATGCGCAGGCGCAATGCTATGGGGCCGTCGCTCTGGATGTGGCCGGCCACCTTGTCGCGGTCGGGATAGCAGAGAGTCCGCACGTGGTAGGCCTTCCCGTCATAGTTGAACTTGCTGTCGACGAGCCCGTTCCACATGTCAAGTGTCTGCCGCACGTCCTTCACGCGGGCCGCGTCGGCCAGGTTCAGTCCCAGGGTGCCTAGGTGCAGGCGGTGCGGATTCACGCGGAAATAGTTCGAGGCGTCCTTCTGCCGTCCCGCCGTGCGGAACTGTGCGGCATAGAGCTCTTGCGCATGGCGGTGGAAGTCGTGGTTCACCAGAGCCTCTTCGGGTCGGAATCCGGCCGTGTTGGGGAAGGAATGCCACCCCCAGTCGCTCATCGTCCCCAGGGGAATGCCGCGGCTGTAAAGCTCGGGAAAGGTCTGCAGGCCCGTGGCGTCGACGGTGAAGGCAAAGGCCCCGTTGCCCACGGTGAGCGCGCCGAGCGTGTCCATTCGTGTGTTGGTGGGGTTGTGGCGCCTCACCACGGCCTCTCGGTTTATGCCTTTGGCGCCCGCGCCTACGGTGGCGAGCACACAGAGAAAGAGGAGTAGGATTTTCTTCATTTTTGAATTTAGCAAATAGATGATTGGTTTGTTTTTGTCTGCAAAGATACGCATTTAATTCAGAAATTGTGTTTCTTCATTCATAATTATGAATTATTTGATTACCTTTGCACTGATTTTAAAACAAAAAGCAACTTATGGGAAAAGTGATATTGACGGGCGACCGTCCGACAGGCAAGCTCCACTTGGGACACTATGTGGGCAGCCTGCGCCGGCGCGTCCAGCTGCAAAATGCCGGCGATTATGACCGGATGCTCGTTTTCATGGCCGATGTGCAGGCCCTGACCGACAATGCCGACAATCCTGACAAGATTCGCCAAAACATCATCGAGGTGGCCCTGGACTATCTTTCCGTGGGGCTGGATCCCGCGAAATGCACCCTGTTCGTCCAGAGTCGCATTCCCGAACTGGCCGAACTCACCGTGTATCTGATGAACCTCATCAGCGTGAGCCGCGTGCAGCGCAATCCTACGGTGAAGACCGAAATCAAGATGCGCAACTTCGAAGCCAACATTCCATTGGGCTTCTTCTGCTATCCTGTGTCGCAGGCTGCTGACATCACCCTCTTCAAGGCCACCACGGTGCCTGCGGGCGAAGACCAGGAACCCATGCTGGAGGTGTGCCGCGAACTGGTCCGGAGGTTCAACCAGGTGTATGCGCCGGTGCTCGTGGAACCCGAAATCATGCTGCCCGAGAATGCTACGGCGAGGCGGCTGCCGGGAACTGACGGCAAGGAAAAAATGTCGAAGAGCCTGGGCAACTGCATCTATCTTTCTGACGACAAGGACACCGTGTGGCAGAAAGTGAAGTCGATGTACACCGATCCCACCCATCTGAACGTGAGCGATCCCGGACACGTGGAGGGCAACGCCGTGTTCACCTATCTTGACGCCTTCTCCACACCGCAGGACTTTGCCGACTTCTGGCCCGAATTCCAGAGCCTGGACGAGCTGAAGGCCGCCTACACGCACGGTGGCGTGGGCGACATGAAATGCAAGAAAATGCTCAACAAGGTGCTCGAGCGCATCCTGGAACCTATTCGCGAGCGCAGGAAGGAGTTTGAGAAAGACATTCCCGAAATCTTCAATATCCTGAAGAATGGCAGCGAGCAGGCCCGTGAGTTGGGCGCGCAGACCATGGACGAGGTGCGCCGCGCCATGCGTATCGACTACTTTGAGGACGAGGCCCTCATCCAGGAGCAGGTACGGAAGTTCGCCAAGGACTGACCATTCCGAATTCCCGATGTTGAGGGTGCAACAAGGAGAGAGCATATGAAAATCGTTGTTTCAGAAGAAATCGAGCAGGTGTGCCCCTCGTTCGTGGGCGCTTGCCTGGAGGCCCGTGTGGCCAACAGCCCGTTTTGCCAGCCCCTATGGGATGAAATCTCGGCCTTGGGCGAGCGGTTCCGACGCGAACTGACCACGGAGAGCCTCAAGACCCAGCCCGGCATTGCGGCCACACGGCGGGTCTACCGCTCGTGCGGCAAGGATCCGTCGCGCTACCGTCCGGCCTCCGAGGCGCTCATCCGGAGAATGCTCCAGGGCAAGCAACTCTATCAGATCGACACGCTCGTCGACCTGATCAACCTGGCCTCGATGGCTTATGGCTACTCCATCGGGGGCTTCGACGCCGACAAGTTCGTGGGCCAGACTCTCACCTTGGGCATCGGCCGCGAGGGAGAGCCCTACGAAGGCATCGGCCGTGGAAGCATCAACATTGCCGGACTGCCGGTCTACCGCGACCAAGTGGGAGGCGTGGGGACACCCACGAGCGACAACGAACGAACCAAAATCACTTTGGACACCACCCACCTGGTCGTGCTGGTCAACGGCTATGACGGCGATGAGGACCGTGTGGCCGGCAACGCCCGTTTCATACAGCAACTGCTGAAAAAGTACTGTGAGAGCGATGGCGGCCAGTTCGTGCTTTACCGGTAGGGACCGGCAAATCCTTCGGCTGGCCCTGCCCTCCATCGTGGCCAATGTCACCGTGCCCCTTTTGAGCCTGGTGGATTTGGCCATCGTCGGCCACATCGGCCATGCGTCGCACATTGCGGCCATTGCCGTGGGGGGGATGATGTTTAATGTGATTTACTGGATTTTCGGCTTCCTGCGCATGGGTTCGGGGGGCATGACGTCGCAGGCACTGGGCCGTCGCGACCTGTGCGAGGTGGTGCGCGTGCTCCTCCGGTCGCTGGGCGTGGGATTCGTGCTGGGCCTGGTGTTCATCATCGCGCAGCGTCCCGTGCTCGAGTCGGGCCTCCGCCTGATGCGCCCCGACGCCGGAGTGCTGCCCCTGGCCCGCTCTTATGTCTACATCTGCATCTGGGGAGCGCCCGCCATGCTCTGCCTCTACGGCCTCACGGGCTGGTTTGTGGGCATGCAGAACACGCGCGCGCCGATGGTGGTCTCCATCACCCAGAATGTGGTGAACATCGTGGCAAGCCTCATCCTCGTCTTCGTCTTTCACGGCGGTATTGCCGGTGTGGCCGCAGGCACGGTGCTGGCCCAATGGTGCGGGCTGTTCCTGGCCCTGCTCATCGTTGCGCTGCGCTATCGCCGGCTGTGGCGTGGCCGCCGTGTGGGGCACGTGTTCACGGCCCGGGCCATGCGCAGTTTCCTTGCCGTCAACCGCGACATCTTCTTCCGCACGCTGTTTCTTGTGGGTGTGTTTCTCAGTTTCACCGCCGCCGGAAGCCGTGAGGGAGCGCTCATGCTGGCGGTGAATACGCTGTTGATGGAGTTCTTCACGCTTTTTTCCTATTTCACCGATGGCTTCGCCTATGCCGGCGAGGCCCTTTGCGGCCGCTATTATGGCGCCTCCAACCGCCATGCCTTCCGCGAAGTGGTGCGGCGTCTCTTTGTTTTCGGCGCCATCATCACGGTGGCCTTCACCTTATTATATAGTCTTGGCGGACGCCCGTTTCTGCGTCTGCTCACCAGCGACGGGCAGGTGATAGTCGCCGCCGGTCCCTATGTGGCGTGGGCGTCAGCCATTCCGCTGGCCGGCATAGCGTCGTTCCTGCTCGACGGCGTGTTTGTGGGCATCACCCATACGCGCTCGTTGCTGCTGTCGTCGGTGGTGGCGTCGTGTGCCTTCTTCGTGGTGTGGCACGCCTTCGGTCCCACGCTGGGCAATCATGCGTTGTGGCTCGCCTTCCTCAGCTTCCTGTCATTTCGGAGTCTGGTCAACGTGATGCTTTATCGACGAGTCGGATGCTCATGGGCGCCACGGTGATCAGTCTGCGCTTATAGAGGTCGCCCACGGCCCGCTTATACACCTTCTTGCTCACGTGGAAGCGGTCGTAGATGTCGTCGGCCTCGCTCTTGTCGCCCAGGTCGCACGCGCCGTCGTGGTCGTGCAGGTATTGCAGGAGCACGTCGGCAAAGCTTTGCGTCTGTGCCTGTCCGGTGAGCTGGAGCGCCACGTCGATTTTTCCGTCAGGCCGCACGAGCGAGATGTATCCCTTGGTGTGGAACCCCGTGTGCACGGGGCGGAAGATTTGGTCGTCGTAGAGCAGTCCGGCATACTGGTTGTCCACGATGACCTTGAATCCCAGGTCGGTCTTCTGCCACACCAGCAATTCCACCTCGTCGCCCTGCTTGTAAGGCGGCGTCTCGGGCTCCACACCCTCCCGCCGTGCCACGGCGTCGGCCAGGAAGCGTTCCACCTTGGCCGAAGCGGCGATGCGGTAGCTCTCCTCGTCGATGTAGATGTATACGATGTAACGTCCTCCGACCCTCATTTTCTGCTTTTGCTCGCGGAAGGGGCAGAACAAGTTCTTGGTGACGCCCCAGTCCAGGAAGGCCCCGTACTCGTTGACCCACGTACATTCCAAGTAGGCGAATTCGCCCACCACGGCCTTGGGGCGCTCGGTGGTGGCCACGGGCCGTTCCTCCTGGTCCAGATAGACAAACACCCGCACCTCGTCGCCGGGCTTCACGCCCTCGGCCACATACTTCTGCGGCATGAGGATGTCGCCTTCGCGTCCGCCCTCCAGATAGAGTCCGAACACCTCGCCATAGCCTTCGCGCCGGGCCAGTTCTTTCACTTTCAGTGTGTTATAATCGCCAATTTTTACTACGTTCATGGTTGCCTATCCTTTTTTTGTGTGATACCTTCGTGTGTCTCATACCGAATCGCCCGGCGTTGTTTCCGTTGCCTTCGGAGCCGCCTCCCCCTTCTCTGAATCCGCCGACGTTGTCGGGCCGTCGACGATGAGTCCGTCCTTGAGGTGTATGGTGCGGTCGGTGAGTGCGGCCAGTCCCTCGTCGTGGGTCACGATGACGAAGGTCTGTCCCAGTTTGTCGCGCAAGTCAAAGAAGAGCTGGTGCAGTTCCTGCTTGTTCTTGCTGTCCAGGCTTCCTGACGGCTCGTCGGCCAGCACAACGTCCGGCTTGTTCACCAAGGCCCGTGCCACGGCCACGCGCTGTTTCTCACCTCCCGACAGCTCGTTGGGCTTGTGCCGCGCGCGGTCGGCCAGTCCCATGAATTCGAGCAGTTCCTCGGCCCTCTTCCTGGCGTCGCTCCGGCTGTCGCCCTTGATGAGGGCTGGAATCATCACGTTCTCCAGCGCCGTGAACTCGGGCAGGAGCTGGTGGAACTGGAACACGAAGCCGATGTGCCGGTTGCGGAAGTCGCTGAGCTTCCTGGCCGCCATGGAGCCCACGTCCACGCCGTCCACGGTCACCAGCCCGCTGTCAGGCTGGTCCAGCGTGCCCATGATTTGCAGCAGGGTGGTCTTTCCGGCCCCAGAGGGTCCCACGATGCTCACCACCTCGCCCTTGTCGATGTGCAAGTCGATGCCCTTGAGCACCTGCAGCTTGCCGAAACTTTTCTTGATACCTTTTACGTCTATCATAGTTTCCGAAGTCTATTGGTCTTTTGCTTTCTTTCTTGCGAATCCCCACCTACGGCCCATGCGCCTGCCCATCCAGGTCCTGAGCGCCTCGTAGGCGCTGTGCTCCTCGGTGTGTTGCGGCACGGTGAAGGTCATCGACTCGTGCTGGTCGCCGAACTGGTCGGGGAAGATAATCATCAGGCTCGTGCCTGAGAAGTGCTTGGTGAGCTCCTCGGGCAGCCGGTCTTGCGCCGCCTTGTAGGACACGGTGCCCTTTCTGGCCGTGACCACCACGAAGAGGTGGTCGGGGGCTATGGTGGCCGCCAGCCGTGGCAGCTCGTCCCAATGGGCCATCTCGGTGTAGGCCGCGCGCAGGCTGGGATGGCGGTTCTGCACGTATTCGTTGATCAGCGCCAGCGTGTCTCGCCGTCCGTGGAACTGTATGCGGCACTCCAGGTTGGCCGCCAGTCGGCTCAGCCGTTCCAGCCATCGGTAGAATCCGGGTTCGAACTCGGCCCTTGAGGGCACGGCCACCTGTATGCGGCGTATGGTGTTGAGCGGCTGCTTGATGCGCGCCATGATGATTTGCCGGTTGAGTCCGTTGAAGAGGCTTTGGTGGAACTCGCCCCAGAACTTGGGCGAGACATCGGGGTGCATGTGCATGCCGATGATGATTTCGCTGGCTCTGAACTCGTTGAAGGCGTGCTTGATGCCGTTGGCGATGTTGGCGGCGATGCGCACTTGCGTCTGCATCCTCACGTCGGCCGACGCCGCCAGCTTGACGCAGTGGTCGAGCAGCTGCTGCCCCTGTTCCTGGTTATACTTCATGTTGGCATCGTCGTACACCACGTTCAGGGCGATCAGCCCGCGGTTGAGGCGCGGGTTGCGCATGAGCATGGCCAGCGTGACGAGGTTGTCGGCATATTCGGGATAGCGCACGGGCACGAGGATCTTCTCGTCGTCGGCCTTCTTGTCGTCCTCGGCGCCGGGCAGCAGCTTGTCGCGCAGCACGATCTTGCGTGCCGACCAGTCGGTCACCATCGACGAGATGATGCACGTCACCAGAATCATGATGACGACGGCGTTGAGCATGTCGTTGTCCACGAGCGTCCTTCCGCCGCCCACTTGCAGTCCCATGCCCACCATGACCATGGCGATGGCGCCGGCGGCGTGGGCCGAGGTGAGGCCGAACATCATGTGCCCCGACGAGGAAGGCAGGTGGAACGCGATGCAGGCGGCATAGGCGGCAATGGCCTTGCCCAGCGTGCCCACGGTGACGATGAGGAACACCACCCAGAGGATGTGCCCTCCGGCAAAGAGCAGGCGGATGTTGATGAGCATGCCCACGCCGATGAGGAAGTAGGGGATGAAGATGGCGTTGCCGATGAACTCGATGCGGTTCATGAGCGGCGACACGTGGGGGATGTAGCGGTTGAGGATGAGGCCGGCGAGGAACGCGCCGAAGATGCCTTCCACCCCGGCCACCTCGGAGAGCGAGGCCGACATGAAGAGCACGGACATGACGAAGATGAACTGCATCACCGCGTCGCTATAGCGTCGCAGGAACCAGCGGCAGAGCCTGGGGATGAGCCACACCATGAACACGCAGTAGCCGCCGAACTTCAGGCCGAAGAGCAGCCAGAAGCCCGCTCCGGCGCCTCCGCGGTGGTTGGCCACGAGGGCGGCCAGCAGCACCAGGGCCAGCAGGAGCGAGATCATGCTCGACCCCACGCTGAGCGTCACGCTCGGCGTGCGCTGGAGTCCGTAGCGCGCCACGATGGGATAGCTCACGAGGGTGTTGCTCGCCATGATGCAGCCCAGCAGCAGCGCGCCCGACAGGCTGTAGCCGAGCGCCGACGTGCCTACGAAGAACGAGAGCGCGAAGGGGATGGAGAAGGTGAGCAGTCCGAAGGCGAGCATGCGCCACTTGTTCTTCTTCAGCCCCTGCATGTCCATCTCGAGCGCGGCCAGGAACATGATGTAGTAGAGTCCCACGCGGCCGAAGAGCTCGAACGAGTCGTCGCGCACGAGCACGTTGAAGCCGTACTTGCCCAGCGCCACGCCCGCCAGCACCAGTCCGATGAGGTGGGGAATGCGCAGCTTGCCCATCACGATGGGTGCGAAGAGCACCACGAGCATCACGACAAAGAAAACCAGTGTCGGGTCGGTAATGGGAAAATAATTGGCCAAAAGCAGCATTCCGGTGTTTTTGTTTGCAAAGATAGTGGAAATATTCCATAATCCATCATTCCGTATTCACAAATTTTAGTCGGCGTCCCCCCGCGGCCCTCATTGCACGTGGAGGGCCGGTCTGGTCGGCACCCTCGGCCAACCCCTTGCCCGCCACGGACAAAATGTCGGAATATCGGCCGTTTGGCGACACTATGCAAGGTCGCACCACGGAATGGCTTACGCAATTGTAAAGAAGTGAGAAAACAAACGGAGGACTTGCAAGAACGGCCTTCTTAGGACCTCTGAAGCCCTTTCTCAGGTGCTAAGAACGGCCTTCAGAGAGGCTCAAAGAGGTGCTTACACTTTGTCAGAACGAAGGCTGCGGAATCCGTCCCGCCGCAACCGCCGTTTCAGCGGGGCTACTCCGGACACGCCCCGGGGCGGAGGCACGCCTCCGCCCACCTGCGTCCATGCCTTGTGCGCGTTGCCCTCCACGACGGCGGAGTGCGGGGCGTGGAGTTCAATTCTTACCAAAATATGGGCATTTGTGAGTCTTGCTTGGCGCACTGTCTTGGAAATAGGGCCAGCCGTTTTTCCAAAGCATTTGGTCAAGGAAGACGCAACGGCCACGGTCAGGGTCGTCTTTCAGAAAGCCGTGATAAAGCATCCAGTATTGTCCCTTCTTGTCTGTTATAATCTCAGAGTTGTGACCAGGGCCTACGACAAAGTCGCTTTTATGCAAAATGACCTCATAGTGGTTGTCCATCAGCGGTTGCCCTTTCTTGTCAACGTATGGTCCAAAGAGATTGCGAGACCTGCCGACAGTGACGCGGTATGTACTCTTGTCGCCCTCACAACAAGTTCCTGCTGACCCTAGGAGATAATAGTAGCCCTTGCGCTTGATTATAAGTGTGGCTTCCATGAAGGTGCCCGCGATCTGGCGTGGCTGGGAACCTTCCTTGATCTTCAATCCGTCATCACTCAGCTCTATGCCGTAGATGCCGTGGAAGCTGCCCCAGAAAAGGTATTTCCTGCCGTCATCCTCCATGTAAAACCCATCAATAGAGTTTTGTACGCCTATCTGCCGGCTGGTGAACAATGGCCCTAAATCCTTGAACGGTCCGGCCGGGCTGTCAGAGGTGGCGACGCCAATGCCGGCTTCCCATTCTCCGCCCCATGTAGACATGGCATAATAGAGTACATACTTTCCGTTGATATAGTTTATGTCCGGAGCCCAAATGCCTCCATTCTTTACGAATGTGGGACGTGTGCCATCAGTAAATGCCGTCCCCACAAACTTCCAGTCTACGAGGTTCTTTGAACGGTATATGGGCACATTCCGTAGGTCTTCTGTCGCATAAAGATAGAAATATCCGTCGTTGGCCTCGATGACAGTCGGGTCGGGAGCTCCTGATGGGATGACCGGGTTGTGGTAATTGTCAGCATTACATGGCAATAATGCCATAATGGCCCCAATGATGGCTAAAACTGTTTTCTTCCTTTTCATATGTTTGGTTTTGGTCTTGTCGTGGTCTCAAGTTGGTTTACCTTTCTTCTTCACCTTGCTTTGCGAACCTGTATGATTGTGGAGGCTGTACTTTGTGAAAGTCCGGACTCAACGCCATGATGGTGAAACACAAGGCTTGCCCTGCCCTTAAAAGGGCAAGGCAAGCACAGAAACAGTAATGTGTTTATGATGCGGCTATGATTCATTGAAAGACTTATTTCAGGAAGTCTGCCGTTCGTTGTGGAGAGTAGAGTTCCCAAAGGGAGGCTATTGTCCACCCCGGCGCGAAGATGTCGTTGTAGAAGCCCTTGCCGTTGCGTCCATAGTCCCATGTGGTGTGCTGGACCACTTCAGGATAGTAGCCGGGCTTTGCGATGCCATAGTGATGCTCTTCTGTCGGCATGAGCTGGGTCAGTGAGGATACTATGACGTCGTACATCTGTGAGAATCGTTTCTCGCCAGTTTTGCCGGCGAGCCACTTTACGATGTGTGGCAACTCGAAGACAAAGACGTCAATGTGGTTGTTCTCGACGGATACGTTGCCCCAACCGCGGCTATGGAAGTTTACGTCTCCAAGCATCTGCCCCGGAGCAAACGGAACGTCCCAGGTATAATACCATGACATGGCGAAATATGCAGCCTGCTTGCAAAGGTCCGTGTAGTGCTGCTGCTCCTTGCCCTTTGTTACCATGGCAAGGTAGTAGGTTGACGTGACGGCCGCTATGGCGGCCTCCTTGTCCTCGCAGTTGGCATCAAGTGTTGAAGAGAAGTAGTCGCTCTTTGAGATGATGTTTTTCTCAACATAGTCGAGCGTGCGCTTTGCCGCTGTGAGATAGCGCTTGTCGCCGAAATACTTGTAGCCCATTACGAGTGTTGAAGTTGCTGATGGCGTGCTGCCGCCTGACGCGTCCACATCGGCCCCGTTGTCATTGAACTTACGTGCGAAATGTCCGTCCTCCTTCTGCAAACCGACAAAGTTGTTGAGCAGTTGGCGGATTTTCGCCTCCCACTCCTTGTGCTTGCGTCCATGGTTGTTTTCATAGCGCAGAAAGTGGAGTATTGCGTATGCGGCCTCGCTCTGCTGGCGGATTGAATGGATGTCGCTTATCTCTGCAGGACTTGTGCGATAGTTGACAAAGTCGTGGAAATATCCATTGGCAGAGAAGCCGTTGTCAAGGAAGCTTGCAATGATGCTCCTGCCCATCTCGCTCAATGTCTTGTCACCATGGGCGTCGCCATATTCTATCTCATTGAAGGCATTGAGAAGTATTCGTCCGCAGAAGCCTATCTGCAACTCTGGAGCTGGCAGGCAATCGTCTGTGCGTATGGTCAATCCGCTGTTGTACTTCAGCGGATACTTGTCTACAAACGAATTGCGGAAATATCCGCACAGGTCAGCCTTGACTTGTTCTGCTGTCGGCGAGTGCTGTAGTGGTTGTGGCTGCATGACGTCAAAACCGTATTGCCATACATTCTTCACAAACTCTCCATAGTCTTTTGCTTGCAAGTGATGGATTTGCCAGCGGAGGACCTTGGATTCTCCCGCCTTCAACTTCACGAAGCTGTATACAGGTGCGGCAAGTGTCAGCTTGCGGATATACCGGCGTGGCGTCTCTATGTATGGATAGCCCATGGTCAGCTTGGTCTCATTGCCTGAGTCATCAAAGCCAAGGTAGCCCACGGAAGTGTTGCCTGAGAGGATGATCTCACCTTCCATATTCTGTGTTTGAACATCGCAACCTTTGCTGTCGACAAGCCTTAATACGACAATGCCATCGCCTGTGGCGGGATTGAAAGCACTGGTCAACGGTGTTGACAGACGGTCTTCGCGGAAATCCCAGCTGCGGCTTGTCTTGAACGAAGGTGCTGTCTTCGGCGAACGCATGTTGCGGTGATACCAGAAGCCTGGCAGGTAAAACTCCGTCTTGCCGTCCGTCATGCCGGTAGCGATGGTGGCACCCAGGTTGAAATACGTGTCTTTGCTGGCACGTAGGGTTACTGTTACGGTCTCGTCGCCGCCATTGGAAGTTTCCTGATAAGAGATGCTTACAGGCAGTTGCTCGTTGGCGGTCAAGTTGTTGCCATTGAACTTCAGGTTATGCCGCACAGCGGTGTTGCCGGGCTCTTTCAGTGATATTGAAAACGCCATTTTCTCGTTTCCTGCCTGGGCTGGTGCCGCCGATAACAAGGATGGCATTAAAGTTGTGAACAAGATAAACAACTTGATTTTGATTCTTCTCATGGTTAGTTCGTATTGTTTATTGGTGTTGATATGGTGCGGAT
>CAYQUN010000001.1:75855-178733 GCA_964420715.1 uncultured Prevotella sp. | reverse complement strand
GTACCCAGACTCGGGCTCGAACCGAGATGAGTTGCCTCACTGGTGTTTGAGACCAGCGCGTCTACCTATTCCGCCATCTGGGCATGATAAAGGCCGGAACCAAATGCGGGTGCAAAGATAAGGTTTTTTTTTGAATTGACAAAGTTTTAAAAGAAAAAACTTTTTTTAGTTGCGGGAAATCCAAGAATTCACTATCTTTACATCGTAAATAAAAAACTTGCATCAACACTATGACAAATACCGGAAACAACTATTGCGTAATACTCGCCGGAGGCAAGGGGCGCCGGCTGTGGCCGTGCAGCCGCGAGAGCTATCCCAAGCAGTTTATCGATTTCTTTGGAACGGGTCGAACGCAACTCCAGCAGACCTACGACCGCATGGCGAAGATCATCGCTCCGGAGCATATCTACGTGAACACCAACGAGCAATACGCCCAAATCGTGCGCGACCAGTTGCCCCAACTGCCCGAGTCGAACCTCATGGCAGAGCCCATCCACCGCAATACGGCGCCCAGCGTGGCGTGGGCCGCGCACCGCATAGCCCACATCAATCCACACGCCTGCCTGGCCATCATCCCCTCCGACCAGTTTATCGTAGACGAGGACGCCTTCGGATGCAACGTGCGCGAGGGGCTTGAGTTTGTCAGCCGCAACAACCGGCTGCTCACCATGGGTGTCAAGCCGACGCGTCCCGAGCCCGGCTACGGATACATCCAAGTGGGCGACCACTCCAACTTTGACAACATCTACCAGGTGAAATCGTTCATCGAGAAGCCCGAGCGCGAGTTTGCGCAAATGTTTATGGATAGTGGGGAATGGTGCTGGAACACCGGAATGTTCCTGTCGAACGTTCATTATCTCGGCATGTGTCTCTACAAGTTTCTTCCGGCGGTGTTGCGCAATCTCGACAAGGTGCATCCCGACTTCACCATCGAAGAGGAGAACGCCTTCGTGAAGGAGCATTTCCCCTCTTATCCCAACGTATCCCTCGACTACGGAGTGCTCGAGAAATCGGACAATGTCTACGTGAAGAAGTGCAACTTCGGCTGGGCCGACCTCGGCACGTGGCACGGCATATACGAGGCGAAGAGCAAGGAGAAGGGCGACAATGTGGTCATCGACAGCGATGTCATCATGGAGGATTGCCACAACAACGTGGTAAAGCTTCCCGCCGACCACCTGGCCGTGATCAACGGGCTCGACGGATTCATCGTGGCCGAGAAGGGCAACGTGCTCATGATTTGCAAGAAGGAGGACTCGTCGGCCCTGGTGCGGAAGTTTGTCAACGAGGTCCAGATGACCAAAGGCGAGGAATTCATCTAGGCGCTTACAGGGACAAGGGGGGCGCTTCCGGTGAGTTTCAACCTTTCACCTGAAGCGCCCCGTGTGATTCATCTTCATCCCTCCCCAGCCGCATTCCCCATGGATGGCACGGAAGGGCGGACACGCAACGGCGACATTACTCGCCCGCCTTGAAAGCCGCGAGAATCTTGTCGGCCGTGTCCTTCATCTCCTCGTCAGTGAGTTTGACGTGCTTCTTGAAGTCCACGTCAGCCTCGCTGTTGATGGGCAGCAAATGGATGTGGGCGTGGTTCACCTCCAATCCGAGCACCACCTGTGCCACCTTCTTGCAAGGGAACGCCTTCCGGATGGCCAGGGCCACGCGCTTGGCAAACACCTCGAAATCGGCCAGGTCCTGGTCGTTCATGTCGAAAATGTAGTCCACTTCCTTGCGGGGCACCACCAGCGTGTGTCCCTGGACAATGGGGTTGATGTCGAGGAAGGCATAGAACTTGTCATTCTCGGCGCACTTGTAGCTGGGAATCTCGCCAGCCGCGATTTTACTGAAGAGTGTAGCCATAACCATATTGTTTTAATCGTAACTGATCTTGTCGATACGCAGCTTGATGGTTCCGCGTGGGATTTTGATTTCCACGATGTCGCCCACCTTGTGGTTGAGCAGTCCCTGGGCAATCGGGGTCTTGATGGAAATCTTGCCCGCCTTCAGGTCAGCCTCGTTCTCGCTCACGATGGTATAAGTCATTTTGGCCTTGTTGGCCATGTTGGTCATCTCCACCTTGGAGAGGATCTGCACGGCGTCCGTGCTCAGGCGCGACGTATCCACGATCTTGGCCTGTGCGATGGCCAGCTTGATGTTGTTGATTTTGGCCTCAAGGGTGGCCTGGGCCTCCTTGGCGGCGTCATATTCTGAATTCTCACTCAAATCGCCCTTGTCGCGAGCCTCGGCTATGGCAGCAGTGGCCTTGGGGCGTTCAACCGTTTCGAGCTCATGAAGCTCGGCCACGAGTTTGTCGTAGCCTTCTTGTGACATGTAACTCATAGTCCAAAAAATTTTTCGTTTATTTAATTCATTTTTCACAGAAAATACAAAAAAAATAAAGAATTCCGGCATGGTTCCCTGCCGGAATTCCGTATCTCTCGTACTTTCTGATTTTACTATTTGTATGCAAAGATAGGCAATCTTTTCGACTTCGCCAAATTTAAAAAGCAAAATAAAATTAAAATTCAACACATGCGACCGTAACACGACTGGAATATTTTTTACTTTCCAAGCCGTTCTTTCCTCCCCCTATGGGGTGGGAAGAGCCCATCCCTCCTCCATGCAAGTCACGGAGCCTTGTGCCGCCTCCCAGCCTCAGCACGTCCCTGCACGCAGCCCGCCCACTTGGCAAGCGCATCCCCTTCGGCACAACTCCGTCGGGCCTGCCTCCCCCACTCCTCCATGCCACATGCCTGGCCTCCGCCTCCTCGTCCACCCCGAATACCGGAACGCATCTTGCCGCCCACGGCAAATTCCACCTCCGGATCAAGTGGGGGGAGGCGATGGAATTCAACGAAAAAACACAACAAGAAACTCGATGGATTCTCACTTGGCCCAAACGAGGGTCTCTGAAGGCCCGAATGAGGACCTCACTTGGGGCAAGTGAGCACCTCTGAGAGCCTCAATGACCACCTCTGAAAGCCACTCTCACAAGTCTTTGAAAACAAGCACGTTGCAAAGCCCGTGCGGCAAGAGGAAGCAAAAAACACGTTTAGAATTATTTTGACTATCACCACTCCGCTACGGAGCACACGGACAGGCCGACCCAGCTCCACGATGCGAACGCTCCCACGACGTCCTTGCGACACAGACGATGCCCTTCGGGCATCCACGCCCCGGACATCCAAGGCAATCAGGAGGACTCTTACGGCCAACTCCGAAATCTCCGAAATCCGACAATCGCACGAAAATCATCGCACGAAAATTTGCGCATAGGAAAAGTTTTTCGTAACTTTGTGAAACAACTTCTCCCACTTATGAACGGACTGTCTTTTCAGAACATCATCTTCGACCTGGGCAACGTGATTGTCCGGCTCGACTCCGAAGGCTGCAAGAAGGCCTTCGCCCAACTGGGCCTCGGCCCCTTCCTCGACCCGAAGAGCCACCCCGAAGGCTTCGAACTGGCACACCGGTTCGGACTGGGACTCATCGGCACGGGGGATTTCCTCGACGGCATGAGGCGGCTTTCGGGCCGGCCCGTCACCGACGGGCAACTGGCCGCGGCGGCCAACGCCATGCTCGCCGACGTGCCCGAGCAAAAGCTGGACACCCTCCTCCGCCTGCGCGCCATGGGCAAGCGGGTGTTCCTGCTCAGCAACACCAACGACCTGCACTGGGACGAGTGCGCCGGCAGATGGTTCAACACACGCGGCCACTCCGTCAGCGACTACTTCGACGGGGTGTTCCTCTCGCAACGGATGCACCTGGAGAAGCCCGACCCGAGAATCTTCAAGGAAGTGGAAAGGCTGGCCGGCGTGGCTCCCGACGAGACCCTCTTCGTCGACGACCTCGCCGAGAACTGCAAGGCCGCCGAACAAGCCGTGGGATGGACCACCTTCACCAACACTGGCTTCGACGACTGGATGTCTCTTTTCTGACTTCTTGAAAAAAAGGCTCGGAAAAAGGCGGGCGCCCTTTGCGTTTCCAAGCCTTTTTCGTAACTTTGCAAAAACTGAACGCCAGACATGAAAATATTCGCCATCGGAATGAACTATTCCGTACACAATAAATCCCTACACGGGCCGTTATTCAAACCGGAGAAGCCCGTCGTCTTCACCAAGGCCGAAACCGCCCTGCTGAAGAACCACAAGCCGTTCTTCATCCCCGACGACATGGGCCCCATCGAGTACGAGTCTGAGCTGGTGGTGCGCATCAACCGGCTGGGCAAGTGCATCGACAAGAAATTCGCCCACCGATACTACGACGCCGTCACCGTCGGCATCGACTTCACCGCAAGGCAGCTGCAAGGCCGGCTCCGCAAGGCGGGCGAGCCGTGGGAGCTGGCCAAGGCCTTCGACAACTCGGCCCCCATCGGCGAATGGATTCCCATGGAGGAAGCGGGCGACATCGGGCACATCAGCTTCCACATGGACCTCAACGGGCAGACCGTGCAAGAGGGATTCTCGGGCGACATGCTCTTCGGCGTCGACGAAATCATCGCCTACATCAGCCGCTTTTTCACGCTGAAGACGGGCGACATCATCTTCACGGGGTGCCCGTCGCCCTGCGCGCCCGTACACGAGGGCGACCATATCGAGGGCTGGATAGGGCCGAGGCGGGTGCTCGACTTCATGTGCAAATAAGCCCGCCGGAACCGGCGTGGGTCCGGGAGCCGGCTCTCCCGCCCTCCCGTCAAGAACAGAAAGAAAACGTATGAACAAGAAACTGATACTCCTTCTCCTGGCCGTCGTCACCGCCACGTGCGCGGTGGCCGCCGAGAAGCGATTCTTCAATCTCAGCGCACGCCAGGTGCGGGTGGACTCCGTCATGCCCGAATTCGTGTGGTCGATGCCGCTCACGGGGCGCCAGCAGGACTCCGTCTATACGGTCAGCCTGAGCTATCCCGAATTCATCGACGCCTCGCCGGCCGACGTGGCCGCCTACAAGCGCCTGTCGGGCGAGCCCCTGCCCGCGATGCCGGTGGTGGCGCAGGCACGGGTCAGCGACCGCGGAAGCCAGTCGCTGGTGGTGTCGTTCTGCCCCATGGTGTTGCGCCAGGGCAAGTATCAGTTCGTGGCCAGCTTCATGCTCGACGTCGAGGCCGCCCCCATGCGCCGGAGCCAACGGCGCGCACGCGACAGGGCGCGCGCCGAGGCCGCCGACATCTACGCCTCACACTCCGTGCTGGCCAGCGGCAACTGGGCCAAGATCAGGGTGCCGCGCTCGGGCGTCTACCAGCTTACCAACGAGCTCATCCGCCGCGCCGGATTCTCCGACCTCAGCCGCGTGCGCGTCTACGGCTATGGCGGGCAACTGCAAAACGAGACCCTGCGCAGCAGTGACCTGAAGGCTACGGACGACCTGCACGAGGTGCCCACCTTCGAGTCGGGCGGACGACGCCTCTTCTACGCCCGGGGACCGGTGGGCTGGAGCAGCGCGTCGGCCACGCGACGCACGCGGAACCCCTATTCCGACTACGGATACTACTTCATCACGCAAGCCGACGGCGAGCCCGCCACATGGGCCGACTCGGCCACCTTCGTGAACAGCTTCTACCCCTCCTACGACGACTACCACAGCCTCTACGAGGTGGACGGATACAGCTGGTATCACGGAGGACGCAACCTCTTCGACAGCGAGGCCATCAGCCTGGGGGGCGAGAAGCGCGTGGTGATGGCGCCCGACAACAACGACAACACCACGGCAAACCTGCAAGTGGTGGTCACCGCGGGCACGGCAAGCACCGCCGAAATCCTCAGCAACGGCAAGCGGCTGGGCACGCTCGGCATCTCGCTCGGCAACTACGACAACGCCAACCAGGCCACGGGCACCTACCGGGTGAGCCAGCTCACGGGGGCCGACACCATCACCGTCAGGTGCACCAGCGGCGGGCCCATCCGGCTGGACTACATCGCGGCCGTCTGGCCCAATCCCGCACCGGCGCCACGGCTCGCCAGCGTGGCGGCCACACCCGAATACGTCTACAACATCACCAATCAGGACCACCACGCCGACGGACCCACCGACATGGTCATCATCATCCCCACGTCACAGAAGCTCTTGGCGCAGGCCCAACGGCTGAAGGAATTCCACGAGGCACACGACTCGCTGTCGGTGCGCATCGTGCCGGCCGACGAGCTCTACAACGAGTTCGCCAGCGGAACACCCGACGCCAACGCCTACCGACGATACTTGAAAATGCTCTACGACCGGGCACAATCTGACGACGAACGGCCGAAGTACCTTCTCCTCTTCGGCGACGGCGTGTGGGACAACCGCATGCTCACCTCAAACACGCGCGCCCTCTCGCCCGACGACTATCTGCTCTGCTTCGAAAGCGAGAACTCGTTCAACAAGGTGAACTGCTACGTCGACGACAGCTGGTATGGCCTGCTCGACGAGGGCGAGGGCAGCCAGCCTACCATCGAAACCATCGACGTGGCCGTGGGACGATTCCCCGTGACCACCGACGCCGAGGCCAAGGTGATGGTGGACAAGGTGATCAGCTATGTGAACAACGAGAACGCGGGAAACTGGCAGAACACGCTGGTGTTCATGGGCGACGACGGCAACTACGACCTGCACATGCGCGACGAAAACGAGGTGGCCAACTACATCTCGGCCCTGCACCCGGGATTCCTGGCCCGAAAGGTGATGTGGGACGCCTACACGCGCGTCTCCACGGCCACAGGAAACACCTATCCCGAGGTGACCAACCTCGTGAAACGATACCAAAGCGAGGGCGCGCTCATCATGGACTACGCCGGACACGGACGGGCCGACCAGATGTCGCACGAGCGCGTGCTCACGCTGAACGACTTCGAGAACTTCGCGAACACGAGGCTGCCCTTGTGGATCACGGCCTCGTGTGACATCATGGCCTTCGACGACACCGAGCCGAACATTGGCGAGGCGGCCGTGCTCAACAGCAAGGGAGGCGCCGTGGCCTTCTATGGCACCACGCGGACGGTGTATGCCGACCGGAACAAATACATGAACAGGGCCTTCCTCAACTACGCGCTCAGCCTCGGCGACGACGGCAAGCCCATGCCCCTGGGCGAGGCCCACCGCCGCGCGCAAAACGACCTGATGACGGGCAAGGGATACAACAACGAGAGCGACCGCACCTCGAACCACTTGCAGTACACCCTGCTCGGCGACCCCGCCATGGCCCTCAACCTGCCCACAAGGCGCGTGGTGGTGGACTCCATCAACGGCACCAGCGTCAACTCGGCCGACAGCATCCGCCTGAGAGCCGGCTCCATAGCTCGGGTGACGGGACACATCACCGGAGGCTACGACTTCAACGGAACCGTCACGGCCACCGTGCGCGACTGCGAGGAGACCATCGTCTGCCGGGCAAACGACCCCAACGAGTCCGACGCTGACGCTCCCTTCAACTACAGCGACCGCACGAAGACGCTCTTCTGCGGATCTGACAGCGTGCGCGACTCGCACTTCGCCTTCGCCTTCGCCGTTCCCATGGACATCATGTACAGCAACCAGACGGGACTGATGAACTTCTACGCCGTGGGCAAGACCGGACAGGGAACGGACATCGCCAACGGGGCTTCTGACGACTTCATCGTGGGCGGAAGCTCGGCGGAGGCCACCGACTCCATCGGACCGTCCATCTATTGCTACCTCAACTCGCGCTCGTTCGTGAACGGGGGCAACGTGAACACCACCCCGTTCTTCGTGGCCGAGGTGGCCGACGCCGACGGCATCAACGCATCGGGCACCGGCATCGGACACGACCTGGAACTCATCGTCGACAACGATCCGGCCAAGACCTACGTGCTGAACAGCAACTTCAGCTTCGACTTCGGCTCATATACACGGGGAACCACCTACTACAGCCTGCCCGCCCTGGAGCCCGGACGCCACACGCTGCTCTTCCGCGCGTGGGACGTGAAGAACAACCCCGGCACGGCACAGCTCGCCTTCAACGTGGTGAAAGGCCTCGGACCTTCGCTCTTCAGCGTGGGCGTGACACGCAACCCGGCCTCCACATCCACCACGTTCATCATCAGCCACGACCGGACGGGAAGCGAGGTGGACGTGGAAATCGACATCTACGACACGGCCGGAAGACAACTCTGGAAGCACCGCGAGACTGGGGTGTCTGCCAGCGGAACCTACACCGTGGACTGGGACCTGACCGTTGACGGAGGACGAAGGCTGCAAACAGGAGTCTATTTATATAAGGTGGGCATCTCTACCGATGGCAGCAAGATGACCACCAAGGCGCGGAAACTCGTCATCATAGGCAATAACTAAAGCGGAATGACGTTATTAAATGGAAGAACAAGCATTTAAACTCGACTCGAAGCATGAATAAAACCCATAGAATCGCTCTCACGGCCTTGCTCGTCATTGCCGCCCTGGGCCTTAGGGCGCAGGACAAGCAGGACATGTTCAACCCCGTGAGATACTCCGTCACCTCGCAAATGATCGCCCCTGACGCCCGCGCCGCGGGCATGGGCGACGTGGGCGCCGCCACCGACCCCGACGTGAACTCGCAATACTGGAACCCCGCCAAGTATCCCTTCAACATCTCACGCGCGGGCGTCTCGCTCAACTATACGCCGTGGTTGCGGCAACTGGTGAACGACATGGACCTGGCCTACCTCTCCGGCTACTATCGCATTGGCGACTACAGCGCCGTGTCGGGCTCGTTCCGCTATTTCTCGCTGGGAAAGGTCTACACCAACTACGGAATGTCTGACGACGCCGCCTCAGACGCCCTCACCATCAACCCCTACGAAATGTCAATCGACGTGGGCTACTCGCTGATGCTGAGCGAGAAGTTCTCTCTGGGCGCCGCCGTGAGGTTCATCTATTCCGACCTGACCTATGACTACACCGACGACACGTCGCCGGGCTCGGCCTTTGCCGCCGACATCGCCTGCTACTATCAGAACTATCTCAACATCGGACAGCGAGAATGCCAGATCGGACTGGGTCTGAACGTGTCGAACATCGGTAGCAAGATCACCTTCGGAGGCGACGACAACAGCGAGTTCATCCCCACCAACATGAGGCTGGGCGCATCGCTCATGATTCCCATCGACGAATACAACCGCTTCACCATCGCCGCCGACGCCAACAAGCTGCTCGTGCCCACCATGCCCAAGCAGGACGAGGGCGAAAGCACCGAGGACTACCAGCAACGCGTGCAGAAGGACTACTATGACGTGTCGAGCATCAGCGGCATCTTCAAGAGCTTCAACGACGCCCCCGGCGGATTCAAGGAGGAACTGGAGGAGGTGCAATGGAGCGTCGGCGCCGAGTATGTCTACAACGACAAGTTCTCGCTCCGGGCCGGATACCACCACGAAAGCGAGAACAAGGGCAACCGGAAATACTTCACCGTGGGTGCCGGCTTCCGCATGAACGTGTTCTCGCTCGATGCCGGATACGTCATCTCTACGGCCAAGAGCAACCCCCTCGACCAGACGCTGCGCTTCACGCTGGCCTTCGACATGGACGGCATCAAAGACCTCTTCAAAGGAAGATGAGCACCATGAAGCATCCCGCACCTTTCCGCGTGGGCATGGGATACGATGTCCACAAGCTCGTGGAGGGCCGCAAGCTCGTCCTCGGGGGCATAGAAATTGACTACAAGCTCGGGCTCCTGGGCCACAGCGACGCCGACGTGCTCATCCACGCCATCTGCGACGCCCTGCTCGGGGCGGCCAACATGCGCGACATCGGATACCATTTCCCCGACACCGCGGCCGAGACGCTGAACGTGGATTCGAAGCTCTTGCTGGCACGCACCGTGGAGCTCCTTGCCACAAAGGGCTACCGTGTGGGCAATATCGACGCCACCATCTGCGCCGAACGACCGAAACTGAATCCGCACGTGCCGGCCATGAAGGCTTGCCTGGCCGGTGTCATCGGCACCGACGAAGACTCCATCTCCATCAAGGCCACAACCACCGAGGGACTCGGATTCACCGGACGGCAAGAGGGAATATCGGCCTACGCCGTCTGCCTCATTGTAAGCGAAAACGCATAAAAACTGCCCGGAAATCACGCTGTGTACGCACACACCTATTGATTTACATCAAGAAAGTGGCAGAAACTGACATATCTATGACCAAAATTGTTGCAGGCAATGAGGTTTTGCCGTAACTTTGCATCGTCAAAAGGTTAATAGATTGTTTAGGTTAGTAATAATAGATTTAGGTTTTTAGTTATTAGGTTTAAGGTAGATTAGAATGATTGTTTAACAGGTAGCAAAGGAGGCCGCGAGGTTACCTTTCTTACTGAGAAAAGGATTTTTAGTTAAACATAGGTTATGCGCTACAGCTCGTTGAGAGTCGTAGCGTATTTTTTTTGTCCATTCCCCAACCCGCAACGGCGGCACTACTCAACGTTTGGTATTCGATTTACCCATCAAGAGGTATTGTTGACAAAGAAAAAGCGCAGTAACTTTGCACCCAGAAAGAGAGACGAAATAGAATGAACAAAACATTGACCATCACAAGCACACCCGCCATTTACAAGGCAATGCCCTTTGTCATGCCACACTGGGCAAAGGCTGTGGCCATCATGTGCTGTTCCATTTGCCGAATGTGCGGCCTGTGTCGCATGCATTTCTAAAATTCCAACGACGAAGGATAACATTCCGTCAAAACTCCATCATTATTTATTTAGTATTCAGTGATCGTAATTATGAACACACTACAAGCATTGCGCAAGGCCGTGAATGCCCTTTTCTTGGCAGCCGCCTTCATCATACCGACAATCTCCATGGCGCAGAACGTCCGTGGCACCATCACCGACGCCCGCACGGGCGAGCCCATCACGGGTGCGACGGTGAGCCTGAAGGACGGCGGGAGCGAGAAGGCGCTCGCCGTGTCGGACATCGACGGTCGCTTCGCCGTCCAGGTGGCCAAGTTCCCAGCCACACTCGTCGTCGGATATGTAGGCTTCGACAATGCGGAATATTCCGTGGACAAGGCCAACAACACAAACATCAACATTGCCCTGACCGAAAAGGACCACACCTTGAACGAAGTGGTGGTGGTGGGCTACGGCACGCAGAAGCGAGTGCAACTCACGGGAAGCGTGACGACGGTGAACGCCGACGTATTCCAGCGGGCACAGACTCCGACGCTCGACGAGGCACTCGCCGGACAGGTGGCGGGACTCACCGTCACCGCGGCCAGCGGGCAGCCCGGCGTGGCCAACCAGGTGCGCATCCGCGGAGGGAACTCCGTCAACGCCAGCAACGACCCGCTGTATGTCATCGACGGATTCATCTACTTCAAGGACGCGTCCAACAACGGCACCGGGCTGGGAGCCATCGAAAGCTCGCTAAACCCACTGGCCACCATCAACCCCAGCGACATCAAGTCGGTGGAGGTGCTCAAGGATGTGAGCGCGACGGCCATCTATGGCTCGCGAGGCGCCAACGGCGTGATACTCATCACGACGAAGAAGGGACAGGCCGGCAACAAGAAGCCCGACATCACCTACTCCTACAACATTGGCTGGAGCCATGTTGCCAAGAAGCTTGACTTGCTGAACGCCACGGAATGGGCTCGCTTTCAAAAACAGTACTTTGGCAACAAGGGCGGATATACCGACGAGGAAATCGCCGCCCTCGGCAAGGGAACCGACTGGCAGGATGCCGTCTTGAACACCGCGCTGCAGCAACGCCACGAGCTGAGCATCAGCGGAGCCACGGAAAAGAGCCGATATGCCTTTTCGGCCAACTACACGGACCAGAACGGCATCGTGATTAGCAGCGGATTCCAGCGATACAACTTCCACGCCAATGTGGAGTGGGAACTCAGAAGGGGACTCCACTTCGGATTCAACGCCACATACGGACGGTCCACACAAAAGGGACTGACCACCACCGAACCGCAAGTTTACAACTCGTCGCCTTATTCGGCCGGCATCACCAACAGCTTCGTCTACGCCCTGCTGATGCCGCCGGTGGTGAGCGTCTACAACGCAGACGGAAGCTACAACTTCGGCAATCCCTACGAATATGCATACTTCGCCATCGGCGACCATGCCGCCAATCCGGTATACGACCTCAAGGAAAGCGTGAGCGAGAACATAAACAACTACTTGCTCTCGAACGTTTGGGCAAGCTACAACATCGGAGACATCACGCTGAAGGCTACCGTGGGACTGAGCAGCGAGAAGCTGACACAAAACTACTTCTCGGGCGCATACACCTCTCTGGGACTGGCCACGCAGGGCATCGGAGGCACGGGAAACCGGCAGACGGACATCTGGCAACAGGAATACACCGCCACATACGACCACACCTTCGCCGACATACACGACGTGGAAGTGCTCCTGGGATTTACCCGCCAGACTTCAAAATCGACATACAGCAACATCCGTACGAACCACTTCACCAACGAGACGCTCAAGCAGAACAACCTCGGCGACGGCGCAAACATCTATCCGCCGCAGACGGGCCTGTCAGAGGCAAAACTCAACTCTCTCATCGCCCGCGTGAACTACACGCTGCTCGACCGGTATAACGCCACCGCTACTTTCCGTGCCGACAACTCCAGCCGGTTCTCGCACGACCACCGCTGGGGATACTTCCCCTCGCTGGGATTGTCGTGGAACGTGAACAAGGAGGCCTTCCTGAGGAACGTGCGACAGATTGACTACCTGAAAGTACGCCTTTCCGGAGGTGTGGTCGGCAACCAGGAAATTCCCGACAATGTCTTCACAACAAGCTACTCCACAACGTCTTACGGAGGATCGTCAAGCTACACCAAGAATTCTAACGCCAACGACGACTTGAAATGGGAAACGACGGCCTCCTACAATGTCGGCATCGACCTCGGACTGCTGCACGACCGGATTGGATTCGTGTTCGACGCATATTACAAGAAGACAAGCGACCTGCTTCTGGAAGTGCCCGTGGGATTCTCCAGCGGGGTGACCTCGCAATGGCAGAACGTGGGGAACGTGGTGAACAAGGGTGTGGAATTCGCCGTCAACACCACGCTTGTGAAACAGCGCAACCTGCTATGGACGGCTTCGGCCAACATCGCACACAACCATAACGAGATTACTGACATGGGCACCACTGACAACGTGATCCAGGGCCCAGAAAAGCAGCAGATTCTGCGCAAGGGCGAAGCTCTCGGCTCGTTCTACGGACTGCGGTTCGCAGGCATCGTACAAGAGGGTGAAGACGTCAGCCAGCTGCCCACGGTGAACGGACAGACTCCCAAGCCCGGAGACCTGAAGTTCGTCGACGTAAAGAAAGACGGGCACATCGACGGAAACGACCGCGTCATCCTGGGAAGCGTGCAGCCCAAACTGACCTGGGGCCTGTCGTCGCAACTGCAATGGCACGGACTGGACGCCTCGGCTTCTTTCGTCGGCAGTGTGGGAAGCAGGCTCTACAATGCTCTTGGACGACGGTTGGAGCAGACGGGCGACTCATATAACGTGCTTTCAACCGTAAAGGACTCGTGGACCCCCACTAACCCTAGCAACCTGCTGCCACTTCCCAGCACGACAAGGCCGTTCTCCTATATTGACAGCCGATACGTGCAGAGTGCTTCCTACCTGAAGTTGCGCAATCTCACCGTGGGATACACGTTCAAGTTCCCCTACGAGTACTTGAGCCGCATCAGGGTCTATGCCACCGCCACCAATTTGTTCACGATTACCCCGTACAAGGGATATGACCCGGAAGTGAGCAGCGGTACGGACAGCGGGGTCTACCCGTCGGCAAGAAGTTTCATCTTCGGCGCCTCCATTTCATTATAAACCAGACATCAACACATAACAGCAAAAAGTATCATTTAAAGAAGAAGCGAATTATGAGAAAAAAACTATTTCCTATCCTCGCCTTTGCGGTAGCAATAGCGACGAGTTTCACCGCTTGCTCTGACGACGACTCCAACGACAACACCAATGGCGGAGGAACCCAGATCACTGACGAGAATGTGGTAACCGATGATGCCAGCGCCCTGTCGCTTGTCAATGGCGTTTACTCGCACTGGCAGCCCCTGTCATCGTCGTTCACGTTCATCATCGAGTTGAACACCAACAAGCTCATCTCTTTCGAGGGTGAGGAAAGCGAGGCCGGACCGGTGAACAGCCGCCTCGAGCAGCAGGCCGACACATGGTACCAGGTGAAGATTTTCAACCAGCTTTACCTCGGCATCGCCCAGGCCAACGATGCCATCAGCCAGGTGCAAAAGGCCTTCGACGCCCGAAAAGTCACACAGAATGGCTACAACGCCGCCGTGGGTAAGGCCAAGTTGCTCCGCGGACTGGCCTACCTGAAGCTCGTACAGCTTTGGGGAGAGGTGCCCGTGTTCACCGAGGCCGGCGGTAGCACCACCGAGCGCCAGAGCATTGACACGGTGTTTAACCAAATCATTAGTGATTTCACCGAGGCCGAGTCACTGCTGAAGGATTACGACGGAGACCCGCGCGTGCCGTCGAAGCAGGCTGCCGAGGGACTTCTCGCACGCGCCTACCTCGTCTGGGGCGACAATCCCCTCACACAGGCACAGGTGCAGGCCATTGCCAACGGACAGACCGATCCGGAGTTCACCACCACGCCCAGCCGACTGGAGAAGGCCGTGGAATATGCCGACAAAGTCATCAACAGCGGAAAGCTGGCTCTGGCTTCCGACTACTCAAAACTGTACGGACGTGAGTATGAGAGCAACAAGCATGGCGACAACGAGCACCTGCTGACCATCGCACACGATGGTGACAACTATGACGCCCAGGGCAACCACCAGACTCACTGCTCTTGGACCTTCCCCTTCCAGAACGGCGAGAACGGCACCACGCTTTCCGAGAACCACACCGAGGTGGCCGATGACGACCTCTACGACAACTGGCACAACGAGTATCCTAACGACAAGCGTCTGGCCAAGACTTATTTCACCAAGCTCAAGAATCCGGAGGACGGATACACCTACACTTACTATTCGCCCATCTATACTCCGATTAACGGAAAGGGCGTGGATCAAAGCTATGAGGATGCCGAGAACCTCGAAATCAGCTACAACTCGGTTGACCGCATCGAACTGCGCTACGCCGAGGTGCTGCTGATCAAGGCCGAGGCCCTGGTGCAGCTGGGACGCAACAACGAGGCTGCCGAGCCTTTCAACCAACTCCGCAGAAGGGCCGGCATCGAGACCGTGGCCGCTCCGACATTCGACCAGATCAAGCGTGAGTGGGACTATGAGTTCACCTATGAGCAGGTCGACCTGCTGAACCACTACCGCTGGAAGGATCTCATTGCCTCAGTCAAGCAAGTGGCCAACTACAAGCATTTCGACGACTCGTATGCCACCGCCGGACAAATCGGCAAGGACGGCAACGTGGTGAGCACTTTCTTTGCAAAGATTCACAAGCACCTTGTGGCCAAATACAACAACGTGCGCGGACGCCACTATCGCCAGCCCATTCCTACGGGTCTCCAAGGCGAGGACCTCGGCATCACTCCGCAGAATCCGGGCTATTGATTACTCCGAGAGCACTGACGAACAAGGGGATTAACTCTTGAATCAACAAGGAAGAGGGCTGGCATCATCCGGCGTGCACTGGAATGCCGGACCTCTCAACAACAACACACATATAATAACACAACAAAAGAAATTGAATGATGAAAGTTAAAAACTATTTGTTTGTCGCCGCAATTGCCTTCTTCGGCTTAACACTGGCTGCATGCAGCGATGATGATGACAATGAGAAAACGTCAGGAAAGGCATCACAATACGACTCACACGCTGTCGACCTCGGCTTGCCAAGCGGCACACTGTGGTCGGACGAGAACATTGGGGCCAATGCGCCAGAGGAGTTCGGAGACTATTATGCCTGGGGAGCACTGACCCCCTACGACGCTTATACCACCGAGAATTACACCGTCGACACGAAAAACGCCGGAACTAACTGGTCGGGCAATCCTGCCTACGATGTCGTGACTGTGAAATATGGGGGCGAATGGCGCACACCCACTGCGGGCGAATTCGGTGAACTCATACGGAACACCACCAAGGAATGGACCACCCTGAATGGTGTGAAAGGCCTTAAATTTACCGGCGCCAACGGGAAGAGCATCTTCCTTCCGGCCGCAGGCTATGCCGTGGACAGCAGCAAGCAGCGCGTGGGATTCTTCGGCGCCTATGTCACAAGTACGGCCGACACAGGCTATGAGGGTCTGGGCATACGTGGCGAAATCAATGCCGCCGGTGCCGGAGAGGCCGGTTATTATAGTTTCCACGGATGCTCCGTGCGAGGCGTGAAAAGCAAATAAGATAAGAAAAAAGTATGAAGAGTATTCCCAAACTGCTTTTGATGGTGGCACTTGTGTGCCTCTGTGCCTGCAGCAGCAACGATGACAACGCCACAGAAGGGCAGATCGCAGGCACAGACATCATCATTGACAACGATGTAGACTGCTGCTCGGCCGAGGAGGTGAGGCAGGTGTATGCTTTCCTGCAAGGCTTGAAGAACATTCCTTCGCTTAACACCGTGATAGATGGAAAATACAACGTCTTCGCATATACGAAGACGGGTAAGCTCCACACAGGATTTAACGAGGTCTACTTTGCAGCGACAAAACGTTCCACCGGAAACTACATCAAGAACTTCCAGGTGTACAACATCTCCCCGCTCATGACCATGGGGTCGGGAATGAGTCACGGAACACCGGCCTCCGACAGCGTTGCCTCTTTCAACAAGGCTTATCTGGCTGTGAAAAAGGGGTGGGTATCCTTTGTCATGAACTCCAGCAGCAAGGGCACGTGGACTCTGTCGTACGACGTGACCGCAAAAGGCATCAGCTCGAAAGTCGAAAACGCCGACATAACGGTTGACAGCCTGCCTGCTGGGCAAGTCTGGATCAAGTCGTTCAAGTACAACAACGGGACGTACTATCTCTCTTTGGCCAATGCCGACAACTGGATCACAGGCACAAACACCATACAGGCTTATATCTCAAAGCAGGGCGACCCCATCACCCTTCCGTTCAAGATTGCTCCGGAGACGTTCACCATTGACATCAATCCACAAATGCCCGACATGGGGAACCATTCCTCTACGGGCAACACGCCGCTGACCAAACAGGCCGACGGGAGTTATCAGGGAACCATCAACCTGACCATGACCGGACTGTGGAGAGTTCACCTGACGGTGAAGAACGCCAACGGAACCATTGTCGCTGGGGGTGACGACACTTCCCTTTATTGGGATGTCACTATCTGAACCTTAGGGGAAGGCTTCCCCCCGCCTTCCCCTAACATATTCAATCATATTGCTGATGATTATTTCCACATTATTATTAAGCGCCCTCCTCGTTCCTGCCGACACGGCCCACATCGAGGATCATGAACTCGGCGAGGTGGTCGTGGTCGCAAATTCCCAACAGGGTGGCAAGCGCGCTGCCAAAGGATCTGTGGCGAGCATTGACGAGCATCTACGGGAACTCAACCACGTCGACCTCATCAGACGGGGAGCTTACGCCTGGGAGCCCATGATTAACAACATGCAGACAGAAAGACTGTCAACCACCATCGACGGCATGAAAATCTTTCCAGCATGCACCGACAAGATGGATCCCGTCACATCGTATGTGGAAAGCGGAAATCTACAAAGCATCAGCATGAACAGCGGCCTCTATGGCAATCCGCAATCAACGGGCAACATAGGTGGCTCATTGGACTTGAAACTCCAGAAAGTAGGTTTCGACAACGACCCGTTCCACTTGAATGTGAACGCTGGGCACGAGTGGAACGGACACCTGCAGGTCTATGGCACTGACGCCGCCTACTCCTCACACCGCTTCTATGCCAATGGCGGAGTGTTCTATCGGCATGCCGACAACTACAAGGCCGGCGGCGACGAAATACCCTTCTCACAGTTCAGGAAAGTCAACGTCTTCTCCAATTTGGGCTACCGGCTTGCCGAACGCCGTTTTCTGGAGGCGACCTTCATCTACGACCGTGCGAGCAACGTGGGTTACCCCGCCCTGAATATGGATGTGAAGAAAGCAGAGGGCATCATCACGTCGTTGTCGTATACAAAACTCTTCGACCGGACGGTGCACCCCTTCCTCTATTCATGGGAGACGAAAGTCTACTATAACCACATCACCCATGTGATGGACGACTCACACCGCCCCAATGTCGAAATACGCATGGACATGCCTGGCAAGAGCCGCACGGGAGGGCTCTACAGCCTGCTCAGGGCCGTCAACGACCATCACGACATTTCGCTCAATTATGACTTGTACTACAATCGCGTCTTTGCCGACATGACGATGTATCCCAATGATGCAATGACGATGTACATGGTGACATGGCCGGACGTGGGCACACTCAACACCGGACTGGCTCTCCGCGACAACGTCACCCTTCCACGGCATCAGAGCATCAGCTTCTCTGGCAAGTTGTCCTGGCAAAACCAAGACTTGAACAGCAAAAAGGGTTATGAGGCCCTGAAGGCTTTCTTCCCGGAAACAAAGGACAACTATTACCAGATGACAGGCCGCATCGCTGCCAAATATACATGGAGTCCGGGGCCATGGCAACTGATGGCGGGCGCCGGATGGGGAAGCCGGGCACCCACGGTGACGGAGGCCTACGGCTATTATCTGAACAACACTTTCGACCGCTACGACTATATCGGCAACCCTCACCTCAAAAACGAGTCCGCCATAGAGCTGAACACGGCCGTGAACTATTCCCCCATTTCCAACAATGGACGGAACAGACTGTCGATAGGGCTCGACGCAAACGCATTCTTCTTCTACAACTATATCATCGGACATTTCGACGTGCGACTGAGTCCGATGACCGTCGGAGCTCTAGGCGTGAAAGTCTACGGCAATCAGAACCATGCAAGGATTGTCAATGTGAACCTCACGGCAAAGTGGGTGACGACCCAGTGGCTGACACTGAACGCCAAAGCCGGCTACAGCCTCGGCAAGGATGAACACGGCGAGAACCTCCCCCTCATCTCGCCTTTCTCCTACCAGACAAGCCTCGACTTTCTCTATCGTCGCCTTCAAGGGCAAATCGTCATACTGGGCAACACCGTTCACAGCCAATACGGATTGATTTATGGTGAGAACAGGACTCCCGCCTATACGATTACCAACATCAACGCGCAATATCACTTCCCTGTCGGCAAGAGCCAGTTGACCGTAAGGGTGGGCGTTGAGAACCTGTTTGACAGGAGTTACACCACTTATGCTGACTGGAACGGAATCTTGCAGAAAGGCCGTAACGTCTACGTCAACCTGACCTTCGGCATCTGACTCATTGGTACGGTGGGCGGGACAAGTCCGGTCCACCATACTCTTGTACAAGTCGACCGACTCTGATTTACCCGCTTGAGGAATATATCCGATTACATTCTTATTATCATTATAAAAATATGAATAATACTGCCACAACATCGGCAAACCATCGTCAGCGCAAGCAATTGATACTATGGATAGGCGCGCTTGTCATCGGATGCCTTCTTGGCCTGCTCCATCTTGGATGGCTCGACGGGCTGATGACATTTATCGCCACGGTCTACACCCGACTTTTCCAATTGGTCGCCGTACCAACCATCGTCTTGGCCGTCATCACGACATTGGCTAAATTCGGAGAGCAGAAAGACACAGGGCGCATCTTCGGACACGCGGTGACCTACACGCTGCTCACCACAATAACGGCGGCAGCGATAGG
The DNA here is from genome assembly GCA_964420715.1 of uncultured Prevotella sp. GTDB lineage: Bacteria > Bacteroidota > Bacteroidia > Bacteroidales > Bacteroidaceae > Prevotella. Next base: position 159,030 of record CAYQUN010000001.1, on the reverse strand, counting down.
ACTGCTGCTGTATAACATCATCCAGCCGGGCAACCTTCCTCAGTCCATAGTCAGCCAAGGCAGCAGCGCCATTCCTCAAGACATCAGTCACGAGACGTACTACGACCACATCCTCAGCGTGATACCCAACAACATCGTCAAGCCGCTGCTCGACGGAAACGTGTTGTCACTGCTGATTTTGGCGTTCGCCATCGGCATAGCGCTTGCCAAACTGCCGAAAAGCGACAAGAAAGACGTGTTGATGAAAGGCATCCTTGGCTTGCAAGACCTGCTGTTCCTGTTAATCCACGCGCTGATTTGGTCGTTGCCAGTCGGCATTGTCGCCTTCTCCGCACAACTCACGGCCCAGGTGTCAGCAGGCATAGCGGCCGCCTCGTTGGGCAAGTACATCGCCGTCATCATCAGCGGGAACCTCATCCAGATGTTCATCATCCTGCCCCTATTCTTGCTCTTGCGAGGCCTCAATCCCCTTCATGTCTTCGCCCGCATGTCACCGGCCGTGCTGATGGCCTTCTTCACCAAGAGCTCGGCAGCCACACTCCCCGTAACAATCGCCTCGGCTGAAAACCGGCTGGGAGTGTCGCAAAAGGTGTCACGGTTTGTACTGCCCATCTGCACAACCATCAACATGAACGGGTGTGCGGCCTTCATCCTTGTCACGACGCTCTTTGTCATGCAGAATGGAGGAGCCTCTTTCTCGGTGGCACAGATGATTCTATGGCTGTTCATCGCCGTTATCGCCGCCATCGGAAACGCCGGTGTCCCAATGGGTTGCTATTTCCTGACCTTGTCGTTGCTGACCGGCACTGGCGCTCCCGTCGGGATTATGGGAATCATCCTGCCCGCCTATACCATCTTCGACATGATAGAGACTGCGGAAAACGTGTGGTCTGACTCGTGCGTATGCGCCATGACACAACACGACATCAACGGAAAAAGCTAGTACCTCCAAGCCGGTAATCGACAGCCAAACAACTCTACCAAAGGATGTGGACCTCGTTTTTCATTATTTCCACATCCATTGACGCAAGTTTAGGGATTATTTTGTAACTTTGCGGGAGATTCTATTTTCAATGCTGATTACCGTATGCGAGTACTCATCGTTAACACATCCGAACTTCAAGGCGGCGCCGCCATGGCCTCGAAACGCCTTGTGGGCGCGTTGAACAACAATGGCGTAAAAGCCAAGATGCTCGTCGACGAAAAAGAGAGCGACGACATCACCGTGGTTGGCCTGCCACGGAACCTCCGTTCCCGGTGGCGATTCCTATGGGAACGGTGGCGAATATTCTGCCATCTCCACTTCTCCAGGACCCATCTTTGGGACATCGACATGGCCAATACGGGGTTCGACATCACCCGCTTGCGCGAATTTCAAGAGGCCGACGTCATCCATCTGGAGTGGATCAACCACGGAATGCTCTCGCTGAAAGGCATCGGTAAGATTCTCGACAGCGGCAAGCCTGTGGTGTGGACCATGCACGACATGTGGCCGGCCACGGGGCTCTGCCATCTCACGCTGGACTGCAACCACTATCGCAACGGCTGCGGCCGTTGCCCCTATCTGCCTTCGGGACGCGACTCCGACCTCTCGGCACGCGTCTTCCGACGCAAGCAACGCCTGCTCAAGGGGCGCACACTGTTCTTCGTGACATGCTCCAAGTGGCTTGCCTCGCAGGCTCGGACAAGCCGGCTGCTACTGGGACAGAAGGTGGCCGTGATTCCCAACCCCATCGACACACACACCTTCCGGCCGGGAAACCGGGAAGAAGCCCGACAACGGCTGAATCTGCCTCAAGACAAGCGCATCATCCTCTTCGTGGCCTATCGCGCCACCACGACAATGAAGGGAATGAACTATCTGGTGGAAGCCTGCCGGAAAATGGTGGAAAAGCGGCCTGAAAGCCGGACCGACACCGCCATCGTCATCCTTGGGGGACACGCCGACGAATATGAGCACCAGTTCCAAATGCCTGTCTTCCCAATGGGATATGTCACCGATCCCCACACCATCGTAGAGGTGTACCGCTCGGCCGACGTGTTCGTATTGCCCTCGCTATCCGAGAACCTCCCCAACACCATCATGGAAGCCATGGCCTGCGGAGTGCCGTGCGTGGCCTTCCGGGTAGGTGGAATCCCTGAAGAAATAGACCACCTGAAAAATGGCTACGTGGCCAAATACAAGGACAGCGACGATCTGGAGCACGGCATAGAATGGGTTCTCGACGAGGCCGACCGTGCCGAGCTTTCACACAACGCCGTACACAAGGTGGCCACGGAGTATTCACAACGGGCCGTAGCCATGCGCTATATTGACATTTACCAACAGGCCATGGCCTTCAAGAACTACAAGTTATGATCTCGTTCTCCATCGTCACCGTCACCTACAACGCCGAGTCCGTGCTCCAACCCACACTCGACAGCGTGTGCCAACAGACCTACGGGGCCGTAGAACACATCATCATCGACGGGGCTTCACACGACGCCACGTTGCAGCAAGCTTACACCTATCGGCAGCAATCGGCACAACAGCACACAGGCCACGAGGTAAAAATCATATCGGAACCCGATGACGGACTCTATTTCGCGATGAACAAAGGCATCGACATGGCCACGGGCGACTACATTCTCTTCCTCAACGCCGGCGACCGGTTCCCCGGATCCGACACGCTCGACATGGTGGCGGCCAGCGTGGGCGACGATGAGACACTGCCCGGCGTGCTCTATGGCGACACCGACATCATCGACGCCGAGGGGCGCTTCCTGCGCCACCGACGCCTGTCGCCCCCCGAACGGCTCACGTGGAAGTCCTTCCAAACGGGCATGCTGGTGTGCCATCAGGCCTTCTATGCCCGCACCGACCTGGCCAAGGCCACACCCTTCGACACAAGCTACCGCTACTCGGCCGATGTCGACTGGTGCATCCGCGTGATGAAAGCCGCCGCCACAAACCACCTCACACTGCGCCACGTGCACTGCGTAGTGGCCCTTTTCCTCGACGGCGGCATGACCACGGGCCACCACCGGGCCTCGTTGCGCGAACGCTTCCAAGTGATGCGCCGCCACTACGGGCTTCCGGTTACGGTGGCCATGCACCTATGGTTCGTGCTTCGTGGAATACTCCACCGGTAATCAGTCTTCCATCCTGCCCACCAACGAGCGGAACTGATAGATGCCCAGATGATTGGGGTCGAGCTCCCACGCCTCGTCAAGATAGCGGCGGGCATGCTCCTTGTCGCCCAAGCCATAATAGCCCAAGGCCAGCATGTATTTGCAATGCACCCTGTTGGCCAGGTCAAGGTCGCCCTCCCAAATCTGCAAGTCGGGCAAGGAGACGGCAAAATAGTCCATCACCACATGGTCGAAGAGGTGCTTCTTGCCATAATTCACCAGTTTGTAGAACCTGCCGTGCGCCTCACCCACACGTCCCAACTTCAGCAGGGCCAGTCCTTGATAGAAGATTTTGTCGGGCTTGGCGTCGTTGTAATACAAGGCGGCAGCAGGCTCCTGTGGGCCCAGCGTAGCCTTCTCCCAGCATTGGCGCGCCTCATCGGCCTCCGTGCGTGCCTCGGCGCCATGGAGTCGCAGTGCCTTCGCCTCGTGTGCCAACCCGAGGAAGTAGTAAAAGTCGTTCTCCTGCGCACCCTGCAACTTGCCTTCACCCAAGTGATGCGGGTAGACCAGACACGCTTCGAGTAGCGCAATAGCCCGGTCGGCATCACCATCAGAGAGGGCCTGCATGGCCAGTTCCACGCGCGAGAGCTGATATTGTCCGCTCACCTTGCCTTCTCCACCCTCCCAGGGATGGAACTGGTGGGCATCGAGTTTCCGCATAGCCTCCTCGTACCGTCCCGTCAGATTGAGCAAGGTAATGTCCTCAAGCAGCAAGTCGTCACGCTCGGCCACAAGGCCAGGATGGCTTTCCAGCAAGGCAAGCCGTGCCTGATGGTCACGCCCGAGACGCTTGTAGAGTTGGTCCAGTTCCATCAGGATGCGTCCGTCATTGGGATTCAGGGCAAACGCCTTCTCCATATCGGCCACGGCCCGTTCGCTGTTCTGCTCCTTGTTAAATTCCGCCAAAGCCAAATTCCGCCACACCGTGGGGAACATGCCATCGAGTTCGGCCGAGCGAAGCCAGTGCTTCCGAGCCTCATCATATTGGCGTGCGCCATAGTACAGACATCCCAAATAATAGTGCGCCTTGGCATCCGAAGGATTAAAGTTCATGGCCGCATCAAGTGCAAGCACATCCTCCAGCCGGTTGGGGAAGCAGTAGCTGCTGTCGGCCTGCTCCCCCTTGGCAAAGGCTTCATCGCATCCTGCGAGTCCCATATAATAATAGGTCATGGGAGTTGCAGCCCCTGCGTCGACGGCCAGTTTCCACACACCAATGGCCGTGTCGTTCTGTCCACACTGCCAGTAGTCGAGTGCCAGCTCGTCATAATTGTTAGACGCTCCATGCAAGATTTGCTGCAACTGGCCGAGCACGGTCCTGTTGTCCGTAAGCAGATACTGCTCAAACCGGCATCCATAATTGAAGAGATCGCTCCTCAGAGCCTCTTCGCACACCTCCAACGCCTCTTTGCCCCGTCCGAGCAAGCGCAGCGCCGTGGCCTTCAGCGCCAGGGCCTTGTGGTGGCGTGCGTTGCAGGCCAAGGCACTCTCCACCTCATCGAGTGCGTCTGCATATCGTCCGGCCTTCATCGACAGGCAAGCCGCCTGATAGAGGGCCGCCGAACGCCACGCATAGCTCCACGCAGCCTTCCAGAACCACTCGTAGGCTTCGTTCCACTTGCCCTGATATTTCAGCGCGAGAGCCAGATTATAGAGCGGTTCGCCATCATAGGGATTCGGATTGCGACGATAAAGCACGCGCTGAGCCTGCCGCAGATAGTTCTCTGCCAGGGCGAAGCGTCCCCGTCGCAAATACCACAATCCCAACTGGTTCAGGCATCTCACGTCGGCCGGATCACGCCTTAGAGCCTCCTCATAGTAGTCGAGCGCACTCCATGTAGCGTGTCGATACTGTTCAAGATGCAGTCCTGTGAGATAGAGCTGGTCGTTAGTCTTCGTGTCCACGGGGGGCAGTGCGGCCTCAGCCGCGTCGGGAATGGGGCGTATCTCATCGGGCTCGGCATGCCAGGTCAGGGCGTCAGCCGTGCTTCCCAGGGTTTCGGCACGGAACGACAGCGCCCCCATGGGCGTTCCGCCCACGTCAACACGCTCCTCGCAAAGCAAGTTCTCAGGACTCAGTTCCACCTGTTTGTCATAATAGCATGCGCCATCGTCGCCGCCCAGCGTCACGTGCACACGCTGCCTGCTTGTGGCATAGAGTTTCATCCATACCGTTCCGTCGGGATTCTTGTCCATGTTGAACACCAGGTCCCGGCTTGCGTTCTTCACCACACCCACCTCTTGGTAAGGCATGAAAAACTGCGTGAAGCGCTTCTCCTCATAAGGAGCAAGCCACGTAAAGTCAGGCTGGTTCTCGGTGAACACGCCCGCCATAAGCTCAATATAAGGCCCGTCGTGGTCAGTCAGGTTCCGGTCCCAGGCCTGTCCAAAGTCGCCGTTGCCCCACGTCCACTGCTTCTTTCCGGGGCTCACGTGGTGACTAGCCACATGAAGCATCCCCCCATGGGAATCATTCTCATATCCTCCTTCGAAGTTGTATTTCGAGTTCACACCCATATACGACGTGGGCACCTTGATGTTCTTATAATTGGAAATATCCACTCCGGCCGAGTAATCCATCTTGTAATAGGTTCCCGTGGCGATAGGGAAAGTGCTCACGGCCCGTTTCCCGTGATCGAAGACGGCGTTGATGTCCTGCGGGAACACGCTCTGATAGAAGTTGTTTACAGCCACCGCGGGATTGGCCCACCACAGGAAGGTCTGCGGCAGGGGGGTGGCATTGCAGAGATGCCCCCTGATTTCAAGGTAAGCCTTTCCCGGACGGAGTGTGAATCCGGCGGCCCCCTTCTGATGGAACATCCGCTCGTATTCGTTCACCCACACCGTCACGCTTCCATCGGCATTCTCCTCGATGGTGGAGTCCACCGGCAGATAGGTCGACGGCCGGTGGTGTTGTGGCCAGTTGAACTCGATTCCGCCACTGATCCACGGCCCCGTGAGTCCCACGAGGGCAGGCTTGATGACGTGGTTGTAATAGACGAAGTGGCGCTTCTTCACCTTGTCGTAGGCCATTTGGACACGTCCGCCGAGTTCTGGCAGCACCATCACCTTGATGTATTCGTTTTCCAAGAAGACGGCATGCCACTCGTGGTCGACGGGAGTGTCGCTGATTTTCTCGACAACCGGATAAGGATAAACCACGCCGGACGAGCCCTGGTAGACCCGTTTTTCCAGATACATAGGGTTCTTATCGGCTTTGCCAGCCTCATAGGTGGGTATCACCACCGTTTCTCTCCATGCTTTTACCATATCTTAATTTTTTGTTTCCATGTTGATTATTGCATCTTTGTCCGGAGTCCTCACTTCTTTCCCGTGAGCAAGCGCTCCAGTTCCTCAAGGCTCTTGCCCTTGGTCTCGGGCAGCCTGACGAGGAAGAACACGAATCCCACTCCACACACCAAGGCGTAAATCCAGAATGTGCCATAGCTCCCCAGACTCTGATTGAGCAAGGGGAAGGTGTAAGTGAGCGTCGACGAGCCCACCCAGAGGGCAAACGTACATGTGGCCACACCGATGGCACGCACCTTGTTGGGGAAAAGTTCGGAAATCAGCACCCACGTGCAGGGCCCCAGCGTCATGGCATAGCAGGCGATGGCCGCCACCACCAGTACGATCATCAGCATGCCCGTGATGTGGAAATAGTATCCAGCACCAAGCAACAAATAGATGGCGCAGAGCCCGCCCGCTCCCATGAGCATAAGCGTACGCCGTCCCCACCGGTCGACGGTGAAAATGGCAACGATGGTGAAGAGCACGTTGGCCACACCCGTAATGACGATGTTGAAGAGCACGTCGCCCACCTCGTACCCTGCGGCCTGGAACACCTCTTGGGCATAGTTGAAGATGACGTTGGTGCCACACCATTGCTGGAACACCGCAATGAAGATGCCCAACATGAGCACGAAGGCATAACGGCGCGAGAAAAGGGCCTTCAGCCCTGCGGCCTTGGCGTCAGCGGCGATGCCTTCGCCTATGGAGCGCATCTCCGTCTCGGCATAATCCTCGCCTCCTATCTTCACGAGCGTAGCCCTTGCCTGGCCAACCCGTCCCTTGAGCGTCTGCCACCTCGGACTCTCCGGGATGAAGAGCGCAAGGCCGAAGAAGACCGCGGCCGGCGCCGCGGCGGCCCAGAACATCCAGCGCCATCCCATCTGAGCGTTCCAGCTCTGCACGTCGACCACTCCTCCGGCAATGGGTTCGGCGATGATCCAGTTGGTGACCTGCGCGCCGAGGATGCCGAGCACAATGGTCATCTGGTTCAGACTGACCAGCTTGCCCCGCATCTGCGACGGTGCCACCTCGGCGATATACATCGGCGAAAGGCCCGAAGCCACGCCGATGCCGATGCCTCCGAAGAAGCGGGCCACAAGGAAAGCGTGAAACGAATTGAACGCTCCCGTGGCCAAAGCCGAGAAAAAGAAAATGAGCGACGAGACCACAAGGAGCCGCTTGCGTCCCACCAGATCGGCAAACTTGCCACAGAGCGTGGCCCCAATCATGCAGCCCACAAGGGCCATCGTCATGGCCAAGCCCTGGGCCGGGGCGTCATCGCTGATGCCGAAATAGACCTCGTAAAAAGGCTTGGCACCACCAATGACCACCCAGTCGTAGCCGAAAAGCAAACCGCCAAAAGCGGCCACAATGCAAATGAAATATACAAAACGTGAATGACTCTGTTGCATGTAGATTTTGATTTTTAGTTTCCGGATGCAAAGTTACAGCGCACGAAGCGCAACGTCAATGGAAAAAGAGAAAGAAAAAATGGACAATCCTACGATTATCCATCCTCTTCGGGGCAACGGTCTCGGCACCGCCTCTGTCGGAAAAGAAAAAGCAGCTTTTGTTTTCCTTTCTCCTCTTTTTGTCGTAACTTTGTTGCCAAAGGCGGCTGCAAACGGCCCACCTCACACCTAAACCTATTCGCACTATGCTGAAAATCAGCGACGGCTTCACCGGCGAGCGGTCCATCATACTGCCCGAAATCGCACGCCACACCTCGGAAAACGACCCCCTTGTGGGCCAACTCTTCATCACCGACATCGGCTACTATCCCCATGCAAGCTACCACTACCGCGAACGTCTGCAAGGGGTGGACCAATACATTCTGATCTACTGCATGAAGGGCAGCGGATGGTATGACGTACACGGAAAACACTTCGAGGTGACTGAGAACCAATACTTCGTCATCCCCAAGGGCGAGCCACACGTCTATGCCTCCAACAACGCCGCCCCGTGGACCATCTACTGGGTGCACTTCACCGGCACCCTGGCCCCCCTCTTCGGCCAGGGAAGCCTCGCACCCACCACCATCACGCCGGGCGGCACGTCGCGCATCGGCGACCGCAACGCCCTGTTCGAGGAAATCTTCCTCACACTGAGCGACAACTACAGCCTCAACAACCTGCGCTACGCCTCGTCGCTGCTCTACGGATTCCTCGCCTCGTTCCGATTCCTGAAACACTACCGGCGCTACAACGCGCAGCAGGAACGCATCGACAGTACCGACGTCGTGGCCATGGCCGTGCGCTATATGAACGAAAATCTGGAGAAGAGGCTCACCCTGAAGGCACTGACCGAATACCTGGGCTACTCCACCTCGCAGTTCTCACTCATCTTCCGCAACCGCACCGGACACTCTCCGCTGAACTATTTCAACCTGCTGAAGGTCCAGCGGGCATGCCAGCTTTTGGAAACCACCGACCTGAAGGTGAACCAAATCAGCAGCAAAGTGGGCATAGACGACAACTACTACTTCTCCCGGCTCTTCGCCAAAATCGTAGGCATACCGCCCCGTGCCTACCGCCAGGCGGCGCGCAAGCGGGCCGGCGGGCCTACGCCATAACGCGTGTGACGGAGTGTCACGCCGTGCGTTGAACTTCGGGGCGGCGCCTTGCAAGGCGTACGCCACCACAAGCACGCCTTCTGCCTCCACACCCTCGCAAGCGGAATGTGGCACCCTAACGACAGCAAGCCCGCAAGGAGCGAACGTGTCGCATTCCTTGCGGGCTTGACAAATCAGGTCACCGAAGGCGTGTCGCACTTCGGAAACATCATGTTACTTCTTCTTGCTCTTGGCCTTGGCTGACTTCTTGGCGGCCGGCTTGACCTCGGCAGACTTCTTGGCAGAAGCAGGCGCCACAGTCGTGGTTTCGGCAGCCTTGTCCTCGGGCTGGGCCTTGGGAACGATGCCCTTGAGTTCCATGGTGAAGACAAGGGCGCTGTAAGGCTTGATCTGCCCGGCGGCACGGGAGCCGTAACCCAGTTCCTGCGGAATGAAGAGTTCCCACTTGCTGCCCACGGGCATAAGCTGCAGGGCCTCGGTCCAGCCCTTGATGAGCTGGTTGACACGGAACTTGTCGGTCTTGGCACCATTGTGGCGCTCAGTGGCGTCGAACACGGTTCCGTCCACCGTCTTTCCTTCATAGACCACTTCCACCTCGTCGTCGGCCTTGGGCATGTCGCCCTTGCCGGCGGTAATCACCCTGTACTGCAATCCCGAGGGGAGCACCACCACACCCGGCTTGGCTTTGTTGGCGGCCAGGAAGTCCTCACCAGCCTTCTTGTTGGCCTCGTTGGCACGTTCGGTGATGGCCTGCTGCTGCTCACGCACATAGTTCGAAGCCGTCTTTTGGTCGAAATAAGTAGTATCGCCGTGGATGGCGGCCAGGAATCCCTCGTGGAACTTCTGCTCGTCCATCTTCACGCCACCCTCACCCAGAGCGCGCTCACGGCTGGGGATGAACCGCTTCACCACCATTTCGGCGATGCTGCGACCAGCGTTGTAAGCATTCTGCTCCGGCGTCTTAGGCTCGTTCAGATAGTCCTTGTAGCCACGTACGAAGTCCTCCAGCTTGCTTTCGTCAAACTGATACTCCTGCTTCAAGAAAGGCAGAAGTCCGTTGGTCTGGTCTACGCCATGCGCAAAGCTCAACGAGTCGATGCCGCTGACGAGCTGCACCGGAGCCTCGGCAGGCTGCGCCTTCTTCTTGTCCTTCTTGCTTCCAGCCGACACCGAGGTGCAGGCCAGGGCAAGGAGGGCAATCATGAAAAGAGTTTTCTTCATTTTCTATCGTTTTCTTTAAAATCCAGTATCCGTTTTGCCTATCTATGGGTTCAGGCCGACGGCACCTTATTTATTGTCCACCTGCAGCAGTTCGATTTTGAAGATGAGCGGCGAGAACGGCTCAATCTGTCCCTGCTGGTTGGCGCCATAACCCAATTCCTGCGGGATGTAGACCTCCCACACCGAGCCCTGGGGCATGCGGGTAAGAGCCTCGGTGAAGCCCTTCACCACCTGGTTGGCACGGAAGTCGACGGGCTGCTTGCGCTCGAACGAGCTGTCGAACACCTTTCCGTCGATGGTACGTCCCTCATAGTTCACCTTCACCATGGACGTGTCTTTGGGGATGGGGCCGTTGCCCTCTTTGAGCACACGGTACTGCACGCCCGAAGGAAGCGTCACCACGTCCTTCTTCTTCTTGTTGGCGGCAAGCCACTTCTCACCCTTCACCTTGTTGGGGCCATAGCGCTTCGAGAGCGACTGGGTCTTGATCTGCTGCATCAGGCGCTGGGCCGTCATCTGAGCCTGCGCCTCGGTCATGAGCTTGTTCTTGCCCGTTGTTCCGGCCACGAATCCAGCCATGAAGTTCTTCAGCGAGATGGTCTTGGTGCTGTCACCCTGGAAGAGCTCGTTGTTGATGCCCTTGACCATCTGCTGCGAGATTTGCGCACCAATCTGCAGACCAGCATAATAGGCTGCCTGCTTCTTGTCGTCACCGGCGTTGGCTCCGTCGTTGAGTCCCTTGATGAAATCGTCCATGTAAGCCGTATCGATGCCCTGGCGCTGCACGAGATATTCTTTCAGGCCCTGAGTCTGGGCCAGTCCCATGGCATAGCTGAAGGTGTCGACATCGTTTTTCATGTCGGCTTTGGGAGTAGAGTTGCCGCAGCTGCTGATCATGGCCGTGGCAACAAGAGCCGAAAGGGCTCCGAAAAATAACTTTTTCATTTTTTCCTTAATTATGTTTTTTGATGTTTCCTTTATTTCACGGCCACGAGCTCCACATCGAAGATGAGGGCTGCATAGGGAGGGATGGCGTTGCCGGCCCCATTGGCGCCATAGGCCAGCTGATAGGGGATGAAGAAGCGGTATTTGGCCCCTTCCTGCATGAGTTGCAGTCCCTCGGTCCATCCGGCGATGACCTGGTTCAGAGGGAAAGTGGCCGTCTGCCCACGGTCGTAGGAAGAGTCGAACTTGGTGCCATCGATGAGCGTTCCCTCGTAGTGGCACTCCACCTGGTCGGTGGCCTTGGGCTTCCGTCCGTTGCCGGGACGCAGCACCTGGTATTGCAAGCCCGAGGGCAGAGTCACCACGCCGTCCTTCTTGGCGTTGGCAGCCAGGAAATCCTCACCCTCCTGGCGTGCGACCTTTCCCTTGGCTTCGGCCTCGGCACGCTGACGCGCCTCTTGCTCGGCAAAGAACTCCTGCACGAGTTTCTGGGCTTCAGCCTCCTCCATCTTCAGGGGCGACTGGTCGATAACGTCCTTGATGGCCTGGCCGAAGTCGTCGATGTTGAGCCCTTGGGCTCCCAATTGTGCGAGCTGGCGGCCTATACCCAGGCCCAGAGCGTAACTTAGTTTGTCCATTTCGAAATGTTCTGAATTTTTTTAGTCTACTGTTTTAAAACGGACGCAAAGATAATAATTTTCTTGCACGAATCGAACAGAATTGCAAAAAAAATACTAATTTTGTGCATTGTTAATCATTGGCCGTAGGCCATGAGCAAGAAATTAGGAAGTCAAGAAAGCAAAAAAGCAGGAGGCAAGGAGATGAAGAAAATCGTTTTTCTCACTGGAGCGGGAATGTCGGTAGAGAGTGGATTCAAGACCTTTCGGGGCAACGGCGGCCTGTGGGAGGACCACCCCGTGGAGGAGGTGGCCTCGCACGAGGGATGGGAACGCAACCCCACGCTGGTGAACAACTTCTACAACCAGTTGCGCGACAGGCTTTGGACGGCCCACCCCAACGAGGGTCACCGGCTGGTGCACGACCTGGAGAAAGATTTTGACGTAACGGTAATCACGCAGAACGTGGACAACCTGCACGAGATGGCTGGCAGCACGAACGTGATCCACCTGCACGGCGAGCTCGTCAAAGTGTGCTCGAGCCGTGACCCCTACAACCCGAAATACATCCGCGAGCTCACGCCCGAGCACCCCCACGTGGAACCGGGCGAGAAAGCCGGTGACGGAAGCCTGCTGCGCCCGTTCATCGTCTTCTTCGGCGAATCGGTGCCCATGATGGAGCCCGCCGCCATGGCTGCCCGGCAAGCCGACGTGTTCGTGATTATCGGCAGCAGCCTGAACGTGTATCCCGCCGCCGGACTCGTGCAATATGCCGACCCGTCGGTGCCCGTCTATCTGATTGATCCCAACGACGTCATGGGCGGAAGCTATCGGAACATCGTGCACATCAAGAAGGGGGCCAGCGAGGGAATGCGCGACCTGACGGCCCTGCTCCGCGGATAAGCCCGCACCCAAGCATCCGCGCCCAACCCTGGAAACCAAGAGAATGGAAAACGCTTATGTGAAGCAATATCCCGACCTGATGGCGGGAAAGAAGATAATGTACGTGCACGGATTCATGTCGTCAGGACAGTCGGGCACGGTGAAACTCCTGCGCGAACTCATGCCCGAGGCCACGGTGGTGGCCCGCGACATTCCCCTGCACCCCGACGAGGGATTCGCCATGCTCGGCCAAATGGCCCGGGAGGAGAAGCCCGACCTCATCATCGGCACGTCGATGGGCGGCATGTATGCCGAACGCCTGCGCGGATTCGACCGCATCCTGGTGAACCCCGCACTGCGGATGGGCGACACCATGAGCAGGCTGACGGGCAAGCAGGCCTTCCAAAACCCACGGGAGGACGGCGTGCAGGAGTTCATGGTGACCAAGGGACTCATCAAGGAATACCGCGACTTCTCCGACCACTGCTTCGAGGGGCTCTCCCCCGACGATGCTGACCGCGTGTGGGGACTCTTCGGCGACAACGACGACGTGGTGGACTCCTTCGGCCTCTTTGCCCGACACTACCGCCAGGCCATCCACTTCCATGGCGGCCACAGGCTTATCGACAAGGTGGCCCACCACTACCTGGTGCCCATAATCCGCTGGATCGACGACCGGCAGGCCCACCGCGAGCGGCCCGTGGTGTATCTGGCCTTCGAGGCCCTGCACGACGAATACGGCCACGCCGTGTCGAGTATGCACAAGGTGTACGAGCAACTTCTGGAAGACTACCAGGTGTACGTCGTGGCCCCGGCGCCCACCAACGACCCCGGCTTCGGCGCAAAGGTGACGGCCTGGGTGGAGGAATACCTCTCGGCCCCCGCCTGGAACCATGTGATCATGACCAACCGCAAGGCCCTGCTCTACGGCGACTACTTCGTGGACCCGCATCCCGACGAGAACTTCATGGGCACCAACATCGCCATCGGATCTGACGAATTCAAGACTTTCGAGGAGGTGGCCACTTACTTCGACCGGCTCAAGCCGGCCGGGTGAGACGGTCCACAACCGCTTCCGACCAAATCCGTTGCCATTTCGCACACTCTGATTTAATGATTATTAACCCTCGGAAAGCGTCCACGAACCCCACTTTTTCCTACTTTTGCATTACGTAACAATCTTAACCCTTTTAAAACCTAGACAACACTATGCACATCCCACCAGTATTCTGGCTCATCCCTGCAGCCTCTGCCTGCGCCCTTGTCATGGCGTGGATCTTCTTCAAACAAATGATGAAAGCCGACGAGGGCACGCCCCGCATGCGCGAAATCGCCGCCTACATCCGTCGTGGCGCCATGGCCTACCTGCGGCAGCAATACCGCGTGGTGCTCATCGTCTTCGCCGTGCTCGCCGTCATCTTCGCCGTCATGGCCTATGGCTTCGGCGTGCAAAACCCCTGGGTGCCCTTCGCCTTCCTCACGGGAGGATTCTTCAGCGGACTGGCGGGATTCTTCGGCATGAAGACGGCCACCTATGCCAGCGGACGCACGGCCAACGCCGCACGCTCCGGACTTGACCGCGGACTGCGCATCGCCTTCCGCTCGGGCGCCGTCATGGGACTGGTGGTGGTGGGACTCGGACTGCTCGACATCGCCGTCTGGTTTCTCATCCTGAGCGCCTTCTATGCCGACATGGACGCCCAAGCCGCCCTCGTCACCATCACCACGACCATGCTCACCTTCGGTATGGGAGCCAGCACACAGGCTCTCTTCGCCCGCGTGGGCGGAGGCATCTACACCAAGGCCGCCGACGTGGGCGCCGACCTCGTGGGCAAGGTGGAGGCCAACATTCCCGAGGACGACCCACGCAACCCCGCCACCATCGCCGACAACGTGGGCGACAACGTGGGCGACGTGGCCGGCATGGGAGCCGACCTCTACGAAAGCTACTGCGGCAGCATCCTCTCTACAGCCGCCTTGGGAGCGACTGCCTTTGCCGTCACCGGAGCCGACATGCAGCTCCGCGCCGTCATCGCGCCCATGCTCATCGCCGCCGTGGGCGTGTTCCTCAGCCTGGTGGGCATCTTCCTGGTACGCACTCACGAGGGCGCCACCATGCGGCAACTGCTCCGCTCGCTCTCGACGGGCACCAACACCAGCGCCATCCTCATCGCCATCGCGACGTTTGCCATCCTCTGGATGCTCGGCATCGACAACTGGGTGGGACTGGGCTTCTCGGTCGTCACCGGACTGGCCGCCGGCGTCATCATCGGACAGGCCACCGAATACTACACCTCACAATCCTACAAGCCCACGCAGGAGATTGCACAAGCCAGCATCTCGGGACCCGCGCCCGTCATCATCAAGGGCATCGCCACCGGCATGATTTCCACGTGCGTGCCCGTAATCACCATCAGCGTGGCCATCATGCTGAGCTTCCTCTGCGCCAACGGCTTCGACCTCTCCATGAGTGCCACGGCCATCAGCCACGGACTCTACGGCATCGGCATCGCCGCCGTGGGCATGCTCTCCACACTGGGCATCACCCTGGCCACCGACGCCTACGGGCCCATCGCCGACAACGCGGGCGGCAACGCCGAGATGAGCCACCTGGGCGAGGATGTGCGACACCGCACCGACGCGCTCGACGCCCTGGGCAACACGACCGCCGCCACCGGAAAGGGCTTCGCCATCGGGTCGGCGGCCCTCACGGCACTGGCCTTGCTGGCCTCGTATGTGGAGGAGGTGAAGCTCGCCATGAGCCGCGCCGTGGCCGGTGGCGAACAGTTTGTCGACGCCATGGGCCACGCCTTCGACCCGGCCACGGCCAGCATACCCGACTTCATGGCGTTCTTCCAAGTCAACCTGATGAACCCCAAGGTGCTCGTGGGAATGTTTATCGGAGCCATGGCCGCCTTCCTCTTCTGCGGACTCACCATGGGCGCCGTGGCGAGGGCCGCGGGCAAGATGGTGGACGAGGTGCGCCGACAGTTCCGCGAAATCAAGGGCATCCTGGAGGGCAAGGGCACGCCCGACTATGGACGCTGCGTCGAAATCAGCACCCGCTCGGCCCAACACGAGATGATCCTGCCCTCGCTGCTGGCCATCATCATCCCCGTACTCACGGGCCTGGTGCTCGGCGTGTCGGGCGTGCTCGGACTGCTGGCCGGCTCGCTGGCCGCCGGATTCACGCTGGCCGTGTTCATGGCCAATGCCGGCGGGGCCTGGGACAATGCCAAGAAGAGCATCGAGGAGGGCGCCATGGGCGGCAAGGGCTCGGAGTGCCACAAGGCCACCGTGGTGGGCGACACCGTGGGCGACCCGTTCAAGGACACGTCGGGGCCGTCGCTCAACATCCTCATCAAGCTCATGAGCATGGTGAGCATTGTCATGGCGGGACTCACCGTGGCCTTCTTATAGGGATGCGCGCCCCCCGGCACGGATTTGAAAAAGGAATAAAATCAAACATGATGAAACACAAGTTTTCCATCGCCCTGGCAGCCGCCTTGCTGGCTTGCACGACGGCTTCGGGGCAAACCGTAAAGCAGATGTTCGACGAGTTCGGACAGGCCAAGCACGCCGAGACGATTCTCGTAACGCCCACTCTCATGAAGCTGGCCAACATCTTCGTCGACGACAACAGCGGGACCACCGAGGCGCTGGCAAAGAAAATCTCGTCGGTGCACATGCTCAACGTGGCCAACTGCCGCCGGTCGGTGAGGAAGCGCTTTGCCAAGCAGGCGGCGACGGCCGGAGGCGAGGGCTACGAGCCTATGCTCACGGTCAACTCGGGTGACGAGCGCGTGCGGATACTGGGAAAACAAGACGGCGACACCTTCGTCGACCTGGTGATCTTCTACGACGAGCGCACGATGCTCCAACTCACGGGCAACTTCACCAAGGACGACCTCGAGCGCCTGGCCAAGCAAATGCCGGGCAAGTGAACTGGAACGGGGCCGACGGCCATGCCGGCACGGAAAGCCGCCGGGCCACAGGGGGCGCCCACTCTGCCACTCATGAGCCGACAAGGACAATGACGGCCTTGGACCATCCAGGGCGGGCCGTGCCCTTGTCGGCTTTTTTCATCCAGCCCTCACTTGCACCCCCGCCCGCCGGAAGGCACGGCACCCTTGCCCACACTCGGAAGACTCAGGCGTGGACACAAGGGGACGCTCCCGGCACGCCCACCACTCTTTCGGCGAGACACGAGAAAGATTTTGAGTATGGAATGCAACATTCTCAACTTTTTTTCGTATTTTTGCAACATCACTATCTAACACTCTCATGATGCAACACTACGATTATCTCATTGTGGGGTCCGGACTCTTCGGAGCCACCGTGGCCTGGCGTGCACGACAGGCCGGACGGACCAGTCTCGTGATAGACAAGCGCGAACACACCGGCGGCAACATCTACTGCCGCGACGTGGAGGGCATCCACGTACACCAATACGGCGCACATATCTTCCATACGTCTGACAGGCGGGTGTGGCAGATGGTGAACTCGCTGGTGGAATTCAACCGATATACCAACTCGCCCGTGGCCAATTATCAGGGAAGGCTATACAACCTGCCGTTCAACATGAACACCTTCAACGAAATGTGGGGCGTGCGGACTCCGGCCGAAGCCCTGGCCAAGATAGACGAGCAGCGGGCCGAGGCCGTGGCGCGCATGAAGGCCGACGGGGCCTCTGAGCCCAGGAACCTGGAGGAACAGGCCCTCACGCTCATCGGACGCGACATCTACGAGCGGCTCATCAAGGGATACACCGAGAAGCAGTGGGGACGAAAGTGCACTGACCTGCCAGCCTTCATCATCAAACGGCTGCCCGTGAGGCTGGTGTTCGACAACAACTACTTCAACGACCTCTATCAGGGCATACCCGTCGGAGGATACAACAAGCTGACCGCGGCACTCCTCGATGGTGTGGAAACACGACTGGGAACCGACTTCTTCGAGCTCCGTCGGAAGGGACTGCGCTGGGATGACAAGGCCGGGGCCTTCGTGATGAGAAGCGCCGAAGAGGAGTGGACGGCGGCGAGGCTGGTCTACACCGGACCCATCGACGAGTTCTTCGACTACCGCCTCGGAAGGCTCAACTACCGCACCGTGCGCTTCGAAACCGAAGTCGTCGACACGCCCAACTATCAGGGCAACGCCGTGGTAAACTATACCGAGGCCTCCGTGCCCTACACCCGGGTGATCGAGCACAAGCACTTCGAATGCTTCGGACAGGCCGTCTACGACAATCCCAAGACCGTGGTGAGCCGGGAATACAGCACCGAGTGGACACCGGGCATGGAACCCTACTATCCCGTGAACGACGACCGGAACAACGCCCTGGCACAGCAATACCGCGACATGGCCAAGGCGGAAGAGCATGTGCTCTTCGGCGGAAGGCTGGCCGAATACAGATATTACGACATGGCGCCAGTCATCGCCAAGGCCCTCGACGTGGAGCTGTGACGTGAGCGGATCGGGGGCGGGGTGACAAGCGTTCAGCCCCGCTTGCCCAGGCGCTCGTGAACGCCGTCCTGGTAAGCCTGCCAAAGCATCTTCAGGTCAGCGGGGCTCCATGCCCGAGAGAAAGGCATGGAGAGCACGGCGGGAACCCAATAGCCCACCACGCCCAGGAAACCTCGCAGGAAGCGCACGCCCCAGTTGTGCCCATAGTGATGGTTCAGATAGGTGGCGTTGCGCACTTGGTAATATCGCTTCCACTTCTTCTTCTGATTGCGCGTGGTCCATGAGTCATGGGCAAAGAACTGGTGCTTGTCCATGAGTGCCGAGGCGACATAGTAAAGCCGGAATCCGGCAAGGCTCGCACGCAAGCAATACTCGGTGTCGTCGCAGAAGATGAACAGGTCCTTGTTGGGCAGCCCGACCTTCTCAACAACCTTGCGCGAGATGAACGGGCCTTCGAAGTCGCACCCCGCGATTTCGACCACGCCGCCCTCGTCCTTGGCATCATCGCCGAAGCGGAGCTTTCCGCCGTGCATGGAGGCCAGGGGATGGGTGAAATCATAGTAGCCGAACTCGTGGGTGAACACCTTGCCGCCGAGCAAACGCCGCGGTGCCAGGATGCCGGCTTCGGGCTCGCGGACATGCTCCAGCAGACGGTCGAGGCAGTCGTCGTGTGGGAACACGTCGTCGTCCATGCACCAAATCCAATCGGCGCCGCCCTCATAGGCCAGCCGGATGCCCGTGTGGAAGCCGCCCGAGCCGCCCACATTCTCTTGATGGACGGCACGGAGCACGGGCGTGGCCGCCGGGCCTTCTGACGGGGAAGAGGCCAACTGCTCCAGCCACTCCCTGGTTCCGTCCGTAGAACCGTTGTTGACAACCATGATTTCCGACAACCGCTTCTGCCGCCTCAAGCACTCCAATCCATGCTTGAGAAGCTCCAGCCGATTGTATGTCACTACGACAGCCGTTATCTTCATCGTTTTCCGAGATTTACATATTCAACATTGCGCCAATCCTCTCGCCGCCGGATTCGCCTTGGACGGGCTTAGAATTCCAACTTGAAGGGCACCTGGTGCTTCCTCTGGTACCTCTTCCAAAAGCGCGCGCGCGCAGACAAGACGAGGTCCACGGCCCTGTCCTCGTCGAAGCCACGGATGCGGGAATACTCCCTGACCAACAATTCGACAAACCTTTTCGGCCCCCAAAACTTTTTCAGGTTCAGCAAGCCTTGCCGCTCGCCCACTTTTCCGAAATACATCCTGTTGATGTCGACGACAGCGAAATCATAGCCCGAAGGAGCCTTCCTCCACAAGACATTGCCCGGGGTGAAATCCTTATGCAACACCTGCTGTTCGTGCATATGCGCCGCATATCGGGCCAGGGCCAGGGCCATCTCCTCATACTCACCCTCCACGGCATTGCCGAACTCGTACAGCGTATGCCCCCAATCCAGCTGCTCGCTGACCAGATAGCTGAAGCCCAGCAAGCCCAGCCCGCTTCTCTCTTCAATCATGGCCATCGCCACGGGCGTCCGGATGCCTTTACGGGCAAGAATCCCCGCATATTGGTAAGCGCGTTCCACCTTGGCCTTGCGGAGCCCCATGGAATAAATCCATTCGTTCAGCCCCCGCGGCCTGTGGTAGCGCTTCACGTTGACCGGCGTCCCGTCTGGCGCCGTCATGACCTTGATCTCATTCCTCAAATGATAAATCGTGGTTCCTTCCCGTCCGAATATCGAAGGGATTCGCTCAACAAACGGCCTCAGCCTTTCGTACTCGGGATTAAGCTCTATGCTGGTTTTCATGCTCCTGGCTGATTGATCACCGTGTCTGGGAACCGTCTCTGCGGCGCAGATACTCCTCGGCGGCCTCCAGTCCGGAATGGATGAAGTATCCCTGCGCCAACAAGCGTCCCACGTGTCGGGCCCGCGAGCGGATGCGCGCATAGGCCTCCGGCGAGAGGTCGGCAATGGTCGGCCCCACGTTCCGAAGGCTTTCCACCACGACGCCCACGCCCCATTTGCTGACAAACGACGACATGGCGGCCCGGCTCCACACGATGATGGGTATGCCGGCCCGCAGATAGAACGAGGCCTTGTGGGGATTGTTTATCTTGAGATATTCGCCCCAGTCGCCGTTGCACTCGTCGACCGAGCCCCCGTCCCAGACGAGTCCGAACGCGGCGTCCACGTTTCCGACGAAGTCATCGCTGTCGATGAATCCATGATAGTGGAGGTTGGGGCAGGTGTTGCGCGTCTCGTCGAAGCCCTTGCCATAGAGGTCGAGCGTCCAGTCCACGGCCACGCCGTCCAGCTGGTAGAGGAAGGCGTTGCGCCACAGTCCGAGGTTTCCGGCATAGACCACCCTCGTCTTCTCGGGCAGGGGGCGGGAGGGCACGGGCAGGGGCGAGAGGTAATCGAAGATTTCGAGATTGTGCAGTCCGCCCTTGAACCCCTTTTTCCGGAGATAAGACGCCATGATGGCGTTGTGGACGATGAGGAAGTCCGTGGCCCGGAGGCGCCGGTTCTCGTGTTCCGGAGTGAGCTTGTGCCGCCTGAAGGCGCCGAGATCATGCACCACGGCCACCGTGGCGGCCCCCTTGGCGTGGGCCAGGAGGGTGGCCAGATGGTAGAACTTCTTCATGGGATATTGCAGGAAGAGCACGTCCGAGCCGCGCAGGGTGGTGAGGATGCGGCCCACGGCCACGAGCTTGGTCAGGAAGCGGCCCACTCCCCCCCGGCCGAAGCCGAAGCGGGCCAGATTGGCGAAGCCCCATTGGCGGGCAAGTTCGTCAATGTCATCTTTAGCCTTGTTGGGAGAGGATATCTTGATGTAATAGATCATAGTTTCATGTCAGCTTACGGTTACGGGAATCATTCCATCGTGCAAAGGCGCGTTGGCACCAGCCTATTCCCGCGCCTCGGGCTTCTTTCGCGGCACCACCTTGCCCCCCACCACTTCGAAGCGGCGGCGGAACTCCTCGTGCGTGCGCTTCCAGCGGTTGTGTGTCCAGAGGTAATATCGTGGCTCGCGGCGTATGGTGTTCTCAAGGAGGGCGAAGAAGCGGCGTGTGATGTCGAACTCGGGCAGGCTGTTGGGCTCCCTCGTGATGAGCTTGAAAGTGGCCACGTAGTATCCCCTTCGGGGCCGTGTGATGTCGACATAGAACACGGCGTCGTTCATCTTCCTCATGATGCGCTCTCCTCCGGTGAAGACCGGGGTGTCGTGGTTGAGGAAGGGCAGCCACAGGTGGATGTTCTCCCATTTGGGTCCCTGGTCGCTGATGTATCCGAACATGCTCATGATGCCCTTCTGCCGGTATTCGACGAGACGTCTCAGGATGTCCTGCTTGGGAACGGGCACGCCGTTCTTCTCGTGCGAGCGGATGCGCCTGAAGAGCTCGTCGAAGGCATGGTTGTAGAGCGGATGATAGATCAGTCCGAGCATGCGCTCGGGTGGCAGGGCGATGCCCACGCAGGTGAGCCACTCCCAGTTGCCGTAGTGGCCGAGGATGGCCGCGCAGTTCTGCCCCTCGGCGAAGCATTGCTCCACCTCTTCGGCGTTGACGACGCGCAGGCGCCGCCGCAGTTCCTTGTCGGAGATGGTGAGCAGCTTGACGGCCTCGAAGAAGTAGTCGGCGAACCATCGGTAGAATCCTTTCTCGATGCTGACGATTTCGTCCTCCGGCTTTTCGGGGAAGGAAGAGGTGAGGTTGTAGCGCACCACGCGCCTGCGGTAGCGCACGACATAATAGACGAGGATGTATTCGACGTCGCTCACCCAGTAGAGCACGCGCATGGGTAGTCGGCTCAGTGCGCTGAAAGCCGCGCACACCACGGCCGCGAGCAATCGTTCGCCCCAGGGCCGCCGGTTTGTTTCGTTCGGTTGCTTCATGATGTCAGGCTTACACTTGCTGCATGTCGTGCAGTTTCTTATAATATCCGTTGCGTTCGATAAGCTTGTCGTGCGTGCCCCTTTCGACGATGCGTCCCTCGTGGAGCACGCAGATCTCGTCGGCGTTCTTGATGGTGCTCAGCCGGTGGGCCACGGCCACGGTGGTGCGGGTCTTCATCAGCTTGGTCAGCGCGTCCTGCACCAGCCGCTCGCTCTCGGTGTCGAGAGCCGACGTCGCCTCGTCGAGGATGAGGATGGGCGGATTCTTGAGTATGGCCCGCGCGATGCTGACGCGCTGGCGCTGTCCCCCGCTGAGCCTTCCGCCGCGGTCGCCGATGTTGGTGTCGAACCCGTGCTCGCTCTGCACGATGAAGTCGTAGGCATTGGCGATGCGCGCGGCGTTCTCCACGTCGGCGTCAGAGGCCGACTCGTTGCCGAACTTGATGTTGTTGCGGAAGGTGTCGTTGAAGAGGATGGCCTCCTGGTTAACGTTGCCGATGAGCGACCTGAGGTCGTGCACGGCAAGGTCCTTCACGTTGATGCCGTCGATGAGCACCTCGCCCTCCTGCACGTCGTAGTAGCGCGGAATCAAGTCGACGAGGGTCGACTTTCCCGACCCCGATTGTCCCACGAGGGCCACCGTCTTTCCCTTGGGGATGACGAGGTTGATGTCGTGGAGCACGTACACGGGCTTGTCGCCGGCGTGCGGGGTGTAGGCGAACGACACGTGTCGGAACTCTATCTGGTGCTCGAAGCTGCCGATGTGTGCGGGATTGGGCTTTTCCCGGATTTCCACCTTGGCCTTCAGAATCTGGTCTACGCGCTCCATCGAGGCCAGTCCCTTGGGAATGTTGTAGCCTGCCTTCGAGAAGTCTTTCAGCGGATTGAGGATGCTGTAGAGAATGACGAGGTAGTAGATGAAGGTGGGTCCGTCGAGCACGGCCCTGTTGAGCACGAGGATGCCACCGAACCAGAGCACGACGATGATCATCACCGTGCCGAGGAACTCGCTCATGGGGTGTGCCATCTGCTGGCGGATGTTCACGCGCATGATGTTGTCGCGGTAACTGCTGTTCACCCGGTCGAAGCGCTCGTTCATGCTTTCCTCGGCGCAGAAGGCCTTGATGATGCGCAGCCCGCCGAGCGTTTCCTCCACCTGGCTCATCGTGTCGCTCCACAAGCCCTGGGCGAAGATGCTCTTGGCCTTGAGCTTGCGGCCCACATAGCCCATGAACCAGCCGAAGACGGGCACGAAGACGATGGTGAAGAGCGTGAGCTGCCACGAGATGAAGACCAGCGTGGCGAAGTAGATGATGATGAGGATGGGATTCTTGAAGAGCATGTCGATGCTCGACATGATGGAGTTTTCTATCTCCTGCACGTCTCCGCTCATGCGTGCGATGATGTCGCCCTTGCGCTCCTCGCTGAAGAATCCGAGGTGGAGCGAGGTGATCTTGCGGTAGAGCTGGTTGCGGATGTCGCGCACCACGCCTGTCCGGATGGGGATGATCGAGGCCGAGGAGAGGAAGTAGAACGAGGTCTTCAGAAACGTCATGAAGGCCAGGAACAGGCCGATGAGGAGCAGCGTGGTGGTGGCGCCATAGTCGATCACCCACATCTGCACGTAATAGCCCATGTTGTTCTGCATCACCTCCTTGATGTTGTCCCAGTCCCAGGCCATGAGCTCGTTGGCGCGCAAGCCGCCGTCCACCTGGAAGAGGATTTGCAGGATGGGGATGAGGGCGGCAAAGGAGAAGATGTTCAACACCGCCGAGATGACGTTGAACACGATGGATAGGACCAAATATTTCTTGTAGGGCGGCACAAACCGCCTCAGCACTTGCAGGAATTCCTTCATAGTGTGCAAAGATACGGCAAAAGGGTGGAAACTCAAAGAAAACGGACGCTTTTCTGCTCCTATCCCTCGTTTTCGCCCCCCATAAACCGGAAAAATCACCCCAAAGGCCACATGACGGAGGCCCGACGCCCGCAAGCGGGGCACATTATGTAAAATAAATTATGACCCCCTGCCAAGGGCGGCCTCTGTAGAGGCTCCGGTGCATTTTCCAACACACCCTGCGCATACACCGCTTTCCAATATGTCAGAAATCCCACTCATTACACGACATTCTGATAGGTTTTCCCACAACCCGCCTTACACATTTGTCAAAATCGCCGAAAAGCCTGTCATAAATCCTCATTGGCCCCCTCAGAGGGTCTCTCTACGGCTCTCCGAGAACCTCTGAAGACTGTTCCGGCATCCTCTGAGGGGTGCTTTCACATTGCAAGAAGGCCGTTACGGCATTTCTTTCTCAATCTATAACAATCCTCTTCGGACGGGGCCGTGGACGAGCCGGCATGCATGTTGAATATTTTCAAGACCGCAGAACATTTTTCCTGACACACTGTCCGAAGAAAACGAACGAAAATGTTGTCATTTAGAAATGATTTGCATAACTTTGCAATCAAAAGGAACAAACACCACTTGTCCCCTGGGAAAGTGGATTCAAATATTACATTACTCCTCAAACCTAACTATTCATGTATCTAAAGAAAACCTTGCTTTGCGTGCTCACGCTCGCCGCATGCTGCACGCTACAAGCCAAAAACGACACCCAAGGGGCCCAAATCGCGCAACAGGCGGGCGGCCTCAACGTGAAAATCACATTCTACGCGCCATCAATCGTGAGGGTGACCAAGACGTTGCCCGGCGGGCCGGAAGCCTCGAAAAGCTATTCCGTCATCATGCGCCCGCAATCCACGGCCGGCATCCGGACAAGCCGGGAGGGCGACAAGTGGGTGGCGGCCTCGCAAAACATCCGCGTCGCACTCGACACGCGGACAGGAGAAATTGACTTTGCCGACAGCCTGGGACAACGGCTGCTGACCGACACGAGAACCACGCTGACACGACGGACCGACAAGGCCAACGAGGGCAAGTGCCGCGCCCGGCAGTGCTTCCGACTCGACAACGGGGAGGCCGTCTATGGGCTCGGACAACTGCACGACACCTACATGAGCCAGCGGGGACGCAGGGTGGAGCTTTGGAACCACAACACCTACATCGCCATCCCTTACTTCACGAGCGAGAAGGGATACGGACTCTACTGGGACAATGCGGGAAAGACGTACTTCGACGACACCGTGGCCGACACGACGGCCTTCGACAGCGAGGTGGCCTCGGCGGCCGACTATTACTTCATCTACCGCGACGGAACGCAGGACGGCGTGGTGGCCGGCATCAGACTGCTCTCCGGACAGGCCACCATGATGCCGCGATGGACCATGGGCTTCTGGCAGTGCCGCGAGCGATACAAGACGAGCGACGAGCTGGCCGCGGTGCTCGACCGGTACCGCGAGCTGCGCATTCCCACGGACGCCATCGTGCAAGACTGGCAGTACTGGGGGTGCGACTCCAACTGGAACGCCATGAGATTCATGAACCCCTACTATATCAACAAGGTGGGCGACCCCGCATGGGCCAAATTCCTGCCGGCCGACATGAAGAAGATGAAGCCGCAGGGAGAGCCGAGGCTGAAAAGCCCGCAGCAGATGGTGGACTACGTGCACCGCAACAACGCGCATCTGATGATTTCCATCTGGGCCAGCT
The DNA here is from genome assembly GCA_964420715.1 of uncultured Prevotella sp. Taxonomy (GTDB): domain Bacteria; phylum Bacteroidota; class Bacteroidia; order Bacteroidales; family Bacteroidaceae; genus Prevotella. The sequence goes on along the minus strand of CAYQUN010000001.1, from coordinate 133,359 downwards.
TCGGACCGTGGACACAGCAATACAAGACGCTGGAAAAGATGAACGCACTCTACCCCTTCGACACGTGGCCCAGGAAACAGGGCGTCAAAGTGTACGACGCCTTCAATCCCAAGGCTCGCGACGTGTATTGGAACCACCTCGCCCACCTCTACAAGATGGGCTTCGACGCATGGTGGACGGACTCGTCGGAGCCCGACCACTTCGAACGCCCCGGCGACGATGACTTCCAAACCTACGACGGATCGTGGCTCGGCGTGAAGAACGCGTTCCCGCTGGTACACAACAGGGGCATCTACGAGCACCAAAGGGCCATGAAGGGCAACTCTAAGCGATCGGTGCAGATGACGAGGAGCGGAGCCTTCGGACTGCAACACTACGGCACATTCTCGTGGAGCGGCGACATCAGCGCGTCGTGGAGCGAAATGAAAAGCCAAGTGCCCTCGGGACTCAACTACACGCTTTGCGGCATTCCCTACTGGAACACCGACCTCGGAGGATTCTTCTATTGGGACTACAGAAACGATCCGAAGAATCCGGCCGTCAAGGAACTGCAAACACGATGGATGCAGTGGGGCACCTTCATGCCCTTGATGCGCAACCACTGCTCGTCGCCCATGGTGAGCGAAATCTACGAGATGGGCCTGCCGGGCGACTGGGCCTACGACGCCATCGTCGACGCCATCAAGCTGCGCTACCGGCTGCTGCCCTACATCTACAGCACGATGGGCGACTGCGTGCAGCGCAGCGGCAGCATGATGAGGGCGCTGGTGATGGACTTCAAGGCCGACAAGAGGGCGTCTACGCTGAACGACGAGTACCTCTTCGGACGCGCGCTGCTTGTCAAGCCCGTCACCGACCCGCTCTACACGTGGAACGACGCACAGCACATGGGACACGAAATCTATCCCGACGTCAGCAAGGGGGCCGCTCCGGTGAAGGTCTACCTGCCCCAGGGGGCCAAGTGGTACGACTTCTGGACCAACGAGCTCCTCGACGGCGGCCACGAGGTGATGCGCCCCTGCCCCATCGACATCATGCCCGTCTATGTGAAGGCCGGCTCCATCCTGCCTTTCGGCCCCGAGGAACAATACAGTTCCGAGAAGCCCCTCGACACTCTTGAGGTGCGTGTCTATCCCGGAGCCGACGGCTCGTTCACCCTCTATGAGGACGAAGGCGACAATTATAATTATGAGAAAGGACAATTCTCGGAAATCAAGTTCACCTGGAACGAGGCCGCGCGCACGCTCACCATTCACCCGCGCCGAGGCTCCTACAAGGGCATGAGCGCACGCCGCACGTTCCACATCGTGCTCGTGGGACCGCAGAGCGGCAAGGGCAGCCTGCCCATGAAAGCCACGGCCTCCGTCGGTTATGACGGAAGCCAACAGGAAATCAGACTCTGACGGACAGGCGCGAAAACGCGAACAAGGCCAAGGGAACACTCCTGCCGGGCTGGCGGGAAACGCCTGCCCGGCACGGAGGCGAGCCCTCGCAAGAGAGCAGGGACGGCGCCGCAAGCGGCAGCAGGCCTCCCTGCAAGTGTGAAAATGCTTCCTGAAGACAAGAGGGAAAACAACTCTAAAACGAGGGAAAACATGCTGATGGGGCCGGAGCCCGGCCCCATCAGTCAATCACCTCGCCGATAAGCGTAGCCGAGGAAGCGTCCGTGATGCGCACGCGCAGGAACTCGCCGATGTGGTGCGTCCCCTTGTCGACCACCACGGCCTTGTTTTGCTCGGTACGTCCCATGAGCTGGTTACGGCTCCGCTTGCTGAGACGCTCGGTGAGGATGGTGAACTCCTTGCCCACATCGAGCCTGTTTTGCGCGGCCGAAATCTCGGTCTGCAAGCGGATGAGCTCGTTGAGCCGGCTTATCTTCACCTCCTCGGGCACGTTGTCAGGCAGGTGCTTGGCGGCATAGGTGCCCGGGCGTTCCGAATACTTGAACATGAAGGCCGAGTCGAAGCGGCACTCCTCGACCAGCGAGAGCGTCTGCCGGAAGTCGTCGTCGGACTCGTCGTGATAGCCCACGAAGATGTCTGTGGAAAGCCCGCAACCGGGAATGATGCGGCGGATGGCCTCCACCCGTTCCAGATATTGCCCGCGCGTATACTTCCGGTTCATGAGGCGCAACGTCTTGTCGCTTCCGCTTTGAGCGGGGAAATGGATGTGGTTGCACAGGTTAGGCTCCGCGGCAATGGCCTCGAGGATGTCGTCGCCCATGTCTTCGGGGTTCGAAGTGGTGAACCTCACCCGCATGTCGGGCACGCTCCGGGCCACCCTCCGCAACAGTTCGGCAAACGAGCAGACGTGGAGTTGGCGTCCCCCCGACTCCTCCACGATGACCCCGTTGTCGGGCCTCCGCCCGTTGGGGAGCAAGCCATAGCTGTTCACGTTCTGCCCCAAGAGGGTCACCTCCTTGAATCCCCGGTCGTGAAGGTCGGCCACCTCGGCCAGGATGCTCTCCACGTCGCGGCTCCGTTCGCGTCCCCGGGTATAGGGCACGATGCAGTAGTGGCAGAAGTTGTTGCACCCCCGCATGATGCTGACGAAGCCGCTCACGCGGTTGCCGCCAATGCGCTGGGGCACGATGTCGCGGTAAGTCTCCGTGGTCGACAGCTCGACGTCGACGGCCGGCTGCCCCAGTTCGGCAGCAGCCACCATCTCGGGCAGCGAGAGATAAGCGTCGGGGCCGCACACGAGGTTGGCGTGATGATGCTCCACGAGTTCGCCCTTGACCCGCTCGGCCATGCACCCCAGCACGCCGAGGATGGGACGGGGGGCGGCCGGCGCGCCACCGCCATGATGCTGACGGGCCTCGTGGGCGCGCCTGGTCTGGAGCGCGTGAAGCTGGTCGAGACGGTGGTAGATCTTGTTTTCGGCATTCTCGCGCACGCTGCACGTATTGAGGAAGACGGCGTCGGCCTCGTCCTCGCGCTCGCACAGGTCGTAGCCCGCCATCTTCATCACCGAAGCCACCACTTCGCTGTCGGCCACATTCATCTGGCAGCCGTAGGTTTCAATATAGAGTTTCTTATTCATGTTTACGCGTTAGGAAATATAAGACGAAGAAGATGGCCACCGCCGAGACGAATCCGGCAAGGGCGTCGACGACGTAATGGGCCTGTATGTAGACCGTGGCCATGCACAGGAAGACGTAGACGAAGAGCATGGGCATCCACAGCGCCTTGCGCCTGGTGCGCAGGGCGAGGATCATGCAGATGGTGCTCACGCCCACGTGCGAGCTGGGGAAGGCCGCCGTGGGACGCTCTCCGGCCTGCTTGGCGTCTTCCACGAGATGGTAGAACAGTCCGTCGGTATAGCCCGGCGAGGGCAGGCAGCCGGTGTGCGTGTTGAAGTAGTCGCCCAAGACGGGGAAGAAGCCCTTGGCTATCTCGTCCACGCCCACGGCGTCATAATAGAAGGTGGGGCCCACGACGGGGAAGAAGATGAACACCACATAGTAGATGAAGAAAGAGGTCAGCAGGATGAACGAGGCGCGGAGGAACTCGCCGTAGCGGGCGAAGAAATAGTATATCGCCACCACGGCTATCATGGGGTAATAGCAGAAATAGCCCATGTCCATGAGCTCGCCCACCACGGGCGAGGAGAAGTTGCGGGCGAAGAAGAGCGCGGGCTGGCAGCCGAAGAGGTCCTGCTCCCACTGGGCCACCACGTGGTCCATGTTGGGGAACATCCGGTTGATTTCGTAAGTGTCGGGATACCACCATGCGAGCAGGAGCATCTGCACCACCACGCGGGCCAGCATGATGACGCGGCAGGGCAAAGCCCGGTAGACTCCCCACATGGCCAGCGTGATGGCAAGGACGCGCAGGCGCCCCCAAAGCATGGCGTCAGGATTGACCACCTTGGTGTAACAGAACAGGCACACCACGACCGTCAGGGCCATATAGGCCAGCATCACCCATTCCAAGGGCAGCAGGCCCTTGCGGGGCTTGCTCTCGAAGCGGAAGTAATCGCGTATCATAGCCATCCGTTCTCCTTATACCAAGCCACGGTGCGGCCCACTCCCTCGGCCAGCCGCACGTGGGGCTCGTAGCCCAGCTCGGTCCGGGCCTGGCTGATGTCGCACCGCCAGTTGCGCTGGCTCAAGATGTTATACTTGTCATTGTTGAGCACGGACATGTGCCCCGTGAGCCTTCCCGCGAGCTCGCCGCCCCACGTGATGAGCCTGAGGAGCCACAACGGCGCCTTGAGGCGAATCCACCACGGCCGTCCCAGCGCGTCGTGGAGCAGGTCGCTGAAGTCGCGCGAGGTGTACACCTGTCCGTCGCTGAGGAAGTATTTCCCGCCCACGCGGCCATGGGTGAGGGCCTCAAAGGCCGCCTGCACCACGTCGGCAACATACACGAAGGTGATGTCCTGGCGCTTGAACCCCACCGAGAAGTCCATGTGCCGGGCTATGCTCTGCGCCATCATGTAGTAATCCTTCTCGCGCGGGCCGTACACTCCCGTGGGCCGGAGCACCACGTAGGGGAAGTCCGTGAGCCCGTCGAGGTACTCTTCGGCCTGGAGCTTGCTCCGCCCGTAGGCCGTGTTGGGACGCGGCTTGTCGGTGGGGAGGATGTCGGCATAGGGTTGCTTCTCGCGAATGGCGCCGAACACGCTAAGGCTGCTCATATAGACAAAGCGGCGCAAGGGCATGCCGACGGCCCGCAGCGCGTCGGCGAAGTGGCGCGTGCCCTCGGTGTTGATGTGGAAGAAGTCGTCGGCATGGAGGCACTTCGTGGCCCCCGCGGCATGGATGACGTAGTCGAAGCGGAGGCCGCGCAGGGCTTCTTCAAGCTTCTCCTGCGACGAGAAGTCCAACTCGACGAAATGGATGCGGGGGTCGGCAAGGTACTTCCTCGACGAGGTCTTGCGCACGCCGGCCCACGTCTCGAAGCCCCTTCGCAGGGCTTCCTCGACGAGGAAGCTCCCGATGAACCCCGACGCTCCTGTTATGAGTATATTCATTGTTTTTTCATTTTTGGTGCAAAGGTACTGCAAACCGGAGACAATGCAAAATGAATCACGCTCATTTTCATGCTTCCGGGGAAAAGAACGTGCCCTGAGGCGAGCTTGGCGGAAGGTGGCGGACAGCCCACGGGCACCCCGTCAGCCGGCCTCCTGATTGTCAACTCTTCTGACAGCCCGCGCCTCCTTGGCCTCCTTGCCATGTGCAAGCACCGTTCCGAGCTTCCAAGAAGGCCGCCCAGAGCCCCATGGAGGGCTGTTCCGAGGGTCTGAGGAGGCCGTTCTTGCACCCTCTACGCGCATTTTCCAACTTCTTGACAAAAGAGAAAGGCTTTCCTCGAAATTCCTTGCCAATATGTCATGAAAGGTGGGGGCTTTCCTGTCATCCTGCTCCAGGCGGAGGCACAAGGGGACTTCTGAAAAAGTAAAGCTTTCCGACGTCCTCCGAAGGGGGCGGACGGGAGGGCGGCATGGGGCGCCGCACCGGCCTTTTCAAAAAAACAACGGCCGCAAGGGAAGGGATTCCACAAAAAAAATTGTACCTTTGCACACAAATTCATCAATCAATGAGACACATCAAACAAACACTCCGGGCCGCACTGCTCTTGCCGGTGCTCCTCTTCGGCCAACAGCCCGCACACGCCGACGAAGGCATGTGGACGCTCTACAACCTGCCCTCGCAGGTGTTTCAAGCCATGCAGGGCTATGGCTTCACACTGCCCTACGACAGCCTCTACCAGGGCGACACCGCCTTGAAAAGCGCCGTGGTGAACTTCTCGGGCTATTGCTCGGGCGTGGTGGTCAGTCCCGACGGACTCGTCTTCACCAACCACCATTGCGGCTTCGAGGCCATCCGCTCGCACTCCACCGTGGAACACGACTATATGCTCAACGGCTTCTACGCCAAGAACTATGCCGAGGAACTGCCTAACGAGAACATGTTCGTGAGCTTCATGATGGGACAGACCGACGTCACGGACCGCGTCAACGCCATGGTGAAAGAGCGCATGGACGCCGGCAAGGCCGACAAGGCGAGCCGCCTGGTCCTCACACAGGCCGACTACGAGCAGATGGTGGTGGACTCGCTGGAGCAGCTCCTCACCGACGAGGCACGCCGCCGCGACTCGTCGCTACACGTGGTGGTGGACGCCTTCTACGAGGGCAACAAGTGGTATGCCACCACCTACCAGGACTTCAACGACCTGCGACTGGTGTTCGCCATCCCCAAAAGCATGGGAAAGTTCGGTGGCGAGACCGACAACTGGATGTGGCCACGGCAGACCTGCGACTTCTCCGTCTTCCGCATCTATGCCGACAAGGACAACCGCCCCGCAAAGTATAGCGCCGACAACGTGCCCTACCACCCCAAGCGCTGGGCGCGCGTGAGCCGTGACGGATACGACGACGGAAGCTTCGCCATGACCATTGGATACCCAGGCTCCACCGAGCGATACCTCTCAAGCTACGGCATCAAGACGATGCGCGACGACCAGAACGCGCCTCGCGCACAGGTCAGAGGCGTCAAGCAGGAAGTGATGCTCCGGCACATGAGGGCCGACGAGGGCGTGAGAATCAAATACGACAGCAAGTATGCCAACTCGTCGAACTACTGGAAGAACTCCATCGGCATGAACAAGTGCATCGACTCCATCGGCATCGTCGGACACAAGCGCGACTACGAGCTGCGCATCGCACAATGGCAGGACACCACAAAGACCGACATCGACAAGGTGGACTTCGACGAACTGGGACGGCTCTATGCCGAATGCGAGCCCCTCATCAACGCGCTCACCAACTGGAGGGAGACCTTCGCCAGGGGAAGCAACGTGGAATTCAACGCCAGGGCTCTGAGACTCAACAACGGCATGGAGGTGCACGGAGACAGCCTCAAGCCCGACAACCAGTACAACGTCTTCGACGACAACTCGGACGAATGGGACGAGGCCACCGACAAGGAGATGATGGCCGCACTGCTCGACAACTACCGCAAGCACGCCGCAAAGAAGTTCCTGCCCGAATTCTATGCCACCATCGACAAGAAGTTCGGCGGCGATTGCACCAAATATGTGGACTGGCTCTACAAGAAGAGCATCATCATGAAGAGCGGAAAGAAAATCTTCTTCAACCACAAAAGCCATAAGAAGGACCCCGGCGTGAACTATGCTCTCGACGTGATGGACGTCTACACCGCCATCAGCAGCAAGCTCGGACCGCTGGCCGACAGCATCGCCATGCAGGAACGGCGCCTCTGCAACGTGAAAATCAGAATGGAGGAAAACCTCCCGCACTATAGCGACGCCAACTTCACCATGAGGCTGTCGTATGGACAGGTGGGCGGATTCGACCTCGGAGGACGACCCAGCGGATACTACACCACCGCCGAGAGCATCGTCGAGAAGATGAAGCAGGGCGACAAGGGCACCATCGACTACCAGGCCGAACCCATCATGCACCAAATCATGAGCGCCAAAGACTTCACTCCCTATGCCGACAAGAAGACGGGCAAGATGCACCTATGCTTCCTGACCAACAACGACATCACGGGCGGAAACTCGGGAAGCCCCATGTTCAACGGAAAAGGCGAGCTCATCGGACTGGCCTTCGACGGCAACTGGGACAGCCTCTCCAGCGACATCAACTTCGACAAGCGGCTCGCACGCTGCATCGGCGTCGACATACGCTACGTGCTCTTCATGATGGACCGCTGGGGACACGCCGACCGACTGATGAAAGAAATCTTCGCCGAATAAAAACAAGCCGCGCGGGAGCCGGACCCACAAAGAATAAAAGGACCCGCGCGGAAAAAGACTGGATTTTTTCAAAAAAAATATGCCCAAAGGCATGGCCGTTACCTCCGAAATACGTAACTTTGCAGTCCAATATCATTTAAGAAAAAGCAATATGCCATATCTCTTCTCGTCTGAATCCGTTTCAGAAGGACACCCCGACAAGGTGTCCGACCAAATCAGCGACGCCCTCCTGGACCAGTTCCTCGCATACGACGACCACGCACGGTGCGCCATCGAGACCTTCGTCACCACAGGACAGGTCATCATCATGGGCGAAGTGCGCTCAGAAGCCTACATCGACCTGCCCACCATCGCACGGAAAACCATCAACAAAATCGGCTACACGAAGTCGGAATACCAGTTCGACGGAAACTCGTGCGGAGTGCTCACGGCACTACACGAGCAGAGCGACGACATCAACCAGGGTGTCGACCGCAAAGACGAAGACGAACAGGGAGCCGGCGACCAGGGCATGATGTTCGGATACGCCACCAACGAGACCGAAAACTATATGCCCGTGGCACTCGACCTGGCACAGCTCATCATGAAAACGCTCGCCGACATACGCAAGGAGGGCAAGCTCATGACCTATCTCAGACCCGACGCCAAAAGCCAGGTGACCATCGAATATAGCGACGACAACAAGCCCATGGCCGTGCGCACCATCGTGGTGAGCACGCAGCACGACGACTTCGTGAAGCCTGACGACGACTCCAGCGAGGCGCGCGAGGCCGCCGACAAGGTCATGGCGGCACGCATCGAGCACGACGTGAAGACCATCCTCATGCCGCGCGTCAAGGCCCAACTGGGCCGGAAGGTGCTCGACCTCTTCGCACAAGAACCCAAATACCTGGTCAACCCCACGGGACGGTTCGTCATCGGCGGACCTCACGGCGACACCGGACTCACCGGAAGGAAAATCATCGTGGACACCTACGGAGGAAAAGGCGCACACGGCGGCGGCGCCTTCTCAGGCAAGGACTCGAGCAAGGTGGACCGCTCCGCCGCCTACATGGCACGATACATCGCCAAGAACATGGTGGCCGCCGGAGTGGCCGACGAGATCCTCGTGCAACTGGCCTACGCCATCGGAAAGGCCGACCCCGTGAGCGTCTACGTCAACACCTACGGACGGAGCCACGTCGACATGACCGACGGGGAAATCGCACAAAAGATTGAAAACATGTTCGACCTGCGCCCCAAAGCCATCGAACGCACCCTCAACCTGCGACAACCCATCTACCTCGAGACGGCCGCCTACGGACACATGGGACGCAAGAACGAGGTCGTGGAGAAGACTTTCACCAGCCGTTATCACGAGACGAAAACCATGCGCGTGGAGCTCTTCACCTGGGAAAAGCTGGACCGCGTAGACGACATCAAGCAAGCCTTCTCGCTCTAAGATGTTGCCCGAAACCGCCGACACCCTCTCTACAAGCCTGGACGGGGCCGCCACCGCGCCCCGACAGGCCCGGCAACAGGCACAACTCACGCCCAAGGACGTGATCGAACGCCTGCCCAAAGGCGCCACGCCCTGGCAACAGGACTCCGCCATACAGGCCAACTTCAAGCCCGGACCCATACACTGGAGCAACAAGCCCGACACGCTGCACATGCCCGGACAGCCCGCGCCACGCACCATCGAGGACGTGGTGAGCATGGAATACTACAAGGAGTCCTACTTCTCTGGCGACTCGCTCTATCACCCCGAACTCAAAGGCACACGCCCCGGAGTGCCGGGCGACCCCGTGCCCTATACCCTCGCGGGCGACAACCTCATCACCGCAGCACTCCTGGCGTGCTTCGTCTTCGGAGCCATCGCCATGTCAAACTCGCGGCACTTCATCCTCAGACAAATCAAGGAGTTCTTCCACTCACCACGAACCGGAACAACCGTCATCACCGAAACGGCCGCCGAAGTGTGGTTCCAGCTCCTGCTCGGCATGCAGACCTGCCTACTTTTCGGCATCGTCTACTTCTTCTTCTCACGCACCTTCCTCGGCGACACGTTCACCATCAGCCAGTATCGCATCATCGGAATCTACTCCGCACTCTTCGCCGCTTTCTTCCTGGCCAAGGCCGTCCTTTACCTTGTCACCGGATGGGTGTTCTTCGATGCAAAAAAAACCAGACAGTGGGTCAAGTCCTTCCTCTTCCTCACGGCCATAGAGGGGCTCCTGCTCTACCCCGCCACGCTTCTCCTCACCTACTTCCACCTGTCCATCCAAGCCGTGGCCATTTTCGCCCTAATCCTCATCGTTTTGGTGGAAATCCTTACACTTTACAAGACCTTCATCATCTTTTTTAAAAGAATTGGCGCCTTTTTGCAGATTTTTTTGTACTTTTGTGCGCTCGAAATCATTCCTCTGCTTGCCCTCACGGGCGCACTGGCCATGATAGGAAGACAATTGAAGATAAATTTTTAAGACAGATGATGAAGAAGATTCTAGTCTCGCAACCCAAGCCCACAAGCGAGAAGTCGCCGTATTACGACCTTGAGAAGAATTTCGGAGTTGAGTGTGTGTTTCGTCCCTTCTTTAAGGTTGAAGGCATCACTGCCAAGGAATTCCGCCAGCAGAAAATCAATCTGCTCGACTACACCGCCGTGGTGTTCACCTCACGGCACGCCATCGACAACTATTTCAAACTTGCCAAAGAACTACGGGTCACCATCCCGGAGGACATGAAGTACTTCTGCGTAATTGAGAACATCGCACTCTATATCCAAAAATACGTGCAGTATCGCAAGCGCAAGGTGTTCTTCGGAACCACCGGAAAGATCGACGGACTACTCCCCCTGATGGTGAAGCACGCGGGCGAGAAATACCTCGTGCCCCTGAGCAGCGTCCACAACGACAGCCTCAAGACGCTCTTCGACGCCAAAAAGCTCAACCACACCGAGTGCGTCATGTACCGCACCGTAGCCAACGACTTCACCGAGGAAGAGAAGAAGAGCTTCAACTACGACATGTGCATCTTCTTCAGCCCCACCGGCGTGAAGGCCCTGAAACAGAACTTCCCCGACCTGGAGCAAGGCGACATGAAGATCGCAGCCTTCGGGCCCGCCACGGCACGCACCGTGAAGGACGAAGGATACCGACTCGACCTAGAGGCTCCGACCAAGGAATACCCGTCGATGACGGGGGCCCTCAAGGCCTATTTGCAAAAGGAGGCCTGACCCCGACATGCCCCACACGACGCCCCGGGCCGGGCAACGGCTCACCAAAGGCGAAAGGATTTGCCGACGCACAGTCATCGACATGCTTTTCCAGGGCGGAAGCCGGAGTTTCTCGGCTTTCCCCATCCGGGCCGTGTGCCGGCTGATTCCAACCGCCGGCGACGATACGGGGGGCGCCAGGTGCCAGGCCTTGGTGAGCGTCTCCAAGCGGCGCCTGCAACATGCCGTGGACCGGAACCGCGTGAAACGGCAACTGCGAGAGGCCTACCGCAAGCACAAGCCCGGCGACGACGACGTGCCCGAAGGCCAAAAGCTCCTCGTCGCCTTCATCTGGACCGACAACCAACTATGGCCGACCGGCAAAGTTGAACAATGCGTGGACAAGCTTCTGCGCCGCATCAACGAGAAAATATGCACACGCTGAAGACCGCCTTGCACGCCGTCCCGCACGCCATAGCGTGGATCATGACGCAACCCATCGTGTTCTACCAGCGCTACGTCTCGCCCCTGACACCTCCCTCATGCCGGTTCACACCCACATGCTCCGAGTATGCCCGGCAAGCCCTGCTCAAACACGGGCCCGTGAAAGGCCTCGCGCTAGCCATCTGGCGCATCCTCAGATGCAATCCCTGGGGGGGGAGCGGGTACGACCCGGTTCCATAAGTTGTCCGCAAGACACCCCCAAAAAACAATCATAAATCCATGCCCCGCAAAGAGGGGGCACCCAAAACACTTTTTCGAACGCAATGAAGAATTTTGTAGAAGAACTGAAATGGCGCGGAATGCTGGCCCAGATGACGCCCGGCACCGAGGAATTCCTCAACGAGCACATGACATCGGCCTACCTCGGCACCGACCCCACCGCCGACTCCCTGCACATCGGCCACCTGTGTGGCATCATGATGCTGCGCCATCTGCAGCGGTGCGGCCACAAGCCCTACCTGCTCGTCGGCGGCGCTACAGGAATGATCGGCGACCCATCGGGCAAGAGCCAGGAACGCAACCTGCTCGGCTCCGACACCCTCTACCACAACCAGGAGGCCATCAAGAAACAGGTGGCCAAGTTTCTCGACTTCGACGGCAACGAGCCCAACAAGGCCGTGCTGGTGAACAACTACGACTGGATGAAGGACTACCGGTTCCTCGACTTCGTGCGCGACGTGGGCAAACACATCACCGTGAACTACATGATGGCCAAAGAGAGCGTGCAGCAGCGCCTCAACGGCACGGCCCGGGACGGCCTGTCGTTCACCGAGTTCACCTATCAGCTCATCCAGGCCTACGACTTCCTCTACCAGTATCAGCACTACGGCGTACGCCTGCAACTCGGCGGAAACGACCAGTGGGGAAACATGACCACGGGCACCGAACTCATACGGCGCACCCTCGGAGCCGACGCACAGGCCTTCGCACTCACCTGCCCCCTCATCACCAAGGCCGACGGAAAAAAGTTCGGCAAGACCGAGAGCGGCAACGTATGGCTCGACCGCAACCGCACCACGCCCTATGCCTTCTATCAATTCTGGCTCAACGTGAGCGACGCCGACGCCGAACGATACATCAAAATCTTCACCTCGCTCGACCGCGAGACCATCGACGCCCTCGTGACCGAGCACAAGCAGGACCCCGGCCGGCGCATACTGCAAAAGCGGCTGGCTGAAGAAGTGACCGTGATGGTGCACTCCAAAGACGACCTCGACATGGCCATCGCCGCCTCGGCCATCCTCTTCGGCAAGGCCACACGCGACCAGCTGGCCAGCCTCGACGAGGCAACGCTCAACGACGTGTTCAAGGACGTGCCCCACTATGAGCTCGGCAAGGACCAGCTCGGACAGCCCGCCGTCGACGTGTTCTGCCAAGACGGATGGAACATCTTCCCCAGCAAGAGCGAGATGCGCAAGCTCGTCAAGGGCAACGGCGTGAGCCTGAACAAGGAGAAGATGACCGCCTTCGACCGCCCCGTGACCGCCGACGACCTCATCGACGGGAAATACCTGCTCGTGCAACGCGGCAAGAAGAACTATTACCTCATCACCGTGAAGTAATAGTCCACCCTATGCGCAACGTTATCATCCTTATTGCCGCCGTGGCCCTCGCAGCCACGGCGGGCCAGTCACACGCCATCACGCGCGAGCAACTGGCACGCTACGCAACACCGCTACAGGGCAAGAGCGGGGCATCGCTCAAGGAAGCCCTATACACCCTCCTTGCACAAAGGCAGACCCTCGACTACGGAAGCGGAAGCCACAACACGTGGTGGGGATTCTGGTACACCGACCGCGACGCGGCCACCGGCGAGTGCATCAACCGATACAGCAGCAAGAAGTTCTACTTCGAGAAGCACGACGGACAAGCCATCAGCAACATGAACATCGAGCACTCGTTTCCCAAAAGCTGGTGGGGAGGCAGCAAGAACGATGCCTACCGCGACCTCTACAACCTCTATCCTTCCGACAAGGAGGCCAACAGCGCCAAGAGCAACTACCCCATGGGCGTGGTCGACAACGTACGCGTCGACGGGTCGCCCTACGACAAGGTGGGCACGGGCACCATCGACGGACAATCGCAAACATGCTGGGAGCCCGGCGACGCCTACAAGGGCGACTTCGCACGGGCCTACCTCTATATGGCCGTGGCCTATGCCAACCTCACCTACGTGCGCACCGGACTGCTCACAATGGAAAACTCCGCCTACCCGGGAATGAAGCCGTGGGCCACAACACTCTACCGCCAGTGGAGCCGGACCGATGGCGTGGACAGCCTGGAGGCGGCCCGCAACGACGCCGTGGCCAACATACAGACGTGCAGGAACCTCTTCGTGGACTATCCCTTCTTGTGTGAATATGTTTGGGGCGACAGCACAAACGTCGCCTTCGACCCCGCCACGGCCCTGACAACGGCCACCGACGACCAGCGCTATCTTGACGCCGGACATACCGACGAGCCTCCGGCACCCGATGCCGACAGCTACAACTACTACCGGATCACCGCCAGCACTCTCACCGACGGCGGGCGCTACCTTATCGTTGCCGCAAACGGCACCTCCCTCCAGGCGGCCAAGCCCGTGAGACCCGCGCGAGGAAAGACGTTCGGCTATCTCTACACCTCGCAAGTCGGCGAGACCGATGGCGTCGTCACGCTGGCCACCGACACGCTCGCCTTCACCTTCGAGGCCACGGACGGCGGATTCCTCATCCGCGACCACGCCGGACGCTACTACGGGCAGGAAGGCAGCTACAACTCGTTCACGCCTTCGCCCCAACCCTCCGGCGCCGACACATGGACCGTGGAAGCACGTCCCGACGGCACTTATGCCATCAAAGCCTCGGACAGCAAGCACGCCATACTATACAGTACGGACTACCACTCCTATGGCAATTATGCCAGCGAGCCCTCGGGAAGCCTCTATCCGCGTCTCTACGAACAACGTTCCACGGCCACCGGAATCGGCCTGCAAGCGCGGCCCGACACGGACGGACGCCCCTATGGATCGGCCGTCTACAACCTTCAAGGCCAGCGCGTCGGCACACGACCCCTGCCCGCAGGCATCTATATCCGCAACGGCAAGAAGTTCGTGGTGAAGTGACTTGCCACCAGGCAGGCTCCTGCAAGCCACGACCTGCATGACACCGCCATCCCCCCTGTCGCCAGCAAGCACGGCCGACAAGGGGGATGGCTTGTTTTTAATTCTCCCCACTCGCCATCTTCTCCTCGCGCTTGCCCAAGTGGGGAAAGCGCTCCCCCTGCCTCCCCCACGACTTCGAGAAGGGACTCTCAAGCCCATGCTGTGCCAGATTGTCGGTTTCAAAACGACAGAATGACACACACCAGGCTATCGGCACAAGGATTGCAATAAGCCTCCATGAAAACAAAAAATTAGAATATAAAATAAAATTAGGAGGTATAAATCATGTTATTCCCAGTATTAAGCAGTGACAATTGGTTAGACAATGCATTCGACGATTTCTTCAACACGGACTGGATGCCGCGCGTGAACACCACCGCTCCGGCCGTGAACGTGAAGACTGACGCACAGGGATACACCATGGAGATTGCCGTGGCTGGCCTGAAAAAGGACGACTGCAAGGTGTCGCTCGACGAGGATGGCAACTTGGAGGTGAAGCTCGAAGGCAAGCACGAAGCCACCGACGACAACAAGCACGAGCACTATCTGCGCCGCGAATTCTCATACGGCAGCTACCAGCAGAGCTATTCGCTGCCCAATGACGTCGACAAAGACAACATCTCGGCCAAGGTGGAAGACGGCATCCTCACCATCCGCCTGCCCAAGGCTAACGCACAAGCCAAGGTGCAGAAGACCATCGAGGTGGGCTAAGGCAGGGCGGAGAAATCCGCTGGAGGCGCCCGACGATACACAAGTACGTGCATCGCCGGGCGCCTTTTTTCGTTTACGGCACTATGCCGCACCCCACTGCCGCACCTCGTGATGCGAAAAAAGTCGGCCGGGAAGCACCCTAGTCTCAAGGGAATGTTGTATATTTGTAGGCACAAACCATCCGATATGGAAAGCGAAATCAAGAAAATCGTCCTCACCGGAGGCCCCTGCGCCGGTAAGACCACGGCCCTGGTGAAGATTATGGACCACTTCACCAGCCGCGGCTTCAAAGTGTTCACCATCCCCGAAGTGCCCACCATGTTCCTTCAGGCAGGCATGGACTACCTCACGCCCAACGAAGCATTCTTCTACGAAGGCGAAAAAGCCACGCTCGAGATGCAGCTCGCCCTGGAAGACAAGTTCACCAAGATTGCCCGCGCATGCGGCGAGCGCGCCTTCATTGTATGCGACCGCGGAGCCATGGACATCTCCACCTATCTCACTCCGCAGCAATGGGCCGACATCACACAGGCCGTGGGCGTAGACCCGGCCGAGCTCCGCGAGCACCGCTACGACGCCGTGCTCCACCTTGTCTCGGCCGCCGACGGGGCCGAGAAATACTACACCACCGCCACCAACCAGCAACGCACCGAGGGCATAGAGAAAGCCCGCCGACTCGACAAGAAAATCATCGGGGCATGGAACGGGCATCCCCACCTGCGCGTCATCAACAACCATGAGAACTTCGACAACAAGCTGAACCGCGTCATCAAGGAGATTTCCAACGTCCTCGGACTCCCACAGCCCATCGAGGAGGAACGGAAATACATCGTCGAGCTCAACGGCGACATCCCTGACAGCGTGGACAGCGACATCGTGCAGACCTACCTCGTGGCCGACCCGGGCGTGGAAGCCAGGCTGCGGCACCGCTCGTGGAACGGCAAGGACGTGTACGTGCTCACCACCAAGAAGCCCACGGCGCAAAACGAGCAAATAGAAACCGAGCGCCAAATCACCAAAAATGTCTACGAATCGCTCTTGCAACAGGCCGACCCCTACCGGCACACCATCCGGAAACGCAGAAGAAGCTTCATCTGGAAAGGACAATACTTCGAGCTCGACCACTTCGCGAGCCCCATCCAGGGGCTGATGATCCTCGAAACCAAGGGGGTGGGAGCCAACGAGGAAATCCGGTTCCCGCCATTCCTCAACATCGTGAGGGAGATTACGGGAAACAAGGCGTTTTATAACTACAATATCGCCCTAAAGCGCAAATAGCGTTATTTTTCCACCTTTTTTGAACAATATTATCCTACCTTTCATAGGCAAAAAGGCTAATTTTGCATTCAGAAATCAACGATTGATTTGAAAAAGATACATAAATTTAGGTTAATAGACTCTTGAATATTTAAGTAAAGGACGGCCGCTGTGAAAGCTCCTGTCCTTTTTTTCTCTCTATAAGGGAGGGAAAAGAGCCCAAGGATTCCAATCCACCCAACAGCTAAAGACATAAAAACTCTAAACCATAACACGCCATCATGATAAGAAAACTGGTCATTTTGACATTGTTTGCCGTCGGCCCGCTTGGAGCCGTCGCCCAACAGCACCCCTATCAGAATCCCAACCTCACCCCCCTGGAACGCGCACGCGACCTCTGCTCGCGCCTCACGCTGGATGAGAAGACGCAACTGATGATGAATTCCTCGCCCGCCATCCCGCGCCTCGGCATTCCGCAATTCGAATGGTGGAGCGAAGCCCTGCACGGCGTGGCACGCAACGGTTACGCCACCGTGTTCCCCCAGACCACGGGCATGGCCGCATCGTGGGACGACCAGCTGCTCTACCGCGTGTTCGACGCCGCAAGCGACGAGGCCCGGGCCAAGAACAACATCGCGCGCCACACGGGACAAATCAAGAAATACCAGGGCCTGTCTTTCTGGACTCCCAACATCAACATCTTCCGCGACCCGCGCTGGGGACGCGGACAGGAGACCTACGGCGAAGACCCCTACCTCACCACGCGCATGGGACTGGCCGTGGTGAACGGACTCCAGGGACAGCCCTACGACTACGACGGAACACCTTATCTGAAAACGCAAAACCCCAAATACCTCTCTTCGAAATACTACAAGCTGCTGGCCTGCGCCAAGCACTTCGCCGTACATAGCGGTCCCGAATGGAACCGGCACTCGTTCAACATCGAAGACCTGCCCGAGCGCGACTTGTGGGAGACCTATCTTCCGGCCTTCCAAAGCCTGGTGCAACAGGGCAACGTGCGCGAGGTGATGTGCGCCTATCAGAGCATCGACGGCAAGCCCTGCTGCGGCAACGACCGATACCTGGGACAAATCCTGCGCAACGAATGGCACTTCAACGGACTCGTGGTGAGCGACTGCGGGGCCATCAGCGACTTCTTCCGCAAGGGCCACCACGAGGTGGTGGCCACTCCGAGCGAGTCCACGGCCATGGCCATCGGCGCCGGCACCGACGTGGAGTGCGGCGGAACCTACAAGTCGCTGCCCGAGGCCATCGAGAAGGGACAAATCACGATGGCCAAGGTAGACACCTCGGTGGTGCGCCTGCTGAAGGCGCGCTTCGAGCTGGGCGACTTCGATTCTGACGAGCTCGTGCCCTGGAAGAAAATCGGACCCGAGGTCATCGCCTCGCCCGCACACCGCAAGCTGGCCCTCGACATGGCCCGCGAGTCGATGACGCTGCTGCAAAACCGCAACGCCCTGCTGCCACTGGACAAGGGGATGAACATCGTCGTGATGGGTCCCAACGCCGCCGACTCCGTGTCGCTATGGGGCAACTACAACGGATTCCCCCTCTCTACGACCACCATTCTGGAGGGCATCAGGCAGAAGGCCGCAAACGTGAGCTATGTCGAAGGATGCGGATACACCCGTAACGAAATCGCACACAGCCTCTTCAACAAGTTTGCCACGGCCGACGGCAAGCCGGGCATGACGGCCTCCTACTGGAACAACAAGACCATGACGGGCGAGCCCGTGGCCCAACTGGTCATGCGCGAACCCATCAACCAGAGCAACGGAGGCAACACCGTCTTCGCACCGGGCGTCAACCTGGAGGACTTCTCGGCGACCTACGAGGGCGTGTTCACCCCCGACTCCACCGAGACGCTGAACGTGCAGGTCAAGGCTGACGACATGGCACGCGTCATCATCAACGGCGACACGCTGCTCAACAACTGGAAATCGCGCAGCAAAATCAACGAGGACGCCAAGAACTACAAGTTCGAGAAGGGCAAGAGCTACCACGTCCGCGTGGAGTTCGTACAGGGCAAGGCCATGGCCTTGTGCATGTTCGACATCATCCGCAGGGGCCCGGCCACGGCCGAATCGCTGGCCGCACAGGCCCAAGACGCTGACGTGGTGGTGTTTGTCGGCGGACTGTCGCCCCGTCTGGAGGGCGAGGAAATGAAGGTGAGCGACCCCGGATTCCGTGGCGGCGACCGCACCTCCATCGAGCTTCCGCAAGCCCAACGCGACGTGATGGCCCAGCTGAAGAGGCTCGGCAAGCGCATCGTGATGGTGAACCTCTCGGGGGGCGCCGTCGGACTGGCGCCTGAGACGCAGAGCTGCGACGCCATCCTGCAGGCCTGGTATCCCGGCGAGGCCGGCGGACAAGCCGTGGCCGACGTGCTCTTCGGCGACTTCAACCCCGAGGGCAGGCTGCCCGTCACCTTCTATCGCGGCGACAGCGACCTGCCCGACTTCCTCGACTACCGCATGGCCAACCGCACTTACCGCTACTTCAAGGGCGACGCCCTCTTCCCCTTCGGATTCGGACTGAGCTACACCACGTTCGAATTCGGGAAGCCCAAATACAAGAAGGGCGTGGTCAGCGTGCCGGTGACCAACACCGGAAAGCGCGAGGGGAAGACGGTCGTGGAGGTCTACGTGAAGAACACGGCCGACACCGAAGGCCCTCTGAAATCGCTCCGCGGATTCACCAAGGTGAGCCTGAAGCCCGGCGAGACCCAAATGGTGAGCATCGACCTGCCCCGCAAGGCCTTCGAGGGATGGGACGCCTCGACCAACTCCACACGCGTGGTGCCTGGCACCTACCAGGTGTACGTGGGAGCGTCGAGCCTGGACGCCGACCTGAAGACCCTGCAAGTGAAGATGAAATAAGAAACGGAAACGGGTCACACCCTTCTCCTCCATGCGGAAGAAGGGGGTGACCCGTGAGCCTGTCATCCCCCTGGCCAGCCCCTGGCCGATTACGACTCGCGCACGACAAAGGCGCAGCAGGCCAGATAGAGCACCTGAAGGGCGATGACCGCGATGCCGCCGACGATGCCAAGCCAGTCGTTGGCGGCACCGACAAGAAACGACACCGTGCCGCCCGACACGGCCATAATCATCAGTCCGCTGATTTCGTTGGACTTTTCCGGACGCTTCTTCAGCGCCATCGCGTAAATGATGGGGAAGACGCAGGAGCAGCAGAAGCCGATGCCGCCGATGCAGACAAAGTCGACCACGGCCTGCTCGGCCACCGCCAGCAACAAGACGAAGCCGATGCAGGCCGTGATGTTGATCCGGAAATAGCGCAACGACGAAACCTTCGTCATCAGGAACACGCCGAGGAAGGCGCCGACCGTGCGGCACACGAAATAGACCTGCGGGGCCATGCCGGCCAGCTCCTTGCTGTAGCCGAAGCGCGAAATCATGACCTTTGACGAAATGAAATTCGTGGAGACATCGGTTCCCACGGCAAAGAAGATGCCGAAGAACAAAAGCAGGATGGTCTTGTCGCCCAGTAGCGCAAGCGTCTCACCCATGCCCGACGAGGGCTGCCGCGACTCGCGCTCAATGGGCGTTGCCAGGAGCCAGAGGCCGGAGGCGAGCGTGATGGCGCCCATGATGGGGAAGCACAGATACCACCTGCCCTCGTCGCCGCCGCCCAGCCAGTTGATGGCCAGCAAGACGATGAAGGGTCCCGAGAACGAAGACAGCGCCTTCACCACCTGTCCCGCCGTCAGACTGCTGGTGAGCAGCTTCGCATCGGTCACCACGTTCTGAAGCAGGGGATTGAGCGAAACTTGCAACATGGCATTGCCGATGCCCAGCAAGGCATAGGCCACCAGCGTCATCGCGCTGTCGTAATGGATGAGCGGCAGGGCCATGCCCAGCGTCGTGACGCCCATCGAGAGCAGCACGGTGTTCTTCCGCCCGATACGGTTCATCAGCGTGCCGAATGGCACCCCCAAAAGGAAGAACCAGACAAAGACCACGGACGGAATGAGACCCGCCATCGTGGGCGACCAGCCGAATGCCGCCGCGGCATAATCACTAGAAATACCTACGATGTCGCAAAAGCCCATGACAAAGAAGCCCAAAAGCACGGGCAATGCAGTCCAGATTGTTTTTTTCTTGTTCATATTTGCATTTTTAGTTAATAGGGTTGTTTTCCGGCTTGACAGGCCCGCCCGGAAAAGGACCGGCCGGCCTGTGCCTGACGACATGACGGCGGCCGCGGCCATTTTCTCTTCCACCAGCGGCGGGCGGAAATCCGTCTGAAAGTATTACAGTCTCATCGTGTCTTCTTCTTCTCACTTTAAGCATTGTGTCAGGACATCGGCCCGATTCCGGCATTTTGAAAGGTTTTCCATGGGATTGTCTTACGACTTTGTAAAGAAGTAAGAAATGTCATGGCAAGCATGCGTGAACGGCCTTCAGAGGACGTTGGAAGGGCCTTCATAGGAGCCGTGAGCGGCCCTTTGAGAGGCTCGGAAAGGCACTTACACCTTGTAAAGGCAGCAAGGAAGCGGTTTGGTTCCGAATAGTTGACAATCCGTGCATGTGAAAGAACGCCCCGCAGACGGGCCTACGACACCACTCCCGATGCCACCATCCACTCATAGAGCCGTGCCAGCCCCACATCGACAGGCGTTGACGGACGGTAGCCGAAGTCGTGCATGAGCCTGCTGGTGTCGGCGTATGTGCGGACGACGTCGCCGGGCTGCATCTCCATCATCTTGATTCGTGCCTTGCGGCCGGTGACTTTCTCGATGGCATGGATGAAGTCGAGCAACAGCACGGGCTCAGAGTTGCCGATGTTGTAGATGCGTGCGGGCACATCGTCGGCATAGTCGGCATGGAGCACGCGCCTGACGCCCTCGACAATGTCGTCGACATAAGTGAAGTCGCGCAGCATGTGTCCGTGGTTGAACACCTGTATCTCGTCGCCACAGGCGATGGCCTTCATAAACTTGTAGGGTGCCATGTCGGGCCGCCCCCAGGGGCCGTAGACGGTGAAGAAGCGCAGCCCCGTGGTCTGGAATCCATAGAGCTTGCTGTAGGCGTAGGCCATCTCCTCATCGCTCTTCTTCGTTGCGGCATAAAGGCTCACGGGCGAGTCGGTGGGGTCGGTCTCCTTGAACGGCACGTGGGGGTCCATGCCGTAGACGCTGCTCGAGCTGGCATACACCAGGTGGCGCACGCCGTAGTGACGGCACCCCTCGAGAATGTTCAGGAATCCCACGATGTTCGACTCGATATAGGTATAGGGGTTCTCTATGGAATAGCGCACGCCGGCCTGCCCGGCCAGGTTGCACACATGCGTGAAACGCTCTTCGGCGAACAGCCGGGCGATGGCCTCGCGGTCAGTGAGGTCGACCGTGGCGAAGCGGAAGGCGCCGAGCGTGCGGCTCTTCGCCAGGCGGGGACCCACGTCGGCGCCGTCGATGCCCGCATCGGCCAGGCGCGCCAGCTTCAGCCCCACGTCATAGTAATCGTTCAGATTGTCGATGCCCACGACCTCGGCACCCTCGGCGGCAAGCACCTTCACCAGCGCGTGGCCAATGAAGCCGGCCGCCCCTGTAACCAGTATTTTCATGACTTCTTGTTCTTTCGATATAAAATGATGTTGCGCGAATAGGTGAAGAATCCCACCGACTGGCCGACGATGAGCACCGGGTCGAGGCGGAAGGCCCCGTAGCTGACGATGATGGCGCAGCCCACGAGGCTGATGATCCAGAAGCCCACGGGCAGGATGGACTCGTGGCGGCGATAGCTGTAATACCACTGGTAGATGAACCTGAGCGTGAAGATGACCTGTCCGGCCGAGCCCCACACGAGCAGGGGCAACGGCACCGAGCGGTTATGGAAGAAGTTGCCCACGAAGGCGGGCACGTCGCGCAGCATCATGCCGAAGGCCAGGAAGGGCAGCGCCTCGATGGCCACGCGCGCGCCGAGGGGAATCTTGCGCCAGATGCCCTTGATGTCGAGGTTCCATATATAGATGTAATAAGAGATGAGCTGTCCGAAGATGATGGCGAAATCGTCGCGCAGCCAGCCGTAGACAAAGAGCAGGATGCTTCCCGCCAGACTGCATATCCAGTAGGCGTTGGGCGACACCACGCGCCGCGCCCGCTCGGAGAGAATCCACTGGATGAGCATGCGCGCCGAGAAGAAGCCCTGGGCCAGGAAGCCGATGGCGTAGACATAGAGAGAGGAGACCTGCATCTACTTCAGTGTGAAATTGTTCTCGTCAATCTGATAGCGGATGTATCGCTTCTTCATCCACCTGTAGGCAAAGCAGTCGAGGAAGGGTCCCTTCAGGCGGTTCCACAAGTGATACTTCGACACGCCGGCCACCCGCGGGAAATGGCGCACGGGAATCTCGTAGAACCGTCCTCCCTCGAGCATCATCAGCGCGGGCAGGAAGCGGTGCATGCCGTCGAAGAAGGGCAGCCGCTTGGCATAGCCGGTCCACATCACCTTGAGCGGGCACCCCGTGTCGGTGGCCGTGTCGCCGGTCATCTTGCGCCGGAATCCGTTGGCGATTTTCGACTGGAGCCTCTTGAACGCCGAGTCCTTGCGCTTGGCGCGTATACCCGACACGAGCTGGTAGTCGGGTGCGAACTTCAAGAGCAGGTTGAAGTCGTCGGGATGGGTTTGCAGGTCCGAGTCGATGTAGCCCGCATACTTGCTCTCGATGGTGTCGATGCCGGCCTTCATGGCCGTGCTCAGTCCGTGGTTCTGGTGCGAGCTGATATAGAAGAAGTCGGGATGGCGCCGGCAGACAGCCTCTATTTTTTGCAGGCTGCTGTCGGTAGAACCGTCGTTGACGAAGAGCACGCACGTCTTCACCAGCGATTTTGGCAGGAAGGCCGCAAGCTCTTTTTCCACCCGGTCGAGATTATCCTCCTCGTTGTAGACGGGTACGATAATCGACAATTCATAGTCGGAAGTATTGTTCATGGTTGGGGAGTTGATGTTTTCGATGTTTTGACCAGCGTGACACGGTTGACAAAGTCGGAGGTGTAATGGCGGTCCGACTTGGGGTGCTTGTTGTCGTCGAAACTGCCGATATAGAGCGTGTCAAGCCCCTGAAGCACGTCGGGGGACATTTCCTGGCGCAAGGGCCGCTGCGAGACGATGGCACACGGCAAGGCGGCCCTCACCGCGCGCTTGTCGGCAAGGTCGAGAGGGAGAATCTTGCGGTGGGCCTCATAGACCAGCTCGATGCGCAGGGGCTCCTTGGCATTGTGATAGAAGGGAAGGCGGGCAAGGCGGGCGTCGGCCCTCACCGCGGCTATGCTGTGGCCTTCGGGATTGCCGAAGGAATGGCCGACGGGGCCGAGGAAGAACGCTTCGACCACGGCGAAGAGGGCGCACACACCGGCCACGAAGCGCATGGGCCTGGGGCGGAGCGTGCTCCACGCAAGCCATGCGCCAATGGGGATTGCGGCCGCGGACAGTCCGGCCACGGCACCCACACCGGCAAGGCCGCGCCTCACGACGAAGAGATACATCAGCACGGGCAAGGCCACGACGACGGCGGTGACAAGCCAGCCGCTGACGGCATAGAGGATGCGGCTGACCCGGTCAGAGAGGGAGGTCTGGCGGAAATGCACCAGCAGGCAGGCCACGGCCATGGCGCAGGGTGCGAGCGAGGGGAGCAGGTAGCGCGTCTTCTTCTCGGGCATGAGCGAGAGCAGCACGAGCGAGCCCAGCGCCCACGTGATGGCCAGCAGGTAATCGGCTCTGAGGGTGATGCGCCGCTTCCAGTAGGGTATGGCCAGGGCCGCCAGCATGAGCGGGGCCCACACGCCCATCTCCAGGAAGAAGCGCCAATAGTAATACCACGGCCGCACGTTGTGGTTGGCCCACGCGCCGGTCTCCTTGCCCACGACGGCCGACACCTCGGCGGGATGGGCCGCCAGCAGATAGGCATACCACCATCCGCCCACCACGACGGCCGTCACGACCAGCAACATCATGGGCACCCACTTGCCACGAACCGAAGGACGGCGGAGGACGGCCAGGGCCAACAGCCAGGGCAGCAGCAACGTGTAGAACGACACGGGGCCCTTGCTCAGGAAAGAAAGCCCCATGAAGAGTCCCGACACAAGGAACCTGCGCCAGCACGGCCCGGGCTCGCAAAGCGCCAGCGTGAGATAGTAGATGCCGCCCATCATGAACGCATGGCAGTAAATGTCCCACGTGGCCGACCGACCCATCAGCACCACGTTGTAACACGTGAGAAACACCATGACGGTGGCCGTGGCGAGATCGTCGCGCCGGGATACGTATCTCACGAGCAGGAAGAGGTAAAAGGTCCACAGGCATCCCATGACTCCGGCGGCGGCGCGCTGGGCCGACAGGCTGTCGGGGCAGAGCTCTTCCACCCCCGCGGCCACCCATGTGGGCAATGGCGGCTTCTCAAGACGAAGTTCGCCGTTCATCGTCGGAACAAGCCAGTTGCCGTCAGCCACGATCTCACGCGCGGTAATGATGTTGCGCGCCTCCATAATGTCGGTTGGCAAGGCTGCCCGATTGACAAAGAACGTAATCAGGCAGAAAAAGACCAGCAAGACGACTTTGCAGCGATGGGATATTCTCATATGTTCATATTCAAAACGTAAGCCACACGTTCTCAATGCAAAAAGGACACGGCTCCGCATGGTCGAAGAAACCGGCCTGATGAGTGCAAAAGTAATCGAAAAAATTGGAGATAACTTGTAGGTTTGCCAAGAAGGACGCACTTTTAGCACTTTTTAACCCTTTGAAGAAAAATCACATTTCCCACAGGACAATCCCGCACGCCGCACAGCCTTATAAATCTTGCCTTTTTCCCGAACCGTGACGAACCCTTTCCCCGAAAAGGCAAGGAGACGGATGCTGAAGGAACCCGGC
Organism: uncultured Prevotella sp.; assembly: GCA_964420715.1. Classification (GTDB taxonomy): domain Bacteria; phylum Bacteroidota; class Bacteroidia; order Bacteroidales; family Bacteroidaceae; genus Prevotella. Next base: position 107,910 of record CAYQUN010000001.1, on the reverse strand, counting down.
ACCGCCGGACAAGGATATGAATGGCATATACGTCGGCACACCACGCACAAACATCGATACACGCAGCTCGAACGTAAAATCCATTAAAGCATGTAATAAGGTGGGATGTTCTCATTCGACGCATATTTGGGCCAAAATCAAACAGGAAAACGTTATTCCCCAAAAACAGAACGAATTTACACCTAGGAAAAGTGGAGAAGACGTAATTTTGCATGAAGAACTTCCCTAAAAGTGTTCAAATCGGCCAGCAACCTAATCCGGCCGAAAGGAGAAAGGACGACGGAGAAAACAACGGGCGGCCGCGCCTCTACAAGGAAGGCGGCAAGAACTCGATACAAAGACATAAACAAAAAGGACTCACGAAACAACGACTCAAAGTTGAACAAAGAATCAAACAAAGGCTATGAAAATAAAAACAAGACTCTGCGGCCTATTGCTGGCCCTGCTCATGCCCTGCACCTTGGCGGCACACCCCTGGAACGAGATGAAACGGGTGATGAAAAGCATCCAGACGCCCGTCATTGCCAAGCGCACGCTGAACATTACCGACTTTCACACGCCCGGCGACAGCCTCTACACCAAGGCCATCAACAAGGCCATCGAGGAATGCTCGGCACACGGAGGAGGGCGCGTGGTGGTGCCCGACGGCGACTTCCTCACCGGCCCCATACGCATGAGGTCGGGCGTGGAACTGCACCTGAGCGACCACACACGCCTCCGCTTCATCACCGACTACCGACAGTTCCCCATCGTGCTGACCCGCATCGAGGGCATCGACTGCTGGAACGTGTCGCCTCTGATCTATGCCTATGGCGAACACGACATCGCCGTGACCGGAAAGGGCACGCTCGACGGACAGGCCACAACCGACAACTGGTATTCCAAGGAATTCTTCGAGAGGCGCGACCCTGACGGAAAGAAGGCTTCCGAAAAATACGAGCTCAACCTGGCTCTGGAACGGCAGACTCCCGTCGACCAGCGCCGATTCACGGGCTCGAGGTGCCTCCGGCCGCAGTTCATCAACTTCTATAAGTGCAGCCGGATTCTCCTTGAGGGCTTCGAGGTGAACCGCTCGCCGTTCTGGCTCATCCACCCGCTGCTCTCTGACAACATCACCGTGCGCGGACTGCGACTCATCAGCCACGGACGCAACAACGACGGATGCGACCCTGAATCATGCCGCAACGTGCTCATCGAGAACTGCACCTTCGACACGGGCGACGACTGCATCGCCATCAAAAGCGGGAAAGACGCCGACGGCAGGCGCTGGAACCTGCCCAGCGAGAACATCATCGTGAGGAAATGCCACATGAAGGACGGACACGCCGGCATGGCCATAGGAAGCGAGATTACCGGCGGGTGCCGCAAGGTGTGGATGGAAGACTGCCACATGGACTCGCCCGAACTGGGACGCATGCTCCGCATCAAGTCGAACCCCGTACGGGGGGGCGAGGTGTCCGACATCTACGTGCGCGACGTGGAGGTGGGCGAGGTGTCGCTGGCCATCGTCGGCATAGAGCTCAACTATTGGCACACGCACGAAGGCCCCTACGCGCCGTCGTTCCACGACATCTACATCGAGGGGGTGACGAGTGGCAAAAGCCGCTACGTGCTCCACGTCGACGGCCCCGAGGGCAAGGGATGGGCGCACGCCATCAACTTCAGCAAGTGCGACTTCAACGGCGTGACCGCACCCGAAGTGAACAAGGCCGCGGCAGCCGACAACGTCGCCTTCGACAAAGTCACCGTCAACGGCGATGGATTTGCCGGTACTCGGAAGGTGTCATCCCCGTCTCCTTCTTGAAGCATTTTGAGAAATACTTCGGGTCGGAATAGCCCACGCTGTAGGCGATTTGCGAGAAAGTGAGCTTGCTCTTGGTGACAAGTTCCTCGGCCCGCTGCATACGGATATGGCGAACGAAGTCGACGGGCGCCATACCCACGATGCTCTTCATCTTGCCATAGAATACCGTACGGCCGAGGTTCACCGTCCCGGCCAAGTCGTCCACCTTCAGCTCGGTATCGCCGATGTGTTCTTCGAGGTAGTTCATGAGCTTCTCCATCATCTCCTTGTCGGCATCCACAATCTCCGGACTCTGGATTTTGAAGTTCTCTTGTCCGTCCTCTATCTTGATTTGTTCAAGATAGGTTTGCTGCAAGGCGTGGCGCTGCGAGATGATGTTCTCCACGCGTTGCTTCAGATAGATGGCGCTGAAAGGCTTGGTGATATAATCGTCGATGCCTTCCTTCAATCCCTGCAGCCGGTCGCCGAGCGAGGCTTTGGCCGAGAGCACGATGATGGGAATGTGGCATGTGTCCTTGTTGGCCTTGATGTGGTGAATCATGGTCAATCCGTCCATCTCGGGCATCATCACGTCGGATATGATGAAGTCGGGCATGCTCGTGGTGGCCTTTTCCAGTCCCACCTTGCCGTTGGGAGCCGTAATCACGTTGTAATCCGACTTCAGGATGTGGGTCAGGAAAGAGCGCAGGTCGTCGTTGTCTTCCACCACGAGGATGGTAATGTCCTTCCGCGGTCCGCCGGTGTCCGGAGCCTCGTCCTCGGCCTGGCGCGCAAACACGGGCGCGCTCTCGTCGTCGACGATGAAGTTCTTGTCATCCTTGTTATATTTCAGCATGTTGTTCACCAGTTCGAGCATGCTCCTGCTGTTTCGTTGCACCATCTCCAGACTCTCACGGTCCTCATGGTCGAGCCGCCCCCGCCTGAGCACTTCCGAGATGGGTCCGCCGATGAGGGTGAGCGGCGTGCGCAGCTTGTGTCCGATGTTGGTGAAGAAGTTTGTCTTCATCTCGTTCATCTCCATCTCCATCTTGTTGCGTCTCTGCAGGTTGCTGATATAGACGGCCACGTAGATGATGGCGCATCCCACGAGGATGTAGAACAGCCATCCCCATGCCGACTCCCAGAAGGAGGGATGGGCATAGATGCTGAGCGCCGCCTGGTTGTCCATCCACACGCCGTCGCTGTTGGTGCTTCTCACGAGCAGGCGGTGGCGGCCATGGGGCAGGTCGTTGAACGACGCGCTGTGGGCCGCCCCCACATAGTTCCATTTCTCGTCGACGCCCTCCAGCTTGTAGGCATAACGTATGAGTTCGTTGCTGGCATAGTCGAGGGCGGCAAAGCTGATGGTGAGGTTGCGCTTGTCCGAGGGCACGTCCAGTTCGTCGGCCTTCAGAATGGGGTGGGCCTCGTCCTCGCCCTGATACTGCACGCTCACGAAGGCGATTTTCGGCTTGTACGAGCTCTTCTTCAACCGGCGTGGTGCGAAGTTGATGAATCCGCCCACATACCCCATGGCCATGCGGTCGGTGCGCGAATCATAAGCCGGACGCGCCTCGCTGAACTCGATGCGCTCCTCCAGTTCGTTGTCGCCATAGCTCAAGAGCTGCCCCTTGGCGGGGTCGTACATGTCGAGCGTGTTCTCCCTGACGAGCCACAACCGTCCCTGGCGGTCTTCGGCCATTGACTGGAACGCGCCTTCGGGCGTATTGTCGACGGGAATGCGTTGCAGTCTCAGGCTGTCCTGCAAGAGGTTTTCCGATACGATTTTTTGGAAGCCCCCGCCCAGTGTCATCACATAGATGGTGTCCTTGTGCGAGACAAAGGTCTGCAACACGTCGCTTGCGGCCAGCGATGAGGAGTTCCCCCGAATGTGGTCGGTGACGAAGAACTTGATTTTCCGCACATCGCCAAAGTCCTCCGAGCAAGTCATCAGTCCGTCGCTGGTCGAAAAGATCATCACCCCGTGCCCGTTGTCGATGATGCGCCTCACCTTCAGGAAGTTGCCGTTAAAGTCGAGCGCCTTCGTGTTGTTCTTGTTATAGAAGCGTCCATCCGCCCGTTGCTCGTCGAGCAGGTTGATTCCTCCGCCGAAGGTGGCCACCCATATACGCCCCCGGCGGTCCTCGCGGATGTCGTACACGTCGTTATGGCTCAGCGAATAGGGATTGGAGGCATCATGCACGTAGTGCCTCATTTGTCCATGGTCATACACGAAGACTCCCCCACCCTTGGTGGCAATCCACATCCGTCCCCGCCGGTCCTCGGTCATACCATAGGGGCGGGCGGAGAACGGCGTCACCCCCGGATGCATCCGCCCCTCTTTGTCCATGAATCCCAGGCAATGGTTGGATGCGTCCCACAGGCTCAGGCACTCACGGTTGTCGCCCACCCACAGGCGCCCGCTACGGTCGAAGGTGACGGCCCTCACCTCGGCCTCGCGCTGCAGGGGCACGAGGTTTATCCTCCTGAACTTGAAGTTCACCACCGTCAGGTCGTGCTGTCCGCCGAACCACAGATTGCCCTGTGCGTCAATGAAGTATTTCTTGATTTGCGGCAGATTGGCATAGGTGAATCCCGTCGACCTGAGTACGTAGGGCACCAGCCTGCGCTCGTTCTCGTCATAATAGGCAAAGGTGCCGTCGGCGGGCACCATCCACAAGGTGTGGTTCTTGTCCTCATAGATGAAGGGAGTCAGGCTGGTGGTGCGTTCCGTGGGCGTTGCTGCTTGCGCCGTGAGCCACGACGTGGTGCCCTGGGCCCTGTCGATCATGATGACGCCGCTCCCCCCGGTGAGCGCCCAGATGCGTCGCCGGCTGTCCACAAAGATGTGTTTCACATAGGAGGTGGGCTGTCCGGGGTGCTGCACGGAGAGCCTCGTCATCTTCAGCGTTGCCGTGTTGCACACCAAGATGCCCTTGTCGGTGCCGATGGCAAGCTCATGGCCGCCCAAAGGACGCAGGCAGGTGATGCTGTCCACGTCGGCGGGCATGCCCACGTCCACAATCTTCCGCCCTCCTTTCTGATAATATCCCAGCCTGGCATCGCGCGTGGCAAAGAACACCCGCCGTCCCACCTGGCTCATCAAGGAATAGGGGCGCGCGCTCCTCACCTTGCCGCCCCATTGGAAAGTGCCCTGCTTGCTGAACACCCATTCGGTGGAATCGTTGTCGAGCCGCACAGCCGTGATTGCCCTGTCGCGCAACACCCGCACGTCGTCGTCGCTCTTCGTCCGGTCGTCGAAGCGCACGCCCATGGGGTTCTTGCCGTCGGTGACGGCCCATGTGCAACCGTTGTCCAGCGAATAAATATAACGGAACGAGAACTCCACCCCAGGGTATTTCTTCTCCAGCATGGATGTCTTGTCGACAAACTCGCACCGCCGTGTGTCGAAAAAGTCAAGCCGCCTGTCGTAGGTGATGCACCACAAGTCGCCTTCGGCCGTCGCCCCCAACTTCAGCATGCGGTTGGTGGTGAGCACTTCGGTCTTCCCCGGAATGTCGCGGAAGGTGGTGAACTTGTATCCGTCGAAGCAGCACAGGCCGTTCCATGTGGCAAACCACATCATGTCGTCGGCCGTCTGGTCAAGGCTCGAGATGATGTTGGCGGCCAGTCCGTCACGGATATTAAACGTGCGGACGCTGCAATAGGGCTGCGCCAAAGCCCCGAACGGAAGCACGAAAAAGAGAAATATAATATGGAATAATCGGTTAGTTTTCATGTTTAAATAGTTTTCGCGTACAAAGTTAAAGGAAAGCATGGAGAAAACAAAATAAAAAATCATTGTTTTTTGTGATTCTTCAGAAACATTCCATAACCGCACATGGCCGACGGGGCAGATGCAGGGAAAGGGCCGCAAGAAGGAAAAGCCGGCTCAGAAACTGACAAAATGAACGACAAAGGCAACATTTCCGCGCAAAATGTTTGCCCGTTCGAGTTTTTTTCCTACTTTTGTGCATTGAAAACAAAGTATTAACCAGCAAAAAATGGATAAGATAGACAATCTCGACAGAAAGATTCTGAGCATTCTGAGCAAGAACGCACGCATCCCGTTCAAGGACGTCGCCGCCGAATGCGGAGTCTCACGTGCCGCCATTCACCAACGCGTGCAACACATGGTGGACGGAGGAACGATCACCGGAAGCGGATTTGACGTGAATCCGAAGTCGCTCGGCTACAGTACCTGCACCTACGTGGGACTCAATCTGGAGCGTGGAAGCATGTATAAGAAGGTGGTGGAACGACTGATTAACATTCCCGAGATTGTGGAATGCCACTTCACCACCGGCCCCTACACCATGCTGATCAAACTCTACGCCCGCGACAACGAACAACTCATGGACCTGCTCAACAACCGCCTGCAGAGCATTCCGGGCGTGGTGTCCACCGAGACCCTCATCTCACTGGAGCAGAGCATCAAACGCGAGATACCCGTCCATTTGGACAACGACAACTAGACTTCCGCTCACGTTATCAGGCTATGGAATCGTTTCGTTTGGAGTCGCACCTCGACGACATCTACTCCCACTATCCCGAAGGAAAGCCACAGCCCCTGATCGGACTGACGGCCGACTGCTCCGGAATCGACATCACCCTGCGCACGGCCTACTGCGAGCAGCTGGTCAGAGCCGGGGCCACGCCCGTCATCATTCCGCCCGAAGCAAGTCCTGACGTCATCGTGAGCACGCTCGACCGCATCGACGGGCTCGTCCTCACCGGCGGAGGCGACTTCAATCCGCTCTGGTGCGGCGAGGAGCCTTCGACGCACCTCCACCACATCAATCGGCGCCGCGACTTGCCCGAGCTACTCATCACCAGGCTGGCTTACAACCGGCAGATGCCCATCCTCGGCATTTGCAGGGGCATGCAGACACTGGCCCTGGCCCTCGGAGGATCAGTAAGGCAGGACATCGGCGACACGCCGGGACTCATCCGCCACGACCAAGACGCCGACCGCGAGGAGCCCACACACTCGGTGAGCGTGGACGGGGATTCCACGCTCCACAACATCTACCACGCGCAACGACTCCTGGTCAACTCGTTCCACCACCAAGCGGTGGGCGACCCAGGCAAGCGGCTGCGCGTCACCGCCAAGGCTCCCGACGGCGTGGCCGAGGCGGTGGAATCAAGCGAATACAAGCAAATTCTCGGCGTGCAATGGCACCCCGAATGGCTCGCCGACGACGGACTGAAACTCTTCCAATGGCTCGCCGGCGCGGCACGCGAGTTCCACGAGGCCAAGATCCTCCATCACCGCACGCTCACCCTCGACACCCATTGCGACACTCCCATGTTCTTCCCCCAAGGAGTCGACTTCACCAAGCGCGACCCGCGCATCCTCTACGACTTGCACAAGATGACCGACGGCCGCACCAGCGCCGTGACCATGGTGGCCTATCTGCCGCAGCCCGCCCTCGGCGAAACCTTCTCCAGCAAGATTGACCTGCGCGGCATTGCCGAGCACAACCCCGGCCTCGTCTCCCGGTATCCAACGCTCACGGCCGACGTGCCCTCCATATCGCCCACGGCCTATACCGACCTCATCTTCGACAAAATCGAACAGATTGTCAACCAGCAGAGCGCGTACCTGAGCATCGCGCGCACGCCACGCGACCTCTACGAGGACAAGCGCAACGGACGAAAGAGCATCATGCTCGGCATTGAGAACGGACTCGCCCTGAACCACGACCTGGCCAACGTGAAGCACTTCGCACAACGCGGAGTCGTCTACATCACACTCTGCCACAACGGCGACAACGACATCTGCGACAGTGCGCGCGGATGCAACACCCACAACGGCGTGAGCAACTTCGGCGAAAAGGTCATCAACGAGATGAACCGACTTGGCATCATGGTGGACATGAGCCACGCGGGCGAAAAGAGCTTCTACGACGCCCTCGACATCTCGCAAGCCCCCATCGTGTGCAGCCACAGCAACTGCCGCGCGCTCTGCGACGTGCCGCGCAACCTCACTGACGACCAGCTGCGCGCGCTGGCCGACCACGGGGGCGTGGCCCACATCACACTCTACCACGGATTCCTGCGCCGGCAGGGCGAGGCGACCATCCTTGACGCCATCGACCACCTGCGCCACGCCATCGACGTGATGGGCATCGACCACGTGGGACTGGGCACCGACTTCGACGGCGACGGCGGCGTGAGGGGACTCGCCGACGCAAGCGAGCTCCTGCAGTTCACCATGCAGCTCATGAGGCGCGATTTCTCTCCGCGCGACATCGAGAAGATCTGGGGCGGCAACTGGCTCCGCGTGATGGCAAAGGTGCAATCCGTAAGAAAACTCTAACGCATGAAGAAATCAATGAAAATATTCCTGGGCTGCGTATCGGCCGGAATCATCGCCGCGGGGGCTTGCCTCTATGGCTTCCGGCCGGCCGCTCCGGCTCCCGACGAGGTTGACGAGGCCGAGCGCCTCCGCCCCGTTGGTCCTGCTTTCAACGCCGACAGCGCCTTGGCCTTCTGCGAGGCGCAATGCCTCTTCGGTCCCCGCACGATGAACAGCACCGCCCACGAGCAGTGCCTGGACTACATCGTCACCCGGTTCCGCGACTACGGATGCGAGGTGACCACCCAGCGCGCCGACCTCAAGGGCTATGACGGCACCACGCTCCACAGCACCAACATCATGGCACAATGGAACCCCAAGGCCACCACGCGCATCTTGCTCTGCGCCCATTGGGACAGCCGTCCATGGGCCGACAACGACCCCGACAGCACCAACTGGCGGAAGCCGGTGATGGCCGCCAACGACGGGGCCAGCGGCGTGGCCGTGATGATGGAGGTGGCCCGTCTGCTCCACTCCGCGCAGACCCGGCAGCAGGAGGCGCTCACGCCCGACCTGGGAATCGACTTCGTGTGCTTCGATGCCGAAGACTGGGGTACGCCACAATGGAGCGACATGCCCGACGACGGCAACTCGTGGGCGCTAGGCGCGCAATGGTTCGCCAGCCACCTGCCCCAAGGCTACAGCCCGCGCTACGGCATCTTGCTCGACATGGTGGGCGGACAGGGCGCACGCTTCTACCAGGAGCAGATGAGTCTGCAATACGCGCCCGAAATCGTGAGGAAAGTGTGGCGCGCCGCAAGACAGGCCGGCTATGGCAGTTTCTTCCCCAAGAGCGACGGAGGAGCCATTACCGACGACCACATCCCCCTGAACCGTGACGCGGGCATCCCCACGATCGACATCATTCCTTATTATCCCGATTGCCAGCAGAGCAGCTTCGGACCGACGTGGCACACCGTCAACGACGACATGGCCCACCTCGACCGGCAGACGCTCAAGGCCGTTGGGCAAACGGTGGTGCAAGTGCTCTACACCGAGATGGAGAAATAAAATCAGAAAAGAAGAAACGGATTTTCCTTCAAACCCAAAGAAATCAACGCCCATGGACCACCTTCCACACGATGTGAACATCCTCTACAGCGCCGTCAACATGCTCCTGCGTGATGGCGAGTTCGACTCGCTCGACCAGCTCTGCTATGCCTTCGGCGAAGACCCGCGGGCCGTGCGGGCCCGGCTCGATGCCGCGGGATACGAGTACGACGCCACAGGCCACTGCCTCAGGAGCAAGCTCGCGCCATGAGCCCCGCCCCATGATTGTTGGGGGATTTTCCGGATAACAGAAGCAAACTTAAACAAACAACAAGAGAAATATATGGGAAACTTAAGATTCGAGGTGGTGGCCGAGGCCTTCAAGAAGCGTCCGGTCCCCGTGGCCACGCCTCCGGAACGGCCGTCGGAATACTTCGGCAAGTATGTGTTCAACCGGCAGAAGATGTATAAATACCTGCCCGCCGAAGTCTACGACAAGCTCACCCAGGTGATCGACCGCGGCGCGCGTCTCGACCGCTCCATCGCCGACGCCGTGGCCTCAGGCATGAAGCAGTGGGCCATGGAGCAGGGCGTGACCCACTACACCCACTGGTTCCAGCCCCTGACCGAGGGCACCGCCGAGAAGCACGACGCCTTTGTCGAGCACGACGGCAAGGGCGGCATGATCGAGGAGTTCTCGGGCAAGCTGCTCGTACAGCAGGAGCCCGACGCCTCCAGCTTCCCCAACGGGGGCATCCGCAACACCTTCGAGGCCCGCGGCTATTCGGCCTGGGACCCCACGTCGCCCGTCTTCATCATTGACGACACGCTCTGCATTCCCACCATCTTCATCTCCTACACCGGCGAGGCCCTCGACTACAAGGCTCCGCTGCTGCGCGCCCTCCACGCCGTCGACGTGGCCGCCACGGGGGTGTGCCGATACTTCTATCCCGACGTACGCAAGGTGCACGCCAACCTGGGATGGGAGCAGGAGTACTTCCTCGTCGACGAGGACCTCTACTTCGCACGCCCCGACCTCATGCTCACCGGCCGCACGCTCATGGGCCACAGCTCGGCCAAGAACCAGCAGATGGACGACCACTACTTCGGCACCATCCCCGAGCGCGTGCAGGCCTTCATGAAGGACTTGGAAATCCGCGCCCTGGAGCTCGGCATCCCCTGCAAGACACGCCACAACGAGGTGGCGCCGGGGCAGTTCGAACTCGCCCCGATCTTCGAGGAGTGCAACCTGGCCGTCGACCACAACATGCTCTTGATGAGCCTGATGAAGAAGGTGGCCCGACGGCACGGATTCCAAGTGCTCCTCCACGAGAAGCCCTTCGACGGCATCAACGGCAGCGGCAAGCACAACAACTGGAGCCTGACCACCGACAACGGCATCCTGCTCCACAAGAGCGGCAAGACGCCCCAGGACAACCTGCGCTTCGTGGTGTTCATCGTCGAGACGCTCATGGCCGTCTACCGCCACAACGGCCTGCTCAAGGCCAGCGTCATGAGCGCCACCAACGACCACCGGCTCGGAGCCAACGAGGCGCCGCCCGCCATCATCTCCAGCTTCCTCGGCCAGCAACTCACCGACCTGCTCGACCATATCGAGCGCGCCGACCGCAAGGACCTCTTCCGCGTCGAGGGCAAGAAGGTGGTGAAGCTTGACATTCCCGAGATTCCGGCCATCATGGTCGACAACACCGACCGCAACCGCACGTCGCCCTTCGCCTTCACCGGCAACCGCTTCGAGTTCCGCGCCGTGGGCAGCGAGGCCAATTGCGCCGCCGCCATGATCGTGCTCAACACGGCCGTGGCCGAGGCGCTCACCGACTTCAAGCGGCGCGTCGACGCGCTCATCGAGCAGGGCGAGGACCCGTCGGCGGCCATCATTGACGTGGTGCGTGCCGACATCGCCGCCTGCCGCGCCATACGCTTCGACGGCAACGGATACAGCGACGAGTGGCTCGCCGAGGCCCAACGCCGAGGCCTCGACTGCGAGGCGAGCTGCCCGCTCTGCTTCGACCGCTACCTCGATGCCGAGAGCATCGCCATGTTCGCCGGGCAGAACGTCATGAGCGAGGGCGAGCTGAAGGCGCGCAACGAAGTGAAATGGGACACCTATGCGAAGAAAATCCAGATTGAGGCGAGGGTGATGGGCGACCTGGCCATGAACCACATCATTCCCGTGGCCACCCACTATCAGAGCCAGCTGGCCAAGAACGTGCAGAGCATGATCAGCATCTTCGGACGCGAGACGGGCCGCGAGCTCACTGACCGCAACGTGCAGATCATCCGCGAAATAGCGCTCCGCACCGAGCAAATCGAGCAGGGCGTGGAGGAACTCGTCAACGCACGCAAGGTGGCCAACCGCATTCCCTCGGCGCGCCTCAAGGCCGTGGCCTATCACGACACCGTGGCGCCACGCATGGAGGCCGTAAGGCAACAGATAGACAAGCTGGAGATGGTGGTCTCGGACGAGCTCTGGACGCTCCCGAAATATCGCGAGCTGCTCTTCATCCAGTAGCCTGACGGCTCCCCTTGCCGGCGAATCGGGGCGCGCCGCCCTCTAGGCGCGGGCGCAGGCATAGCGCTTCCGGCCATAGTCGTCGTCGGCAAGGGTCACGTCGCGCCATCCCGCATCCGCCAGTCCGGCCGCCAGCGCGGCCGCATAGCGCGGATTGATTTCGAAGAACAAGCCGCCCCCCGGCCGCAATCCCCGCCGGGCATACCGGGCAATGGCCCGATAGAAGCACAGAGGGTCGTCATCGTCCACGAAGAGCGCCACGTGGGGCTCGTAGTCCAGCACCGTGCCACTCATGAGCCCCGCCTCGCTCCGTGCGATATAGGGTGGATTAGACACCACGGCGTCCCACGCCCCCGAGGCTTGCCGAGCCATCGCTGCCTCGTCGAGCACGTCCTGCCGCTCAACCCTCACACGGGCCCCTAGGCGCCGCGCGTTGTCAGAGGCCACGCGCAGCGCCGTCTCGCTCACGTCCCATGCCGTCACCTCCAGCGACGGACACTCCAGCGCCGCCGTCACGGCAATGCATCCGCTCCCCGTCCCGATGTCGAGCATCGTGGGCGCGGCAGCAGCCGTCCGCCGCAGCCCGTCCACCGCCAGAGCCACGAGTCCCGCCGTCTCCGGTCTCGGAATCAGCACGCCAGGCTCCACGTGGAAGGACCGTCCCGCGAAGTCGGCCGTCTCCAGCACATACTGCACGGGCTCGCCTTTTTCCAAGCGTCCCATCATTTTCTCCAGCAATCGTTGGTCGTTTTCCGGGATTTCACTAACTTTGCCCCCGACAATGTCGGTCAGCGTCATTCCCAGACCCACCTCCAGCAACATCCTCACGCGGGCTTTCGCCTCACGCAGGGCCTCGTCGGGCGCCATGTGGGTCAGGGCAGGCAGCAGCCTGGTATAGAGTTCACGATACGTCATGCTCTTCGAGTTTGATGCAAAAGTAATCAAAATATGTCGGAAAATCAAGCCATCTCATCCTTTTCCACCTCTGACGACGAGCGTTTCATGCGCCGTTGCCTTCAGATAGCGCGTTGCGGGCTCCGGCGTGCCAAGCCCAACCCGTCGGTGGGCGCCGTCATCGTGGCCCCCGGGGGCCGGATTCTCGGCGAGGGCTACACGTCGTCTTACGGCGGAGCGCACGCCGAAGTCAACGCCTTCGCCTCCGTCCGTCCGTCCGACGAGCCCTTGCTCCGCCAGTCCACGATGTACGTATCGCTGGAACCGTGCTCGCACTATGGCCACACGCCGCCCTGCTGCGACCTCATCATCCGCAAGGGCGTGCCGCGCGTCGTGGTGGGATGCGTCGACCCGTTCGCGCAGGTACGCGGCCGCGGCATCGACCGGATGCGCCAGGCGGGCATCCAGGTCACTGTGGGCGTGCTCGAAGCCGAATGCCTGGCCTCCAACCGCCGCTTCATCACCGCCAACACCGCCCACCGGCCGTTCGTCATGCTGAAGTGGGCGCAGTCGGCCGACGGCTTCATCGACGACCACGGCCATGCCGCCGCCATCTCGTCGCCCTTCACGTTCATGCTGTCGCACAAGCTCCGGGCCGAGACCGACGCCATTGTCGTGGGCCATGTCACCGACCAGCGCGAGCATCCGCAGCTCAACGTGCGGCAGTGGTGGGGCCCGTCGCCGCGCCGTGTCGTGCTCCGTCGGCCGTCCACGCCGGCCGGCCTTCTGGCCCGTCTCCAGGCCGACGGATGCCAGAGCGTCCTCGTCGAGGGCGGAGCCGCCACCCTGCAGTCGTTCCTCGACGACGGCCTGTGGGACGTCATCCGGGTGGAGACGGCCCAGGCGCTGGTCTTCGGCCAGGGCACGCGCGCACCCAGGCTCCCCGAGGCGCTGCGCCTCGAACGTGTGGAGAACTACGGGGCGCAAAACATTTCCCTCTACTCCCGCCAACCTTCCACTCCATCCCATTCATTATGAGCAAGACCCATCGCTTCACCTCCCGCCTCACCGACAACTCTGACCAGGCCTTCCGCCGTGACGAGCTCGTCCGCCGCATCTGCCACGCCGTCGACGGAATGACGCTTCCCGAGCTCGAAGCCGTGGCCTATGACCTGTTTACCAAGGGCTACCTCTCCGAGCCCTGATTTCCCATCCGCCGCCAGCCTATGTGTTACCATTCATCCCATTCGCGGGGCCCGGCCCCCGTCAGCCCGCGCCAGGCGTTGGAGCGCCTCGCCGCCCTGTGCAGCCGTGGCGAGCAGTGCACCCACGACCTTGCCGAGAAGATGCGCCGGTGGCAACTCTCCGCCGCCGATATCACCACCGTCCTCGACGAACTCACCCGCGAGCGTTTCGTCGACGACGAGCGTTATGCCCGCAGCTTCATCAACGACAAGCTCCGCTTCAACCGCTGGGGGCCGGTGAAGATTGCCCTCGCCCTGCGGCAGAAGGGCATCGGCCCCGACGTCGTCACGCCCCTGCTCCGCGACCTCGGCGACGAGCCGTTTCTCGCCATCTTGCGCGACCTGCTCCGCGAAAAGGAGCGCACCATCGTGGCACGCACGCCCTACGAACTCCGCGCCAAGCTCATCCGCTTCGCCGCCGGACGCGGCTTCCCGCCATCGCTCGTCCAGCAGTGTGTCGAAGATGGGGAGTAAGCCGCCGTCACACCCCAACCCGCCTCATGATTCTTTCCTTCATCCACAACCTGATCTATCCGGCAACCTGCTGCATTTGCGGGGAGAGACTTGTTGACGACACGTCGCCCATCTGTCCCTCGTGCAACCTGTCGCTGCGACGGACGGGCTATGAGCGGCGGCCTGGCGACAACAACATGGCGCGCCTCTTCTGGCAGCACACACCCATGGCGCGTGCGGCAGCATGGGTCTACTACCGCCCCCTATCGTGGAACAGCCAGATGATTTACCAGCTGAAATACGGGCAGAGCCCGGAGACCGGATGGATGCTGGGCGAAATGGCGGCCCGGGAGATGATGGCGGCCGGCTTCTTCGAGGGGATGGAGGTCATCGTGCCCGTACCGCTGACCGGACGCAGGAAGCGGGAACGGGGATACAACCAAAGCGAGGCCATAGCGCGGGGCGTGGAACGGGCAACGGGACTGCCGGTGGCGATAGGGGCCCTGGCACGCCACGATTTCCTCTCGAGCCAGACGAGCCTCGACGCCTTCCTCCGCATAGAGAACGTGCGGAAGGTGTTTGTCGCAAAACAAACGGCAAAGATCCGGGGACGGCACGTGCTGCTGGTGGACGACGTCTGCACCACGGGAGCGACGCTGGCGGCGTGCGGGGACATACTTGCCAGAGCGGGGGCGGCCGACGTGAGCGCACTCGTACTGGGATTCGCCGGCGACGAGGGGACCTCGCCCGTGGGGGGCGAATGACCCCGTGTGGACGGGCATCTTTTGTGGCTGTTCGAAAACTTTACATTTTCTCCTCGCATCCCGCATCCCGCCTTTGACAACTTGCCGGAATACAGGCTTTCTGACGACACTCTGAAAGGTTTCCCCCGGGAAAAACTTACAACTTTGTAAAGAAGTGGGAAAAAGCGGCGGGAGAATGCAAGAAGGGCTTTCAGAGACGCCAAGAAAGGCCTGCAGAGACCGCAAGAGGGGCCTTCAGAGAAGCTCGGAAGGGCGCTTGCATTTTGCAAAAACGGCACAATGGCGATTCCTTTCAGAAGAGTTGACAACACACGCCCGCCCGACCCAGGGCTTGCGCGCTTCCTTGCCTCATTTCATCAAAGACACACCGGCACCTTGGCGGACTTGTCGGAACTGGCATAAAAAAAGCTGTCCAACCCAAGGTCGGACAGCAAACGTTTTTTCCCCAGCCCGCCGGCCAGAGGTGTTGTAACTAACTAGGATATAAAGGTTGCTGTCGCCAACACCGGGCTTCACAGCTAGGTAAAGAAAAACAAAAGCAACCTCATTTCGTCATATTTCATGGCAAAGATACAATTTTTTTAAAATAAAACAAATATTTTCTTGTAATTTTTATTTGTTTATTAAAAAAACTAATCAAAAAAGTGATTGTTCACCTCAAAGTTGCCATAAGGACAGTGGAAGATTTGTCCAAAAGAGGCGGACAAAGGCACTATCAAGAGACTTTCCACGCTATAATAACGAACTTCCTATTTTCACAAGTTTACAAACATAAAACAACCTTGACAAATCTGTTTTTCAAGAAATATGTAACACAAACAAGCACGATTTTTCAACCCTCATGCGCCATTTTTTACCGAATAGGCATGGCCAAGCCTTTGAAGCCTTCCACACGCCCCTTGGGCGATTCGGCGGCCGCGATTTCATCCCCCCCACAAAGCCGTCTTGAAACAAAACTGCGGTTTTGTTTTGTATTGTCTATAATTTGCACTATCTTTGCACTATCAAAACCGGAAAAGATGGAACAAAACTTGCTGATTTATAACACACTGACAAGACGTAAGGAGCTGTTCAAACCGCTCCACGCCCCGCACGTGGGAATGTACGTGTGCGGACCGACGGTGTACGGCGACCCGCATCTGGGCCACGCCCGCCCCGCAATCACCTTCGACGTGCTCTTCAGATACCTGCGCCACCTGGGCTACAAGGTGCGCTACGTGCGCAACATCACCGACGTGGGCCACTTGGAGCACGACGCTGACGAGGGCGACGACAAGATTGAGAAGAAGGCCCGGCTGGAACAGCTGGAACCAATGGAGATAGCACAATACTACACGAACCGCTACCACGACGCCATGAAGGCGCTCAACGTGCTGCCGCCCTCGATAGAGCCGCACGCCACAGGGCACATCATAGAGCAGGAGGAGCTGGTGAAGGAAATCCTGGACAACGGCTTCGCCTACGTGAGCAACGGCTCGGTGTATTTCGACATCAGGAAGTATGACGAGAAATACCACTACGGCATCCTCTCGGGACGCAACCTGACCGACATCGTCAACAAGAGCCGCGAGCTCGCGGGAACGGACGAGAAGCGATGCCAGGCCGACTTCGCCCTGTGGAAGAAGGCCACGCCGGAACACATCATGCGTTGGCCGAGCCCATGGAGCGATGGATTCCCCGGATGGCACTGCGAGTGCACGGCCATGGGAAGGAAGTATCTGGGACGGCACTTCGACATCCACGGAGGCGGCATGGACCTGATCTTCCCCCACCACGAGTGCGAAATAGCACAGGCCGTGGCCAGCCAGGGCGACCAGATGGTGCACTACTGGATGCACAACAACATGATCACGATCAACGGGCAGAAGATGGGAAAGAGCCTGGGCAACTTCATCACGCTGGAACAGTTCTTCACCGGAAAGCACGAGTCGCTCACCCAGCCCTACTCGCCAATGACGATCAGGTTCTTCATCCTGAACGCACACTACCGCGGAACGGTGGACTTCTCTAACGACGCGCTCAAGGCGGCGGAAAAGGGATACACCCGGCTGATGAACGGACTGGAGGACCTGAAGCGGGTGCAGCCCGCCAAGGCCAGCTCGCCCGCTACGGCCAAGATGGTGGAGGAACTGCCCCAACGCTGCTATGACGCGATGAACGACGACCTGCAGACGCCGCTGGTCATCAGCTATCTGTTCGAGGCATGCCACCTGGTGAACACGCTGGTGGACCACAAGGCCGACATCAGCGCCGACGACCTGAAGGCGCTGGAGGCGACAATGAGGCTCTTCGCACTGGACCTGCTCGGACTGAGCGACGAGCGGGGCGCGAACAACGGCGCACGAGAGGAGGCCTACGGCAAAGTGGTGGACATGGTGCTGGCATTGCGCGCCAAGGCCAAGGCCGACAAGGACTGGGCCACGAGCGACCGCATCCGCGACGAGCTGGAGGCCGACGGCTTCGAGGTGAAGGACACGAAGGACGGCGTGACGTGGAAACTGAACAGATGAGCCCCCGTCAGAGATTGCGCGGATGATGCGTGAGAATCTCGCGCCTGAGGTCGGAAGTGTCCAAATGGGTGTAAATCTCGGTGGTGTCGATGTACTCGTGGCCGAGCATGGCCTGGATGGCCCTCAGGTCGGCACCGCCCTTGAGGAGCGCCGTGGCAAAGGAGTGGCGCAGCGTGTGGGGCGAGATGGTCTTGGTGATGCCCGCGGCGGCGGCCTGGCGCTTGACGATGATGAGAATCATGGTGCGCGTGAGGTGACGGCCGCGGCGGTTGAGAAAGACGAAGTCCTCTTCGCCGGGCTTGACGTCGAGGGCGTCGCGGTCGACAAACCACAGGCGCAGCTCGTGGATGGCGCGGTCGGAAATGGGCACGAGGCGCTCCTTGCGCCCCTTGCCCTCGACACGCAGGAACTTCTCGGAAAGGAAGAGGTTGCTCAGCTTCAACTGGACCAGCTCGGTGACACGCAGCCCGCAGGAGAAAAGCACTTCGATGATGGCGCGGTTGCGGTGGCCGTCGGGGCGGCTCAGGTCTATGGAGTCCTCAAGGCGGTCGACTTCCTCCACGGATAGATACTCGGGCAGGTGCTCGCCAATCTGGGGCATCGGCAAGAGCTCCGTGGGATCGGACGTGATGTATCCGTCGAGCATGAGGAACCGATAGAACGCCCGAACGCCCGAAAGGACACGGGCCTGCGAGCGGGGCGAGAGGGCGTGGTCGTGGAGCGTGGCCGAGAAATGCTCCAGGTCGTCGAGCGTCGCATCGACGGGCGCCTTGCCCTGGCCGCGCATGAAGTCGAGCAGATAAGACAGGTCATGGCGGTAGGCGGCAAGGGTGTTGGGCGAGAAATCGCGCTCCAGCCGCAAATACCGCAAGTAGTTCTTAATGGTTTTATCGTCGTCGGGATTCAATCTGGTATCGTCGGGTTTCCAATTTCATAATGTCATCGCAAGGATGTCGCCGCAAGGGTTGTTTCCACGGCAAAGATACGGCAAAAAAGAGAAAAAACAAAAAGAAAGAATGAGGAAGATTCAAATTATCAACGGGCCCAACCTGAACTTGCTGGGAGTGCGCGAGCCGGGCATCTACGGCAGCCGCTCCTTCGACGACTACCTGCCCGTGCTGCAGGCACGCTTCGCCGACGTGGAACTGGCATACTACCAGAGCAACGTCGAGGGTGAGCTCATCAACAAGATGCAGGAGGTGGGCTTCACCTACGACGGCATCGTGCTCAACGCCGGAGCATACACCCACACGAGCATCGCCCTGCTCGACTGCATCAGGAGCCTGAAGTGCCCCGTGGTGGAACTGCACATCTCGAACGTGCACAAGCGCGAGGAGTTCAGACACCACAGCTGCATCAGCGCGGGATGCCTGGGGGTGATCTGCGGATTCGGTCTGAAAGGCTACGACCTGGCCATAGAGGGGCTGCTGGAACACGCAGCCCAACAGCGATGAACGACAGCAAGGCTCTCGAAGAATACGTCCTGGCCCACAGCGAGCCCGAAGGCGAGTACCTGCACCGGCTGTGGCGGGCCACACACCTGCACACCCTGCACGGACACATGGCGAGCGGACACCTACAGGGAAGGCTCCTGAAAATGATCGTCGAGATGGTCAGGCCGCACCATATCCTCGAAATCGGCACCTTCTCGGGCTACAGCGCCATCTGCATGGCCCAGGGCCTGCGGCAACTCGAACGCGAGGAGCCCACGCGCGAGGGATGCGTGCACACCTTCGAGGTGAACGACGAGATGGAGGACTTCACCCGGACGTGGATAGAGGGGTCGGGAGTGGCGAGGTGGATCGACTTCCGCATCGGCGACGCAAAGGCGCTCGCACCGGCCCTGGGCATCCGTTTCGACATGGCGTTCATCGACGGAAACAAGCGCACATACCGCGACGACTACGAAATGACCATGGGACTGCTGAAGCCGGGGGGATTCATCGTGGCCGACAACACGCTGTGGGACGGACACGTGGTTGACCCCGCCTACGGGCACGACCGGCAGACGGAGGGCATCGGCAACTTCAACGACGCGGTGGCCAAAGACCCTCGGGTGGAACAGGTCATGCTGCCCGTGCGAGACGGACTGACCCTGATACGAAAGAAAATCACGGGGGAGGAAGTGTGAAACCATCTAAGGAATGTAATTCATTTCAAAAAAGCATAAGAATAAAAAACATACGGAAACGCTATGGAAATCATCAACTTGAGTGACCGGAACAGCATCATCAACCAGTACATGGCTGAAATCAGAGACGTGGAATACCAGAAGAACCGCCTGCTCTTCCGCAACAACATCATGCGGATAGGCGAATACGAGGCCTTCGAGATTTCGAAAACCATGAACTACGAGCCGCGCGACATCACCACACCCCTGGGCACGGCGAGCGTCAACGTGCCGACGGACCAAATCGTGCTGGCCACCATCTTCCGGGCGGGACTGCCCTTCCACGAGGGATTCCTCAACGTGTTCGACCATGCGGGCAACGCCTTCGTGTCGGCCTATCGCGAATACCAAGACGCCGAACACCACGAAGTGGGCATCCACGTGGAATACCTGGCCACGCCTAGCATCGAGCAGAAGAACCTGATCATCGCCGACCCGATGCTGGCCACGGGGGGAAGCATGGAGCTGGGCTACAAGGCCTTTCTCACCAAGGGCACGCCCAGGAGGATTCACGTGGCGTGCGTCATCGCCACGCCCGAGGGCATCGAGCGCGTCAAGAAGACCTTCCCTGAAGGCAAGACCACCATCTGGTGCGCCGCCATCGACCCGGGACTCAACGAGCACAAGTACATCGTGCCCGGATTCGGCGATGCCGGAGACCTCTGCTACGGCGACAAGATCTGAGCCGCACGCGAGCGGCACGAACCGCGCCTATCCCAAATTCACTATATGCATCAAGTACAATTCAACAAGAAGGGCAAACTCTGGTTCCATCGCTTCTCGAACAAGAGCTATGCCCTCTTCGCCGTTCTCGGACGGGAGGTGCTCATCGGCACGCTCAGCGTGGCCACCCTTCAGCATGCCAAGGCCGAAGGCATCAGCACCGACGTGTTCCGTGCCGCCGACTCACTGGCCGTGACGCAAGGCGCCGACCTGGCCGAAGTGAGCGTCACGGCCACGCGAGCGCCCCTGTCGGAGAGCCAACAGGCGAGAATGGTAACCGTGCTGAGCCATGAGGACATCGCCCAGGCGCCGGCACAAAGTGTTAACGACCTGCTGAAATATGCCGCGGGCATCGACGTGCGACAACGGGGACCCCTCGGCGCGCAAACCGACGTGAGCGTAAGAGGGGGAAACTACGAGCAGATTGCCGTGCTGCTCAACGGCATCAGCGTGGGCGACCCGCAGACGGGACACAACAGCGTCGACTTCCCCGTAGACCTCGACGACATCGAGCGCATCGAGGTGCTCGAAGGACCCGCGGCACGCGTCTACGGCACGTCATCGCTCCTGGGCGCCATCAACATCGTGACGCGGCCCACGACGCACGACGCCATGACGGCGCGGACGGCCGCGGGAAGCTACGGATATGCCGGCACGGGGCTGCGAGCCTCGTTCGGCGGAACACGCTGGAGGCACATGGCGTCGGCCTCACACCAGCGTAGCGACGGATACAGCCGGAACAAGGAGGGACGGCTGAACGCTGACTTGAAAAGCACAAAGGCCTTCTATCAGGGCAACTACACCGATGACGACGTGACCGTGGACTGGCATGCGGGACTCTCCGTGAAGGACTTCGGAAGCAACACTTTCTACGGTGCGAGCTGGGACGACCAGTTCGAACACACGCTGAAAACCTATTCGGCCCTGCAGGCCTCCACGCGGAGCGGACGGCTACACCTGCATCCCGCCGTCTACTGGAACCACAACCTGGACCGGTTCGAACTCTTCCGAAACGCGCCCGACAAGTATCCTTACAACTATCACCGCACCGACGTGTTCGGACTAAACCTCAACACCTGGCTCGACTGGGCGCTGGGACGCACCGCCGTGGGCGCCGAGATGCGGCTGGAGGATATGGTGAGCACCACGCTGGGCGAACCCCTGGACCGCGCGCGGCACATACACGGCTCTGACCGGAAATACACCAACGGGCTGGACCGCACCAACCTGCAGCTGGTGCTGGAGCATAACGTGCTGCTGAAGCGCCTCACAATGAGCGCGGGGGTCACCGCCGTGAAGAACTCCACCGCCGACATGGGCGTGAGGGTGTATCCGGGGGCCGACGCAAGCTGGCGCATCGGAGGCGGATGGAAGGCCTACGCGTCGTGGAACTCGTCGCTGAGAATGCCGAGCTTCACGGAACTCTACTACTCGGTGGGTGGACACAAGGCCGACAGGCACCTGAAGCCCGAGGAACTCTCGGCCGTGGAAATCGGCGCGCGATACGCCTCGACGGGGATGCAGGCCTCGGCCGCCGCATACTACAACCACCGGCGCAACCTGATCGACTGGGTGCGCGACACACGGCTGGGCGACGACGCGGTGTGGCAATCCGTGAACTACGGCCACGTGAACGGCATAGGCCTAGAACTCTCGGCACGGGCTGACCTGCTCAGACTCATGCCCGCGCAACACGCCCTCGGAGACCTGTCGGTGAGCTACAGCTACATCTCACAAGACCGCGACGAGGAGGAAGGACAACAAAGCCGGTATGTGCTGGAATACCTGAAACACAAGCTCGTGGCCACACTCGGGCTGCGGCCGGCGCGCAATGTGAGCGTGACCCTGGACTACAGGCTGCAACACCGCACGGGCACTTACACCGACACTGACGGCGGCGTGAGGCGGTATGGCACGTATGGCGTGGTCGACGCCCACGCCGACTGGCACGCGGGGCGATGGAGCGTCTTCGCCGAGGGCAACAACCTGCTCGGAAAACACTATGTGGACTATGGCTCCATTCCACAGCCGGGCGTCTGGGCCATGGCCGGCGTGAGGCTCGCTATTTTCGGAAGCACACAAAAAAAATAAGACGCGGAAGGAGAAATCAAAGAACTTATTTGTAATTTTGCACCCGTTATGGTATTGAACTACATTTGGATCGCATTCTTCGCCGTGGCCTTTGTCTTCGGACTGATACAGCTCCTGGGGGGCGACACCACGATATTCCAAAAAATGGTGGACTCCACCTTCGACTCGTCCAAGACCGCTTTCGAGACCTCGCTGGGGCTTACGGGCGTGCTCGCGCTCTGGCTCGGCATCATGAAAATAGGCGAAAAGGCGGGGGCCGTGAACGCCCTGGCCAGGGTGCTCAGCCCGCTGTTCACCAAGCTCTTTCCCGACATTCCCAAGAACCACCCCGTGATGGGAAGCATCTTCATGAACATCGCCTCGAACATGCTCGGCCTCGACAACGCCGCCACACCCACGGGACTGAAGGCCATGAGCCAGATGCAGGAACTGAACACGCGCAAGGACACGGCCACCAACCCGATGATCATGTTCCTGGTGCTCAACACCTCGGGGCTGACCATCATCCCCACCACGATACTCGCCTTCCGCTCCTCGTATGGCGCGGCCAACCCCACCGACGTGTTCATCCCCATCCTGCTGGCCACCACGGTGGCCACGCTGGCGGGCATCGTCATCACGGCGCTGTGGCAACGCATCAACCTGCTGCAACCCGTGCTCGTGGCCACCCTCGGGGGGCTCGTGGCCTTCGTGGCCCTGGTGATTTGGGGCTTCGGACAGATGGACCGCGAGACGATGGGAACGGTGACCTCGGTGGCCTCAAACGTGATTCTCATCTCGATAATCGTGGCCTTCATCATGGCCGGATTCTTCAGGCGCATCAACGTCTACGACGCCTTCATCGAGGGAGCCAAGGAGGGATTTCACACGGCCGTGCGCATCATCCCCTACTTGGTGGCCATCCTGGTGGGCGTGGGCGTGTTCCGCGCCTCGGGTGCCATGGACATGCTCATCGGCGGCATAGCCCGGGTGGTGGACTTCTGCGGGCTGAACACGGACTTCGTGGGGGCGCTGCCCACGGCCTTCATGAAGCCGCTGAGCGGAAGCGGGGCACGGGGACTGATGCTCGAGGCAATGAAGAACTACGGCCCCGACTCGTTCGTGGGACGGCTGAGCTGCATCTTCCAGGGCAGCACCGACACCACATTCTACATCCTGGCCGTATACTTCGGAAGCGTGGGCATACGCAACACGAGGCACGCCGTGGCCTGCGGACTGCTGGCCGACCTGGCGGGCGTGGTGGCGGCCATCACCGTGGCCTACATCTTCTTCCACTAGGCACGGCGAGGGATAGTAACAACAAGTTGACTCGAAACTCTTTTTTGAAAACCATGGCTAACTTAAAATCGCTTGCCAAAGACACGGCCATCTACGGACTGAGCTCCATCGCCGCGCGATTCATCAACTACCTGCTGGTGCCGATACAGACGGCAAAATTCAACGCCGCGGGAGGACAATATGGCATCATCACCAACGTGTACGCCTACGTGGCCCTGCTCATCATCCTGCTCACCTATGGCATGGAGACCACCTTCTTCCGCTTCATGAGCAAGGATGGCGAAGACCCGAAGAAGGTGTATGCCACCACGCTGAAAATGGTGGGCACCACGTCGCTGCTCTTCGCCGTGCTGGTGGCCGTGTTCAACGAGCCCGTCGCCACCCTCGTGGGCTATGCCGACCATCCCGAATACATCCTGGTGATGTATGTCACCGTGGCCATCGACGCCTTCACGGCCATTCCCTTCGCCTACCTGCGCTACGCCCACCGGCCGGTGAAGTTCGCCACGCTGAAGATGCTCAACATCACGATGAACATCGTGCTCAACATCCTCTACCTCATCGTGCTGCCTGCACTCCACTGGAACCCGCTGGGCATCTACGACGCGGACTTCACGCTCGACGTGGTGTGGGTGTTCTATATCAACGCGTTCTGCTCGGTGGCCACGCTGCTGATGCTCGGCAAGGAGCTGAAGGCCCTGCGCAACCCCTTCGACGGGGCCACGTGCCGGCGCATGCTCGGCTACACATGGCCGCTGCTGGTGATGGGGCTCGCCGGACAACTCAACCAGTGCGCCTCACAAATCATCTTCCCCTTCGCCTTCGACGGCACGCCCGCCGAGGCCCGGACGCAGCTCGGCATCTACGGAGCGTGCATCAAGATAGCCATGATCATGGTGATGATCACGCAGGCCTTCCGCTATGCCTACGAGCCGTTCGTGTTCGGAAAGGTGAAGGACAAGGACAACAAGGACACTTACGCCAAGGCCATGAAGTACTACATCATCTTCACGCTGCTGGCCTTCCTCTGCGTCATGGGCTATATGGACCTGCTGAAGTTCGTCGTGGGACGCAGCTACTGGCAGGGACTGGAAATCGTGCCCATCGTGATGGCCGCCGAAATCATGTTCGGAATATTCTTCAACCTGAGCTTTTGGTACAAACTCACCGACCGCACCATCTGGGGCGCGTGGTTCTCGGGCATCGGGGCGGTGGTGCTCATCGCCGTCGACATCATCTTCATCCCTAGGTTCAGCTACTGGGCGTGCGCATGGGCGGGATTCATCTCTTATGGTGTGAGCATGGTGCTGAGCTACTTCTTCGGCCAGAAATATTACCCTATCCGCTATCCACTGGGCGAAATCACGCGCTATGTGGTGCTGGCCGCGGTGCTCTTCGCCGCCATCTCGGTCAGCAACGCGTGGCTGCCGACGGTGGGCGCGCTGGCGGTGAACACGTTGATCATCGCGGTGTTTGCCGCCGTCATCGTGAAGCGCGACCTGCCACTGGGCAGCCTCATCGGCAAGGTGAGGAGAAGATAGCGCGAACGGAAAAAGCGACGACGAGGAAGCGCCGCTTCCTAGAAGGCCGCCCCGAGGACCTCGCCTGGCCCAAGAGAGCCCCTCTGAAGGGCCGAGCGAGGGGCTCTGAAGGCCCAAGCAAGAGGCTCGTTCGGGCCAAATTGCCATGTGGCTGGGAATGAGCGGACTGCAAGCATGGAGCAAGCTGAGGACGCGTCATGTCCGGACTGGAACAAAAATTGACAACACGAAGACGGCAAGTCCACCAAAGCTCCTACGGACAACGCCATGGGGCGCAAGACCCGGAAACAGCCGCGACACCCCGCCACCGGCGCCCGGAAAGCGAAACAGGAGGAGGCGGAGCTGGGAGAAAAGCTCAAAATCTTGACTTAAATTTTGTAGTCTGAGCAAAAAACACTATTTTTGCAATCATTCTAACAAGGCGGACAACTATGGGAGAACATGAAATGTGGAACGACGACAACTGGCTCCTGCTGCTCCAACTCTATCTGAGGCGGCCGGTGGGGGTGAAGGCGCTCTATTCGCGCAAGCTCGTCGACCTGAGCATGGAGCTGCACGTGGAGCCTGCCGAACTCTATCGGAAGATGTTCGCCATCCGGACACAAAGCATCCCACACATCGCCCACTTGTACAACGCCTACAAGGACCGCCCTGAGAAGCTGGGCAGAAAGGCCCGCATGGTGAGGCGGATGAGAGGATTCAACCACGCCGACGAGTTCTATCAGGGCGTGGAGACGAGGGAAACCTTCGAAAGGGATTTCCGACCGCTAGACAATGACACGACGCTCAAACCGGTGATGCTCATCATGATTCTCGACCTGTACTTCCGCCTGACGCCCAACACGATGGTGGCGGAGACGCCCGAGGTGGTGGAACTGGCCAAACTGATGAAAATCAAGCCCGCGAAGATTGCCGACGTGATGGAGGTGTTCCAAATCTGCGACCCCTACCTGAACCGCGCCGACGTGATGATAACGCCCCTGCTCGGACCATGCCAGGAGGTGTGGAACCGATATGGAAACGGCGACCCCGAGCGCCTGGCCGCCCTGGCCGCGCAACTCAGGGCGTACTTCAAGGCATAAACACAAGACGAAGAGAAACCCACTACTTGCAAATATGGCACAAAACCTCATCCAGACGCAGACTCAGAAGATGCAGCAAACGCAACGCCTCTCGGCGCAGCAGATGCTGCAAGTGAAACTGCTCGAAATGCCGCTCGCCGAACTCGAGGAGAACGTGAACGCCGAACTCGACGACAATCCGGCGCTGGAAAGCTCGTCGCCTGACGACCTGGACAACGAGCCCGAAACACGAGAGGACGAGGGACGACAGGAAACGGACGAGGATGAAGAAAGAAACGACGAGCTCGACGCGGCGCTGGAAAACCTGGGACGCGACGACGAGATGCCCAACTACAGCCAGCAGGACAACAACCACGACAACGCCGACTACGAGGAAATGGTGTGGGGGGACACTACATCGTTCTACGACAACCTGAAGGAGCAGATGAACATGCAGCAACTCACAAACAAGCAGCACGACATCATGGAGTATCTCATCGGGTCGCTCGACGACGACGGACTGCTCAGAAAAGACCTGGACACCATCTGCGACGAGCTCGCCATATACCACAACGTGGACACCGACGACAAAGAGGTGGAGCAAGTGCTCAGGAAGCTGCAATCCTTCGACCCCGCCGGCGTGGGCGCCAGAAGCCTGCAAGAGTGCCTGCTGCTGCAAATAGACCGCAAGCCCAAGGGACGGCTGCACGACCTGATGGAGCGCGTCGTGAAAGACTACTTTGACGACTTCACAAAAAAACACTGGGGGAAAATCAAGGACGAGCTACAGCTAACTGACCTGCAGGCACAAGCACTGCAACAGGAAATAAGGAAACTGAACCCCAAGCCGGGGGCCTCGCTCGGCGAGACCGAGGGCAGAAGCCTGCAACAAATCACGCCTGACTTCATCGTCGACACCAACGACGACGGCACCGTCACCTTCACGCTCAACCGCGGAAACATCCCGCAACTGTCCGTGGCGCCATCGTTCGTGGAAATGGTCGACACCTACAAAAACAACAAGAAGGGCATGACCAGGCAGGCCAAGGAGGCCCTGCTCTATGCCAAAGAGAAAGTGGACAAGGCGCAAGGATACATCGAGGCCATACGACAGCGGAGGCACACGCTCTACATCACCATGAAGGCCATCATCGAGTGGCAGAAGAAGTTCTTCCAGGACGGCGACGAGGCCGACCTGAAACCGATGATCCTCAAGGACATCGCCGACAAGACGGGACTCGACATATCGACCATATCGCGCGTGTGCAACGAGAAATACGCTCAAACCAAATGGGGAACTTTCCTCTTGAAGTTCTTCTTTACCGACGCCTATACCACCGAGAGCGGCGAGGAAATGTCAACCCGGAAAATCAAACTCGCACTCAAGGAACTCATCGGCAAGGAGGACAAGGCACACCCCATGAGCGACGACGCGCTGGCCGAGCAAATGAAAAAGCTGGGATTCCCCATCGCACGACGCACCGTGGCCAAATATCGTGAGCAACTGAATATTCCCGTAGCCCGAATGAGGCGAAACTGAAAGATGAAAGAGAAAAACATCATCAACATCGCACGGCTGCTGAGCATCGTCTTCACGCCGTTCTACCTGCCCGTCGTGGGACTGGCCATCGTCTTCTTCCTGAGCTACATGAGCCTGCTGCCCTTGTGGTACAGACTGGAGATGCTGCTCCTGGTGTACGTCTTCACCGTGCTCCTGCCCACGCTGCTCATACGCCTCTACCGCCGCACACAGGGATGGACAAGCCGCGAACTGGGACAGAGGGAACGGCGCATGGTGCCCTACGTCATCTCCATCCTCTGCTATTTCTGCTGCTTCTTCTGGCTGCAACACAACAACGTGCCACGCCTCATCTCCATCATCCTCGTGGCCGCGCTCGGCGTGCAAATGATCTGCGCTCTCATCAACGTATGGTGGAAAATCTCCACACACACCGCCGCCATCGGAGGCGTGGCCGGAGCTCTGCTCGCCTTCGCCGAAGTCTTCATGTTCAACCCCGTCGGATGGCTCTGCGTGGTGCTCATCGTGGCGGGCATGGTGGGCTCGGCACGCATGATCCTGCGCCAGCATACGCTCGCCCAGGTGGTGGCGGGATTCCTCGTGGGGTGCGTCACGGCGTTCGTCATCGTGTGAGCCGGCACCTCCACGCAAACGCGACGAAACACCGAAACACATGAGGAAAGAGACGGGAAATAGTCTTGAAACCAAATAAAACAGATATAATCATGAAACCAATCATCAGTATCATTATGGGGTCGACGAGCGACCTGCCCGTGATGGAGAAAGCCTGCAAATGGCTCAACGACAACAAGATTCCCTTCGAGGTGAACGCCCTGTCGGCCCATCGCACGCCCGAGGCCGTGGAGAACTTCGCCAGAAGCGCACGCCAACGGGGCATCAAGGTCATCATCGCCGCCGCCGGAATGTCGGCCGCCCTGCCGGGAGTCATCGCCGCATCAACGCCGGTGCCCGTCATCGGCGTCCCCATCAAGGGAATGCTCGACGGACTCGACGCGCTGCTCAGCATCGTGCAAATGCCACCGGGCATCCCCGTGGCCACCGTGGGCGTGAACGCGGCACAGAACGCGGCCATCCTCGCTGCCGAAATCATCGCCCTGGCCGACGAGGAAGTGGCACGCAAGGTGGACGCCTGGAAGGCCGGACTCGGCGCAAAAATAGAAAAAGCCAACAACGACCTGGCCAATATCAAGGATTACGAATTTAAATGCAACTAGGGCTTTGATCGATTTATTCAACTATCAGAGGCGGAAAGCCGCGGTGGCGCACATCGGAACGCTCGACATGGGGGGAGACAACCCCGTGCGCGTGCAGTCGATGACCACCACCAACACGAGGGACACGGAGGCGTGCATCCGCCAGGCCGAAGAAATCATCCGGGCCGGAGGCGAGCTCGTCAGACTCACCACACAGGGCACCATCGAGGCTGAAAACCTGAAGAACATCAGCGATGGTATACGCGCCGACGGATTCAAGACGCCACTCGTGGCCGACGTCCACTTCAATCCGAACGTGGCCGACGTGGCCGCACGCTACGCCGAGAAGGTGCGAATCAATCCTGGAAACTATGTCGACCCGGCACGTAAATTCATCAAGCAGGAATACACCGACGAGGAATACGCGCGAGAACTGAAGAAAATCGACGACAGGCTGGTGCCCTTCCTCAACATCTGCAAACTGTATCACCGGGCCGTACGCATCGGCGTGAACCACGGCAGCCTGAGCGACCGCATCCGCAACCGATACGGCGACACTCCCGAGGGAATCGTGGAAAGCTGCATGGAGTTCTTGCGCATTTGCAAGCGAGAACATTTCAACGACGTGGTCATCTCCATCAAGGCGTCAAACACCGTGGTAATGGTGCGCTCGGTGAGGCTGCTCGTCGAAACCATGGAACGCGAGGACATGCACTATCCGCTCCACCTCGGCGTCACCGAAGCCGGCGAGGGCGAGGACGGACGCATCAAAAGCGCCGTCGGCATCGGGGCCCTGCTGGCTGACGGCATCGGCGACACCATCCGCGTGAGCCTGAGCGAGGAACCGGCGGCTGAAATTCCCGTGGCGAAACACCTGGTGAGCTATGTGAGGCAGAGAACGCACCACCAGATCATTCCGGCCATGGCCGCAGAGGAGTTCGACTGGGTGAGGCCCGTGCGGAGGGCGACTCGCGCCGTGGGAAACATCGGAGGAGACCACGTGCCCGTGGTCATCGCCTCGCGCAAGAAGGGACAACCGGGGACTTCGGACGACAACGGAAACAGCGCCAAGGACGGACAGGACACGACCATCAAGCCCGACTATATATATATAGGTGGCGACATCCCCGAGAACCCCGCCCCGGGACAAAGCTATATGGCCGACTTCAACGTGTATGCGCAAATGGTGAGCGAACACGACCCCAGGCTTGACAAGGCCCGATTCTATCCCGTGTTCCCCGTCACGGCCATGCCCTTCGTGGGAATGCTGCAAGCCAAGACGAAGTTCCTCGTCCTGCAATTCGGCACACCGTCTGAGGAATACCTGGCCTGCCTGCGCCAACATCCCGAAGTGGTGGTGGTGTGCATGAGCAATCACCAGAACCGCCTGGGACACCAGCGGGCCCTTGTGCACGAAATGATGCGCGCGGGAGTGGCCAATCCAGTGGTGTTCGCACAAATGTACCAGCACGGCAAGGAGGAAAAGGAGGACTTCCAACTGGAGGCCGCCGCCGACATGGGCGCACTGATGGTCGACGGGCTCACCGACGGCTTGTGGCTGATGAACGACGGCGACATCGACCCCCTCGACGTCGACGAGACAGCCTTCAACATCCTGCAGGCGGCACGCCTGAGGATTTCAAAGACTGAATACATCAGCTGTCCGGGGTGTGGACGCACGCTCTACGACCTGCGCGAGACCATCGCAAGGATTAAGAAAGCAACCCAAGACATGAAAGGATTGAAAATCGGCATCATGGGGTGCATCGTAAACGGACCCGGAGAAATGGCCGACGCCGATTACGGTTACGTGGGAGCCGGACCAAAACGCGTTTCACTCTACCGGCGGCAAGAGTGCGTGGAAAAGAATATTCCCGAAGAAGAGGCCGTGGACCATCTGCTCCGGCTCATCCGGTCGGATCAAGAAAAAGCATGAGCGGGGGCCTCAGGATTCAACCACGAGGCCCCTGTCACAAAGCCAAAAAACACGCAAAAAAACTTGCGTAATTGAAATATTATTCCTATTTTTGCCTTGTCAACCAAGGAAAGGACTCGCCGCTATGACCATCACCGTTGCCAACCCGATTTACGACTCCGTGTTCAAGTTCCTCGTGGAGGACGAGCGCGTGGCACGCATCCTGATTTCCGCACTGCTGAAGAAGGATGTGGTGGCCGTGGATATGCGCCGCCACGAATATCCAAACAGCACACGCAACCAAATCTCCATGTTCCGCATTGACTTTGGCGCTACCGTGCGGGAGGCCGACGGGAGCACTCACCTCGTGCTGATCGAATTGCAAAAGACATGGCTCGAAACCGAGACCTTGCGGTTCAGACAATATCTTGGCGCACAATACAACAACAAGGAAAACATCAGCGACAAAGGCGAAAAAGAGGGATACGCCATTCCCATGGTGGCCGTATACCTGCTTGGACATCGCGTGGGCGACATCCTGGAACCCGTGCTCTATGTCAGCCACAAGGCTTACGACTACAACGGGCGTGAAGTGACACACGGAATCCCTGACAACTTCGTGGAAAGCCTCACACACGACAGCATCATTGTGCAAATCCCACTCCTCAACGGGAAATTGCAAAACCGGCTGGACAAGGTGCTCAGCGTGTTCGACCAATCATCACGAGACTCTCACGACAACCATGTGCTGCATATCGACGAAGGACTCTATGAGGACGATGCCGACATGCTCTATATCCTCCACCGGCTCACTGTAGCCGCCGCAGATGCCAACATGCGGCAAGACATGAATGTCGAGGACGAATATTTCTCGGCCTTGGAAGACCGTGACACCGCTCTAATGGTACGCGACAAACACATTGAGGAACAAGACAAGCACATTGAGGAACAAGACAAGCACATCAAAGAGCAAAACAAGCACATCGAGGAACAAGGACTGAAAATCAACGA
>CAYQUN010000001.1:67855-75755 GCA_964420715.1 uncultured Prevotella sp. | reverse complement strand
CAAAGCAAGCACATCGAGGAACAAAGCAAGTTGATTGAAAATCAGAGTTCATTATTGAAAGCATCCATCAAGAAATTGCACGACCTTGGACTTTCTTCCTCAGAAATTGCAGAGACCCTGGGCAAAGACCTCAACGACATTCGTGCCCTGATGTAACTTCGTCATCCACGGCCCAAGACGGACCACCCTGGCGCTCAATGCGGAACAAAGCCGAGCACCATGATTTTTTTAAAAACAAACAACCACCATGGAATTGAAAGGAAGATACAACGCCTCGCCGAATCGTTACGACGACAGCGAAGCCCTCTACCGCCGATGCGGAAACTCCGGCATCATGCTACCCAAAATCTCTCTCGGATTCTGGCACAACTTTGGCGGAGTCGATCCCTACGAGCGGAGCAGGGCCATCACGCACTATGCCTTCGACCACGGAATCACCCATTTCGACCTGGCCAACAACTATGGCCCACCCTACGGTTCGGCCGAAGAGACGATGGGACGCCTTGTCGACGACGACTTCGCACCCTACCGCGACGAGCTTTTCATCTCGACAAAGGCTGGATATGATATGTGGGAAGGCCCTTACGGCAACTGGGGATCGCGCAAATACCTCATGGCGAGCCTCGACCAAAGCCTCCGACGGATGCATCTGGATTATGTCGACTTGTTCTACAGCCACCGATACGATCCCCACACGCCACTTGAGGAAACGCTGCAAGCCCTTGTCGACATTGTGAGGCAGGGCAAGGCCCTCTACATAGGCATCAGCCGATGGCCCTTGGAGGCTCTCAAAGTGGCCGACGAATACCTTCGCGCACACGACGTTCCCCTGCTCATCTACCAGGGCCGCCTCAACCTGCTCGACCGGGCGCCGCAGCAGGATGGCGTCCTCGACTACTGCCGTACTCACGGCATCGGCTTCATCAGTTTCTCTCCGCTGGCGCAAGGACTGCTCACCGACCGCTACCTGAACGGCATTCCCGACGATTCGCGCATGGCCAAGGGGCACTTCCTGAAACCAGACATGCTCACCCCGGAACTCCTCGCACAACTCAAGGCATGGAACCAGACGGCTCTTGAGCGCGGTGAGACCCTGGCCGAAATGGCCTTGGCATGGATTCTACACCAACAAGGCGTAACGAGCGTACTCGTGGGAGCCAGTAGTGCGGCACAATTAGAAAAGAACATGAAGTGCGTCCACGCCGAATCTTTTGGCCGGGAAGTGTGAGGCCCCACCCCACCCCGGCCACCCCGCATGGCATACGGCAAGGCCGAATGCCGTACGGCCGGATAACACGAAGCGAAAAAGATTCCTTAAAATAGGTTAATTGTTTTGCCCTGTCAGAGATTTAACCTTATCTTTGCAGAATCAAGGCGGCAATAGCTCAGTTGGTAGAGCGCGACCTTGCCAAGGTCGAGGTCGCGGGTCCGAGTCCCGTTTGCCGCTCCAAGGTTTGCCGCAATGGTGGAATTGGTAGACACGAGGGACTTAAAATCCCTTGGCCAGTAATGGCTGTACGGGTTCGAGTCCCGTTCGCGGCACAGTGCATTCCAGTATGAAGAGATTTGCTTACATCATATTATCCTCCCTCGTCTTCTTATTCTCGGCTTGTGGAAACAAAAGCGGACACTTCAAGCTGGAAGGCAAATTCCTGAACCTCAACCAAGGCGAATTCTACATCTACAGCCCCGACGGGCTCATCAGCGGCATCGACACCATCAAGGTGCAAGGCGGGCGCTTCGCATACGAGAAAGCGTGCGGGCAGCCCGGAATCCTCGTCATGGTATTCCCCAATTTTTCCCAGCAACCTGTCTTCGCCGCGCCAGGGAAAAGTGTCGACATCAAGGGCGACGCCTCCCGGCTGAAAGAGATGCAAGTGACCGGCACCAAGGACAACGAGCTGATGAACGCCTTCCGCAAGCAGACGGTCAGTGCCTCACCCCCCGAGGCCAAGCAGCTGGCACGCCAGTTCATTGCCAGTCATCCCGAATCGGAAGCAAGCGTGTGGCTCGCCTCCACATGGTTCATGCAAGCCAGCAATCCCGACTACGCAGAGGCGGCCTCGCTCCTGGCCAAGATCGTAGCCGAGCAAGGGCGGAACGGCTATGCCCAACGCCTCCTGGCCAAAGCCAAGGCTATGGCCAAAGCTTCTACGGGAAAGCCCCTCCCCAGCTTCAGCGACACGGGAGTGAAGGGCCAGCGCGTCACGGCAGCACAACTGGACAAGGCCCCCGTGGCCGTCATCAACGTGTGGAACTCCGCCGACTACAACAGCCAGGACGTACAACGGTTTCTCAACCTCCAGGCCAAGCAATCGGCCGGACGCCTGAAAGTGATAGGAATCAGCATAGACGCCGACAAGGAAACCGCATTGAGAACGCTTCAACGCGACTCTATCAGCTTCGACAACATCTGCGACGGAAGGATGCTTGAGGGCAAAACTCTGCGCAAGCTCGCACTCGACTGCATGCCGGGCAACCTGGTCTTGCGCAACGGACGCATCGTGGCCCGCAACCTGAGAAGCCAAGAACTGAAAGACCGACTAAACGAGTTACTGAAATAAGAGAGTGCTAGTAAAAACATTTTGCGCTGCGGTGAACGGACTTGATGTTGCCACAGTCACCATAGAAGTCAGCCTCAACCGAGGCGTACAATACCGGCTCACCGGCCTGGGCGACGAGGCGGTGAGAGAGAGCCGCGACCGCATTGCGGCCGCGTTGCAGTATAACGGCTTCAAGTTTCCCATAGCCGACATCACCGTCAACATGGCCCCGGCCAACCTGCGCAAAGAGGGTAGCAGCTTCGACTTGCCCCTGGCCATCGCCATCCTGGCCGCCAACGAGGACATGCCTACAAGCCATCTGGCCGAATTCATGATGGTGGGCGAGCTGAGCCTCGACGGCACGCTGCAACCCATCAAGGGCGCCCTGCCCATAGCCATCAGAGCCCGCGCCGAACACTATCGCGGACTGATTGTGCCGAAGGCCAACGAAAGGGAAGCCGCCGTGGTGAACCAGCTCGAGGTCTACGGCATGGAAAACCTCCTCGACGTGATTCTCTTCCTAAGCGACAAGAAGGCCTTCCAGCCCACCCTGGTCGACACCCGCAAGGAATTCTACGACCGGCAGGCCGACGACGAGCTCGACTTTGCCGACGTGAAAGGCCAGGAAGAGGTGAAACGGGCCTTCGAGGTGGCCGCGGCCGGCGGACACAACCTCATCATGATAGGCCCGCCGGGCAGCGGAAAGTCGATGATGGCCAAGCGGCTGCCGTCCATCCTGCCACCGCTCACCCTTGCCGAAAGCCTGGAGACGACACAAATACACTCCATCGCAGGCAAACTGGGCAAGGACGTGTCGCTCATCAAGCAGAGGCCGTTCCGCGCTCCCCACCACACCATCTCTGAGACGGCGCTTGTGGGAGGCGGGACCAATCCCATGCCGGGCGAAATCAGCCTGGCACACAACGGCGTGCTCTTCTGCGACGAGCTGCCCGAGTTCAACAAGCACACGCTCGAAGTGCTCCGCCAGCCGCTCGAAGACCGGAAAATCACCATCAGCCGGGTGAAATACACGGTGGAGTTCCCCTGCTCGTTCATGTTCGTAGCCAGCATGAACCCTTGTCCGTGCGGCTATTACGGCGACCCCACCCACCACTGCGTGTGCTCTCCGGGGCAAATACAGCGCTACATGAACAAGATCAGCGGCCCCCTGCTCGACCGTATCGACATCCAGTGCCAAATCACACCCGTGCCCTTCGCCAAGATCAGCAAGAGGCAGCCTGCCGAGCCGAGCAGCGAGATCAGGAAGAGGGTGATTGCCGCAAGGGAACTCCAGTCCAGGCGGTTCGCGGAGACGAAGGGCGTCCACTGCAACGCACAGATGACCGAGCGCATGATACACCAGTATGCCGAGCCCGACGCCGAGGGCGTTGCCATGCTCCGAATGGCCATGGACAAGCTATCGCTGAGCGCCAGGGCCTACACACGCATCCTCAAGGTGGCACGCACCATAGCCGACCTGGCGGGGAGCGAGCGCGTCAGCACCAGCCACCTGGCCGAAGCCATCAGCTACAGGCAGCTCGACCGGGCCGACTGGGCCGAGCGGGGATTCTGACGCTACGGATTGACGGGAGGCCAAGAGACCTGCGGACCACCCCGGACACAACTTGAAGACAACAAAGAACATACACATACAAACAAGGCAATGAAGAAATCATCCATCATCATCCCCATCGCCGTCGCAGCCCTCTGCATGACCGGCTGCAACACGCCACAAAAGGTGGTGACGCCTCCGCCAACGGTGAAAGAACCCGCTGTGGACACTTTCGAGATTCACCCCGTGGAGATGCCGTCGGAAGTGCTCACGATAGCCAACGGCCTGAAGGTGCTCAAGCAGCCGGAGCTGGCCCCTCTATTGCTGGCCAAACAGGAATACAAGTCGAAAAAGGACTACAAGGTGAACCGACTCAACGACTACGACATCATGTACTACAAGAATTGCCGACTGCCCAAAGTGCTGAACAACGGGGCCTACGAGGACCTGCCGAAGGCGCTGAAAAAGGGCATCTCAAGCTATGTGGGCATCAGCGCGGGGGGCGTGGAAATCGGCGTCTTCAACAACAAGGCCTACCAGAGCCTGATAGACCAGGTGACCGGGGCCGGATTCAAGCTCGCCGCCGACGGCTACGAGCAGGAATACTCCAACGGGGTGTACAGCATCTACTGCCACGCCTCGGGACGAAGGGTGAGGATCACCCACACCGTGAGGTGAGGCTCCACGGCAGGTAAACACAAACAAGCAACATACCGACAATCTCAGAATTCAATACAGAAATGGACAATAAGAAATTCAAGCGCACCACCGTTACCGCGGCCCTGCCCTATGCCAACGGCGGCGTGCACATCGGACACCTGGCCGGGGTATACGTGCCGGCCGACATCTACGTGCGCTACCTGAGGCTGAAGAAGGAAGACGTGGTGTTCATCGGAGGCAGCGACGAGCACGGAGTGCCCATCACCATCAGGGCCAAGAAGGAGGGCGTGAGCCCGCAGGACGTCTGCGACAGATACCACAAGATCATTAAAGAGAGCTTCAAGGAGTTCGGCATCAGCTTCGACATCTACAGCCGGACCACATCGCCCACGCACAACAAGCTGGCCAGCGACTTCTTCAGAAAGCTCTACGATGACGGAAAGCTCATCGAGCAGGAAACCGAGCAATACTACGACCCCGAGGCACACCAGTTCCTTGCCGACAGATACATCATGGGCACCTGCCCGCACTGCGGAAACCCAAACGCCTACGGCGACCAGTGCGAGAAGTGCGGAAGCGACCTCTCGCCCATGGAGCTCATCGAGCCACACTCCACCATATCGGGCGCCAAGCCCATCGTGAAGAAGACCAAGAACTGGTACCTGCCCCTCAACGAATACCAGCAATGGCTCAAGGAATGGATCCTGGACGGACACAAGGAATGGAGGCCGAACGTCTACGGACAGTGCAAGTCGTGGCTCGACATGGACCTGCAGCCACGAGCCATGACCCGCGACCTCGACTGGGGCATTCCCGTGCCCGTGGAGGGTGCCGAGGGCAAGGTGCTCTATGTATGGTTCGACGCACCCATCGGATACATCTCGAACACCAAGGAACTCTGCGACAGCCAACCCGAACGATGGGGGAGCTGGGAGAAGTGGTGGAAAGACCCCGAGACCAGGCTCGTACACTTCATCGGCAAGGACAACATCGTCTTCCACTGCATCATCTTCCCCGTCATGCTCAAGGCGCACGGCGGATACATCCTGCCCGACAACGTGCCGGCAAACGAGTTCCTCAACCTGGAGAACGACAAGATCTCGACCTCACGCAACTGGGCCGTTTGGCTCGACGAATACCTGCGCGACTTCCCCGGAAAGCAGGACGTGCTGCGCTATGTGCTCACGGCCAACGCACCCGAGACCAAGGACAACAACTTCACCTG
The DNA here is from genome assembly GCA_964420715.1 of uncultured Prevotella sp. Taxonomy (GTDB): domain Bacteria; phylum Bacteroidota; class Bacteroidia; order Bacteroidales; family Bacteroidaceae; genus Prevotella. Next base: position 69,775 of record CAYQUN010000001.1, on the reverse strand, counting down.
GAAGGACTTCCAGGAGCGCAACAACTCGGAACTCGTGGCCATCTACGGAAACTTCGTCAACCGCGCCCTGCAGCTCACCAAGAAATACTGGAAGGGCGTGGTGCCCGCATGCGGGGAACTGCTCGACGTGGACAAGGAAACCATCCGCGAATTCAAGGACGTGAAGGACAAGATGGAGGGCTGCCTCGACGTGTTCAAGTTCCGCGAGGCACAGAAAGAGGCCATGAACCTGGCACGAATCGGCAACAAGTACATCACCGAGTGCGAGCCGTGGAAGGTGTGGAAAACTGACCCCAAACGCGTGGAAACCATCCTGAACATCTCGCTGCAACTGGTGGCCAACCTCTCGATCGCCTTCGAGCCCTTCCTGCCCTTCTCAAGCAAGGACCTCCGCGAAATGATACAGCTGGACTCCTTCGACTGGGCACAACTCGGAAGCACAAGCCTGCTCCAGCCCGGACACCAGCTCGCCGAGCCACACCTGCTCTTCGAGAAAATAGAGGACGACGCTATACAGGCACAGCTGGACAAGCTCGCCGCCACCAAGGAGGCCAACGAGAAAGTGGTGAAGGACAAAGAATACAAGCCGGAACCGCTGAAGGAGAACATTGAGTTTGCCGACTTCGAGAAACTCGACATCAGGGTGGGACACGTGAAGGACTGCCAAAAGGTGAAGAAGAGCAACAAGCTACTGCAATTCACCATCGACGACGGAACGGGAACCGACCGCACCATACTCTCGGGCATCGCCAAATTCTACGACCCCGAGGCCCTCGTGGGCAAGGACGTGCTCTTCGTGGCCAACCTCGCACCCCGCAAGATGATGGGCATGGAAAGCCAAGGCATGATCCTCAGCGCACTCGACGCCGACGGCCAACTGAGCGTCACCACGACCCTGGCCCAGGTGAAACCAGGAAGCCAGGTGAGCTGAGATGCTGGCACTGCTGCTCGCCTCGATGCTCACGCTGGTCGAACTGAACTGCGAGAACCTGTTCGACACCATCGACAACCCGCTCAAGGCCGACGAGGAATTCCTGCCGGGGGGCTCGCACCAGTGGACGCGGACACGCTACTGGCGCAAGCTGGAACAGCTCGCCAAGGAGCTGGTGGCCCTCGGCGAGGACGACAGGGGCGAGTGGCAACTGCCCGACCTCGTGGCCCTGTGCGAGGTGGAAAGCGACACCGTGATGCACGACCTCACCAGGAGGTCGCTGCTGAGAAGCGCGGGCTACGACTATGTCATGACGCACTCGCCCGACGCGAGGGGCATCAACGTGGCGCTGGTGTACAGCCCCATGATGTTCAGGCCCATCCAAAGCCGGGACATCAGAATCCCAAGGCGCCCGCAATGGCGGCCCACAAGGGACGTGCTCTATGTGAAAGGGGTCTACGGGCTCGACGACACCCTGCACGTCTTCGTCGTACACGCGCCGAGCAGGACGGGCGGAGAACACGCCACGCGACCCTACCGCGTGCTGGTGGCACAGCAAATCGGAGCGCTCGCCGACTCCATCCTTTCCGCCTGCGACGGAGCGCAAATCCTCGTCGCAGGCGACTTCAACGACTACGCTCACACGCCGGCCCTCGACACGCTGGCCAGCCACAAACTGACCGACGTGGCCGGTACGGCCACCGGAAGGCACGGCGCGCGCGGCACCTACCGATACCGGGGCGACTGGGGCAGCCTGGACCACATCTTCTGCTCGCCACGAATGGCCGGACGACTGCACGAATGCTACATCGGCGACCTGCCGTTCCTCATGGAAGAAGACACGAAATACGGCGGGGTGAAGCCGTTCAGAACCTATCTGGGGCCCACCTATCACCGCGGATACTCGGACCACCTGCCCCTCGTGGCACGCTTCAGGACCAAGGAGGACACACCGGCGGAGACGGACAGGCGATGACGACCCCGACGGC
>CAYQUN010000001.1:0-67755 GCA_964420715.1 uncultured Prevotella sp. | reverse complement strand
CCCCGACGGCAACCTCAAGAAAATTCAATCACGGGAAAGAGACAGCCTCCCAACGGCCGCCTTGCAATGTGCAAGCACCCTCCAGAGACGCCCGGAAAGCCGTTCACAGGCCCTCACTTGGGCTTTCAGACCAACTCGTTTGGCCCAAGAGAGACTATGTCCCCGCTTTTTCGGACATCTTGACAAAACCGTAAGCAAAACACCCCGGAAAACCATCACGCGGACGGATTTTCTCCCGTTTTGCCTTCTTCCTGATTTCGAGCACTCCGGAAAACAAATGACGAAACACACACTTTTTGTCAGGAAAACAGACTAGAGGCACGATTCATCCCGAATTATTTTGCAGAATGATGGAAAAACATTATCTTTGCAAAGAATTAACCCGTTGCCCCGATAGTTCAATGGATAGAACGGAGGTTTCCTAAACCTTTGATCTGGGTTCGATTCCCAGTTGGGGTACATCTAAAAACACAACCTATGTTAGGAGCTATTATCGGCGATATTGTGGGCTCGCGTTACGAGTTCGGCAAACCGCCACAACCCGGATTCCAGTTTTTCGCCGACGCACCCGATTGCGACTATACTGACGACAGCATTCTCACCATCGCCATTGCCGACGCCATCATCAACCACCGCGACTACGGCGAGAGCCTCTACGACTGGGGGCACCGCTATCCCGACCCCCTCGGCTGCTACGGCACGGGCTTCGGCTCCTGGCTCGAAAGCACCAGCCCCCACCCCTACAACTCGTGCGGAAACGGCTCGGCCATGCGCGTGAGCCCCGTGGGATGGCTCTTCCACGACTATCACGAGGTGATGGAGCAAGCCCGCCTCTCGGCCATGCCCACCCACAACCACCCCGAAGGCGTGAAGGGGGCCCAGTGCGTGGCCACCGTCATCTACTGGCTCCGCACGGGACGCATGGGACGCGACGACGTGGAGGCCGCCGTGAAACACAACTTCGGCTACGAGATTCCGCCCCTGGCCGACATCAACAAGATTGGCCTGGAGGGACACTTCGACGCCATCTGCCAGGAAACCGTGCCCTGGGCCGTGAGGTGCTTCGTGGACAGCGAGAGCTTCGAGGACGCCATCCGCAAGGCCGTTATGGCCGATGGCGACACTGACACCAAGGCCTGCATCACCGGGGCCATGGCCGAAGCCTATTACGGCATTCCCGACGACATGCTCGACAAGGTTGTGGCGAAACTGCCCGACGACATGCTCGACGTGCTGGAACAGTTTCTCACGCTGGTACAGAAAGAGGTGGAGTGAGCCCTCCACACCACCCACAACCCGCAACAAACGAGGAAGAGGATGCGTCGGCCGGAAAACGGTGACGCATCCTCTTCCCTTTCACAAGCCCACAAGAAAGGCCGCCACCCCTGCGGGTGGCGGCCTTCCTTGTTTTCATGTTCTTGTGCGGACAGGCTCAGGCCTTGGCCGGAACAACGGTTTCCTCGCCCACGGCCACGCCGTCGCCATCGTCCTTGATGCGTCCGCCCATCACGCGGAAAGCGATGGGCGAGGCAATGAAGATGGAACTCAGCGTACCGAAGAAGACGCCGATGATCATGGCGAAAGCAAAACTGCGGATGCTGGCACCTCCGATGAAGAAGATGCAGAGCAGCACGAGCAGGGTCGAGAACGAAGTGTTGATGGTACGGGACAAGGTCTCGTTGATAGAATCGTTGAAGAGCGACTGCTTGTCCTGCTTCGGGTGCAGCTTCAGGTTCTCACGAATACGGTCGAACACCACCACCTTGTCGTTGATGGAATAACCAATCACCGTCAGGATGGCGCCGATAAACGTCTGGTCAATCTCAAGCGAGAAGGGCACGACGCCGTGGAGCAGGGCGTAGAAGCCAAGCACGGTGAGTGCGTCGAAGGCCAGGGCGATGACCGAACCCAGCGAGAAGGACACGTTGCGGAAACGCAGCAGGATGTAGAGGAAGATGGCTATCAGGGCCAGGCAGACGCTGATGATGGCGCCCGTGGTGATGTCGCTGGCCACCGACGGTCCCACCTTGGTGCTGCTGACGATGGAGCCTCCGGCACGGATGTCGGGGTTCTTGAAGGTGTTGATGTCCTTCTGCGACACCAGTCCGGCACCCTTCAGCGCGTTGTAGAGGATGGTCTCGGCCTTGTCGTCGACGGTGGGATTGGTGCTCTCGATCATGTAGTTGGTCGAAATGCGGAGCGTGCGGCCGTCAGTACCGATGGCCAGGGCGCTCGTGGTAGAAGGCGTGCCGTCGGGGTTGACGAAGGCCTTTTCTATCACGGGGCGCACCTCCTCGGGCTCCACCGCGTGGTCGAACTGCACCACATAGTTGCGTCCGCCCGTGAAGTCGATGCTCTTGTCGAAGCCGCGGATGGCGATGGCGCCGATGAAGATGATGGCACCAATGATGGTGAGGATGAAAGTGTAGCGCGAAATACGCATGAAGCCGAAGTGGGTGTTCTGCATGAAGTTGCGCGACACCTTGGTGTCAAACTTGACATGCGTCCAATGGTCGTGGCTCAGGCGCCAGTAGTAAACCAGTCGTGTGAGGTAGACGGCCGTGAAGAACGACACCAGGATACCGATGATCCACGTTGTGGCGAAGCCCTGGATGGGGCCGGTTCCCGTGGAGAGCAGGATGATACCCGTAATCAACGAAGTCAGGTTGGAGTCGAAGATGGCCGAGAACGCGTTATCGTATCCTCCCTTTACGGCCTGCTTCATTCCCTTGCCCTTGCGCAATTCCTCCTTGATGCGCTCGTAAATCAGCACGTTGGCGTCGACAGCCGTACCCAGCGAAAGCACCATACCGGCCAGACCAGGCAGGGTGAGGGCGGCCTGGAACGACGTCAGAATGCCCAGCGTGAAGAAGACGTTGAAGATCAGGGCCAGATTGGCCAGCAATCCGGGAATAAGGTTATACATCATGAACATGTAGCAGATCAGCAGCACAAAGGCCACGGCGAACGACCAGACGCCCTGCTGGATGGACTGGGCGCCCAGCGTGGGACCCACCACCTCTTCCTGCACGATGTGTGCGGGGGCGGGCATGCGTCCCGACTTCAGCGTGTTGGCCAGGTCCTTGGTGTCTTCGATGGTGAAGTTTCCGCTAATCTGCGAGTTGCCACCATCAATCTCGCCGTTCACGCGCGGCGCGCTGTAGACATATCCGTCGAGGACAATGGCGATGGCCTTGCCCACATTGGCCTTGGTGAGCTGTGCCCAGCGGCGTGCTCCGTCGCTGTTCATCTGCATGCTTACCACGGGGTTGTTGTACTGGTCGAACTCGTCCTTGGCGTCAGTGATCACGTCACCCTCGAGCGGAGCGCGTCCGTTGCTGGTGGTCACCTTCAGCGCATGCAGCTCGAACACGTTGCGCAGCTCCTTGCGGTTCTCGCGGTTGTCGGTGGGCTTGGCGCTCCAAAGCAGCTTCACATCGGAGGGAAGGATCTGCTTGGCCAGCGAGCTGTTGAGAATCTTGGACACCTCGGCGGTGTCGCGGGCGTTGCAGTAGCCCACCAGGCTGAGCGAATTGCCGGGAATCACCTGAAGCATGGCCAGCAGGGGGTGCTGCTTCTTCATGGCTTCCACCTGCTGCTCGCTGTTGCTCTTGATGTCGGCCTTGCCGTTCTTGCCGCTCAGCTGGAACTTCGTGGCCTTGCTCTTGGCCTCGGCCACCTGCTTCTTCACCTTGGCGGTGTCGGCCTTGGCCGTATCGTTCACGCTGCTGCCGGCGGCGAGGCGTGCGTCAATCTGGCTCAGATAGGGTGCCACCTCCTCGGAGTTGTAGGTCTCCCAGAACTCCAGGTTGGCACTTCCCTGCAGCAGCTTCCTCATGCGCTCGGGCTCGCGGATACCGGGCATTTCCACCATGATGCGCCCTTCCTGGCCCTCAAGCTTCTGGATGTTGGGCTGCACCACGCCGAACTTGTCGATACGCGTGCGCACCACGTTGAACGAGTTGTCGATGGCCGACTGCACCTCTTGGCGCAGCACCTTCTCCACCTCGGCGTCGGTGCTCTGCGGATTCACCTTGCCCTGGAGCTGGGTCGTGGCGAAGACCTCGGCCAGCTTGTGGCCGGGGGCATACTTGTGATAGTTGTCGATGAAGAGATCGATGAACTTTCCCTTGCCTTGCTCTTCGGCCGTGCGGGCCTCGTTGACAGACTTCACGAAGGCCGGATCGGTCTTGTGGTCGGCCAGGTTCTCGATGACGTCGGGCACCGAGATTTCGAGAATCACGTTCATACCACCCTTCAAGTCAAGGCCGAGGCCAATCTGGGTCTCCAGACAGTTCTTGTAGGAATAGACTCCGAGATACTTCACAGAGTCCTTGTACTCCTGCTGCGCCACGGGATCCTTGATCTTCGCAGCCTGACTGTCAAAGTAGCTTGTGGCTACCGAGAAAGACAGGTAGAAGATGCTCGCAAGCGTCAGCAAGACAGCAATTGTAATTATTAAACCTTTGTTTTGCATTTCTGATTATTATTATTTTAATTATTGTTTTCTCATATATTGGTATATAGTCGTGCAAAAATACGATTTTTTTGTCATTTAGAAAAATTTAAGGGGCGTTATTATTTAAAAATTAAGGTTTCGCATGCAATTTCAGCCAGCAATAGATGGGATAATGGTCAGAAAGGGCTATGCTCCGGTCCACCTTGCAGGCATAAGGCTCGAAGTGTTCCGAGCACATGATATTGTCTATCCTGACATAGATGGCGTTGCTGTGGAACGACCATCCGGGTCCCCGCCCGGTGGCGGTGTAGCAGTCGGTGAGCCTTTTCCGGAAGCGATAGTGCGAGTAGGAAATTGGTCCCTCGTTGAAGTCGCCGCAAAGGATGACGGGATGACCGTCGGCGTTGCGGTCGATATAGGCGGCCACACTGTCAGCCTGCGGCCCCCTTTTTCTGAAAGCCGCGACGAGCTTGTCGACAATGCGGTCAGAGTTCTGCCTCACGCCGTCGCCCTTCACCATTTTTTTGAATTCGTCGCGTTCCGTCGCCGTGAGTTTGTTCGACTCCAGGTGGTTGTTCACCAGCAGCACCTTGCGTCCGTTCACGTCGAGCCAGTAGGCCACGCTCAGGTTGGTCTGGGAGTCGTATTCTATGTTTTCCACTTTCAGGATGGGGTATTTGCTGTAGAGCGTCAGCATGTCGCTGGAGCCGCCACAGTATGTGATTTCCCTGTAAGGATAGCGGTGACGCATGAGCGTGTCAACGCGCTCTTTCATTCCGCACGCCGATTCTTGCAGGCAAATGATGTCGGCGCCACTGTCATAGAGGTAGCGGGCGATGCCGTTATCCTTGGGGTCGCAATACGACTCGTTGCCCTTTCCGAAGCAATGCACGTTGTAGGAAATCACCTTGATGGCCCCCTTGGGCACCTCGGCGGAGGGGTTCAGCGGCACATAGCGGCGCACGGGACCATAACAGAGCAGCAGTCCGGCCACGGGAATGAGAACTCCCTTGGGCTTGAAAAGCACCCAGAACACCACGAACAGCAGGTTGGCGCAGAGAAAGATGGGGAACGCCAGCCCCGCTACCGACAACAGGGGGTGGGCCGAGGGGGAAACGACATCGGAATGTCCCGACAGCAACATCAGCACGATCGTGGCTATATTGGCACCAGCCACGATTTGCCATGTAATCTTTTTCAAACGAGCAAACACGGCCTACTTGCTTTGGTCGAAAAGCTTCTGCTTCTCTTCTTTCGACAGACTGTCGTACCCGCTCTTGCGAATCTTGTCGAGAATACGGTCTATCTCCTTCTGGTTAGCCTGCTTGCGTGCGTTGTAGTCCCAGTCGCTCTGCCGGTCGGCAGGTGTCGGCGCAGCCGACTGTCCGCGGTGGCGCCCCCAACGGCCAGAGCCAGGAGCGGCCGCACGGTCCTGGCCGCCAAACATTCCCTTCAGCTTGCCGAACGCCGCCGCACGCCCCCCCACGCCGAATCCGGCCGAAGGATGCTTGACCCAATAGCGGATGAGGAAGAAGCCGATGACCATGCCGCCCAAGTGGGCCACGTGGGCCACGCTGTCGCCCGGAGTGGTAAGGGCTGAGAAGAGCTCTATGGCCACGTAGCCGGCGATGAGCCACTTGGCCTTGATGGGAATGGGGATGGGGATGATGAAGATGCGCTCGTTGGGGAACAACATGCCGAAAGCCAGCAGCACGCCGTAGATGGCACCCGAGGCGCCCACCGTGGTGAAACCGTTGAACACTTTCGGATCAACCATGCTGAAGGCCAGGCCCTGGTCGGCAAGGTCCATCGAGATGGCAACATACTGCGCCGCCTCTTGGAAGAGGCCGGCCCCGAGACCGCAAATTATGTAATATAAAATGAACTTCTTCGTACCCAGCACACGCTCCACCACACAGCCGAACATCCAAAGCGCAAACATATTGAACAGAATATGCTGGAAATTGGCGTGTACGAACATGTAGGTGAAAAGCTGATAGAAATGAAAGTCGGCCGCCTTAAAGAAGTGCAGGCCCAACACGTCATTCAGCAAGTACACCCCGCTGGCATCCGTTCCATAAATCACGCAGGCTATGAAGCACAGCGTATTGATGATAAGAAGATTCCTTGTTACTATGGGCATTTGAAACATATCAATTCCTCGAAAAAATCGTTGATGTCATTATTAGCCGCAAAATTACTAAAAATATCGCGTAAAAAGCACAAAACAGAGGGGTTTCCGAGTTTTTTTCACCTTTTTACTCACTTTTTCATTGATTTTGTTTGCAGTGTCAAATGAGTTTCATAAATTTGTGTGCAAATGTTGAATATTCACTTTATAAACCAATAAAAAATTCAGAATTATGAACAAGACAGAATTAATCGACAAAATCGCAGCCAACGCCGGACTGAGCAAAGGCGATGCCAAGAAGGCTCTCGAAGCTAGCCTGGACGCCATCAAGGAGGCTCTCGTGGCTGGCGATAAGATTCAACTCATCGGTTTCGGCACATTCAGCGTGAACGTACGTCCCGCTCATAAGGGCATAAATCCCGCAAACAAACAGCCGATCGACCTCCCCGCCAAGAAGGTGGCCAAGTTCAAGGCCGGCACCGAGCTCGCCGAGGCTGTGAACAATTAAGAGTAAAGAATATTCCCGAAGAAAAGGCGGCCCGACAGGACCGCCTTTTCGTTTTTCCATTTCTAATTTTTCTTTCCTTTGCCATGCGAGGCCCATCCTCCACCCGCAAACGCCAGGACGCCTTTGCCGAAAGACGTTCCAACCCTTGCGGAAGGCTCTCTAGGCCTCAACGGGAACCCGCGCCCCCCTCGCGGGAGCGTCGTGCTTTCCTTGCCAGAAACAGATGGCAGCCTTGAGGAAGGCCCACCCCGCCTGCGTCGGGAATGGACATTCCAACCCACCACTCCACGTTTTCGTCCTGCTGGAAAGAGAAGTTCACGAAGCAAGCCTTTTATTTGGGCTGCTTTCCGATGTAGGCGAGGATGCCTCCGTCGACATACAGGATGTGTCCGTTGACGAAGTCGCTGGCGTCAGAAGCCAGGAACACGGCCGGTCCCATCAAGTCCTCGGGCGTCCCCCAACGTGCGGCAGGCGTCTTGCTCACAATGAAGCTGTCGAAGGGATGGCGGCTTCCGTCAGCCTGGCGCTCGCGCAGGGGAGCCGTCTGCGGCGTGGCGATATAGCCCGGCCCGATGCCGTTGCACTGGATGTTATACTCGCCATACTCCGAGCAGATGTTGCGTGTGAGCATCTTCAGTCCACCCTTGGCGGCCGCATAAGCCGACACCGTCTCGCGACCAAGCTCGCTCATCATGGAGCACACGTTGATAATCTTGCCGTGGCCCTTCTTGATCATGCCGGGGATTACCGCCTTGGAGACGATGAAAGGCGCGTTCAGGTCGATGTCGACCACCTGGCGGAACTCCTCCACGCTCATCTCCGTCATAGGGATGCGCTTGATGATGCCGGCATTGTTCACCAGGATGTCAATGGTTCCGAGCGTCTTTTCGATGTCGGCCACCATCTTCTTCACCTCATCCTCCTTGGTGCAATCGCAGATGAAGCCTTCGGCCTCGATGCCCTTGGCCTTGTAGTCGGCCAGGGCCTGGTCCATGTGCTTCTGGCTACGGCAGTTGAAAGCGATCTTTGCTCCGGCGGCAGCATAAGCCTCAGCAATGGCGAACCCAATGCCGTAGGCGGCTCCGGTGACAAGGGCTACCTTGCCCTCGAGTGAGAAATTCTTCGAAAAAGTGTCCATTTTTAATTCTTATTTTTTAATCGGTTTGGTATTCACAATACGCATGCGCCTCCGCATCTCCCCCCCCTGGCAGGGTTTCCGGGTGCGCAGTGAGGTTCACCTGAGTTCGGTGATGTCAAAGAAGTCCTGATCGCCATAGTCCAGATTCTCGCCTCCCATACCCCAGATAAAAGTATAGTTGTGGGTGGCCGCCGCGCTATGGATGCTCCACTCAGGCGAGAGAACGGCCTGCTCGCCCTGCATCCAGATGTGTCGCGTCTCCTGCGGCTGCCCCATGAGATGGCACACAGCCTGCCCTTGGGGCACCTCGAAGTAGAAGTAAGCCTCCATCCTCCGGCTGTGGACGTGTGCGGGCATGGTGTTCCACACCGACCCCGTGGCCAGCTCGGTCATGCCCATCTGGAGCTGGCACGTAGGCAGCACTTGATTGACGAGCATCTTGTTGATGGTGCGCTCGTTCGACATTTCGAGCGAGCCCATGTGCACCGAGATGGCATCCTGCTTGGTCACCTTCCGGCTCGGATAGGCGCAGTGGGCCGTGGTGCTGTTGAAATAGAACTTGGCGGGATGCTCGCGGTCAAGGCTCCTGAAGGTGACGTCGCGGTCGCCCCGGCCAATATAGAGCGCCTCCTTGTAGCCCAGCGTGAAGTGCTCGTCGCCGGCAACCACCTCGCCCGGCCCCATCCCCACATTATAGATGCCCACCTCGCGGCGTGTGGTGAAGTGCGGAGCCTTGAGCGGGTCAATGGCCTCGAGCACAAGCGGCTCGTCCACGGGCATGGCCCCGCCCACGACCATCCGGTCGTACATGGAATAGACCATGTTCACCTCGTCGGCAGCAAACAGGCGCTCTATCAGGAAGTCGCGGCGCAAGCGCGCCGTATCGTAGCCCTTTGCGTCGGCGGGATGGGCCGCATAGCGCAACTCGTAATTTGTCTTCATCGTATTCTGATTTGTTTCATTGCAAAGTTAACATAAAACAATGACAATCCAAAATAAACGCTTTTGTTTTTTCAGCTTTCGCCTAAATGATTATTTTTTCTTATCTTTGCCAACATGAGACAAATACACATGATTCTCCTTTCCTCCGTATGGCTCGTGGCGGGCTGCGCGCCCGAGCCCGGACACGCCCCGGAGGCCTCGCCGGCCATGAAAGTGGAATGCCGGGTGAAGACCACCCCCGTGAAAGACCAGGGGGCGAGCAGCCTCTGCTGGGCCTACGCCATGCTGGCAACCATTGAGAGCGAGCACTTGATGAAAGGCGACTCGGTGAACCTCTCGGCCACGTTCGTGGCCCGCCAGCTGATAGAGGCGCAGTGCCCGCGCCTTTACTTTTCCGGCGGCGAGGGCCCGCTTCGGCTCCGCGGCATGGGCACGACGCTCACCGACTGCATCGCGCGTTTCGGCGCAGCCCCTTACGACTCCTATCCCGACCCGCCGCACGCCCAGTACGGTGTGCTCGTCCGCAAGCTCAGGCTCACGGCGCGCGACCACGCCCGCAAGGGAAAGGGCCTTGCGGCCTTCCAACAGTCCGTGGAACAACTTCTGGACGACGCCCTCGGCCCTGCGCCGGCGGCCCACGTGTATATGCTTGGGGCCGAATACACCCCCCTAGAGTTCGCCCACAGCGTGTGCGCCCCCGACGAATATCTCGCCCTGACGAGCTGCACACACCACCCTTTCAACACTTGGTTTGAGATGGAAACGCCCGACAACTGGAGCCACGACCGCTGCCTGAACCTCCCCCTCGACAGCCTCATGGCGCACATCGACCGCGCCTTGCGCGCCGGACACCCGGTGTGCTGGGAGGGCGACACGAGCAACGGCGAGGCCGCCAACCTTTTCGCCCACGTGGCGGGCACGGTGAGCCAGGCCCGCCGCCAACGTTCGCTGGAGTCGCTCCAGACCACCGACGACCACGCCATGGAGCTCACGGGCATCGTCAGCCACAACGGACGGAAATTCTACCAGTGCAAGAACAGCTACGGCACGGAGTGGGGCGACAGGGGATTCGGCTATCTCTCAGAATCATACCTGCGCCTTTACACCGTGGCCGTCATCATGACTCGCGAGGCCTACTCCTTGTAGGCGTCGAGCTTGTTCAAATAGAAGGCGCGCACATCCTTCCACCGGTAATAGGGCGCGATGTCGCTCTTCAGGGGCAACCGGGCCTCCCGCTCGTTGCGGAGCACCTTGACGAGGATGTCGCCATCGGCCGCCTTGCGCCTGTAGAACACCAGCTGGATGTTGCAAGCCATGGGGAAGATGTCATAATTGCGCCATCCCTTGAGGTCGAGCGAGTCGAGCGAGCCGATGGACTGTCCCAGCCCGTCCAGGTCGAGCAGGCAGGTCAAGGGCATCACTATCGTGTCGTGGCCATAACGGAGCGTGGCGCCGGGATGGGGCAGTGCGATGCACGAGTCGGCCTCGTGAATCATTATGCGCAGCAGGTTGCGCTGCGAGAAGGGCTGCACGCCGCCGCTCAGGGGCGACGGTCCAAAGGTCACATACCACCACGCATTGTCGCAGAGCCAGTTGTCATAAATCTCGTCATCGGTGAAAAGGTCGTAGAGCGAGATGGTGCCTCGCAAATCCGTGCTCTGCATGTTGCTGGCCAACTTGAAGAGCGATTGGTTCAGGCTGCCCGCATTGATTTCATGACGCCAGTAGTCCGTATCGTTGAAGATGGTTTCCATCACGTGCGCGTAGTTTTCGTGGCGTGCGTTGAAATCCTTCAAGGCCGCCTTGGCCTCGGGCGAGTTTTTCAACTGGTCGAGCCTTCGGTCGGACTGGTTCATATACCACATGTCGTGTACGCTGGCGTCGTGGCGAATGTCAAGTTTGGGATTCATCACCAACAGCTGCTGCAAGGCGTTCTCCATCGACAGGATGCACCTGATCACGGTGGTGCTCTTGGCATCAATGTGGGTGGGTCCTGCAAACACCTCGGGGAAGCGCTCCATCATGCGTTTCGCGATGCCCTTGTGCTGCTCGGCCCCGCGCAGCGTGAGTTCGCCGTCGCGTCCCTTGGCCTCGTCGCGAATGGCCCTCACCTGGTCCAGCAGCGTGCGTCCGCGGGGCGTGAGCTTGCCCAGCGAGTCGGCCTTGAGGAGTATGCGGTAGGGGCGGTCATAGTCGGTGCGCCCAATCAGGTAACGGCTGCCATGGCGGCCATAGTGGCTCAGATAGAACGGCCGATAGCCCTTGGGGGCTGGCGTGAGTGCCTCCTGGGGAGCGCGGTAGGCCACATAGTTGCTGGCCGAGAGGGTGCGGTCGGCCTTGAAATCGTCACGCGAGAGTTGCGCCCAGAGCATGGACGGCAACACCAACGCCGCGAAGAAAGGGAAGAATCTCTTCATCATGATGTTTGAGGTTTGATTATTCATTTAGGTTAATCGGTTTTGCCCGACGTCATGAGCCTCCGCCCCCGACGCCGTCTCCGCCCCGGACTGTCATGGACGAAGATAGCGCAAAGATACGATTTTTACAGGAAAATTGAAAGGTTTTCCAGGAAAAAAAGCCTCCGCCCCGCGCATCTTGGAAAAGAATATACAACGCAAAAGGCGAGCCAGGCCCAGCCCGGCTCGCCTCCCAGCTTAAAGCTGTCAGCCTAATCCATGTCTTTATCTCATCATCACCTTCCGCGAGCTTTGCTTGCCGTTGGTGTATAGCGTCTTCACGATGACGATGCCCTTGGCGTCGGCCTTGTCCACTTCCACGCCCGAGAGGGTGTAGTAGCGCACGCTCTTCACCTGGGGCGCCACCTCGTCCACGGCCTCGGCAATGCCGGTGGTTTCGGCCTCGTCGGTCCACAGGGCCGACTTGGCATAGCTTGCCGACTTGCTTTCGCGCATGATGTCTTCCACAAGCGAGTTGCAGTACACCTCGATGTTGGTGTAGCGCTTGCTGAGCGTATAGCTCATGGCGTCGTCGGCCTTCTGGTTCAGTCCGTACTTCTGCTCGAACCAGTCGGGCATTCCGTCGCCGTCAGAGTCCTTCTGCTTCGACCCGCCCTTCAGCGTACCGATGCCACCCACGCCGCTCTCGCTATTGATGATGGCCCCCTGCTTGCCCAGCGACTCCACCTGCGCGATGACCCGCTTGTCGTGGCTGTCGCGCACGAGCGATGCTCCGACGCCCTTCACCACCGAGTCGTAGGCGTCCTGGGCCGACTGCACGGTCACAGGCACTTCCGAGGAATTGCTGGCCTTGCTCATCTTCGTGGCCCCGCTATAGCTGGTGCAGAGCTGTCCGTCGAGGCGTCCGTTCTTGTTGTGGTCATAGTAGTTGCCCGTGCTGTAAAGGTGGTCGGTGGCGCTCCATTGCGAGAAGTAGCTGGCGCTCTTGGTGTTGGGCCCCGAGATGTAGTAGTTGTTGATCACGTCCTGGTACCAGTCAGCCGAGGAGTGTCCGCCCACGGTGCCGTTCTGATAGTTGTAGACGATGCTGTTGATCATCTGCGCGTCGGCCTTCATCTTGGGGTTCCGGCTATGGTTGTCGGCCCAGAGGCAGTGGCTGATGGTCCACTGGCGGGTTCCGTCGACGATGGCTCCGAAGCGCTGTGGGTCGATGCCCTCGGCAATGATGCAGTCCTGCCACGTCACGCGGGTGGCGTCCTTCATGTGCACGTTGTCCCAGCGCCCCCAGGAGATGGAGCAGTGGTCGAGGATGAGGTCCGTGGCCTCGTCGCCCGTGAAGGAAGCCTTCTTCTTGTTCAGGTTGATGCCCCCGCGCATGCGGATGAAGCGGATAATCTGGTTCTTGCCCTTGGCCACGAAGCGTCCGCCATAGAGCGTGATGCCCTCGCCGGGTGCCGTCTGTCCCTCAATGGTGATGTTGTCGGCGCAGATGAGCGTCTTTCCCGTGATGTTGATGACTCCGCCCACGTCGAACACGATGATGCGGTTGGACTGGCTGATGGCGTCGGCGAACGATCCGGCGCCGCTGGTGTTCAGATTGGTCACATGGTACACCTTGCCGTTGCGTCCTCCCACCGAGAAGGCTCCGAAGCCCTCGGCTCCGGGGAAGGCGAGCGTCTTGCCGTTCACCTGCTCGGTGAGGGTCTTTCCCGGCTTGTAGGTCGTGCCCTGCTGCGTTTGTCCGCTGGTGTTGGAGGCCTGCACCTTCGACACCGTTCCGTAGACGATGATGTCGGCCAGTCCGAACTGCTTCTGCGTGCTCAGCCCGTAGAAGTTGAGCGTGAGCTTGTGTGCCTTCTCGGGATTCGATGTCGACACCTGGTATGTGTAAGTGGTCTTCTCGGGGTTGGCCTTGGTGCGTGCCGGCTGAACGGCCGTGGCCAGTTTCTTTCCGGCCCAGCTCACATCAATCTTTCCCGTCTCGGTACCGATTTGGGTTGCGGTGAACTGGATTTTGGTGACGTTGAAGGCATATCCGCTGGCGGGAGCGAGCTGGAAGGAAATCTTGTTGTTGTCGTTGGCACTCTGCTCGTTGTCCACCTTCACGCCCACACGGGTCTCCACGTATCCGTCGGCCAGGCTCTTGGTGCCGCCGTAAGTGATGTTTGCGCCCGTAATGACGCTTGCGTCCACCTTGCCGGAGAGGTCGGTGGTGATGGTGGCCTGCTGGTTGGCCGAGCCCTGGCTGAAGGGCCAGTAGACAGCGGCCGAGGTGGGATAGCTTGTGGCCGACGAGGACTGCTGCTGTCCAGACAGCTGCTGGTCTTGTCCGTCCTGTTGCGCGTCGCTCGCAGAAGTTTTCTCCACGACACCCTCCACGATGACGTTGGCCAGTCCCACCTGCTTGGTGTTGAGCAGGTTGTAGATGTTCAGTGTCAGATTATGGCCACTTGAAGCCTTGTCGTCAGCGATGGTGTAAGTATAGGTGGAAGCCTCGGGGTTGGCCTTGTTGCGTGCCGGCGTGAGCGCCGTGGCCACCTTCTTGCCCGATGCCGACACGTCCACCGACACCTGGTCTGTTCCGATGCGGGTGGCGGTGAAGGTGGCGCGCGTCATCTTGAAGGTATATCCCTCGGCCACAGCCACGCGGAAGGTGATTTTGTTGTCGTTGGTGGCCGTCGCCTCATAGCTGTCGGTCACGCCGATGCGGGTCTCGACAAGCCCGTTGTCGAGCGTCTTGGTGCCCGCGTACGTCAGGTGCGCCCCCAGGGCGACCGTGGCCGTCACGGCATTTGAGAAGTTGCCGGTCACCGTGGCCTGCTGTCCGGCCGTGCCCTGGTCAAAGGCCCACTTCACGCTGATATTGCTCGTTTCGGCCTGGGCTGACAGGGCGAAAAGCGAGAACAGGCTGCACATCAGCCCGAATAAACTGGATGTCATGGATTTCATAAGGATTGTTTGATTTTTAGTTACTCATCTTAGTTGCTGTGTTGATTGTCTTGCATTCGCACGCCCTTCTGAGGGGGGGAGGTGCGGCACACCACCATGGGCTGTGCCAATCAGGTGTACAATCATGTCTTTTTTCTTGGATTTAAAATTGTTAAACGGTGTTTGGTCTCTAGCTATTCGCAGTTCAGATTGATGTGGCAAATATAGAGAAAAAGCGGATAGGACGGTGTAAGGAAAACGGGAAAAATAAAGGGATTGAACGATTTTACCCCTTTTTTTGATAATTCGCTCCACCATGAAGAAACGAGACAAGCTCCGCAGTCCACGCGCCTGCCTCACCCGTTGCGGGGCCACGGGCAGGAAAGGGTTCACGGAGGTGGACAGAACCCACCCCGGTGACAGGTTTGGCGACAGGGGGCATACGGTGTGACGACATCACCGGAATCTTGTAAATCTTTCCAACAGTGATTGCCTCCAAGCCATGCTTGCCTTGTGTAAGTGCCGTTCCGGGGTTCTCTGAAGGCCGTTCTTGGGGTTTAAGAAAGCCGTTCTTGGCACTCAAGAAGGCACCTCTTGCGCTCTATCGCCCTGGATTCTTGATCCTTTACAAAAGCGTCATCCTTTTCCTTCTGAAAGCCATCAAAGTGTCACTCCTTAGCCCATATACCTTCCTTTCCGTCAAAAAGCGGACCAAGGCGCACACCGCTCACTTTGTCAGTCTTTTTGCCTCAACATAAAAAGGTATAAGATGGGGAATCCGCCATGCCCCGATGCAAGCGTTTCCTCCAAGGCAAGATGCTTTTCCCAATGCAGAATCTCCTTGCATTTGCAATACATAGAAAAGAGAAGATTGTGGACGAATCCCCTTTTCCTTGTGCGCAATAAATCAAGAAAAAAGGCGGAAACAGAAGAATCTGTTATCCGCCTTTGAATAAAGAGATTTATGCGATGATGTTATTTCACCAGGATTTTCTTACCCTTGTGGATATAGACACCCGAGCGTGTTGGCCTCTGCACCCTCACCCCCGAGAGCGTGTACCAAGGCTCGTTATCGTCCTCGCCTACCCGCGCGCCATCGATGCCCGTGGCGAAGGCAGCCGACTTCGCCGACGAAGCATTGCGCGTGAGCGTGCCGTAGAGCTTCACGTTAGCCAGTCCGAACTGCTTCGTGATGCCGAGCTGGTAGAAGTTGAACGTCAGCTTATGCCCCTTGTCAGGATTCGAAGTCGACACATTGTATACGAACGTGGTGTACTCAGGGTTAGCCTTGTTGCGTGCCGGACGCAGCGCCGTGGCAATCTTCTGTCCCGCCCAGCTCACATCAATCTTTCCGCCGTCGGTGCCGATGCGCGTGGCCGTGAACTCGATCTTGGTGATGTTGAGCGAGCATCCGGAGGCCGGAGTGACGCAGAACGATAGCTTGTTGTCGTTCGTTGCCGTCTGCTCGTTGTCCACGGTGACGCCAATGCGCGTCTCGGTGAGCCCGTCGAGCTCCTTCACGCCGCCATAGGTCAGGCCGCTGCCCTTCTGCACGTCAGTGATGACATATCCCGCAAGGTCGCTTCCCAGCGTGGCCTGCTGCCCGTCGGTGCCCTGGTCGAACACCCAGAGGATGGTACCGTCGGCCGTAGTCGTCGAAGCCTGCTGCTCATCCTGCTTGGCCGGGCGCGAGAGTTTTCCGTTGATTTTCACGTTAGCCAGTCCGAACTGCTTCGTGATGCCGAGCTGGTAGAGGTTGAGGAGGAGCGACTGCACGTCCATGTCCTGTGCGCCACTCACGTTGTAAGTATAGGTAGTCCATTCGGGGTTAGCCTTGTTGCGTGCCGGCTTGAGCCCCTTGGCCACACTCTTTCCGGCCCAGCTCACGTCGATGCTTCCGCCGTCGGTGCCGATGCGCGTGGCCGTGAACTCGATGCTTGTCACGGTGAAGGCGCAGTTTTCAGCCGGTGTGACATTGAAGGCCAGAGCGTTGGCGCTGTTGGCCGAGACCTCGTTGTCCACCTTCACACCCACACGGCTCTCGTTCAGTCCGTCGAGTTCCTTCACCCCACCCCAGCTGAGGTTGCTTCCCAGCGTGGTGGAAGCGCTGACATAGCCTTCGAAGTCGGCCGAGAGCGTAGCCGCCTGGTCAGCCGTACCCTTGTCGAAAGCCCAGTAGATGCTTCCCGAGTATTCCTTGTTGGTCGAGGGCAGGGTCTTCACCTGCTCCTGCGGGAGCTGTGCGTTGCCGACAAGCAGGTAGAGGCTTGAGCCGTTGTGGGCCAGCTTGTAGCTCACGCCTCCCAGTCCCTCGACGATGACGTTGTCCAGGCTGCCGTTGATTTTCTTCACCTTGCCCAGCAGGTAGGCGCCCTGTGCGGGAGCGTTCTGCCCGCTCTTGTTGTGCTGTATGAATTGGAAGACGGGCTTCAGATAGGCCGGTCCGTCCGACCAGTTCACCGTGTTCAGCGTGAGCGTGTCCATGTCCACCTGGTCGGCGCTGATATCCTCCGAGTAGATGTCGAAGACGATGCGGCTGCCGAAGTTCATTGTCAGCGAGCGCGTATAGACGTTGCTCTTCACGTTGCTCCCTCCGGGAATGAGCTTGGCGTCATATTCCAGTGTGACGCCCTGCTTGAAGCTTCCCCCGGTCGACTTCAGTGCGGTGAATCGGTTCATCCACACCCGGCTGTTCTCCATCACGCCGTCGAAGATGAGTCCGCCCGCCCACACGTCGGTGTTTCCGGTGTAGGTCTCGGTCACCTTGGGCATTGCGAGCAGTCCGTCGCCCTGCTTCACCACCCTTGTAGCCCCCGTGAAGGCACCTCCGGTGAGGGTGTGTGTGTATGTGGTCTTGGTGATCACGCTGTTGTTGTCGTGTCCCTGCACCCAGGTGGGCGCGTTGACAAATACCACCCACGGGCTAGCCCCGTTGTCCACGCTCACCGTCATGTTGCCCGTAGTGGCCAGCATGACCTGCTTGTTGTTGTGGCCGGAGTTGATGTTTCCCCCATTATAGATTTCCGTACGGTCGGTGTTGGTCAATGGTGGCGGCGCCACGGTGATGCCTTCGGCCTCGCCGAGGAAGTAGCTCACGTGTGGCGGCTGGTTGTAGGCGCACATCTGCCACACCTCGCTCTGCCTGTACTGATGGTCGGCCCAAAGGGTGGGAATGCGGTATTCGGTGGGGATGGCGGTGGTGTAGATGCGCAGTCCGTTGCTGCCATGGCGCAGGATGATTTCCTCGCGCCAGTCGCCGAGGATGTCGCCCTGGAAGCAGGGATTGTTCTTGGAGTCGTTGTTCATGTTACAGCCCGATGAAGTGAAGAGCCTTCCCTTTCCGGGCTTGTCGATCTTGGCCTCCTTGGCCGTACCCGGCGAGTTGAGAATCTCCTGCAAGAGGTCGCCGTCGAAGTAGATTCCGGCGTTCAGGTCGCTCCATGCGACGAAGTCGTTTCCAATCGACTTGGCCGTGATGGAACTGATCATGGGCGACTGCGTCGAGCGTCCCTGCGCGCCATGATAGTCGTTGGAGAAATTGCCCATCAGCGCGCGCCCGTCGTCCCCGCTCGATGTGAGCCTGTAGTAGATGTTCGACGTGGTGGCATCGCGGTAGTTGCAGGCCGGCTTGTCCTCGTTGCAGGCAAAGACTTCCTGCCCGTGCACATAGGGGTTGAAGTCGCCCACATGCTGTGCGTCGCCGTGTCCGAGGCCGGTGGTCGAGAGGCCGCGCCCGTTGTCATCGATGACCATGGAGCCATAGACAATCTCGTCGCGTCCGTCCCAGTCGACATCGGCAATGCTGAAGTTGTGGTATCCCTGTCCGTACCACTGGCTGCCGCTGTTCTTGCAGTTCCATGTCCAGCGCGTGGTGAGCTTGTGCGACGTGCCGTCCACGTCGAGGGCAATCATCTTCTCCTGCGTATAGATGCCGCGTGCGAGGAAGATGCTGGGCTTTCGCCCGTCAAGATAGGGTGCTCCGAAGAAATACTTCGACGAGCGGTGTCCGTAGCTGTCGCCCCAGACCTTGTTCAGGTCAGTCTCGCCGCTTTCGAGGCGCTTCAGCGGATAGTCGGTCACCTGGTAGGGGCAGCCCGTCTGCCCGTTCATATAGATCAGGTATTCGCTCCCGGTGTGCGTCCAGCAGAACTGCGACGTCTTCATGCCGGCAAAGGTGCTGCGCGTGTTCACGTTCTTGTTGCCGATGGTCCACGTCTTGCCGTCGGCCATGTGGATGAGCATGCCGTCGGCCCCGCGCAGCAAGACCTCGGCCTTGCCGTCCTGGTCCCAGTCATAGGCCACGGCGTCGATCTCCGTGCTGTTCAGGCTCACCATGTTGGGTCCGCAGTCGATCCACCACAGGCGCTTGCCGTTCAGCTTGTAAGCCTCGATGATGGTGTAGTCGGTGTTGGCCGCCCGATAGAGGTTGGCGGCATCGGCGGTATTGATGCGCTTGAGGATGATTTCCAGCTCGCCGTCGCCGTCAAGGTCGGCCACGCTGGCATCGTTGGGCGAATAGTCGGCGGTGATGTCCTTGCTGCTGTTGGCTCTCGAGTAGACTTTCTGCAAGGTGATGTCCTTGTAGCCCACATAGTTGCGCGAGAAGTACTTGTTCAAGGCGGCGCTCCATGGCGTCACGGCGGCGCAGGCGGCCTGCTCGCGCCCCCGCACCACGGCCCTGACGGTGTAGGAGGCCGAGGACGAGCCGTTGGCGTCGACATAGTTAGACACGCTCAGGGGGGTGCTGTTGAGCTTGGTGCCGTTACGATAGACGTTATAGGTCACATCGTAATACTCATTGGGAAGGACACGCCAGGAAAGGAAGGTGCCCTCGTTGGTGCCGTTGGTGCGATAGACGGCGACAAGGCCGCGGTCCAAGGCGTCAGTCTTACGCTGGGCGTAGCCGCCCGTAAGGGCAACCAGCGCCAGCGTGATGGCTAAAAAGGTTTTCTTCAACATTGTTCAGGTTGATTTTCTTTATTATCTTACTATGATTTTCTTGCCATTGCGGATGTAGATTCCGGGCTGCGAGGGCTGCTCCACCCGCACGCCATTGATGGTGTACCAGGCGCCTGATGCGGGCTCCGCGGCCTGAACCTCGTCAATTCCGGTGGTGGCGGAAAGGTTGGCCTTGGCGGCCGTGATGCCGCGGGCCGACTTGATGGCGGCGAGCGTGCGGGGCATGGTCCACTTGAAGGTGGACTGGGCGCGGTCCTTGCCCGTGGTGAGCCCCATCCAGTAGAAGGCGGCCACACCATACTGGCGGGCGTACTTCACATAGCTGGTGGCCATGGGGGCGCAGGCCTTGTCCCATGCCGACGAGGTGTAGTCGAAGTTCTCGGCCAGGCCATCGGTACTGGGACCATATTCGCCGATGATGACGGGATATCCCTTGTCGATGAAGTTGGACTTCAGCGTGGCATACATATTCTTGATTTCGCTGTCGCACGACGAGGTCCAGCGCAGGTTGTTGTTGGCAGCCCACGAATAAGGCGCATAGCTGTGCACCTCGACGGCGATGTGTCCCTTCACGTTGTCGGCAGGCTCCTTGAAGCGGCTGAGCACGTAGGGGCAGTTGCCCCATGAGCCGCCATAAGCCGCGGCATAGGTGTTGACGATGAGGTTGCGCCGGGCATTGTTGCCGCCGGTGGCGCGCACGGTGTTCACAAAGCTTTGGGCAAACTTGTTGATGGCCTCCAAATCGTTCACGTCGGCCGGGGCGTTCCAGTTCTTCTTGGCGTCAAGCATCTCGTTATAGCCCTCGAAAAGCAGGTGCTGGTCATAATCCTTGAAGGTGTTGGCAATCTGCTTCCAGATGGCCTGGAACTTGGTGTTCATGGAGCTGAAGTTGGCCATGTCGGCGTTCAGCCAGCCCGACGACGTGGCTCCGGTGTCGTGATGGACATTGAGGATGCAGTACATCCCATTGCCGACGACATAGTCGACCACCTGCTTGACGCGGGCCATCCATGTGGCGTCAATCTTGTTCTGGCTGTCCATATGGGGCCACCAGGTCACGGGCACGCGGATGGCATTGAAGCCCTGCTCCTTGAAAGCCTTGATGAGGTGCTCGTCAATCTGCGGCTGCCCCCACGCCGTCTCATAGGCCTTGGGGCTCCGGTCGGTGTATTTCTCTATCCATCCGTTCACCTCGTTGCTGTTGCTCTCCAAGGCGTTACCGGCATTCCAGCCAATGCCCATGTTGGCCACGGCCTCGGCCGCGGTTTCAAAGTCGTTGGCGGAGGTGGACTGGCTGCCTGTTCCGGTGCTCGAACTGGCCTTGTCCACCTTCACCCAAAGGGTGACATGGGCAATGCCGAACTGCTTGGTGATGCCGAGATTATAAAGGTTGAGCACGAGGGCCTGGCTGCTCTGGGCCTGCGCGTCGGCAGTATAGGTATAGGTGGTGTACTCGGGGTTAGCCTTGTTGCGGGCCGGGCGGAGGGCTGTGGCAAGCTTGCTGCCTACGGTGACGTCGATGCTTCCGGCGTCAGTGCCGATGCGGGTGGCCGAGAATTGCACCTTGGTGATCTGGACGGCATAGCCCGTCTTGGCCGAGACGACAAACTTCAGGGCGTTGGACTCATTGGCCGAGGACTCGTTGTTCACACGCACGCCAATGCGGCTCTCGCTCAGACCGGACACTTCCTTCACGCCTCCCCAGGTGAGATTGCTTCCCAACTGCACCGAGGCCGTGAGCTTTCCGCCCAGGTCGCCGGCCACCTGGGCCGCCTGGTTGGCCGTGCCGAGCTCGAAAGGCCAGTACACCGAACCGCTTTCCTGTGTGCTGGTGCCGCTGCTGGTGGTCTTGACGATGGTGCCTTCGATGGTGATGTCGGCCAGACCCACCTGCTTGGTGTTCAGCAAATTGTAAATGTTCAGTGAGAGATTGTGTCCGCTGGTGGCCTCATTGCTCACGGTATAGGAATAAGTGGTGTATTCGGGGTTGGCCTTGTTGCGGGCCGGACGGAGGCCTGTGGCCACCTTCTTGCCGGCCACTGACACGTCCATCGACACACCGTCGGTGCCGATGCGGGTGGCCTTGAACGACACTTTGTTGATGATGAAGCCGTAGCCGTCGGCCACCTGGACACGAAACGAGAGCTTGTTGTCGTTGGTGGCGGCAGACTCGTTGCTCTGCGTCACACCGACACGCGTCTCGGTGAGCCCGTTGTCGAGCGTCTTGGTTCCGCCGAAAGTGAGGTGGGAACCGGCCGTAATGCTTGTGGAGACCACTGAGGAAAGATTTCCGCTCACCGTGGGCTGCTGCCGGGCCGTGCCCTGATCGAACGACCAGTATACCTTCACGCTGCTCGATTCGGCGGAAACTTGCTGGCTGGCAAGAGTCAAAAGACCAAATAAGAAAGTGGTCAAGAGGCTGTATGCCCCTTTCTTCAAGTTAAATATTCGCATAAAACAAAAGGTTTGGAAAAAGTCTTCACTACCTCCCCATCACGAGGAAGTAGTGAAGATGGATTGAAGATAACTATTTGATAAGAACTTTCTTACCGTTGTGGATGTAGACACCGGGCTGTGTGGGCTTCTGCACCTTCACACCGGTGAGCGTGTACCAGGGAGTGCCGGCCTGGGCCGCGTCATTCTTCACGCCGTCAATGCCGGTAGCGGAATCGAAGACGAAGGACTTGGCGGCTGAACCAGAACGCGTCAGCGTGCCGTAGAGCTTCACATTGGCCAGGCCGAACTGCTTCGTGATGCCGATGTTGTAGAAGTTGAACGTCAGCTTGTGACCCTTCTCGGGACTGCTGGTCGTCACGTCATAGGTGTACGTGGTGTACTCGGGATTGGCCTTGTTGCGGGCGGGACGAAGCCCCTCCGCGATCTTCGTGCCGGCCCAGCTCACGTCGATGCTGCCGCCGTCGGTGCCGATGCGAGTGGCCGTGAACTCGATCTTGGTGATGTTGAGAGAGCTGCCCGAGGCGGGGGTGACGATGAACGAGAGCTTGTTGTCGTTCGACGGGGCGGGGTCGTTGTCCACCGTCACGCCGATGCGAGTCTCGGTCAGGCCGTCAAGCTCCTTCACGCCGCCATAGGTCAGCCCGCCGGCCATCTGTACGTCCGTCGTAACATAGTTGGCCAGGTCGGAGCCGAGAACGGCCTGCTGGCCAGACGTGCCCTGGTCGAAGGCCCAACTGATGGTGCCGCTCTCCGTCTTCTGGTCCTCGGCCTTCGCGGGACGGGACAGCTTGCCGTAAATCGTGACGTTGGCGATGCCGAACTGCTTGGAGGTCTCAAGGTTGTAGAGATAGAGGATCAGCGACTTGAGGTTGTTGCTCTGCTTGCCGCTCACATTGTAGGTATAGGTGGTCGACTCGGGGTTGGCCTTGTTGCGGGCTGGACGAAGCCCCGTGGCCACCTCGATGTAGTCCCAGTTCACGTCGATGTTGCCGCCGTCGGTACCGATGCGAGTGGCCGTGAAGTCGACACGGGTCGGGGTGAACGCGCATCCGCTCGCGGGCTGGACGTTGAAGCGAAGGGCGTTCTTACCCGTAGGAACGGACTGCTTCACCTTCACGCCGATGCGGCTCTCGTTCAGGGCGTCAAGCTCCTTCACACCGCCGTAGACAAGGTTCTCGCCAAGCGTCGTGCTCGCCGTGAGGTAGCCCTCGAAGTCGGAGGAGACCGTCGCGGACTGGTTGGCAGTGCCCAGGTCGAAGTCCCAATGGATGGTGCCGGTGTACTCCTTGTTGCTCGAGGGCACTGACACGGTCTCCTTCACCTGCTGTTGCTTGTCGGCCTTCTCGGTCTCCGTGGTGGTGGTCGACTCCGTGGTGCCGTCGCTCACCGTGATCTTGCTGTCCGCATTGAACGAGGTGGCATAATCGGGCAGATAGTAGCCGAGGTGTGGAGGCTGGTTGTAGCCGGCCTGCTGCCAGGCGATGGCCATGCGATAGGTGTGGTCGTGCATCAAGGTGGGCACGCGATACTGCGTTTCCTCGGTCGTGGTGAAGATGTTCAGCGTGCTGTTGTCATTGCCGCTGTACATGATGATTTCCTCACGCCAGTCGCCGAAGAGGTCGGCCTGGAGACAGGGCGTGGCCTTGGTGGTGTTGCAAGTCTGCGAGTTGTTGTACTTCGACGGCTGGAAGATGGTGGTCGTGCCGTTTCCGTTCCACTTCGACACATCGGTATCGAAGAACTGGTCGTAAAGGCTTCCGTCCCAATAGATGCGGAAGTTGCAAGGCGTCCACCGGCTGGAAACGACTTGCCCGTTCACGGCCGAGCGCAGGTTGCGGTCGCCAAAGGACGAGAACTGTCCGCCACGCGTTCCGGAAACGAATGCTCCGGCAATGCCGCGCCCGTTGTCGGCGCTGCCCGTGGCCGAATAAATGATCTTTCCCGTAGCTGCATCGTGAAGGTCCCATCCATAGGGTTTTTCCTCGTGCACCTCGAAGACTTGCAGTCCCGTTCTGTCGGGGATGAACTTGCCCAGGTGGATGGCGTCGCCGTGACCGTATCCCGTGGCATAAAGCATATAGCCGTTGTTGTCGAGCGCGGCCGATCCCCAGATGATTTCATCGCATCCGTCACCGTCGACATCGGCCACGGACATGTTGTGGTTTCCGTTGCCATACATGGTGTGCGACCCGCGGTTGGCCGTCGAACTGCTGTAGCTCTTGGTCGTCTTCTTGCCGTTGGCATCCGTCAGTTCCAGCGTGTTGGCCGAGGTGGAGGCGCTGAGCCACTTGGTGGACAGCTTCTTGCCATCGAAGTTGACGGCCCACACATAGGCGCGGGTATAATAGCCACGGGTGAAGATGGCGCTCGGCTTGGCGCTGGGACCATCAAGATAGGCCACGGCCGAGAGGAAACGGTCGGCACGTCCACCGTAATTGTCACCCCAGAAGCTCTTCGACGGCATGTTGGGGGCACCTCCCAAAGAGCCCGCACGGTTGGGATTATAGAACACCGTGTGGATGGCGGCTCCCGTCTGACCGTTGAACACCGTCAGATACTCGGGACCCGAAGTGATGTATCCCTTGCTGTTGCGATAGTTCTTCTGCGTAGCATTCTTGATGTTGCTGTCCGTTGCGACGGCTGTGACATACTGCCCCTTGCCGTCCTTAGAGAGCGGGGCCGTCTTGCAGATGACTTCTGCCTTTCCATCCCCGTCGAAGTCGTACACCAAATGCTGTGTATAGTGGGCGCCGGCGCGGATGTTGTAACCCAAATCAATGCGCCAGAGCTGCTTGCCCGAAAGCTTGTAGCAGTCCAAGAAAACAACATCCGTCTTGCCACTCTGGCTGTTGTCCTTGGCATTGGAGGGATTCCACTTCACCACGAGCTCGTACTCGCCGTCGCCGTCCACATCGCCCACGTTGATGTCGTTAGGCGTGTATCCGCTGCCCGGACTGTTCAGCTTCACCTTCAGAAACTTGTCGCCCCAAGGCGTCACCACCGACGAGGTGGCGGTCTTCTTTCCGTTCACACGGGTCACGATTTGATACTTGCTGCCCGAGCTGCCTCCCTTGTCGAGATAACTCGTCACGTTTTTCAGGTTGGAAGCGATGGTCGTTCCATCGCGGATGACATCAAAAGTGGTGGTCGCGCTGTTGTCGGTGCCCAAAAGGCGCCAGCTGACAAATTCGCCCGTAGACGACATCGACGGTACGGCAACGATGCCTCGCGTCAGCTTCTCCATCTGCGACGTGGGGGTGTTCTGCGCCATTCCCGGCAAGGCTGAAGCCAGGAGGCACGAAAATGCTAGAGTTTTTAAATTGTTCATAAGGTGTTTGGTTTAGGCTAAAAGAGGTCGCCCTGCCCCTTCTTCAGACAGGGCGACATGATTTTTTGATTGTTTTTTTTCTCTTATTTGATAACGACTTTCTTGCCGTCATGGATATAGACACCGGGCTGTGTGGGCTTCTGCACCTTCACACCGGTGAGCGTGTACCAGGGAGTGCCGGCCTGGGCCGCGTCATTCTTCACGCCGTCAATGCCGGTAGCGGAATCGAAGACGAAGGACTTGGCGGCTGAACCAGAACGCGTCAGCGTGCCGTAGAGCTTCACATTGGCCAGGCCGAACTGCTTCGTGATGCCGATGTTGTAGAAGTTGAACGTCAGCTTGTGACCCTTCTCGGGACTGCTGGTCGTCACGTCATAGGTGTACGTGGTGTACTCGGGATTGGCCTTGTTGCGGGCGGGACGAAGCCCCTCCGCGATCTTCGTGCCGGCCCAGCTCACGTCGATGCTGCCGCCGTCGGTGCCGATGCGAGTGGCCGTGAACTCGATCTTGGTGATGTTGAGAGAGCTGCCCGAGGCGGGGGTGACGATGAACGAGAGCTTGTTGTCGTTCGACGGGGCGGGGTCGTTGTCCACCGTCACGCCGATGCGAGTCTCGGTCAGGCCGTCAAGCTCCTTCACGCCGCCATAGGTC
Source organism: uncultured Prevotella sp. (assembly GCA_964420715.1). Taxonomy (GTDB): domain Bacteria; phylum Bacteroidota; class Bacteroidia; order Bacteroidales; family Bacteroidaceae; genus Prevotella. The sequence continues at coordinate 41,837 of CAYQUN010000001.1, read as the reverse complement.
AGCCCGCCGGCCATCTGTACGTCCGTCGTAACATAGTTGGCCAGGTCGGAGCCGAGAACGGCCTGCTGGCCAGACGTGCCCTGGTCGAAGGCCCAACTGATGGTGCCGCTCTCCGTCTTCTGGTCCTCGGCCTTCGCGGGACGGGACAGCTTGCCGTAAATCGTGACGTTGGCGATGCCGAACTGCTTGGAGGTCTCAAGGTTGTAGAGATAGAGGATCAGCGACTTGAGGTTGTTGCTCTGCTTGCCGCTCACATTGTAGGTATAGGTGGTCGACTCGGGGTTGGCCTTGTTGCGGGCTGGACGAAGCCCCGTGGCCACCTCGATGTAGTCCCAGTTCACGTCGATGTTGCCGCCGTCGGTACCGATGCGAGTGGCCGTGAAGTCGACACGGGTCGGGGTGAACGCGCATCCGCTCGCGGGCTGGACGTTGAAGCGAAGGGCGTTCTTACCCGTAGGAACGGACTGCTTCACCTTCACGCCGATGCGGCTCTCGTTCAGGGCGTCAAGCTCCTTCACACCGCCGTAGACAAGGTTCTCGCCAAGCGTCGTGCTCGCCGTGAGGTAGCCCTCGAAGTCGGAGGAGACCGTCGCGGACTGGTTGGCAGTGCCCAGGTCGAAGTCCCAATGGATGGTGCCGGTGTACTCCTTGTTGCTCGAGGGCACTGACACGGTCTCCTTCACCTGCTGTTGCTTGTCGGCCTTCTCGGTCTCCGTGGTGGTTTGCTGCTGGTTCTGGTTTTGGTTGCTGCTGGCCGAAGCGCCATCCACATAGAAGTTGAAAGTACGTGTAAGCGAGACACCGTCCTGCGAGGCGGTCACCTTCACGACAAAGAGGGCGTTTGCCGTTCCGTTGTACACGGTGAGCGTGCTTCCGCTGATTCCCGCAGTAGCCCCACTGGCCACCGACGAGACTTTGTACGACGGCTTTGTGTATCCAGCGAAATAAGTAGCAAGATTGATTTGCAACTTTCCGTTGATGGTGAAGTGCGGATCGGCGAGCCAGTTCAGATACTCCTCCAGATTGGTGTAACCATTGTTGTCGATGTCGCCGTTGTTGTCAGCAGAACTGGGATTGGTGCCATAAGCCTTCTCCCACCAGTCGGGCATACCGTCCTTGTCGGTGTCCCAGTTACTGGGCCGGCTGGCCGTGGTGATGTTCAGTCCGCTGAAGCCCTCGGAGTCGCTCTCGCGGTCGATGAGTCCCTTCTTCTTTGTGTAGTGTCCGGTTTTCGAATAAGTGCCGTTCAGCGTCTCCTTCACCATGCGCTGGTCGTGGTTGTCAAGCTCAGGCTGATTGCATCCCACGTCAGAGAGAACGTTCTTGAAAGCTGCCTCGGCACTCTCGATATTGGCCAGCGACGAGAAGAAAGGCTTGCTCTGGAACACCGTCCAATTGAGTTGCTGGCCATTGGAAAGGCGGTAGCGGCGCAACTGGCTCTGGTCGGTCGTCTTCGAGTGGTTCTGGTTCTCACGGATGTTTCCGTTCACATAGTAGCTTTGGGTACCCTTTCCCGTGCCTTCGAGGTCGGCCGTGATGAGATATTGCTCGGTGGATGCGGCGCCCATCTTGTAATAGTTGTTCACGAAGTTGCCCTCGTGGGTACCGCCGTCGGTGGTGCGTCCACCCCAGTTGTAGACCACGTTGTTGAACATATCGTGATGTCCGTCATAGTAGCCATCATTCAAGCCTCCGGACATACTCCAGTTTCTTCCCTCATTGTGTGCCAGCAGGTTGTGGTGATAAGAGCCTACACCGTCAACACCGCCTTCACCACCGCCGATCGTTGCGGCATATCCATGCTCCACATACCGGTTTGACGCCTCGACGTAGTGGGAGTGTCCGGCATAGTTGAGCGCCTCGGAGATGAGCGTGTGCTGCAGGGTGACATTCTTGGCATTGCGCGACGAGAACGCCTCGTCGATGGTCCACGAGATGGAGCAGTGGTCCATGATGGAGTTGTTGTTGCCCGCCATACCGATACCGTCGCTGGTATTCTGGTTGGCCCCGCTTCCACTCCAGCTGTCTCCGCCTCCGAGCCGCAGGCGGATGAATCGCGTGATGCCGTCAGTGGCCACGCCCAAGGCCTTAGAGCGGAACATGATGCCGCGTCCCGGAGCCGTCTGCCCGGCAATCGTGATATAAGGGTCGCTGATGGTGAGCCTTGAGGTGAGCGTGATGACGCCAGCCACATCGAAGACGATGGTGCGTGGTCCGCTCAGCTTGGTCACGCCATAGCGGAACGAGCCGTAGGAACCGTCGTCGTTCAGATTCGTCACATGGTAGACCTGTCCGCCGCGTCCGCCGATGGCATACTTTCCATAGCCCTCGGCACCGGGGAAGGCGAGCCGGCGGGGCTGGAAGGTCCACACCGAGCCCTTGGTGGCCGAGCCGTTTTTCACGGCGTCCACACGCCAGTAGTAGGTCTTCAGAGGCGACAAGCCGCTGAGATTATAAGAGGTGGCCGAGCCCGAGAGGTTCACCTTGGTGGCCGAGCCGTTGCTCACGGCGTTCTTGTCGGTTCCCCAATAGAGCACCTGCGAGTTGGCCCCGTTCTTGGCCACGGTCCACTTCAGTGTCAGTCCGCCGTTGTCGGCATTGGCATGCAGGTCGTTGTTGGCCGGCGAGGGCGATGTGGCCGTGGCATTGGCGTCGACAACGTCGAACTCCAGCGAGTTGATGTAGAAATCGGTGTTGCTGCTATAGACAATCGTGGCCGAGGTTCCCGAGAAGGTGACGTATGACTTTGCCGAGGCGGCGGTGCTTGCGGCCCGTGAAGTGGGTGTCACAGTGGCCTTGCGGCTACCGTTCACGGTGACGGTGATGTTGCCCATACCGCTCACGTCGTCAGGATTGTTATGATAGGCCTGCAACGAGTGGCTGCCGCTCTTGAGCCCGCTCACGGTGATGGTGATGCTCGTGCTCTTCTTCGGGTTGCCGTCGTGGTGCAGTCCGTCGTTGATGAGTTTGTCTTTCTGGATATTGGCTTTATACCATCCAGTGCGGAGGTCGTAGCCGTTGGTTGAGTTCTTAATGGTGATTTTCACACCATTCACCGTCGTCGATGCGCTGGCATTGTAGCCCAGCTGCCCCACCTGCCACGAGGTGTATCCCGAAGCGGTGACCTCGCTGGTGTTGCGTCCCGACTGGTCTAGGTCGATTTTTTGTGCCTCGGCTATTGTCACGAAGGGCAACAAGCCCCAAAGCAACAAGCCGCGTCTAAGCACCCTAGACCGACAAAGGTTAGTAAAACTATTCATCTTAAGTTAAGTTAGGTAATAAATATTAAGTTAAACTATAGGCTTCAAGCCTTGTTTTTCTGATTAAAGCGACATCGCAAAGATAGACGAAAAAAGCAATAATCGCAAAGGGAGCAACCCTGTTTTTTGTAAGATTGTACGCTTTTACACCCATTTAAACCAAATAATCCCCCTATTCCATCCCTGCATTCCTTTCGCAAAAATTATAGAAATCGATATCCGCTAACTTGCCCGACAAACAAAACCGACTCCTCCCGGAATCGGTTACAAAGAAAAACGGCCGCCCCACAAAGGAGCGGCCGCGAAACAAAATGCATTATACTCTTCAAGGCGGAGCCTGTCAGGACTTGCAAGGAAAAGCAAGAGGCCCCTGTCTTCGCCCTTGTTTTTATAATTACTTTCTTAAAACACACGGGGTCTGCCTCATATACGGCAGACATGGTATGGACGAGGGGGATATTTAGCCTTGATTCTCCTTTCGCATCAAAACTATAGGAGAAGACGATTGCGGAAAACTTGTTGAGCGAGTCGGTGCGTGTCGTCAAGGACCATTGCAATAGGTGGTAGCCTCACTGGGAAATGGAGCCTGTGTGAAAGTATCGAACTCACACTAAACAAGGTGGGGGCACCACTATTTTTTCTTCCGCTTCTGAATCGTGTCTTCGGCAATGGTGAAGTCGAGCTGCTTGCGCTCCAGATTGGCCTTGGCCACCTGGATGCGGATGGCATCGCCCAACTGATACTTGTGATGGTGGCGGCGGCCAATGAGGCAGAAGTTCTTCTCGTCAAACTCGTAATAGTCATCACCGAGGTCGCGGATGGGCACGAGTCCCTCGCAGTGGTTCTCGTCGATTTCGGCGTAGACGCCATAGCTTGTTATGCCGCTGATGTGTGCGTCGTAGGTGTTGCCAATCTTGTCGCCCATGAATTCCACCATCTTGTACTTGATGGAGTCCCGCTCGGCGTTCTGCGCCACCTGCTCCATGTCAGAGCAATGCTCGCAAAGCTCCTCGTAGTGGCGCGCGTTGGCCGACCGTCCACCCTCCTGGTACCTCGTGAGCAACCGGTGCACCATGGTGTCGGGATAGCGCCGGATGGGCGAGGTGAAGTGGGTGTAGTACTCGAATGCGAGCCCGAAGTGCCCGATGTTGTGCACGGAGTATTTCGCCTTCATCATGGCGCGCAAGGCCACGGTCTGTATCATCTTCTGCTCGGGGCGCTCCTCGCATTCGTCCATGAGCTCGTTGAGCGCGCGGGCGGTGGCCCCCATGGTGCTTGTCGACTTCAGACGATAGCCGAACTTGACGATGAACTGCCTCAGATTCTCAAGTTTCTGCGGGTCGGGATTGTCGTGTATGCGGTAGACCAGTGTCTTGGCCTTCTTGCCCTTCTTCACCTTGCCCACGCTCTCGGCCACGGTCTTGTTGGCCAGGAGCATGAATTCCTCGATGAGCTTGTTGGCGTCCTTCGAGCGCTTGAAATAGCACCGCGTGGGCTTTCCGTTCTCGTCGACATCAAAATGCAGTTCCTCGCTGTCGAACTTCACCGATCCGTTCTTGAACCGCCTTTCGCGCAACTTCTTGGCCAGCCTGTCGAGCGTGATGACCTGCTCGGCATACTCGCCCTTGTATCCTCCGGCGGGAGCGGGCGGCGCGGGCTTTCCAGTGCCGTCGACCACGCCGTTGTCCTCCAGCAGCTGCTGGGCCTCCTCGTAGGCATAGCGCCTGTCGCTCTTGATGACGGTGTGCACGATGCGGTAGTCCTTCACCTCGGCCTCATCGTCGAGCGTGAACACGACGCTGAAGCACAGTTTCTCCTCGTTGGGGCGCAACGAGCACACGAAGTTGCAGAGCCGTTCGGGAAGCATGGGAATGGTGCGGTCGACGAGGTACACGCTGGTGGCCCGCTTTTGAGCCTCGCGGTCGATGATGTCGCCCTCCTTGACATAGTGCGACACGTCGGCAATGTGCACGCCCACCTCGTAGAGGCCGTTGTCGAGCCTCTTGACCGACAAGGCGTCGTCGAAGTCCTTGGCGTCGTGCGGGTCGATGGTGCACGTCCAGGTGTCGCGGAAGTCCTCGCGCTCCTTCAAGTCCTGCTCGGTGATGTCGCCGGAGATTTTCTCCGCAGCCTCCTCCACCTTCTTGGGATAGACGTAGGGCAGCCCGTATTGCGCCAGGATGGAGTTCATCTCCACGTTGTTGTCTCCCGACTTGCCCAGCACGTCGACCACCTCGCCCACGATAGACTTGTGCCCGGCATCGGGCCACTGTACGATTTTCACCACGGCCTTGTCGTCAGTCTGTCCGCCCTTGAGCTTTCTCCTGGGGATGATGATGTCGTGCACGAACGTGTTTTCCGGCGTCACGAGATAAGCCATGTCCTTGTCCACCCTGAGCCGTCCCACGAACTGGTCCTTGGCGCGGTGCAGGATTTCGATGACCTGCGCCTCCCTGATGTGCTTCTGGCGCCGGGCCATGAGCTGCACGCGCACCCGGTCTCCGCTGAGGGCCCAGAGCGAGTTTCGTTCAGAGACGAAGACGGGCTTGTCGCTGTCGTCAGGAATGACCGAGTTCTTCCCGTTGGCCTTGCGCACGAACGAGCCTTCGAACACCTGCCCGCTCTGGTTGAGCTTGTAGCTGTTGTCGCTCACTTTGGCGAGGAAATCGTCCCACGACATCTCTTCCATGATGTCGATGGCGAGCATCTTCAACGGATGCGTGTTGAGTTTGAGCGCATGGAAGATGTCTTTCAGGGAGAACGTCTTCCCCGGATTGGAAGTGAAGAATCCCTCGAGAATCTCAGAGAGTTGCTTCTTGGTGAGGCGTTTTCCGCCTTTTTTTGCTTTTCCCATATGCTTAGCGTGATTAAGGTCGCCAGATGGCCTTGAGGCCGTGAAGGCCTCGCGGTTTTTATTTCACGATGGACGAACAGGGGTTGCGTGCTCCCCGCTGGTTGACCAGAAAGGCCTTGGCCGCTCCGAACTTCAGGAACATGTCAAGCCTCACGGGCACGTGGTTGTCATCGTCGGTGACATAGAAGTCCACGATGCGCTTGTATTTGTTGTCCTCGAATTCCATATACGACAGTTGCAGGCAGCGGTACTTGTGGCCGTTGTCGGCCTTGATGATGGTCTTGCCCTGATAGCGCAGCTGCGCGGCCGTGCGGCTTTTTCCGTCCACGATGGGGAAGTTGACCACGTACCCTTTCTTCCACTTCGTGGGCACGAAGCTTCTCGCCCTGAGGAAGATGCTCAGCATGTCGTAGACGCAGTCGTTGTACGTAGCGTTCTTCCAGGTGTGCGACCCGTCGTTGTGCTGCCTGTGAAGCCTCACCTTGCTGTTTCCGTTAGGATAGGAGTAGAACACCTCGTCCACATTGTATCGCTTTCCCTCTCTCGCCCCCTTGCGGTAATAGAGCGGTACGAGGTCGAGCGTGTTGTAGCAGAGCAGCGTATCGCGCAGCACGAAGTAGTCGTCGAGCCGGCCGTTGCCGCGCGTGGTGAGGCTGGCGCGATAGGCCTGCTGGCCATGGTAGCGGCTCTGGACGGTGTACAGGCTGGCCGTACCGGCCTTGACCCACACGAACTTCCAGTTGTAGTAGAGATTATAGGTGAGGAACTCTCCGCTTTTGAAGGCGGTGTTCTTGAACGTACACTGGGCCGTGGCCGTGGCACCCGAAAGCACCACCAGCAAGCCCAGCAGCCATCTCTTGCATGATATTCGCTTCATCATTATTCCTTTTTTCTTTATTCTTTATTCCTTTCCCTGTACATCCCCGTCGCGCCGTGGGCCATAACCCCGCGCCCGTTTTCCAGAAGGTCCGCATGTGGCTATGGTTTCGGCACATACTCAATGCCCAACCTCCGGGCGCGCTCCGCGTTCTGGCTCTTCTGCTTCTTCTGCGCCTCGGCCTTCTGCTTGGTGATGTCTCCGGGCTTCTGCATCCAGCGTGGGCGCGCCACAGGATTCCACGACCGGCTCACGTCCCACTTGGCCCGGCACTCTATGGCGTCGGGGTAATAATATACGGGCTCGGGCTGCAGGTCGCGGGCATAGTCGCCCGTATCCCAAATGCCGTTGCCATTGCGGTCGGCAAAAAGCCGCATATAGTACTTTCCCGGCTTAAGAAAGTAGAACTCGGCCTGTCCGTCCCGTGCCTCCACCTGCTTGACCACCTTGTCCGCCCCGTCGAGGAGCTGCACCACGAGGACGCTGTCCTCCATGCCGTTGATGCTGACCAGCAGCGTGCTGTAATCATCGAGCCCCTTGACCACGAAGCCCTGCTTCACGGCATCCGACACCCGTCCGTAGATATCGGTGAACGCGGCCGAGTCAATCTCCAGGCTATACTCTATCTCAGGGCGCCACTCGCCCCGGAAGAGGTATTCGCGGCCGCGCACATGCTCGAACTCGAAGGCCGCCCGGTACCATAGCGAGTCGTGCCGCGCATAGAGGTGCAGCTTGGCGCTGTCGATGGCCGCCAAGGGCGAGGGGAACGTGAACCGGATGTTGCGGTCGGGGTCGAGCGAGCCGCTCACGTCGATATCGGGTTTCAACGCGTCAATCTTGCGGAAGGGCTGTGTCGCCTCGCCCCGCTTTTCTTTCTTCTTCTGCTGCTTTTCCCACTGCTCGCGCTCGTCCTGCAACTTCTTCATCCGCTTGGCGTAAGGCTCTTTCGAGAGCACGTCGAGCGTGTCGGTTTTCGGCACGAGCCGTCCCAGGCTGTCGGTCATCTGGTACTGCACTTCCATCCTGAGCGTGTCCTGATTCACCAAGGCCGTGTCCCTCAGCCAGTAGCTCACGGTGTCGTTGTGTTCCGAAGGCTCCACGATGAAGGCGTCGCGCTCGTCAAAGTTGAGTCCCCTCAGGCGTGGCAGCTGCTTGTCGCCATAGCTGAAGAAGAGGGTGAATAGCTCGGCGCTCTTTCTTTCAGCCTTCAGGAAGTAGCGGTCGGTGAGCGTTTCCTGGAAGGCGAGCAGGCAGATGTCGTCGGGCAGGAAGTGCGTATAGGGCACCTGGCGGAATCCCTTGATGTGGAGGGAGTCCGTCCATAGCGTGTCCTGCCTCACATCGGGCTTCGACGTCGGCACGATGGTGTCGTGGCTGAAGGCGATGGCCTCGCTCTTCTGGCTGAACAGGTAGTTGCCGTCGGCATCCTGCAGGGCGTACACGCGGTACTCTCCCGGCGCTATGCCCTTGATGACGAAGCGGCCCCGGCTGTCGGTGCGCGACACGCGCAGCATGGGCTCGTGGGTGAAGGCCGTGTCGCTCATGTTGCCGTACAGGCCCACCAGGATGCCCTTGACGGGCTCCAGGTTCTTGGCCTCGAGCACGTAGCCCGACACCTCGAGTGTGTCGATGGCGCCGCCGGTGGAGAAGCTGTAGGTGTAGTTGCCCAGCGGATTGCCCTCGTTGTTGTCGCTGATGGCGTCAGAGAAGTCGATGGTGTAGGTGGTGTTGGCCTTGAGCGAGTCTTTCAGCGACACGCGTATGCGCTTTCCCTCGCTCTTGATTTCGGGCGATTCCAGTTGTGGCGGCGACACCACCACCTTGTTTTGCGCGTCGTCAATCTTGATGAACTCGTCGAAATTGATGGAGACCTTTCTCGTCTTCACGTGTGTGGCGCCGTCCTCGGGCATCGCCCCCACCACGTGGGGCGGCGTCTCGTCATACCATCCGCCGTCGGGATTGCCCATCTTGGCACACGACGCCAGGGAGAGCGCCCCGCCGGCAAGCACGCCGGCAAGGAGCCTGGCCACGTGCCTGCCCGGCCACTTTTTGATGGTGATAGTCTTTCTCATGGGCTGTGGAGTTGGGTATTGGCTCATGAGGGCGTTTCCGTGCGGGCCTGGGCGGGTGCGCCGTTGAGCTCGAGCAGTTCGTCAATGTTCTTCCGGCTGTTGCTCAGCCGTGGCACCTTGTGCTGTCCGCCCAGCTTTCCCTTGGCCTTGAGCCAGTCGTCGAAGAGTCCCGTCCGCGCCTTCACAACCTCGAGGTGCTGCAGGGTGACGTCGTGGAAGCGCTTGGCCTCGTAGTCGCTGTTGATTTCCTGGAGTCTCCGGTCGAGCAGGGCGGCAAAGCGGCCCAGGTCGTCAGGCTCCTTGCTGAACTCGATGAGCCACTGGTGGCGGCACTTGGCGTTGCTGTCCATATAGACGGGTGCGGCGGTGTATTCGCGCACCTGCGCTCCCGTTTGCTCGCAGGCATAAGCCAGCCCCTTCTCGGCGTTGTCCATGATGAGTTCCTCGCCGAAGGCGTTGATGAAGTACTTGGTGCGTCCGGTGATGACGAACTTGTAGGGGTCCTTGCTTGTAAAACTCACCGTGTCGCCTATCATGTATCTCCAGAGTCCGCAGTTGGTGGTGATGAGCATGGCATAGTTCACCCCCGTCTGCACGCCCCAAAGCGGCACCACCGTGGGATGGTCGCTGCCCAGCTCGTCCATGGGGATGAACTCGTAGAACACGTCATAGTCGATCATGAGCAGCATGGCCTTGTCGGCGGGGTCGTCCTGCAGTCCGAAGAATCCCTCGCTGGCGTTGTAGGTCTCCATATAGTGCATCTTCGACGAGGTGATGAGCTGCTCGTACTGCTTGCGATAGGGCGTGAAGGCAATGCCTCCGTGGAAGAACACTTCCAGATTGGGCCACACCTCCTCAAGGTGCTTCTTGCCCGAGAGCTCCATGACGCGCACCAGCACGCTGAGCATCCAGCTTGGCACGCCCGAAATGTTGGTCACGTTCTTGTGCAGGCACTCATGGGCTATGCGGTCACGCTTCACCTCGAAGTCGCTCAGCAGGGCCGTCGACTTCTTGGGCACGCGCACGAGATTGGCCAGCGGGTTGATGTTCTCGATGAGGATGGCGCTCAGGTCGCCCACGAGTGATCCAGACACGTTGTAGTTGGGCGAATGGCTGCCGCCGAGGATCAGGGCCCGCCCGTCGAAGAGCCGGCTCTTGGGATTGTTGCGCAGATAGAGGGCCACGGTGTCGGCGGCTCCCTTGTAGTGGATGCGCTGCAGGCCCTCCTGCGAGACGGGAATGAACTTGCTCTTGTCGTTGGTCGTGCCCGACGACTTGGCATACCACTTCACCAGTCCGGGCCAGAGCACGTCGGACTCGCCATGGCGCATCCGGTCGATGTCGCCCTTCAGCTCCTCGTAGGTGTTCACTGGCACGTTGTGGGCAAAGTCCTCATAACTCTCGGTCTGCTTGAGCAAGTGCTTCAAGCCATATTCGGTGTCCTTGCCGCGCGATACCAGGCGCGCGAGCACTTGCTCCTGCAAGGCTTGGGCGTGGTGGGCATACTTCTCCAACTCTTTCTGCCGATGATGGAAAAGCGGACTGATAATGCTTGTTAAACTCATTTTCTCAATTCGTCATTGAATGTGCAAATATAAGCCAAATCTTTTAAAAAGCGAAGCGATTCACTTTTTTTTTCATTTCCAAGGACCATTTGTAGCACTTCTGTAGCACAATTATGGTTCTTCCCGCTGTTCCGGCTCCCCTTTCCCATGAGCGGAAACGGTGGGAGGGGGCGTGGAAGCAGGAGGTCGGCAGGGCGTGCCTATCTCTCCATATTCTGCATCAAGCAATTCGTCAATTGTTATGCTATTCATGACAGAAGAATTGTTATCAACAAAAGCATAAGTCTTCCCTAAATGCTCTTTTGAGTACAACCATGCATGGTTATAAAAGAAATCGCCAAAGTCCCCTTTTCTGAGACTTTGGCGATTTCAGTCATTACGGGTCACCCCGGAAAGAAGCAGCTTACCACAACTTCAGGCGCTCGTTCTCGGGGAGATACAACTTGTCGCCCGGCTTCACGCCGAAGGCCTCGTACCAGGCGTCCACGTGGGGCAGCGCGCCGTTGACACGCCACTCGCCCAGCGCGTGCGGATCACGCTTCACGCGGTTGCGGATTTCCTGTTCGGTGATGTTCTGTCCCCATACGCCGGCATAGGCAAGGAAGAATCGCTGCTCGGGCGTGAAGCCGAGCTTCGCCTTGAGCGGCTTCTTGGCCGTGGCATGCTTGAAGGCGTTGAAAGCCACCTCCAGTCCGCCGTGGTCGGCCAGGTTCTCGCCCAGCGTGAGCTGTCCGTTGCTGTGGAGTCCGGGCAGCACCTCGATGCCGTTGAAGAAGTCGACATAGAGTTTGGCGCGCTCGTTGAAGCCCTTGGCGTCAGTCGCCGTCCACCAGTCCTTCATGTTTCCGTCACTGTCATACTGGCGTCCCTGGTCGTCGAATCCGTGCGTCATCTCGTGTCCGATCACCACGCCGATGGCGCCATAGTTGAAGGCCTCGTCGGCCTTGGGGTCGAAGAAGGGATACTGCAGGATGCCTGCGGGGAAGCAAATCTCGTTGGTCGTGGGGTTGTAATAGGCGTTGACCGTCTGCGGGGTCATATACCACTCGTCGCGGTCGACGGGCTTTCCGGCCTTGCGGGCAATATTGTCGTCATGACGGAACTTGCGGCAGGCCTGCACGTTCTCGTAGAAACTCTTGTCGGGGTCAATGGTGAGCTTGGAGTAGTCGGTCCACTTGTCGGGGTATCCAATCTTCACATAGAACTTGTCGAGCTTCTTGTGTGCATTGGCCTTGGTGCTGTCGCTCATCCAGGTTTGCGCGTCGATGCGCTCGCCCAGGCTGACCTGCAGGTTCTTCACCAGTTCGGTCATGATTTTCTTCGACGACTCGGGGAAGTACTTCTCGCAATACATGCGTCCCAGAGGCTCGCCCAGCTGTGCCTGCACCTGGCTCGTAGCCCGCTTCCAGAGGGGGTAGTCCTCCTTGCGTCCGCTCATGGTGCGTCCGAAGAAGTCGAAGTTGGCCTCACGGATTTCATCGGTCAGATAGCTGGCCGAGTTTTCTATCACGTCCCATTCCATAAGGGCCTTCACATCGTCGGCCGACTGTATGCCCATGATGGCGTTCAGTCCGGTGAGGAAGGCAGGCTGCCCCACGACGATGTCCTGGATATACTCGCTCTTGATGCCCTCGGCGTTGCACAGCGTCTCGAGCCTCAGGTTGGGATAGTCGGCCTGGAACTGCTTCAGCGTGGTCTTGTTGTAGTTGGCCTGCGGGTCGCGGAGCTCGGTCATGCTCTTCGACACCAGCGCCACCATCACCTCCTGTCCGAACACCTCTGCGGCGCGCTTCGAGGCCAGGGCCTCGCTGAAGCCATAGAGGCGGAACATCCGTGCGATGTGCTTCTTGTAAGCCTCGCGAATGGCCACGGTGGCCGAGTCGTTGTTCAGATAGTAATCCTTCTGCCCCAGGGTGAGTCCGCCCTGCATCACGTTGAGGATGTTCATGGTCACGTTCTTCTCGTCGGCGGCGAAGCCAGCGCCAAACTGCTGTCCGTATCCCTCGGCGGCATACTTGACCTGGAGGGCGCGCAGGGCCTCGAGCGAGGGTGCCTGCTCAATCTCGTCGAGCAGGGCGCGCACGGGCGCCACACCGGCCTTGTTGCGGCTCTCGGTGTCGAGGGCCTGCTTGTAGAACACGGCAAGCTTCTGCTCGATGGTGCCATCCTTGTACTTCTTCTTCTGCAATTCGCCCAAGATGGTATTGATGCGCTTGTTGTTGTCGTCCTGCAACTGGTCGAAACTTCCGAAGCGGCTGTAGGCGGCAGGCAGGGGATTGGCCTTCTGCCAGCCACCCGTGGCAAACTTGTAGAAATCATCTTGTGGACGCACAGTGCGGTCGAGGTTCTTCTCCTGTATGCCCGCCTTGCTTTGTCCCATGCCCATAACGGGCACGGCAGCCATCATCACGATGGGAATAATCTTCTTCATCTGCATGGATAAACTGTTTTTATGTTTGTCAAATTATAAGAATAATCCTTTCTGGAATGGAAATCACTGCTGGCTTTCCAGTTTTTCCTCGAGCTGGAACCAATGCTCGTTCTCCTCGTCGAGCTTGCGCTGCAAGTCGGTGTACTCGCCCACCAGCTCCATGTCAGCCGCGTTCTCGGGCTTCATCAGGAGCCTGTCGAGCTCGGCCTTCCGCGCCTCCATCTCGGCAATTCTGCGTTCCGACTCCTTCACGGCCTTTTCCAAGCGCTTCTGCTTCTTCTGCTGCTCCTTTCGGTCGGCGTAGGCCTGCCGGCCCTTGGAGGGCGTGGCGGGCCCGGCTGACGTGGGCTCGGCCGCCTGTGGCGAGGGCGACGGCGTGGCCAGGGCATGGTCGATGGCGCGTGCGTCGTCGGTGTCAAGCTCGGCCTTCTTGGTACGGAGCCAGTCGTAGATGCCTCCCAGGTGCTCGCGCACGCGGCCGCCGCCAAACTCGTACACCTTGTCGACCAGGCCGTCGAGGAAGGCACGGTCGTGGCTCACGATGATGGCGGTGCCGTCGAAAGCCTTGATGGCCTCTTTCAGCACGTCCTTGCTGGGCATGTCGAGGTGGTTGGTGGGTTCGTCGAGGATGAGCAGGTTCACGGGCTGCAGCAGCAGTCGGATCATGGCCAGGCGGCTCCGCTCGCCGCCCGAAAGCACCTTCACCTTCTTTTCCGACGTTTCTCCGCCAAACATGAACGCCCCGAGCAGGTCGTTGATTTTCAGCCTCATCTCACCCGTGGCCACGCGGTCGATGGTGTCGTAGACGGTAATGCTGTCGTCGAGCAGCTGGGCCTGGTTCTGTGCGAAATAGCCTATCTGCACGTTGTGGCCCACCTTGAGTGTTCCCGTGAAGGGAATCTCGCCCATGATGCACTTCACGAGCGTGGACTTTCCTTCGCCGTTTCGTCCCACGAAGGCCACCTTCTCGCCCCGCTTGATGGTGAGGTCGACGTGCGAGAAGACGGTGTGCTCGCCGTAGGCCTTGCCCACGTCGTCGCAGATGACGGGATAATCGCCCGACCGGAGGCAGGGGGGAAACTTCAGGTGCATGGCCGAGTTGTCGACCTCGTCGACCTCGACGGGTACGATTTTCGACAATTGGCGGATGCGCTGCTGCACCTGTACGGCCTTGGTGGCCTGGTAGCGGAACCGCTCGATGAAGGCCTTGGTGTCGGCAATCTCCTTCTGCTGGTTCTCCCACGCGCGGAGTTGTTGCTCGCGACGCTCCTTGCGGAGCACGACGTACTGGTCGTACTTCACCTTGTAGTCCTCCACCCGCCCGCACGTAATCTCGAGGGTGCGGTTGGTGACGTTGTTGATGAACGCCCGGTCGTGGCTCACCAGCACCACGGCCTTGGCACTCTGCTGGAGGAACTGCTCCAGCCACTGTATGCTTTCAATGTCGAGATGATTAGTGGGCTCGTCGAGCAGGAGCACGTCGGGCTTGCGGAGGAGAATCTTGGCCAGCTCTATGCGCATGCGCCATCCGCCCGAGAACTCGCTCGTGGGGCGGTCGAAGTCGCTCCGCGCGAATCCCAATCCGGTGAGGGTGCGCTCGATTCCGGCCTCGTAATTGTCGCCGCCGAGCATGAGATAACGCTCGTGCTCCTGGGTGAAGCGGTCGACCAAGGCGGCATAGTCGGCACTCTCATAGTCGGTGCGCTCGCCCATCTCGGTCTCCATCCGCCCCAACTGTTCCTTCAGGGTGGTGATGTCGGCAAAGGCCTTCCGCGCCTCCTCGCGCACGGTGGTGTCGTCTTGCAGCCTCATCACCTGTGGCAGATAGCCGATGGTGGTGCCCGAAGGAATGGCCACCGTGCCCGACGTGGGCTTCTGCAGGCCGCAGAGAATCTTCAGCATCGTGGATTTTCCGGCACCGTTCTTGCCCACCAGGGCGATGCGGTCGCGCTCGTTCACCACAAAGCTCACATCATGGAAGAGCGGTTTCACGCCAAATTCAACTTTCAGTCCTTCTACTGAAATCATGGTTCTGTCTTCTTTTTAGCTGCAAAGGTAATCATTTTTAAATAAATAAGTTGTATATTTGCATCGCTAAACAATGAAAATGATGAAAAAACAACTACTTTTCCTCATCCTGGGCTTGCTGGGATTCAGTGTTTCCACGCTTGCCGGCGACCCACTCCAAGGCAAGCGCCTCGGCGTCATCGGCGACAGCTACGTGCGCAACCACCGCAATCCGGTAGAATACACATGGCACTATAAATTTGCACAAAAGCATGGCATGCAATACTTCAACTACGGACGCAACGGCAACTGCGTGAGCATCGACCTGAAAACCTGGGGGCCGGCCATGTATAAGCGCTATGCGGACATGGCCGACTCGCTCGACTACGTCATCATCATCGCGGGACACAATGACGCCTCGCGGCTGGACTCCATCGGACTCGACAACTATGCCGACAAGGCCGACCGACTGCTCAAGGGGCTCAAGGAGAAATATCCCCAAGCGCAACTGTTCTGGTTTACGTGCTGGGACAACGAGAATCCCAACTTCGGCCGCGTGATCAAAGCCACGAAGAAGGTGTGCCGGAAGAACCACGTGGCTTGCTTTGACGCTTCAAGGCAAAAGGTGGTGCGCGCGCTCGACGACGAGTTCCGCGACAAATACTTCCAGGGGAAGCGCCGCGACCACGCCCATCTGAACAATGCGGGGCACGACCTCTTCCTGCCCGTGGCCGAGCACTTCCTGCTGAAGCACATGAGGTGAGCGCCAGGCTCAGGCGGCGCGGCCGCGCCGCGAGCCCCCTCGGGAAAATAAAAACGTCATGGGCCCAACGGTGTATGGAAGACCGTTGGGCCCATGATGATTTTTGTGTGACTACTCCTTGCCTGAAAAGGCGGCAGCCTCGGCAGCCGCGATGATGTCCTCGCGGGCATCGTCTTCGGCAGCCACCTCGTTGTCAGAGGCATACATGCCGCTGCCCGACTGGCGTCGCGACTTGTCCTCGAACACTTCCTCCTTGAACACGTTCACATGCTTGCGCTTGTCGCTCCCTGAGGCCTTGTGCGAGATGATGAAGTCGTCGGAGGCCTCGGTGTCGGGCACGCTCTCCACGGGCTCCTCCTCCATCTTGGTGACATTGGCCTTGGCCGCAAAGACGGCATCGATGAACTGCGGCTCGCGGCGGAGCTTCTGCAGCGTGTTCTTCGACGCCTTCTGCTGGCTCTCCTTCTTGGAATAGCCCTTGCCGACGCCGCCCGAAAGGCCTTCCACCTCCACCTCGTAGCAGAAGTAGGGACTTCCGTTCTTGTCTTTCACCTCCTCGCGCGCCTTGAACTTTACGCTCACGCGGTTTTTCTGTCCCCACTCGATGAGCTTGCTCTTGAAGTTCACCTCCTTGAACGCCACCTTGTCGATGTTGATGACCTGGCTCAGGATGCGCTTCTTCATAAACTTCATACAGGCGTCGTAGCCCCGGTCGAGATAGATGGCGCCCACGAGGGCCTCGAAGGCGTTGCCGCCCATGTAGCTGTTGTGCGTGTTGTTGCGGCCGTTTGAGAGCACCAGCTCGTCGATGCCCAGCTCCTGTGCCAGCCTGTTGAGCGTGCTCCGCTGCACCAGCTTGCTCCTCGTGTTGGTGAGAAATCCCTCGCGCTTTCCGGGGAAATGCTCGTAGACAATGTATCCGACGATGGCGTCGAGCATGGCGTCGCCGAGAAACTCGAGCCGCTCGTTGTTCACCGGGCGGCCCTTCTCGTTGCGCTTCATGATGCTCTTGTGCATCAGCGCGAGCTTGTAATAGCTGATGTCGTGAGGATAGAAGCCTATGATTTTGTATAAAGACAAATAAAGCTCCTTATCCTTTCGGAAAGGGAGCTTTATTCTGTCGATGATTTCACTCAGCATATTTCTTGAATACTACACAGCAGTTGTGACCTCCAAATCCGAACGTGTTGCTCAGTGCGGCACGCACGGTGCGCTTCTGGGCCTTGTTGAACGTGAAGTTCATCTTGTAGTCGAGCTCGGGGTCGTCGTCGCCTTCCTGGTGGTTGATGGTGGGGGGGACGATGTCGTCCTTCACACTCAGCACACACACCATGGCTTCCACGGCACCGGCAGCGCCCAGCAGATGTCCCGTCATGGACTTGGTGGAAGAAATATTCAGCTTGTAAGCCTGCTCTCCGAAGACATCCTTGATGGCCTTGGCCTCGGAAATATCGCCCACATGCGTCGACGTGCCGTGCACGTTGATGTAGTCGATGTCCTCGGGCTTCAATCCTGCGTCAGCCAGAGCCGCCTCCATGACGAGCTTGGCTCCCAGACCCTCGGGGTGCGAGGAAGTGATGTGATAGGCGTCGGCGCTCATGCCCGAGCCCACCATTTCGGCGTAGATCCTGGCTCCGCGGGCCTTGGCGTGCTCCAGTTCCTCGAGCACGAGGCACCCGGCACCCTCGCCCATGACAAATCCGTCACGGCTGGCGCTGAAGGGGCGCGAGGCGTGCTCGGGATCGTCGTTACGCGTGGAGATGGCCTTCATCGAGTTGAACCCGCCCACTCCGCAAGCGCAGATGGCGGCCTCGGCACCACCGCTGACGATGATGTCGGCCTTGCCCAGGCGAATCAGGTTGAAAGCATCGGCCAAGGCGTGGCTCGACGAAGCACATGCCGACGTGGTGGCATAGTTGGGGCCGTGGAATCCATAACGGATGGAAATCTGGCCGGCAGCCATGTCGGAAATCATCATCGGGATGAAGAAGGGTGAGAAGAAGGGACCACGGTCGATGTTCTGTCCATAGTCGACCACCTCTTTCTCAAAAGTCTTAATACCGCCAATACCCACACCGTAGATGACTCCTACGCGGTTCTTGTCAACGGTATCCAGGTCTATGCCCGCATCTTTCACGCCCTCTTCTGCCGAGGCCATGGCCAGTTGGCAGTAGCGGTCCATCTTGCGGGCGTCCTTCCGATCCATGTAGTTCTTAGGATCGAAACCCTTCACTTCGCAGGCGAATTTGGTCTTGAACTTTTCTGTGTCGAACTGCGTGATGGGGGCCGCACCGCTCTTCCCGGCCAGCAGGTTCTGCCAGGTCTCCTCCGGGGTAAGGCCCACGGGGGTCACGGCGCCCAGTCCAGTTACGACTACTCTCTTTAATTCCATTACAAGTGGCTGGGTTGCTGTTTACTTGGCGTTATCCTCGATGTACTTGATAGCGTCGCCAACCGTTGCAATCTTCTCGGCCTTGTCATCGGGGATGGAGATGGAGAACTGCTTCTCGAACTCCATGATGAGCTCCACAGTGTCCAGAGAATCGGCACCCAGATCATTGGTGAAGCTAGCTTCGGGCTTCACTTCCGACTCATCAACACCCAGCTTTTCGACGATGATAGACTTAACTTTTTCTTCAATTGCTGACATAATTGTAACGTTTAAAATGGTTTATTATTTATTTCTAAATCTGAAATCGAATGCAAAGAAACACATTTTTCCGCAATTGAGCAAATTTTTTACCCAAAATTGTCTCCTTCGTTGCACAAACACCTATAATATGTGCAGAAAAATGCACATTTTTTCTACATTTAGTTGCTCATATAGAATAATTTAACTACTTTTGTACATTCATTGATTTAAATCAAATACAAAACATCATGACTTCATTTACCCAAAGGGCTAATCAGATTTTCAAACAGGCCATAGACGACTACCATGTCCATGATAACATCGACGAGCCCATCAGAAACCCCTACCCCGAGGGAACAATTGAGCACACTCTCTATCTGAAAAACTGGATCGACACCGTGCAATGGCATTTCGAGGACCTCATCAGAGACCCCGGAATAGATCCTGCGGAGGGCATGAAACTCAAACACCGCATCGACAAGAGCAATCAGGACCGCACCGACCTGGTGGAGCAGATTGACTCCTACTTCCTCCAAAAATATAATAAGGTGGCCCCGCTGCCGTCGGCCACCATCAACACCGAAAGCCCCGCATGGGCCATTGACCGGCTCAGCATCCTCGCACTGAAAATCTATCACATGGAGGAACAGGCCGGACGAAGCGACGCCTCGACAGAGCACCGCGAAAAATGCAAGGCCAAGTTGGACGTGCTCCTGCAGCAACAGCACGACCTCGGAACGGCCATCGACCAGCTCCTCGACGACATCGCCGCCGGAAGAAAGTACATGAAGGTGTACCGGCAGATGAAAATGTATAACGACACCGATACCAATCCCGTGCTCTACGGAAAAAAACAAAACTGATCAAACTTCCTCAACCTCTAACCATCAATGAAAACCGAACATATTCTGATCATCCGGTTCTCGGCCATCGGCGACGTCGCCATGACCGTACCCGTGGTGCAATCGCTGGCACGGCAATATCCACATTTGCGCATCACCATGCTCAGCAAGCCCTTCGCCAGGTGTATGTTCGAAAATCTGGCACCCAACGTGGGATTCATGGAGGCCGACATCAAGCGGGAATACCGTGGGGTGACGGGACTCAACGCACTCTACAGAAGGCTCGTGGCGAAAAACTTCACCGCCGTGGCCGACTTCCACAGCGTGCTCCGCTCGGAATACCTGCGCATGAGGTTCCACTTGGACCAATACAAGGTGGCACACATCAACAAGCACCGCGCTGGAAGGAAACGACTCATACAACCCTACAACAAGGTGCTCGAGCAACAGCCCTCTCCCTTTGAAAACTATGCCGACGTGCTCGCACAACTCGGCTACCCCGTCAAGGTGGAGTTCAAGTCCATCTTCCCCGAACAACAGGGGGGCAACCTGAGGCTCCTTCCACCTAACATCGGGATGAAGCGGGGATTCGAACAATGGATTGGCGTGGCGCCCTTCGCGGCACACAAGGGAAAGGTGTACCCCCTGGAAAAAACGGAAAAGGTGATTGCCAGCATCATACGCAGGCACCCCTCGTGTCGCATCTTCCTCTTCGGAGGGGGCGGTGAGGAGAAGCTGCAGATGAACGAATGGTCGAGGAAATACAAAAACTGCACCAACGCCTCTGACGCGCTGGGGAGCCTCTACAAGGAACTGGTCCTGATGAGCCACCTCGACGTCATGGTGAGCATGGACTCGGCCAACATGCACCTGGCCTCGCTCGTCAACACACCCGTGGTGAGCGTCTGGGGGGCCACACACCCGCTGGCCGGATTCATGGGATGGGGACAGAACGCCAACAACGCCGTGCAAGTCGACCTCGACTGCAGGCCGTGCAGCATCTATGGAAACAAACCGTGCCTCAGGGGCGATTACGCTTGCCTTAACCGCATCGAGCCCGACATGATTACAGACCGGTTGGAACTGGTGCTGAAACAAAAAAGAATTCAATGACCATCCTCCCGGGGGCCTCCGTTTGTTTTTCGGAGGCCCCCTTGCCTTTCACTACGCTCCCCCATGCGCCTTTCACTACGCCCGCCATGCGGACAAGGCATAACAAGTCAGGCCAAGTGATAAAAACATCTTCTGACAACGAACACTCCTCTGTAGCAGAGCTAGTTACAGACTTATCCACAATAGTTATCACAACCTGATGGAGAATGCGGGAAAAAGACTATCCGAGTTATCCACACTTTTCGGGAAAACTATCCTCATAACCCTGTGGAAAGCCGCAGAACAACTCGCACGTTATCCACAACCCTGTGGCCGAAAGACCGAACTTGTGGATATCAACAGCATTATCCCAGCCTTTTTAACAACTTTTCCACGAAAAACAAACAGAAAAAGATATAAACTTATTAACTTTGCAGCCAATATGGATAATGTTGATAAGTCGGTAAAATACTGAAATACAAAAACAAAGAAAAATAAAGAGTGTGGACAACCTAGCGTCAGATGTTGATAACGAAATCGCCAAAAGAAAACGAGAAAACTTATCAACTTATCCCGACGCTATCTTCTTAATCTTTTTGTTTCTTTTTAAAAATCTAAAAAATAAAAATATAAAAGAGATGGTGAAGCAAAGCTGGAAAGAAAAGGGATTCGTCGATGAGCCCGTCGACAAGCAGTTGGACTTGAAGCGGGAGATTCGGCGGATGTGTGAGGAGAAAGGAGCAATCATCCTGGCCCACTACTACACCGTGGGCGACATACAGGACATAGCCGACTTCGTGGGCGACTCGCTGGCGCTGGCCCGCAAGGCCGCCGAGACCGATGCCAGGGTGATGGTGATGTGCGGAGTGCACTTCATGGCTGAAACGTGCAAGCTGCTCTCCCCCGACAAGACCGTGCTCTGTCCTGACCTGAACGCCGGCTGCTCGCTGGCCGATAGTTGCAAGGCCGCCGACCTGAAGAAGTTCAAGGACGAGCATCCGGGCTACAAGGTGGTGAGCTATGTCAACACCACCGCGGCCGTGAAGGCCCTCACCGACTGCGTGGTCACGTCGGGCAACGCCGTGAAGGTGATCAGCGCCTTTCCCAAGGACGAGAAAATCATCTTCGGCCCCGATTATAATCTGGGCAATTACATCAACTCGCTCACCGGACGCCACATGCTCTTGTGGAACGGAGGGTGCCACGTTCACGAGAAGTTCTCTGTGGAAGGCATCTTGAAGCTCAAGCACGAGCATCCTGACGCCGTGGTCATGGCCCACCTGGAGTGCAAGGCGCCCGTGCTGGCCATAGCCGACGTGAAGGGAAGCACGGCCACCATGCTGAAATACGCGCAGGAACACCCCGGACAGCAGGAGTTCATCGTGGCCACCGAGGCCGGCATCCTGCACGAAATGCAGCGCACGTGCCCCCGTCAGACGTTCATCCCCGTACCGCCCGAGGTGAGCGAGGGAAGCCTGGGATGCAGCTGCAACGAGTGCGAGTTCATGAAACTGAATTCGCTTGAGAAGATATACAACACGCTGAAGTATGGCTGGCCGTCCATCGAGATTGACGCCGACGTGGCTCGCGAGGCCGTGAAGCCCATTCAGCGGATGCTCGCCCTGTCATAAGCCGCACGATGGATATGTTGTCTAGAAGCGAAGGAAGCCATGCGTAACACGAGTGTCGGCGTCACCTTGATGGGCATGGACTACACCAACTGCGTGCGTGGTGTGGCCGCACTGGTAATCGTGGTGTTCCATGTGCTCATCCATTTTGATATCAACCGCATATTCAATCTGCCCGGAAGCGTGGCCGTAGCGGCCTTTCTCTTCCTCTCGGGCTACGGCATCAACGAGTCGTTCAAGCGTCACGCGCTGAGTCATTTCTGGCGCAAGCGGCTGGCCCGCGTGGTGGTGCCCTACTGGATATTCCTGGGCGTGCTCACGCTCATCAGGCGCGACACCACGCCCCGGGCCTTCCTGCTCGACGCCACCTTCATCGACTCGGAGTTTTGGTTTGTGGCCTGCCTGATGCACTGGTATCTGGCTTACTGGGTGGGGCGTCGCCTCGGAGGCCGCTGGCTGTGGGTGGTGCTGGTGGCGTTCGGGCTGTTGAGCCTCAACTTTCTGCAGCAGTTAGAGGCCGAGCAGTCAGCGTCGTTCCTTTTAGGCGTGTGTTGTTCGGAACATATCGCCAAGGTCAGGAGCTACGGGCGCAGCACGTTGGCGTGGTGGGCCCTCGGCGGACTGGCGTTGGGCATGGCCTTTATGCTGTTCAAGGAGATTCCCGCCATACACGCCTTCAAGGGCACCCTGCCCTACCACTACATCCTCTTACTTATCAAGTTGCCCCTGGCGGTGCCCCTGTTGTTGCTGCCCGTGTTCATACCGTTGCTGCTGCGTTCGCGCCTGCTCCATCTGTGCGGCATCAGTTCGCTCGAACTCTATTTGGTCCACTTGCCCCTGTCGCAGGCCATGGAAGCCACCCCTCTGTGGTTTCTGGGCTTTGTGGTGCTCACGGTGTCGCTCACTTGGACGATGTATCAGCTCGACACGCGTGTCGTGAAACCCCTCATACAGCATGGCTTACGTTAGGATTGTCGCCCCTGTACTCTATCTCCTAGTCAACGGTCTGTTCGTGCTGAAGTATGGATTGCGCCTGGGCACCGCCCCCGGCCTTGCGGCCACGGCCGTTTATTTGGCCGTAGCGGCCTTCTTGTTGTGGCTGGCGGACAAGTACCCGCAGACCGAAAAAAAATCCTTGATAGGGGAAAATGTATCTTTGTCAGAAGAAGAAAAAAAGTCCTTGATAGGGAAAAATGCGTCCTTGTCAGAAGAAAAGGCTTTATTTGAGGAGAGAAAAAAGAGGTTGAAGGAGGAGAAGAAGCACAGAGTAGTCATTCTATTGATAATCCTAGGGCTCGCCATGCTTTTGGCGGCCCAGTTGTACATTGATCCGTGGCGGCTGAACGTCGACCGTTGGTCAGCCATCCACAATTTTCTGAGCAATCTTTTCCAGGGCGTCTATCCCTATTCAGCGCGCACCCATCTAGGCGGCTATGGATCACCCTTTCCCGTGTGGCAGCTGCTCCACGTGCCCTTCTACCTTTTGGGCGACGTAGGACTCTCCCTTTTTGCCACCTACCTGTTTCTGCTCTATGCCCTTTCCAAGGTACAAGGACGCCGTGCGGCCCTCTCCGCCGGTGTGCTGTTGCTGTGCTCGCCCGGCTTCGTCTACGAGGCGCTGGTGCGTAGCGACCTTGTGACCAACTTCATGTTTGTGTGCGCGGTGTTGTCGTTGCTCGTCAGCCGTCAGAAGCCCCTCAAGGGCAGCGTTCAGCTTTTCGGCGTCCTCATCGGCCTTTTGCTGAGCACCCGTCTGAGCACCGGTATCGTGTGGTTCGTGCTGTTGCTTCGGCCCTTCCTTCAGATGGGCCTTTTGCGTCAGTTCCGTTTTCTGCTGACAGTGTCCGTGGTGTTTGCCCTCACGTTCGTGCCCTTTGCCTTTTGGGACGGCGACATGCTTTTCTTCTTCGCCTACAATCCCTTCGTGCTTCAAACGCGCCAGGGCAGTCCGCTGACGCTGCTGCTCTTTTTCCCCCTGCTGTTGTCGCTAGCCATGACGTGGGGCAGTTCGTGGCAGCGTCTGAACTTTCACATAGGCTTGTCGCTGTTGTTGCTGGTGGTGGTAACCTTCGTGGTGAACATGTCAACCACCGGCACGTGGTGCGAATTGTTCCAGTCGCGTTACGACATCACCTATTTCAACATGTCGCTGCCCTTCCTGTGCGTGGCCATGAGCCAGTGCCGTTCCGACGAGCGCGTCCGGATCAGTTGACGACGGCAATCTTGCACACCGTCCCCTTTTCGCCGTCGCGCGTAGCCGTTTCCACCATGTAGACGCCCGAGGCCACCCTGCGTCCCTTCAGGTCGCATCCGTCCCACTGGTAGGTGCCCCCGTTGCTCTTGCCCTCGTTGACGAGCGTCCCGCTTGCGGTCACGATTTTGACATCGGCGTTGTAAGTCAGTCCCACGATGGTAATCATTCCTCGGTAGTCAGGCTTCACGGGATTGGGATAAGCATAGGTGTTGTCCTTGTTCATCTCGTCCGCAGGAGCGGTAGCGTCGGTCATATACGAGCAGAGTCCGCGGTCGGTACCGATGAAGAGCTGTCCCGTCCGCGGGTCGATGGCCAGCGACTCGATGTTGTCAGAGAGCAGCGGACTGTTAGAAGCGAGGAAGTGTTCCACCTGCGTGTAGTTGTCTTCGCTGATGAGGTATAGTCCGTTGTTGTTGGTCCCCATCCACTTTCGGTTTGCGCCATCGATGACGATGCACGTGATGTCGATGCCCGCGAGCAAGTAGTCGGCCAGGTTGGTCCCGTCGTTTCTAGGCACTTTGATTTGGTCGAAGTATGGATTTTCGGCCGTGATTTGGTTTGGATGGAGCACGAGCGGCCCCACGGACGTACCCACCCACAAGTCGTTGTTTTGGTCCTCGGCCACACACCTCACGTTGTTGAGGGTGAGCGACATACCGTCTTCGTTGGTGAAAGAAGTATAAGCGTTGAGCGCGTTTGTAGACGGCTGGAAGGCAAACAGTCCCGGCATAATCCAGTTGTCGTTGACAAACCACAGCAGTCCCCGGCTGTCGAACATCATCTTGCCGAGGTTGGCCATGCCCATGAGCGTGTTTTGGTATTCGTTTTGCAGTTTAGGGCTGAAGTGCGCCGTCCACGTTCCGTCATACCCCCTGACCATCAGGTTTTGCTCCGTGGTGATGCTGTTGAGCATCCACAAGTTCCCCTGCGTGTCATATTTCAGTCCCATGACGGGCTGGTAGTTCTTGTCATTGGGAAACACCGGTCTGACCAGGCTGTTTTCGTAATCATAGTATTTCACGAAGCTTCCGTTTTGGAATTCGTAGAGTCCGGTACGTCCCCCGGCGAACACGTGTCCCGCATTGCGCGGGTCGAAGTCGAGGCAGTTCATGTCGATGAAGGGCACGCCCGTGATGTTTTCCAGGCTGTCTTGGAAGAAGGTCCACTCATCGGTTTTCGGGTCGAGCACCTGTATGGTTGCGGGCCGGTTGAAGTCCTGCACCAAGGTGTATCCTCCCCCGCATGAATAGAGCCTTCCCTGGTACAGTTTGAGGAATCCGAATCCGTTGTGTCTCGGTCCCCCCGGTGCGAGCGTTCTGGCCCGTGCCATGAGAGAGTCGTTGTTTTCAGCGGGCTGTTCCTCATAGTCCCCCACCCACTTCCAGTTGTCCTTGTCGAGCAGGTTTGTCGTGGTGTTTCCTTGGAAGTGCCCCTTGGTGCGGCTGAAGGCGTTGATGGTGTTTCCGTTCACGCTTGTCCAGTCCACATTGAATCCCAGGTTATAGGTATTGACGATTTCGGCATTGGCCACATTGATGCAGATGATGCCGAATCCGATGCTGAGATAGGCATATTTTCCGTTCATGGCGATGCTGTTCACCGTCTTGCTGCTTGTCGTGGTGTAGTTTTTCAGCGCCGCGATGTTCGTCACGTTTCCCCCCTCGTCCACCAAGTCGATGTTTTGGTTTTCGTACACCACGAGCAGTCTTCTCGCCGTCCTGTTCCATCCCATCAGCGTGATGTTGCAGTCGCTGAGTCCGTTGACCTTGTCGTATGTAGTCAGGCTGTGGTCGTTCTCATTATAGGAAAAGAGGTTACCCGAGGCCAGGACGAAGAGCGTGTGTCCCCCCTTGGCCACGTTGGTGATGTCGTGATAAGCCATATAAGCCTTCCAAGAGCCCACGGGGGCGGCATGTGCGTCGGCCACGGCCATGGCGAGCATGGCGGCCATGATGACGAAAAACTGCTTCATAGTCTTTTCCTTTGTTTTCAGGTTCAGGTGCGTCGGTCCCACTTCTTTTGCGGCGTCATTTTCCGGCCATGTTCTCGTTGAGCCAAGTCACGAGTTTTTTCACGGCCCGCGCGCGGTGGCTGATGCTGTTTTTCACGTCCTCGCCGAGCTCGGCAAAGGTCTTGTCGAATCCCCCGGGGATGAACAGCGGGTCGTATCCGAACCCCTGCGCGCCCCTTTTCTCGGTGCCTATGCGCCCCTCGACGGTGCCCTCGAAGAACACCTCGGCCGGTGTCTCCGCCCCTTGTGGCACGTAGATGAAGTCGATGACGGTGCGGAAGCGCGCCTTCCTGTTGTCCTCCGCGGCCAGTTGTCTCAGCAGCTTCTCCATGTTGGCCTCGCTGTCGTGGTCGGTGCCTTCGGCGTAGCGTGCCGAGTGCACCCCCGGAGCGCCCCCCAGGGCGTCCACTTCCAGCCCCGTGTCGTCGGCGAAGCAAGGCGTGTGGAAGTGACTGAAGACATATTCGGCCTTCTGCCGTGCGTTCTCCTCCAGCGTTTTCCCCGTTTCCGGGATGTCGTCGTGGCAGCCTATTTCGGCCAGGCCCACCACTTGGAATTTGTCGCCGAGGATATCTCTGATTTCCTGCAGCTTGTGCGGATTATTGGTGGCGAAGACGATTTTCATTTCAGTTCCCTTTCGTGTTTGTCGATGTCTTTTTGATTGATTTTCACCTTCATCTCGTCGAATCCCTCCCCGTAGACGCCCACGACGGCGCTTTGCGAGACGAAGGCGTTGGGGTCGATGATTTTGATGAGTCGCTGCATGTTGACGCTTTCGCGCTTCCTGGCCAGGATGAGGAGCACCTTCACCTCGTTTCCGGTGTACCATCCGTGTCCGTCGAGGATGGTCACGCCGTGGTCCATTCGCGTTCCGATGGCGTTGGCAATCTCCTGGTATTTCTTCGAGATGACCATGAACTGCACGCTCTGCCGTCGCGCGTTCATCACGTAGTCGAGCACGAAGTTCTCGATGACCATGGAGCAGAGGCCGAACACCACCTTGTGGATGCGTGCGAGCGGCGCGCCGAAGTCGGGAACGAACATACACGAACCGATGATGCAGAGGTCGACGAGGATGAGCACCTGTCCCAGCGTGATGTTGTAGTACTTGTTGACGCACGCGGCGATGATGTCGGTTCCGCCCGTCGATCCGTTGTGCAGGAAGACGATGGCGATGGCCGTGCCCGTGAAGCAGCATCCGATGACGAACGACATGAAGGCCTGGTCGGATCCCAGGATTTGGAAGAACTGCCCCGTGGCGTCGTCGGTCATGAGCCTTTGCGCGTATTTCAGCATCAGGTAGAGCATGCAGATGGCGTAGATGGTCTTGGTGAGGAACTTCAGTCCCAGCACCTTCAGGGCCACGGCCAGCAGTGCGATGTTGATGATGAGGTAGGTGTTCTCAATGGGGAACCGGGTGGCATAGAAGATGATGGCCGCCAAGCCCGTCACACCCCCCGTGACAATCTGGTAGGGCAGCAGGAACACGCACCATCCGAAGGTGTAGAGCATCAGGCCGAGCGTGATGAAGAAATAGTCCTTCACCTCGTTGAGCACTTGCTTCTTAGAAGACGACAATGGCTTGAACTGGATCACTTTGTTTGGTTTTATTCCTTTTTTTAAAACGATGTGTTTTGGCCTTTTCCCGGAGCCCCAGTTTCGTCGTGCATGGGGCTCCGGGAGGTTGCTGTTTTTTTTACTTCTTGAGCACCACGTTGACGATGCGCTTGGGCACCACGATGACCTTGACGATTTTCATTCCGTCGAGGTATTTGGCGCTGCGCTCGTCGTCGAGGACGGCCTTCTGCACGGTGTCGTTGTCAGCGTCGGCGGGGAAGTCCTTGCGGAAGCGCGCCTTGCCGTTGAAGCTGATGGTGAGCGACACGGTGCTTTCCCGCAGGTACTGCTCGTCGCACACGGGCCACGGCGCGTCGCACACGGTGGTGTCGTGTCCCAGCCTGTGCCAGAGTTCCTCGGCGATGTGGGGTGCGAAGGGTGCCACGAGGGTGGCCAGCGTCTCCAGCACGGCGTGGTTTCGGCATTGCTGCTGGCCCAGTTCGTTAACGGCGATCATGAAGGCCGACACCGACGTGTTGTAGGAGAACTTCTCGATGTCGTCGCCCACCTTCTTGATGAGCTTGTTGATGGTCTTGAGGCTTTCGGGCCTGGCCGGTTCGTCGGCCACGAGCTCGCCCGAGGCCTTGTCCCAGTAGAGGTTCCAGAGCTTCTTCAGGAAGCGGAAGCATCCGTCGATGCCGTTGGTGTCCCAGGGCTTGGAAGCCTCCACGGGTCCGAGGAACATCTCGTAGAGGCGGAGCGTGTCGGCGCCATATTCGCTCACGATGTCGTCGGGGTTGACCACGTTGTACATGCTCTTCGACATTTTCTCGATGGCCCATCCGCAGACATACTTGCCGTCCTCGAGGATGAATTCGGCGTCCTTGTATTCGGGGCTCCAGGCGCGGAAGGCGTCGGTGTCGAGCACGTCGTTCTTCACCAGGTTCACCCACACGTGGATGGGTGTGGTGTCATACTGGTCCTTGAGTCCCTTGGAGACGAAGACGGGGTGCGTGTCGGCCTTGTCCGACTTGACGCGGTAGACGAAGTTGCTCCGTCCCTGTATCATTCCCTGGTTGATGAGTTTCTGGAAGGGTTCCTCCTCGCAGCTGTATCCATAGTCGTGCAGGAACTTGTTCCAGAAGCGGCTGTAGATGAGGTGTCCGGTGGCGTGCTCCGTCCCCCCCACGTAGAGGTCGACGTGGCGCCAGTACTCGTCGGGCCCCTTGCCCACCAGCTCCTGGTCGTTGTGCGGGTCCATGTATCTCAGGTAGTAGGCCGAGCTTCCGGCGAATCCCGGCATGGTGCACAGCTCGATGGGGAAGACGGAGTCGTTGTCGACCAGCGCCTTGTCCACCACGGTGTTGTTCTTCGTGTCCCAGGCCCACTTCTTGGCCCGTCCCAGCGGGGGCTCTCCCGTCTCGGTGGGCTCGTACTTGTCAATTTCGGGCAGTTGCAGGGGCAGGCATTCCTCGGGAATCATCTTCGGCATGCCGTCCTGATAGTACACGGGGAAGGGCTCGCCCCAGTAGCGTTGCCGGCTGAAGATGGCGTCGCGCAGCCTGTAGTTCACCTTGACGCGTCCGAGTCCCTTCTCGGTGACAAACTTCTTCGTGGCCGCGATGGCCTCCTTCACGGTGAGTCCGTTGAGCGAGAATCCGTCGAGTCCCTGCTTTCCGGGAGCGGGCGAGTTGGTCACGATGCCCTCCTTGGCGTCGAAGCTCTCGTGGCTGACGTCGGCCCCCTCGATGAGCGGGATGATGGGCAGCGAGAAGTGTCGTGCGAAGGCATAGTCGCGGCTGTCGTGCGCCGGCACGGCCATGATGGCGCCGGTGCCGTATCCGGCCAGGACGTACTCGCTGACCCAGATGGGGATGGCGTCGCCGGTGAGGGGGTTGACGGCGTAGGCGCCGGTGAAGACGCCCGTGACCTTGTGGTCGCTCATGCGCTCCAGCTCGGTGCGGCTTTTCACATAGGCCAGGTATTCGTCCACCTCGGCCTTCTGTGCGGGCGTGGTGACCTGCGCCACGTATTCGCTCTCGGGTGCGAGCACCATGAAGGTGACGCCGAACATGGTGTCGGCGCGTGTGGTGAAGATGGTGAACTTCACGTCAGAGTCCTTCACGTGGAACTGCACCTCGGTGCCCTCGGAGCGTCCTATCCAGTTGCGCTGCGTCTCCTTGATGGAGTCGCTCCAGTCGATGGTGTCGAGTCCGTCGAGGAGTCGTTGGGCGTAAGCCGATACGCGCAGGCACCACTGCTTCATCTTCTTCTGCACCACGGGGAAGCCGCCGCGCACGCTCACGCCGTCCACCACCTCGTCGTTGGCCAGCACGGTGCCCAGTCCGGCGCACCAGTTCACCATGGTCTCGCCCAGATAGGCTATGCGGTAGTTCATCAGCACCTCTTCCTGCTTCTTCGGGTCCCAGTGGTTCCACTCCTCGGCGCTGAAGCTGAGCTCCTCGCTCTGCGCCACGTCGAGTCCCTCGGTGCCCTTCTCGGCGAAGCGGGCCACGAGCTTGTCAATGGGCTTGGCGCTCTGGCACCGGTTGCAGTAGAACGAGTTGAACATCTTCTCGAAGGCCCATTGCGTCCAGTGGTAGTAGGCCGGGTCGCAGGTGCGCACCTCGCGGTCCCAGTCGAACGAGAAGCCTATCTTGTCCAGCTGTTCCCGGTAGTGCCTGATGTTCTGCTCGGTGGTGATGGCGGGGTGCTGTCCCGTCTTGATGGCGTATTGCTCGGCGGGCAGTCCGTAGGCGTCGTATCCCATGGGGTTGAGCACGTTGAAGCCTTTCTGGCGCTTGTATCTCGCATAGATGTCGCTTGCGATGTAGCCCAGGGGATGGCCCACGTGCAGTCCGGCACCCGACGGATAGGGGAACATGTTGAGCACGTAGAACTTCTGCCTCTTCGTGTCCTCGGTCACCTTGTAGGTCTTGTCGTCCACCCACCGTTGCTGCCATTTCTTCTCGATTTCCCTGAAGTTGTATTCCATTGTGATGTTCTGATTGATATTCGTTCCAATAATCCAAGTTGCAAAATTACGATAAAATTAAGAGAAAACGATATAAATCACGAAGATTGTGACCGGCATATCGCAGAAAAAGGCCCATCCGTGTGTGGATTGTCCGTTTTTCCTTGTGCCGCCTGGTGGCGGTGCGGCTTTGCGGAATGTCTTTTCGTTTCTCCAAGCCTGCAAAGATACAAAATCGGAAAGGCGATTGCAAGTGTTTTTCCATTTTTTTTGCTCCAGCACCCCAAGATTCCCCCAAGCGGTACCCCCCTGGTCGAGAAGTCCCCCAAGCGGTACCTTTGAGTCCCCCAACTGGTACCCCTGAGTCCCCCAAGCGGTACCCATAATCTCTATATAACTAATAACCATTAGTTATATAGTAAAAATAGATTAATTTAAAAAGATCAATAAAAGGCGCGTGCGCGCGTGTTTGTCAGGTGTTTTTTTCTCTCTATTCAGACCAATGGCAACCCTGCTCAAATCAATGGCAACCCTGCTCAGACCAATGGCAGGTCCGGACAGCCGTCATTCACAATTGCGCCACAACCACGATTTCCCCATTCGGATGCGCGGGCCCTGGGAGGTGCGCAGACGGGCCCGGCAGCCCTCCGTCCGAACTTTTGAAATGCTGAAAAATCAAGACACCGAGGCGCGGCATCGGCCACTAGGCCGCGGAGAGCCCCCCGCAAGGCCGTGGAGACACCCTCACAGGCCTGTGGAGAGCCCCTCTGGGAGCCTCTCTTGGAATGTCTCAGGACTGGTATTGCAAATCATTGGGAATGAATGTGTTACGCATAGGTTTTCATGATGGATGGAGAAAAGGAAAAGTTGAAAACAACTTTACAGATGTAAACGACTTGTTTTGCGAAGTATCACCTTTTTTTGCGCTTTTTTGCCTTATGGAGGGTCGGGTCTTACTTTTTCTTTGTATCTTTGCACACGGAAAATTTAAACGTTTAAAAATATATATGGCATTAAAATGCGGTATCGTGGGCCTGCCCAATGTGGGCAAGTCCACTCTGTTCAATTGTCTGAGCAGCGCCAAGGCCCAGGCGGCCAACTTCCCCTTCTGCACCATCGAACCCAACCTCGGGGTGATCAGCGTGCCCGACGAGAGGCTCGGCCGGCTGGCCGAAATCGTGCATCCCGGACGCATCGTGCCCGCCACGTGCGAGATTGTCGACATTGCCGGACTGGTGAAGGGGGCCTCCAAAGGCGAGGGCCTGGGCAACAAGTTCCTGGGCAACATCAGGGAGTGTGACGCCATCATCCACGTCATCCGATGCTTCGACGACGACAACATCGTGCGCGAGGGCGGCGCTCCCGTCGATCCGGCCGAGGACAAGGGCGTCATCGACACCGAACTGCAACTCAAGGACTTGGAGACCGTGGAGGGGCAGCTGCAGAAGCAGCAGAAGATTGCCGCCTCGGGCAACAAGGACGCCAAGGTGATGGTGAAGGTGCTCGAAGCCTACAAGGAGGTGCTGGAGCAGGGACAAAACGCCAGGACGGTGCAGTTTGAGTCGAAGGAGGAGCAGAAGGCCGCCCACGACCTCTTCCTGCTCACCACCAAGCCCGTGCTCTATGTGGCCAACGTCGACGAGGGCAGCGCCAAGACCGGCAACGAGTACTCGCGGCGCGTGGAGCAGATGGCCGCCGATGAGGGGGCCGAGGCCATGGTGATAGCGGCCAAGACCGAGGAGGACATCGCCTCGCTGGAGACTTACGAGGACAAGAAGATGTTCCTCGACGAGCTCGGACTGGAGGAGAGCGGCGTGAACAGGCTCATCAAGAAGGCCTACCACCTGCTGTCGCTGCAGACCTTCATCACCGCGGGCGAGATGGAGGTGAAGGCGTGGACCTTCCACCGCGGATGGAAGGCGCCGCAATGCGCCGGAGTCATCCACACCGACTTTGAGCGCGGATTCATACGCGCCGAGGTCATCAAGTACGAGGACTACATCAAGTATAAGTCGGAGGCGGCCGTGCGCGAGGCCGGACTGCTCCACATCGAGGGCAAGGACTATGAGGTGCAGGACGGCGACATCATGCACTTCAGGTTCAATGTCTGACGCACTCCGTTTTTTTTGATTTCCTGACGTCATGAATGCTGAAATGTTCATTGTCTGGGCACCCCACGAGATAGCCTTCCACCTCGGAGGGTTCGCCGTGCGCTGGTATTCCCTCTGCTGGATTGTGGGCCTCACCCTGGGATACCTGCTCATGCACAGGCTCTATCGGGAGCAGAAGATTCCCGAGGCCAAGTTCGACCCACTCTTCATCTACATCTTCGTGGGAGTGCTCGTGGGGGCGCGGCTGGGCCACTGCCTGTTCTACGAGCCCGGCTACTTCCTCGGGTCGTGGACCCACTTCGTCGAAATGCTCCTCCCCATACGCCGGCACGCCGACGGCTGGGCCTTCGTGGGCTATCAGGGACTGGCCTCGCACGGGGGAGTGCTGGGCATGTTTGTCGCCATAGCCATCTATTGCCGCCGCAACAAGGTGTCCGGATGGGTGGTGTGCGACAACATGGGCATCTGCTCGGCCATCACGGCAACCTTCATCCGGCTGGGCAACCTGATGAACTCGGAAATCGTGGGCAAGGTCACCGACGTGCCATGGGCGTTCATCTTTGCCAATGGCGACCCCTCCATCGCGGGGCAGCCACGCCATCCCGGACAGCTCTACGAGGCCGTGGCCTACGCCTGCATCTTCGTCATCATCTACCTGGTCTACAGGCACAAGGGGCCGAAGACGGTGGGCTCGGGACTGTACTTCGGTCTCTGCCTGACGCTCATCTTCACCTTCCGCTTCTGCATCGAGTACACCAAGGAAATCCAAGAGGCTTTCGAGGCCGGACTGCCCTTCGACATGGGCCAGATTCTCTCCGTGCCCCTCATCGTCCTGGGCGTCTGCAGCATGGTGCGCGCGCACCGCGTGCTCAAGGCGCAAGCCCCGCAAGACCGCAAGTGAGCGCGCGGGCCGGAGGCTGCCGCGCCTCCCCGGGGTCCGTCAGGGCCGCGCTGTTCTTTTTTTCCCCCCCTCTCCCACGGGTGTGGTGCCGCGTGCCCATGCCCGTGGCATATTTCTTTACGGGCGCTCCACCCCACCCCGAATACTCCGGCATGGGGTGGACGAATCAAAAAATAAAGAATAAATATCAAAATTAAGGGGGAAAAATCATGGAGGGTTCCCCATTATTTCGTAACTTTGTCCCAAAGTTTTACATAACAGGATTTTTCGTCTCCCGTATGGCAAGAAACAAACATGGGATTCTCTAGACAAATTATATTTATCTTTTAACTTAATAACAAAAAAGCTTATGAAAAGACTTTTTACGCTAGCAGCGTTTGCACTGTGCCTCACCGTAAGCGCACAGGCCCAAACGCGCAAGACGTGGGACTTCACGAAAGGATTCAGTGAGCTCTCCGTCTACAATCTGACCGAGGACGCCAAGGCGGGTACGTCGTGGACCAACAAGGGCTCCACCGCAAAGATCCCCGTATACTTCGAGTCGAAGAAAAGAACCGCCGGCCCCATAACGGCCACCGTCGACGGCAACGTGGTGACCCTGCCCGAGACCGAGGGACTGGTCTTCAAGGCCACCAGCAACGCCCACCTCAACATCTACTCCAACGCCGCCGGCGAGTGCATGATCTGGATCAACGGAAAGAAGGCCGAAGACCAGGTGGTGATTCCCAACGTGCCCGCAGGCGAGAAGGTCACCATCGACTACGAATCGCACAAGGACAGCGAGGCCCGCGGATTCAAGAGCATCACCGACGGATTCGCCGATGCCGAGGGCAACAAGCAGTGGACCAGCAAGGGACGCGACACCGCCGTGGTCATCAACGGCACGGGGGCTGACGCCGACTACACCATCCAGGCCACAAACGGATTCCACATCTACTCCATCGTCATCGGCGACGGCGACGATCCCGATGCCTTCAAGAAGAAAGTGGCCTATATCTACACCGGCGATCTGAGCACCGACGCGGCTTACGCCCTGCTCCAGGCCAACGAGAACATCAAGGTGACGCCCATCGACGCCTCGGCCGCGCTCAACTCGGCCGACCTGCTCACCTACGACGTCAACATCATCAGCTCCTCCGTTCCTGCTGACAATGCCAACGTCAACCTGCTCAAGGAGGTGCAGCCCTATGAGCCCACCATCAACCTCAACGCCGCCCTCTATGACGCATGGGGATATGGTGAGGCCGTGGCAACAACTGACTTTGCCGGTATGACCACCGTGCCCAAGAACCCCATCTTTGCCGGTATAGAGCTCATCTCGGCCGAGGACGCCGGACTTGAGGAGGGACAGGCCGGTATCGCCTTCACCAATGAGCCTCAGACCATTACGGGTGTGAAGCTGGGCGACTATTATGCCGACGACGACATCCTGGCCGTGGGCCTGGAGAACCGGTCGGCCGTGGCCATCCACCAGCACAATGGCAGCCACAACGGATACATCTACCTGCCCCTGAGCAACGAGGTGCTCTCCGCTAGCGCCGAGACGCACGCCGCCGCACTGCTGGCCAACGCCATCACCAACATGGCCGCATCGAAGACGGAAATCACCGCTACCGACGCTCCTACCTTTGACGTGCACTATGGCAACCACACCGCTACCGTGGCTATCGAGTCGCCGGCTCCCTACGCGCAAATCTACTACACCACCGACGGAACCGATCCCGCCATCGGAACGGGGACGAAGTACACCGGCCCCTTCACGCTGAACAACGAGACCACCGTCAAGGCCATCGCCCAGGGACAGGGTTACTACGCAAGCGTCGTGGCCGACACCATCGTGCGCATGTACAACCAGGCCGCTACGCCGACCATCAGCCGCGTGGACGAGCCTGACGCCACCACCATCACCCTTTCCACCACTGATCCCGACGCCACCATCTGGTATGCTTTCGAGGCTACCACCGACACCACCCGCGCCACGAAGTACACCGAGCCCTTCGTGCTCAACGACCATTGCACGCTCACCACGTTTGCCACGGGGGCCGCTTACGTGCCTTCTGAGATGAACACGAAGGAAATCTACATCAAGGACGACAAGGTGTTCGTCGACATCGTGTCGCACTTCGATTCCAACGCCAGCTATGGCGGCAACAACGGAAAGGGCATGTTCTCGTGGGGCACGAGCGCCGCAAGCCAGTATGACACCACCAAGGATCCCATCGGAACCGCTATCGATCCCGACGGCATCGAGGTGCCCGTCTATCCCGAGCGCGAAGCTGAAATCTTCCCCGCCGACATCACCGGCATCGACTGGTATCTCACCTCGAAGGGACAGTCGCTGATCTGGCAGAACACGAACCCGGGCAAGGACGTGGGCGACGCTGGCAACTACAACCCCGCTTCCTCGGCCGACCTCGACACCCTCATCACCAAGAACAACATCCAGTTCTACAAGCACAGCGGCGACGAGTACAACGCTGCCATCCAGAGCACGAAGACCTTCCAGGGTCCGTTCAACGTGGTGATGTTCATGGGTACCGCTGGTGGAAGCCAGGAGCAGATGGGCATCGAGACTTCTACCGACGGCGTGACCTGGAACTTGATGGGCGAAGCCATCTCGCAGAAGCTCGCCAAGCGCCTCTGGAAGAAGTACACCCGCAGCTACACCGGCACTGACAACGTGTATGTGCGCGTGAAGGAATACCAGGGACCCAACGGAAGCGGCCCGCAGGTGTACGACGTGTACATCATGGTGGAGGGCGAGAAGTCCAAGGCCCTCGAAGCCGAGCTCGCCGAGAAGTATGAGCAGTATGCCACCGGCATCGCCGAAATCCAGCCCGCACAGGCACAGGGCAAGGTGGTGGCCGTGTACAGCATCAACGGTACGCAGCTGGCCAAGCCGCAGCGCGGGGTCAACATCGTGAAGTATGCCAACGGCGCTACGCGCAAGGTCATCGTGAAGTAAAGACCCCTCCTCGGACTTTGCTTCCTCCGCCTGGAAGGAAGCAAAGTCTACTTGGAAGAAAATAAAACGGAAAAGGTAGCCCCCAAAAAGCAAGGGTTACCTTTCTTCTTTCTCTTGATTTTTATAACTTTGCAAAGAAATGATAGTGACTTATCAATATTAAAAACAAACAAAAAACAATCAAACAAAAAAACAATCTATCGCAAATCATGAAAAGAGTCATTAGCTTGTTATGCCTCGTCTTGACAATGCTCTCATTGCAAGCGCAGGTGGTGGCTTTCCCCGGTGCCGAAGGCTTCGGCGCGCTGGCCACGGGAGGCCGTGAAAGCCGCAAGGTGGTACACGTAACCAATCTCAATGCCTCGGGCCCCGGCTCGCTGGCCGAGGCGCTGAACGGGTCAAACCGCATCGTGGTGTTCGACGTGGGCGGAGTCATCAAACTCTCGCCTTCCGAGATGGTTTCCATCGACAAACACAACAACATCACCGTGCTCGGACAGACGGCGCCCGGAGACGGCATCACCATCTACGGCAACCGAGTCCTCATCCGCAACTGCTCGAACATCATCTTCCGCTACATCCGGATGAGGGGCTCCATCAATATGGCCAAGGACGCCGAGACCCTCACGATGGACAATGCCGAGAACGTCATCCTGGACCATTGCTCCATCTCGTGGGGACGCTGGGACAACGTGCACATGAAGGATGCCAACAACATCACGTGGCAGTACTGCATCATCTCCGAGGGCATCGACCCGCAGCGCTTCGGCGCCATCACCGACGGAACCCGCAACTGGACCATTTCGCACTGCCTGTGGATCGACAACCACAGCCGCAATCCCAAGATGAAGTGCTACGCGCAGATGATCAACTCGGTGGTCTATAACGGCGGAAACGGTGTCGTGGGCGGACACTCCAGCGCCGACAACTACCAGGACCTGATCAACAACTACTTCATTGCCGGTCCTTCGGGAACGAGCAAGTACAGCCAGTGGACGGAAACCGACCACCTCTATCAGAGCGGAAACATGCTGGACAGCAACCAGGACGGCGTGCTCAACGGATCGCTCTACTTGAACGAGACGGCCACCATCATGCCTTATCCGCACTTCTCGCCCACCATCCCCGTGACGGTGGAGACCGCCGAGCAGGCTTATGAGTCGGTGCTGGAACAGGCCGGATGCTCGCGGGTGCGCGACAGCCACGACGCCAGGCTCATCAATCAGCTGAAGTCGTTGGGCAAGCTGGGGGCCATTATCAACAAGGAAGGCGATGTGGGCGGCATTGGTACCCTCGACGGGGGGACGGCGCCCACCGACACGGACGGCGACGGCATTCCCGACGAGTGGGAGACGGCTAACGGACTGAACCCCGCCGACCCCGAGGATGCCACCACGCTGGCCGACGACGGATATCTCTGGATAGAGAAATATGCCAACTCGCTGGCGGCGAAGGTGTCTTACCTCCTGCCTCCCTCGGGACTGAAAATAGGATACATGGGGGGAACCAACACCTCAGCGGCTCTCTCGTGGACCAACGTGGAGGACCGGGCAACGGGTATCCTGCTGGAGATGAGCAACGACGGGGAGAACTTCACGCAGATCGACTCGCTCTCGCCGAAGGCCACCTTCAAGTCGGTTGTCAATCTTGATCCTGAGCGGGTGTATTACTTCAGGCTGCGTACCACCGATGGCACACGCTATTCCAACTACTCTGAAACGGTGAGCATCAACGAGCCCGAGGGCACCCACGCCGGAGGTGGTGTGAAGGGGGGGACGAAGACCTTCGTGCCCAAGGCCGGAAAGCTCTACCGCATCGTGTGCTATACCAGCCGCTTCTATAACAGCGCGGCCAACTATGACGGGGTGCCACAGTACTTCACCGTCGACAAAAACCGGCTGAAGGTGGTGACCAACTTCGACTGGGAAGACCCGAAAATCTTGTGGACCATCACGCGCTCCGATACCGACACCACGCGCTACACCATACGCTCTTATTCCAACCAGGGATACATGCAGGACACTGAGGACGATGGCGGATATGCCTGCGTGGGCGACGAGCCCGACCAGTTCGAAATCAACTGGGCTGCCGACAAGGTGGCGTCGCAATCGGGAAGCAAGGAGGCGCTGGCCTTCTATCGCATCAACACACCCGAGAACAAGGGATACCAGCTCCGTGGAAAGTCGGACTCGCATTGGATTTGGAGCAGCGGAACCATCGAGAGGGCCGACATGGTGTTCACCTTCCAGGCCATCGACAGCACGCTCATCGGACTCTTTGTGAAGAACCTCAAGGCGAGAATCGACGAGGGCGAGAGCCTGCTCAAGAACTCTCAGGCCGGAACGGGAACGCTGCAGTATCCTGAGGACGCGCGAGAGGTGCTCGTGGCGGCTGTTGAAGACGCTGAGGGATACCTCGCCAACTATAAGGCCCTGGGGGCTACGCAGGCCGACATCGACTCGGTGGAGAACGTGCTGGGCAAGAGAATATCGGCCTTCAAGAAATTGCAGAAGACCACCTGGGGCGAGTATGACGCAACCAAGGTGTACGTGGTCTACAGCTATGGCAAGAGCAACCGTGCCGGCGACAGCAAGGCCACTTCGAGCATGGTGAGACGCTATCTGGCCGACTACGGGGGCGGACTGGTGTTCCGCAATGGCCTGACTGACGCCAACGAGGCGGCGGACACGCTC
The DNA here is from genome assembly GCA_964420715.1 of uncultured Prevotella sp. GTDB lineage: Bacteria > Bacteroidota > Bacteroidia > Bacteroidales > Bacteroidaceae > Prevotella. The sequence goes on along the minus strand of CAYQUN010000001.1, from coordinate 2,348 downwards.
ATGACGGCGGAGAACGCGCACTGGATCATCACGCCCGACGAAAGCTCGGAGGGGGCTTTCTATGTGCGCAATGCCGTGACGGGCAACTATATCAACATTGCCAAGAGCGGCGTCATCGCGACGCCTGTGTCGCTCTATGCGGTATATAATGCCACTGACAACGACAAGTATGCCTTCACTCTCTACACCTCGGCCTCGGACAACCACAGCCTGAGCATTGGCGCGGCCGACGGCGACGGCCTCGGAGGCAAGCTCGAGGGATTCTCGGGTACGGCCAACCGATGCCGCCTGCGCTGGGTGTTCGAGGAGGCCGGCGACGTCACGGCCACGGCCATTGGCGGCGTGAAAGCCGGAAGCACGGTCACGAAGGCGGTCTACGGACTTGACGGCGTGAGGCTGACCCAGCCTCGCAAGGGCATCAACATCGTGAAGGACAGCCTTGGAAACGTTAAGAAGGTTCTGGTGAAATAATGAAAGACCTTGTCTCTATAATCGCCCTGTGGCTGATGGCCACGGGGCTCCACGCCCAAAGCGATTGCTCGGTCACCCTTTCCGGACGAGCGGCCAAGCTCTCCAATGGCACGGTGACGGCCTCTGTAGGGAGCAACGGACGCGTGAGCAGCCTGGCCTGGCGCGACAAAAACGTGCTCGGGGCAAATGGCATATACTTTGATTACACGGCGGCCAGCAACACGCAGCCTTCTTATTCGAAGGCTGAAATCGTGAAGAACACGCCCGACCTGGTGGAGGTGAGATACACCGACAATTCCAGCGACCTGCAGTTCCAGCTGGGATACATCATGCGCAAGGGCGTGAACGGCGTCTACATGTATGTCATCGCCAATGGAACGGCTTCCTCGGAGAGCGTGAACTTGCGCGAGGCGAGGGTCTGCACGCGCCTGAACGACTATTTCACCTATGGCTTCGTGACCGACAGGATGCAGGGGACGCTGCCCACCGTGGCCACGATGCAGAAGGTGGATACCAGCGGGAAAATTCAGGACGCCACTTTCCGCATGCCTGATGGAAGCATCTACACCAAGTATAACTGGGCCAACTTCATTGCCGAGGACAGCGTGCACGGCGTGATCGACCTTGCCAACAAGTATGGCGTGTGGAACATCCCGTGCTCTTACGAATGGCTCAACGGCGGACCTACGAGGCAGGAACTCACCGTGCATGCCGACACGAAGTCGGAGCTCACCATCCAGATGATCCAGGGACAGCACTTCGGAGGTGGAGCGCAGACCTACGGCGCGGGCGAGAAGAAAATCTACGGACCGTTCCTGATTTATCTGAACCGCGCCAACACCAAGGAGCAGATGATTGACAACGCTCGGCAGATGGCCAGCCAGCAGAAGGCCGAATGGCCTTTCGAGTGGTTCGAAAACGACCTCTACCCCACTCCCTCGGAGCGTTCCACGGTGGTGGGAAAGATCGTGGTGCCCAACTATGCCGACGCTGATTCGCTGCAGGTGGTGCTCGCCGAGCCCGGAGGCGACTTCATGTCGCAGGGAAAGGGGTACATCTATTGGGCCACCACGAAGAAGGACGGCAGCTTCGCCATCCCCGGCGTGCGGCGCGGCCAGTACGCCCTTTACGCCTATGCGCTGAAGGGCGACATCACCGAGCAACTGGAAAAGAACTCCGTCGACGTGGCCAACGCTACGGAGGACCTGGGGGAAATCACGTGGACGCCGAAGCGATACGCGGACGAACTCGTGCTCATCGGCCAGAACAACCGGAGGGCCGACGGATTCAGCATCAGCGACTCGCTGCGGGCTTACGGCCTGTGGGAGAAGGTGCCGGCGTCGCTCACCTTCACTATGGGACAAAGCAACGAGAAGACCGACTGGTATTACGCCCAGTGCAAGAACGGCACGTGGACGATCCTCTTCGATAGCGAGAAGACTTATACCGGACAGGCCCATCTCTCGTTCTCGCTTGCCGGAACCACCAATTCGGCCAAACTGCAATGCGCGCTCAACGGCACCAACATCGGCAGCCGGTTCGGATTCTCTAATGACGCCAGCATCTATCGTAGTGCCACGCAGGCCGGATGCCATCAGACCAAGGTCATCGACTTCAGCGCGATGCTCATCCGCAAGGGGCAGAACAGGCTCACCCTCACCATGAGCGGCATCGGCAGCAACGGGGGAATGATGTATGACTGCATCAAGCTGGAGGCCGGAGAGCCCGTGACATCGGGTATAAGCACCCTTACGGCCCCGCAGGGCGCACGAAACGGCGCGTGGTATAACCTGCAAGGGCAGCGGGTGGAAAAGCCCGTGAGCGGCATTTATATTCGTAATGGAAGGAAGGTCGTGGTGAGGTAAGGGGCACCCCAC